>DATJJD010000242.1:0-16338 GCA_035492545.1 Puia sp.
CAATTGCCCCGGTCCGAACAGCTCTCCCCCGAAAGAGGGGCCCAGAAAAGCCCCGCCTTGACTGCCTGTGCCATGCAAAATTAGAACGGCATTGGTGACACGGCCCTTTTTATCTTTTACCGGTGTCCCCAGGGTGGTATAGTGGAGCTTCAGCACTTGCAGGGAAGCGGTTCCGCATTGGAAAGGGAAACTGGAAATAAAATAATCGCCGTCCACCCGGTTGGGGAGGTTTTGTGCCCTACTGGAACTGAGCAGGATCAGGATCCAAAATGAGAGGCAAATAGGTTTGTTCATGGTTTTTTAAACGCCCTTCCCCCTTTTATCACCAGGGATACGGTTTTTACATTATCGATATTATCCAGCGGATTCCTATCCAGTACAACCAGGTCTGCTGCCTTGCCCACCTCGATGGTGCCGCATTTGCCATCGATGCCCAGGGCTTCCGCTCCATTCCGGGTAGCCGCTATCAACGCATCGAATGGGGAAAACCCGGCATCCTTCACCAGCAGGTGCATCTCCCGCTGTACGAGGCTATCCTGGTCATCATCCGTACCGGCGCAGATCCTGACACCGGCTTTGTAAGCCCTTGCCGTCATTATTTTGGCGATCTCGTAATTATATTGGTACGCCGGATTTTCACGACCCCATTTATTATACGTAGTCAGGGTGGCATCCAGGATAGTATTATGCTCTTTCATGGATTGGAATAGCGACGTTGCGGCCGGGATGTTGTCGTCCCAGAATTTATCCGGGTGACCTGGTTTCTTCCAGGAGGCAGGAATGCTGTCGAGCAGCTCGCGAATTAATAAAGGAGCATGCGAAATAGAACTGACGCCTGCCTTGATAAGATCGGATGGTTTGGCGGGAGATAACCAGGCATGTCCCCAGACCAGCAGCCCCTGCCGTTTGGCTTCGGCAACGATGCGGACGACCAGTGGTCCCGACAATTGGGCATATAGTTTGATCCCGGTAGCCCCGGTACCCTTTGCCCCGGCTACTGCCAGCACCAGGTCGGTTGAGTCGGTGACGGCCCGCATATAGGGCATCTGTCCGGCAATACCTCCTTTGGCCGTGGCTATCGTTCTCGGATCGTCGAAAAAAGAAGGACCGGCCATCAGTGCCGAAAAATAAATATCCGGAGAAAGGATGTCGCCCGTCAGCGCGTCGCGGGACAGACCCGCCAGCGTCCTTGCATCACCGGCCATATCCCGGACGGAAGTAATGCCTGAATACAGCATGGTGTTGAGCACCCTCAGCGTGGAGGCGCGATTGTCCACATCGGAAGGATCCGTGGCCAGGTGTACATGGGTATCGATCAGACCCGGAATAAGAAATTTCCCCTTCAGTGGAAATACGGTGATAGAATCCCCTAAGGGCCTGCTGCCATCCGGAAAGATCGCATCGATCCTGTTGCCTTTGATAAGGACGGTCTGATGGGGCAAGGGATTGGGATGTCTGGCGTCGATAAGGGTAGCATCCGTCAGGGCGAAGGCATTCAGAGACAATTGGGCATGGGCAGGGCCAGCCAGCAGGCCGGTTGACAATAGCAGGAACAGCAGTATTCTGAGCAGGGGCATGAGACGACGTTTGTTATCAAAATACGGATAAATACGAGCAAAAAATGCTTTATTTGCCGATAATCATTTTTCGCCTCATGCTTCTACACTCAAAAAAGATTGGCCGGTCATCCACTCTTATCCTTGTCCTGGCATTCCTCTCCTTTGGACAACAACCCGCTCATGCACAGGACAGACCGGACCGAAGACTGGAAGAAAAACTGCGTACCCTCACCGACACCTTTCACGGCGTGGCGGGTATCTATGTCCGTAATATAAAGACAGGCAAAGAGGCTGCCATCAATGCCGATACCATCTTCCCCACCGCCAGCATTGTCAAAGTGCCCATTCTGGTAGGTGTCTTCGATAAGATCAGAGAGGGGGAGCTGAAATACCGTCAACCTTTGATCTACCGGGACTCCATGGCGAAAAAAGGCTCTGGCCTGATGCAGTTCTTTAAAGACAGCACCCCCACTGATCTGCGTACCGCCCTTACCCTTATGATCACCCACAGCGATAATGCCGCAGCCGTCTGGTGCGAGAAACTGGCAGGTGGGGGCACCGCCATCAACGCCTGGCTGGAAACACATGGCTTTCACGATACCCGGGTCAACTCCAGGACCCCCGGCCGGGAACCGAACAGGCAACTGTATGGATGGGGCCAGACTACTCCCCGGGAGATGGCCCGCCTGGTGACCATGATCCGCAATGAAGAGGTCGTCAGCCGGGAAGCCAGCCAGACCATGTACCGGATCATGACCCATACATTTTGGGATGAGTATGCGCTTTCCCGGATTCCCCCTTATATACAAACTGCCTCCAAGCAGGGTATGGTGGATGACTCGCGTTCGGAAGTCGTGCTGGTAAATGCACCCCATGGCGACTATGTTTTTTATGTGGCTACCAAAAACAATAAGGATCAGCGATGGGTGTCGGATAACGAAGCCTGGGAACTGGCCCGCAATGTCTCCGCGCTGTTGTGGGAATATTTTGAGCCCCATTCCCAATGGCGGCCCGTAACAATTGTAAATTAAATATCATCCTATATGGAATCAATTAACCGACAGATCAGGATCCTGACAGCATGCGTGGCTATACTGGCCCTGCTGCTGATAGCCGCTATTAGTACAGGTGTAGTACTACTGCGTAACAATAACCGGTTCACTGAAATTACGGCGAACCGTATCAACATCGTTGAGCCTGACGGCACCTTGCGAATGGTCATCAGTAACCAGCGAAGCCAGCATCCGGGGGCCATAAATGGAAAAGTTATGCCCCAACGCGACCGCCCTGCAGGTATGATCTTCTTCAACAATGAAGGCGACGAGTGCGGAGGCATGGTATATGACGGCAATAAGAAAGAGGCCTCGATGGTCTATTCCGTAGATCAATATAAGAATGATCAGATCATGCAGCTCCAATATGAGCAGGAAGAAGACAAGGGGCTGCGTACCAGGAGCTATGGGTTTAAATTATGGGACAGATCGGACGAGTACACGCTACAGCGCGAATGGGATTATTTTGACTCATTGAAAAAGATAAAAGACACCGCCGCTTATAACGCAGGATTTCGTAAATATCAGGCCGCTGGCGGACTGGGGACGGAAAGGCTGTTCTTGGGTAAGACCAAAAATGGAGAGACAGGTCTGTTTCTTCGTGATGACAAAGGCGTGCCAAGGCTGAGGATCTTTATTGACAAAAACAATCAGCCCGTCATGCAAACCTTAAATGATAAAGGGGAGCCCAAATCCCTTAACGGATTGTAACACAGGTTCTTCCGATTTTCTTTTTGGCAGTGTTAAGCCGCTGCCCCTTCCCTGCTATTGTAGGGACCTACCCTCGTCTTGAAATATTTTTATTGAGTAAGCTTATTAGTAATCAATCCGTTAGGGGTTTACCTGTATCCCCATTGTACGATTTTCTCCAAAATGACGTTTATAATAGGTCCGTAGTCCGTAATCCGTAATACCCTAAACTTGAAAACGACTCTATGAAACACATAGATTATCTCTATTTCAATATCTATAACTATTTCTATAGATTAAGCCAGTACAGGCAAAGTGTCAACCCCCGCATGCAGGCAATGTATTTGTTCTCCCTCGGCTCAGGAGGATGGCTGCTGTTCCTCGAATCATTATATCTTCATTTCATAAGACATTCCCGGTTTACCTCTCCGGGACAATCCGCCTTTTTTGCCGCCTCTCTGTACCTGTTGACAGCCTTTCTCTTCCATTATATCTTTATCATTAAAGACCGCGACCTTAAGATTTTCGGCAAATATGAAGAGACTTCGAGCCAGCACCCGAAAAGGAAATGGCATTTTATCCTTTCCGTCGGCGTACTGATACTGCCTTATTTAGGTCTCGTGTCCTTTGCTGTTTTCTTCCCCAGGCATGGGCAAATAGGCGCGTAAGCCCTTATCTTTATAGCCTCAAACAGGGTTATATGAAGGAGACCTTTATTCTCTACATACTGGTCATCTTTATCATCCTCTTGTTGGTTATGTGGGCGCAAAAGCTAAAGATCGCCGCTCCGCTGCTCCTGGTGCCGGGCGGCCTCCTGTTGAGCTGGATCCCCGGATTATCGCACATCCACATCGACCCGGAGCTGATATTTATGATCTTCCTCCCACCGCTGCTCTATGAAGCCGCCTGGTATACTTCCTGGAAGGAAATGTGGAGATGGAGGCGCGTCATCACCGTCTTTGCCGTCCTGATCGTCGTGTTGACCTCGGGGGTAGTGGCCCTGGTTGCCTATGCCTGGATACCGGGTTTTACCCTGGCGCTGGGCTTCCTGCTGGGAGGCATCGTCTCTCCGCCGGATGCCGTATCCGCCAGCTCTGTCATGCGCCTGGTCAAAGCTCCCAAGCGGCTGACCTATATCCTGGAAGGGGAGAGCCTTTTAAATGACGCCAGCAGCCTCATCATCTTCCGTTTCGCCCTGGCTGCCGTGACCACTGGCCATTTTGTCTTTTATGAAGCCTTCGGCAGCTTCTTGTTGGTGATCACTATGGGGGTGGCCACCGGTGTACTCATCGGGCTGGTCTATTTCGCCCTTCACCGCTGGCTGCCGACCAATCCCAATATTGACATCGTCCTCACGCTGACGGCCCCCTATGTCATGTATATCGCCGCGGAATCCCTTCATTTTTCCGGTGTCCTGGCCGTGGTCAGCGGATCCCTCTTCCTGTCGGCGCGCAGCTACAAATTTCTCAGCCACCGTAGCCGGCTTCGGGGAGCCAATGTCTGGACGACGATAGGCTTTGTATTGAACGGTCTCGTTTTCATGCTGATAGGTCTGGAATTGCCGGAGATTGTCAGACAGTTGGGAACGGTGACGCTGACAGAGGCCATCGGTTATGGCACCCTGATCACCTTCGTCCTCATCGTCGCCCGCCTGCTTTGCACCCTGGGCTCCTCGGTTTTTACCAAATTCATCAGTCGCTACATCACCACTGCCGAGAGCAACCCTGGCTGGAGGGGACCCCTTGTATTCGGCTGGGCGGGTATGCGGGGTGTCGTGTCCCTGGCGGCTGCCCTCTCCATTCCCTTTACCCTTCCCGGCGGCGGGGACTTTCCCCAGCGGGACCTGATCCTCTTCATCACCTTTGTCGTCATCGTCCTTACCTTACTGTTACAGGGACTGACTTTGCCCTTTGTCATACGCCGGCTGAATCTGAAAGACACAGACCATTCCGGCTCTCCGGAGGAACAGGACCTGCAGGTACGCAAACAGCTGACGGAATACAGCCTTGCTTTCCTGGAAGAACATTACCCGGGTAAGATTGAAAACAATCCCCTGTTGCGGCAGCTGAGAGGCCGCTTCTTTACAGACCACGATCACCTGGAACATCTGAGCAAGGAAGTACAGGATGAATACAAGACGGTCTACCTTAAGCTGCTGAAAAAACAACGGCAATTTCTTTTGGACCTCAATAAATCCCTGGCAAATGATGAAGAGATCATCCGCAAGTACCAGTCGATCGTCGACCTGGAACAGGAGAAACTGATCTGCCTCTACGAGACACAGGATTGATCTTTCGCCAGGCATGACTGCCCAGGAGGTCGCCATTCCATCTTCGGGTACCCTTTCCATCGGTAGCGGCAGGCAGCGCCCCCCTGTTTGCCAACCCGGAGTCGTTGGGGAAAGGCACGGACTGGCAAAAAGAGGCGTAGTGGCTGCTATTATCCAATGAGGTTAGCTTATTTGATTTTTTAGGGTCTATAGGGAATACAAAATTTGATCAGCATTAAATATTTTACCGTGAAGAAATGCATCACTTGTTTTTTTATTGTAATAGGAATGATATCCATGGCCGATGCCTCCCCCGTTCGTACGACCGGTAATGGCTTTTTACGGGCAAAGGGGAAGGTAATTGTAGACGGCAGCGGCAAGACTTTCATCCTTAGAGGGATGGGCATGGGGGGCTGGATGTTACAGGAAGGGTATATGTTCCGGATAGGGAGTATCGGCCGGCAGTACTTAATCAAAGAAAAGATCCGGGACCTGATCGGGGAAGAAAAGACGGCCCGGTTTTACAATGACTGGTTAAATAATCATACCACGAAAAGGGATATCGACTCGCTGGCAGCGTGGGGATTTAATTCGATAAGATTACCCATGCATTATAAGCTGTATACCTTACCCGTAGAGGAGGAGCCCATTGCCGGACAGAATACCTGGGTGAAGAAAGGTTTTGAAATGACGGATAGTTTGCTTGCCTGGTGCAGGGCCAACGGCATGTATCTCATCCTGGACCTGCACGCGGCTCCCGGCGGTCAGGGTAACGATCTGAATATATCGGACCGGGATCCGGCCAAACCTTCTTTGTGGGAAAGCGAAGCCAACCAGCAAAAAATGATAGCCCTATGGCGAAAGCTGGCGGCACGATATGCCAATGACCCCGCCATCGGAGGATATGATATCATCAACGAGCCGAACTGGGGCTTTGAAGATCCCAAGGATATCCGGGGGACAAAAGAGAGGACGAACAAACCGTTACGGGAGCTTATGATAAAAATCACGGCTGCTATCCGGGAAGTGGACTCCAAACATATTATCATCATTGAAGGCAATGGCTTCGGAAATAACTATAACGGCATCTTTCCGCTGTGGGATAATAACCTGGTGCTGAGCTTTCATAAATATGGGAACTATAATACCCCTGGCAGTATTCAGAACTTCCTCGATTGGCAGGACAAATACAAGGTGCCGCTCTGGCTGGGGGAATCGGGGGAAAATTCAAACACCTGGTTCACGGAGGCCATTCAGTTGGTAGAGTCACGTAATATCGGCTGGTGCTGGTGGCAGTTAAAAAAGATGGGGATTAACAACCCGCTGGAGATAAAAATAACTCCTTCTTACCAGCTATTGCTGAATTATTGGCTGAAGAATGGGCCCCGGCCTTCGGCGGAAGAGGCAGAGGCTGCTCTCAACGAGCTATTGGAAAATATAAAGATCCAAAATAACATTTATCATAAAGATGTAACCGATGCTATGTTCCGACAGGTTGCCTCTCTCCGGACCCAACCTTTTAAGGACCACGTAATATACGACAACGCCCTGATCAAAGCGGTTGATTTTGACCTGGGAAGGCAGGGATATGCCTATAAGGACAACGATACGGCCCGTTACCAGTATGCATCCCCTTCGGCGCCTTCCGCGGGCAACCGGGGCGGGTCCTATCGGAATGATGGAGTGGACATTCAGGCGGATACACCTTTTAAAAATGAATATCATGTTGTTAATATGGAAGATGGGGAATGGCTTCAATATACCGTCACGGTTGCGGAAGCCGGCGTCTATACGGTTGCCTTCACCGTTGCCGCAGCCGACAGCGGAGGGGCCTTCTCTCTGTCAGATAGGGGAAAACCATTGGCGACGGGTGTAGTCGTCAACAATACGGGTGGCCCTGGCAACTGGCAGACGGTCGAAGTAAAGAATCTTCAATTAGAGAAGGGAGTGCATTCATTGCGAGTCGTTGTTAATAAAGGAGGCTTTAACTTCAGCCAGATGGGGTTTACCAGGCAAGGTGCACATGCTGTGGCCCTGGCGGATCAGGCCCACGCTCATTTCGAGCTAAAGAACGGGAAATATGAACTGACGATGGAAGGAGCTTCTCATTTTGCCGGGCTTCCGCTCCGGTGTATGCAACGGGAATTCCCTTACAAGACAGGCGTAACTTTTTCGGATAGTACCCTGGCGGTAAAACCTAAATGGTATCACCCTGCTTTTTATGGCTGTTTTGACTGGCATTCCAGTGTGCACGGTCACTGGATGCTGGTTCGTTTGCTGAAGTTATTCCCCGCCCTGCCCCAGTCGGGAGAGATCCGCCGGAAACTGGAAGAGAATCTGGCTCCGGAAAATATAAAAGGGGAGATGGCAATCTTTGCCATGAAGGACAACAAAAGTTTTGAACGTACCTACGGATGGGCCTGGCTGCTCCAGTTGCAGAGTGAACTGCTGAAATGGGATGACCCGCTCGGGAGAAAGCTAAGCGCCAGCGTCGCCCCCCTTGCGCAGCAGATTGCCGGATTGTTTATTGAATACCTGCCAAAAATGAGCTATCCTGTAAGAGTGGGCGAGCATCCCAACCTGACCTTTGCATTGAGACTGGCCTGGGATTATGCGGTACAGACAAAAGACGAACCGCTAAGACAAGCCATCACCCGGACGGCCCTCCGGTTTTATAAGAACGATGTGAATTACCCCCTCTCCTGGGAACCCGGGGGAAATGATTTCCTCAGCCCGGCCCTGGAAGAAGCCGACCTGATGTGGAGGATCCTGCCGGATACCAGTTACCGGCATTGGCTAAGGAAGTTTTTGCCAGCCTTGAGCAGCAGGAATTTCAAGCTGGAGCCAGGAGAGGTGAAAGACCGGACGGATGGTAAGCTGGTCCATTTGGATGGCCTTAACCTCAGCAGGGCCTGGGACCTGTATGGCATCGCCAGGCATTTCCCCGCCAACCGTACCCGGTTGTATGAAATTGCTAACAGGCACCTCCGGGAGGCGCTGCCCAATGTGGCCAGCGGAGATTATATGGGCGAACACTGGCTGGCGTCTTTCGCGGTCTATTCGTTGACGATGCAGTGAGGGGGGTGACTGCCAGCCTGCCAGGGCATTGCCGGAAGGCGGGGGGGCTGCCCAGACAGCCAGGGAGGACTTACAGGGGGCTCTCTTTCACCAGCTTGTACAGCTCCTGGTTCAGCCACTGAGACATCTTTCCCCCTGCGCCTTCTTCCCCCTGCCCCCTGCCGATGACCTTGTCATCGACCTGAACCACCGGCAGGATATGTTTGGTCGTGCTGGTAATAAAGGCTTCTTTGGCCGTATAGAGCTCCTCCAGTCTTATATCGCGCTGTTCCGTTTTGAATTGCCGCCGGGCCAGCTCCAGGACCTTCAAACGGATAACCCCCTGGAGGATATGACGGGCGGGCGTGACCAGCGTGTCTTCGGCTGTGACGATAAAGAAATTCGAGCGGGGACATTCGGAGATAATGCCGTTTTGGTAATAGAGGACATCATCCGCTCCGCCGGCCCGGATCGTCGGCTGAAGCCAGATGGACATCAGGTAATCGATGGTCTTTGCATCCGGCAGCTGGCGTTGATGGGGATAGGTGATCAACCGGATGGGTTTTTGCATCGTTCCGTTAATGGGCGCGGGCAGCGGCTGCTGGCTGATAACCAGGTTGGGCTTTTCCAGGCTGTAGCCGTCCGGAGAATAACCACCCGTCAGGATCAGCTTGGTCCCGCAATCCGGCAGCCCATTTTTCTCCTGGAGGGTCGATAGGATGGCAAGGAGTTCCTCCCGGGTCTTGCCGACGGCCAGCCGCAGACGGTTGGCCGAATGGAAGAATCGGTCCAGGTGATCGTTGAGAAAAACAGGGGTCCGATCCAATGTTTTGAAGAAGTCAAAGACGCCGTACCCTCTTTGTATCGACAGATCGCTAATCAGTAGAGAGGCCTGGCCGGCAGGAACAAAGTCGTTCCGGACAAATGAAAAAAGCTCATTCACGTATAATTATTTAAGCGGTCGACGGCAAAAATAGCAAAAACCCCCGGCTAAGCCGAGGGCCTTTATTACCCGATAGACAAACTACCCGACCGGATTCTACCGTCCTTTCCGTCCCTTCTGTATCCTGGCTGGATTCCGTCGTCCTCCTATTTCCCCGGCTTTACTTCCATGACACGCACCGGCATCAGCCCATGCGCTTCCTTATGCGTTTCGACCACTGCCGTAGAATCCGGCGCCTGCGAGAGACACATCACCATATTCCCGGTAACCCAGTAATTGATAAAATTAACTCCATGTCGGCCTTCCACGGCCAGATCCTTCTGATGTGCTGCCGCTACATCCTTTGCTGCGACATTACCGGAGAACTGATGAATATCCAGGTAAAAATGCTTGTCCCCGATGGCAGGCGCCTCCTGTCCATCCGTCACCGCGTAAATTTGATCCGGCAGCAACCCATGGGCTTCTCCATGCGTTCTCCGTATGGATTGTGTGTCGGCGGAAGAGGAAAGACAATACACATCTCCCCCGGCTTCATCGACCCAGTATTGAAGGAACCGGACGCCATATTTCTGTTCGACGGCCAGATCCTTGGCGTGTGCATCGGCAACCGCCTGATACGTCACCTTTCCAGGACCCAGGTGATGTACGTCAATATAGAGATGTTGGGGGGATGAGGTTTTGGGTGCTGCCAGCGTGTCCATCTTTTTGGGCTGAGCGAGCAGACGGAATGAAAGGAGATGGAGAATGACCAGTAGCGTAATGCTTAAAACGACCTTCATGATAATTGTTTTAAAATGGTGAATGAATAGGTTGTACAAAACAACTCTTTATTCCCCTGTGCGATCTAAGGATTTTTCCCTATTTTGGAAGGGTCATCCCCTATTTTATAAACTGGAAACATGGAATTGATCGAGAGAGCCGGGTTTCTTACCTTGTTGCAAACGAAGCTCGAAACCATTGCAGAAGGAGAGGGGCATTGCATCCTGGTAAGCGGCGAGGCAGGTATCGGTAAAACCTCGCTGGTAAAGGCTTTTTGTAAAGAGAACAGCGACACCAGTAAGATCTATCAGGGAACCTGTGATGCCTTATTTACCCCCCGCCCCCTGGCCCCTCTTTACGACATCCTCTGGCAGTTCGGTAGTGACAGTTGGGAAACCAGCGGGAACCTGGCAGACCGCGCCGGGTTATTCAGCCGGTTCTTCCAGGAATTAAGCGACCGGAAAGGACTTACTCTCATCGTATTTGAGGACATTCATTGGGCGGATGAGGCTACCCTGGATTTCATAAAATTCCTGGCAAGACGTATTTCACAGGTCCGTTGTCTTTTCATCCTTACCTGCCGCGATGATGAGATCCAATCCCACCATCCCGTAAGGAATCTTCTCGGCCAGCTTTCCCCCGACTCTTTCACCCGGCTGTCCTTGACTCCCTTATCCCGGCAGGCAGTGGAAAAAATGGCCGGAGAAAAAGGCTATCGCGGGGAAGATGTCTACAGCATCTCTGGCGGCAATCCTTTTTATGTCAACGAGATCCTCGCCAGTTATAGTCCAGGCGTACCGGATAATATAAAAGACTCCATATTATCCGTCTTCAACAGACAGGATGAAAGAACCCGACAGGTTTGGGAGATCTTATCGGTGCTGCCTACCGGCTTTGAGGTGAAATACCTGGAAGAAATAGAACCTTTATATCCATCCGCCGTGGCGAAATGCCTCGAAGCAAAGATCCTGTTCCTGAAAGAAGGACGTATCTCCTTCAAACACGAACTGTACAGGCGGACCATTGAGACTTCCCTGTCGCCCTTTGTAAGGATTGCCCTGAATCGACGGATCCTGGAGCTCTTCCGGGAGAAATTCGAGAAAGAAAATGAAATAGAGCGGATCATCCATCACGCAAAAAACGCCAATGAATATGATCTGGTGGTTCACTATGCCCCGTTGGCGGCCGTCCAGGCTGCCTGCGTAGGGGCTCACGTAGAGGCGTCCAAATTGTATTTATCCGCGATAGAGTATTATCAGGGCATGGATAAGGATAGACTTGTCCAGTTCTACGAATGTTATGCCTATGAATGTTATCTGACCAATAAGATAAAAGAGGCTATTATTTACCAGGGAAGGGCATTGAACATCTGGAAGGAGAAAAAAGACATGGAAAAGACGGGCAACGCTATGTGGTTCCTGTCGCGTCTCTGGTGGTTCGATGGAAACCGGAGACAGGCGGAAACCTATGCCGGACAGGCCATCGAGGTTTTGGCGAACCAGCCTTCTTCGAGAGCAAAAGCAATGGCCTTCAGCAATATGTCGCAGTTGAAGATGCTGGCCGATCAGACGGTAGAATGTATTCACTGGGGCGAGAAAGCCATTGCTATCGCAAAGGAAATCAATAGTGAAGAGGTTCTTTGCCATGCCCTGAATAATGTTGGTACTGTGCAGAGGATGATCCCGGCGTATAAGCAAAAAGGAACCGATCTGCTGCAGCAAAGCCTGGACCTTGCCCTAAAGAATTCCTGGCATGAGCATGCCGCCCGCGCCTACACCAATCTTGGAAGCGGCAGTGTGAAAATAAAAGATTATCTCTTTGGAAAAGAGATCCTCGACGAAGGCATTCATTATTGTGAAGAAAGAGAGCTGGATTCCTGGAGATCCTATATGCTTGCCTGCAAGGCGACCTTGTTGCTCGAGACCGGCTGCTGGAACGAAGCGCTGGATCTTGCTGCCGGGCTCCTCAAAAGGGAGAACCAGGCGCCGATCGTTAAAATAGGGGCGTTGCTGGTAATGGCAACGATAAAAATGAGAAGAGGCGAAGGGGATGTACTTCCCCTTCTTTTGGAGGCAAAGGCAAAAGCATTTGATGCGATGGAGCTGCAGCGGGTCCTTCCGGCCTTAATGGCCCTCCTGGAATACGAATGGCTGACAGGGCAACGCACCCTCGAACAGGATGCCATCGACTGTGCGATTGGTCTGATCCGGCGGGCCGGCAGCCTTTATGTCAACAGCGAATTCGATTTCTGGTTGTTTAAAGTAAGACAGCAACAGGCGCCGCTGCGGGAGGTAGTTGAGGGATATCGCGTCGATAGTCCGGAAATGGTGTTGAAGGCCTCCGGTTTTTGGGAGCGGCTGGGTTGCCCCTACCAGCAGGCCCTTACCCTTTTCGAAGGCAGCGAGAGCGACAAAAAAGCGGCGCTGACGCTGATGCAACAGCTGGGCGCCCATGCTGTACAGGAAAAATTGAAGCAGGAGATGAGGACAGGCGGCATTAGAGGAATTCCGCGGGGAATAAGAAAGTCCACGCAATCCAACCCCGCGCTGTTGACAGACAGAGAGTTGGGTGTTTTGCAGTTGTTGAAAGAGAGCTTGCAGAATAAAGAGATTGGTTCCCGGCTTTTCATTTCCGCCAAGACTGTCGACCATCACATTTCTTCCATCCTGCTGAAGCTGGATGTTAACTCCCGTGCAAAAGCCGTGCAGGAAGCCATTCGTTTGGGCATTATAAAATAGGGAACGTTCCCTAAAAGTGAAACCATTATTTCTCAGTAAATTAGAGACATGAAAAAGTTTGTTATAGAAAGAGTCCTCCCGGGCGCCGGCAATCTTTCGGCGCGGGAACTGCAGGAAGTTTCCCTGGGCTCTTTTGCGATCGCCAGGCAAATGAGCCAGGTTTGTCACTGGATACAGTCATTTGTTACGGAAGATAAGATCTATTGTATCTATATCGCGGAAAGTGAAGAGGTCCTTCGTGAACATGCCCGGCTGGGTAATATCCCCATCAACACCGTTGCCGAGGTAAAAGTGGTCATCGACCCTATGACAGGGGAAGCGATGGGGTAAGATGCCTCGCAGGGACTTTGCGGGTGTCGAAAAAAACAGACTTGTCTGTTTTAATTTAATACTTTATCTTTGAGTCATGAGAAAAAACGCGATCAGGCAACATGTAGTGGATACGGCAGCCCGTTTGTTTTATAAGCAGGGATATGCTAACACTGGCATTAACCAGATCATCGAGGAAGCGGGAGTGGTAAAATCTTCTCTGTACCAGGTCTTTCGGTCGAAAGAGGACCTGTTGATGGTATATCTTGAAACGGCCGGTGCGCAAACAGATGAGGCGCTGAAGGCTGCGGCCGATAAATATAAGAATCCCAAAGAGAAGGTTTTAGGAATCTTTGAGTACCTGGAGCAGTTGGTACAGCGAAAAGACTATTTTGGCTGCAATTTTTTAAATATAGTATCGGAGATGCCCAGGGATGCAAAACGGGTGAGAAAGCAGATCAAAAAACAAAAAGATGGGGTGCGGAACCTCTTTGCCCAAATACTCAAACCGATCCATAAGGAACACCTGGCCGATGAGATCTATATGCTTTTTGAGGGGGCGCTGATCGCCAATAAAGTACATGACGATGTTTGGCCCGTAACCTCCGCCCGCGATATCGTAAAGAAAATACTTTAAATGCCAAATGAAATGAAAATACTCTTCGGCGAATTTTTTGTCAAAAATAAAAAACAGACTTGTCTGTTTTAATTATTAATCTTTATAGTTGAATTATGAAAAAGCAAACAATCTTCTACAGGAACGAAAAAGTCGATGGCATCAACATCTTTTACCGGGAAGCTGGAAACAGATCCAACCCTCCGTTGCTGCTATTGAATGGGGTCCCTTCTTCCTCCAGTGCCTTTCAGGAATTAATGACAGATCTGAAAGAGAACTTTTACCTGGTGGCGCCGGACTTTCCGGGCTTTGGTAACAGCGACCGACCGGATAAAAAAGAGTATACCTATACTTTTCATAACCTTTCCCTGACTATCGAAAAGTTTATCGACAAGATCGGGCTGGTCAATCCGGGCGTATACGCACTGGGATATGGCGGACCCATTGCATTTCGGATCGTGCAGAGAAGACCGACCCTTTTCTCTTCTTTTATCCTTCAAAATTCCAACGCCTATGCAGAAGGCCTGGGACCGGCCATGCAAGCCGCTGAACCTTATCTGCGGGAGCGCAACGCGGAGACGGAAAAATTAGTAACGCCTCTGCTAACCCTTGAAGGTATTAAGCTGTTTTATCTCAGCGGCGCCGAAGACCCTTCCAGGATCAACCCCGACGGCTATATCAATTCACTCTACTATCTGAACCGGCCTGGCCAGCAGGAAATACAATTGGAACTTCTCCAGGACTATGCCAGTAATATTGCCGAATACCCTCAATGGCAAAATTGGTTGAAAAAGCAGCAGCCCCGGATGCTGCTGGTATGGGGTAAGAATGATGTTTTCTTTCCCCTCGCTGCTGCAGAAGCGATAAAAAAAGATGTTCCGGACGCGGAATTACACGCTTACAATACCAGCCACCTTGCCCTGGAAGAATATCATGAAGAAATTGCCGAAAGAATAACAGCATTCCTTAATTAAATTTAAAAAAATGAAAACGACATCGATCGATTACCGCAGTATTAAAGCCAACGGCTTAACAATTTTCTATCGGGAAGCAGGTCCTAAGGATGCACCGACCATTTTGTTACTACATGGTTATCCGACTTCCTCCCACATGTTCCGCAACCTGATACCTTTGTTAAGCGAACGGTATCATGTCGTGGCGCCGGACCTGCCTGGTTTTGGCTTTTCTGATGCGCCACCCCGTGACCAGTTCAATTATACATTTGACAACCTTGCCAAGACCATGCAGCAATTTATTGATGGATTGAAGCTGAAGCGTTTTGCAGTATATGTATTTGACTATGGGGCTCCCGTAGGCTTTAGACTGGCCGTGGCGAATCCAGAGAAAATAACCGGTATTATTTCCCAGAATGGCAATGCGTATGTCGAGGGCTTAAGCGAAGGCTGGAACCCCATTCAGAAATATTGGGAGGACCCTTCCGTAGAGAATAGAAATGCGTTAAAGGCAATGACTACGCCGCAAACCACAAAATGGCAGTATACCCATGGCGTAGGTGATGAAAACCTGGTCGCCCCCGAATCCTATTCTCTTGATCAATACCTCCTGGATCGGCCAGGGAGCGTAGAAATTCAGCTGGACCTTTTTAAAGACTATGCAACGAATGTAGCGCTGTACCCTTCTTTCCAGGAATATTTCCGAACCAAACAACCTCCGTTCCTGGCGGTTTGGGGCGACAAAGATCCTTTTTTCTTACCGGCGGGGGCAGAGGCCTTTCAACGCGATATTCCCGGGGCAAACATCTATTTTTTTGACACCGGCCATTTTGCGCTGGAAACACATGTGCAGGAAATTGCCGGGGAGATCCTGTATTTTTTGAAAAAACTACCTGAATAAAAGGGGGGACAATCAAAAAAAATCATTTTGTTATGAAAAAAACAATTGCAATTGTAACCGGAGCCAGCCAGGGTATTGGAAGGGCGACGGCTATTCGTTTGGCCAAAGACTTTTCCGGGCTGATGCTGGTGGCCCGAAATGAAGGAGAGCTGAAGAATACAGCCGAAGCGGTACGATCCAATGGAGCCGAAGCAGAATTCCTGGACCTGGATCTGAGAGACCGGGAGGCCCCAGGGATCATCGTCAACAAAACGTTGGAGGTTTTTGGCAGGATAGATGCCGTGGTAAATATTGCAGGCGCGGTACCGCAAATAGACCTTTTTGAAATGACGGACGACCAATGGAATGACGGGGCTGAATTGAAACTACATGGCGCCCGCAGGCTCACCATCAAGGCCTGGGATTCGCTGAAGGCCACCAATGGGTCGGTGATCTTCACTTCGGGAAATTCTGCCCTGGATCCAAAACCGGCATTTGCCGCAGTAGCGACCA
>DATJJD010000243.1:0-8480 GCA_035492545.1 Puia sp.
ATCCGCCAGGCTGATAAAAGATCCGTCCGATTCATACAACATGAACCGCAGCAGTTCCGATAGTTTCATGACCACCTCTGCCGTATCGTCGGATTTTTTCCGGGCCAGCGCATAAATATTGTTCAGGGTATTCATCAGGAAGTGAGGGTTGGTCTGATTCCGGAGAAATTTTAACTCGGCCTCCAGTTTTTCTTTCACCAGGCTTTTCTCCTTTTCTTTACCGGCCAGCTGAACACGTACGAATTTTATCGAAGCGGCCAGCCCTGCGATAAAACCAAAATCCATCGTGACCACCAGGAGGCTTCGGATCTCCAACAAGGGACTGTTTCCCAATAGGCCCTCATAGACATAGGGAAATATATAATAGCGGGAAATAGCCCGGGAGATTACGACGCATATGGCGAATACCACGATGATCTCCAGGATGGTCCTGTACAGGGCAACTTTGCCGGCGACTATTTTCTGAATAGAGACCAGCAGCAGGAAATAACTGAGCAGCAGTTTGGGGATCAGGGTCACGAGGGTGGATACCGTCGCCATCTCCAGAATCCTGCTGTCCGGGATATTCGTCAGGGACGGGCGGACCCACGTAAAGGACATAAGGAGGTCCTGTAACGTATAAAGCACCCAAAAAGCAATATGCAGGAACAGCCTCTTCATGAAGGATAAAATTCGGGAAAAAAAGCTGCCCTTATGGAAAAATAACGGATAGCGTACGGACGCCTACCAGGGACGATCGGCAACCCACGAATAACAAGGATCGGCCGGGATCCTGGCCGGCGTCCGTTTATGGTAGCGAGGGACTGCCCCTATTCCGTTCTCAGGTTTTTAACTGGATTGGCGATGGCGGCCTTCAACGCCTGGAAACTTACCGTAGCCAGGGCCACCAGTACCGAGAGGATGCCTCCCATTAAAAAGATCCATCCGCTGATAGGGATCCGGTAGGCATAATGCTGCACCCACTGGTGTACAAAATACCAGGCTATAGGAGCGGCAATGACAAAGGCAACCCCGATAAGAATGACAAACTCCCTGGAGAAAAGGTAGACGATATTTCCAATGGTCGCACCCAGCACTTTGCGAATGCCTACCTCTTTAATACGCTGAACGGCCATGAAGGAAGCCAGGCCATAGAGGCCCAGACAACTGAGGAAGATGGCAATACCGGCGAATAGCTTATAGATCGTGGATAACTGGCTCTCTTCCTTATAAAAGCTGGCGATCTTCTCATCCAGGAACTGGTATTCGAAGACATAACTGGGGAAGATTTCGTTCCATAACTTTTCAATCTGCTTCATAGAGCCGGTAAGATCGGTCCCCTCTATTTTTATTCCTGCCGTATTGAAATCTCTTTTGTTATTCAACATAAAGACAGGCGACAGCGAATCCTTCAGGGAAGTAGAATGAAAGTCTTTTACCACCCCTACCACCGGCCCGACGGCAAAGCCGTTCCAGAGATTGATCTCCCGGTTCAGAATGTCGTTCGGATTGGAGAACCCCAATCTTTTCACCAGGGTCTCGTTCACTAAGAATTCCTTGATGGAGTCGGTGGTGGTAATATTTCTGCCGGCTACCAGGGGGAGGGAATAGGTGCTGAGATAATTGGCGTCTACCCATTTGCTGATGGCCGCAAAGTCAATGCCCTTCGCGGCATGATCGAAATTAAAGCCCGTCCACCAGTTATCGTCGTCAGCGGGCGAAGTGTTGTTAAAACTCACTTCCTTAATGCTCTTCATAGCGGCAAGCCGGTTACGCAGATAGTCCATCCGGGTCCTGCTAAGACTATCGCCGGGGAAAGGTACGGAGACAATGGCCTCCTTACTGAAGCCCATAGAGGTATTCTCGAAATAACTGATCTGCCGCAGGATCAGCAGCGTACCGATGATGAGGGCCTGGGCAATGATGAACTGAAAGACGACCAGTCCTCTTCGCAAAGAGATACCCCTGGCGCTGCGGGCCGTGATCCTGCTTTTCAGAGCCGTAATGGGATTGAAGGAAGAAAGTACCAGGGCCGGATAGAAGCCTGCCAGCAGGGTAACGACCACCGTAACCCCACCCAGGAATACCAGGACGGCCGTTTGCCGGAATAGCTCAAAGTTCAGGGGGCTTTCCATTATTTTGCCGATAGGGCCGAGCAGCGAGCCGACGATGAGGACGGCCAGGAATACACCGGTGACTACCAGCAACAGGGCTTCCAGGAGAAACTGCAGGGTCAGCTGTCCCCGGTTGCTGCCTAGCACTTTCCGGACCCCTACTTCCCTGGCTCGGTTAACGGCCTGGGCAGTGGAGAGGTTGATGAAGTTGACACAGGCGATGATAAGGATAAAGGCTGCTATCAGCCACAGGGTCTGTATACGGTCCCGGGTGATGAATTTCCCGCTGAAATTCCCTGCCTGGGGGTCAAAATGTACTTCGCTGAGGGATTGCAGCGCCTGTGTATTCTTATTATCGGCAGACCGGTATTTTTTGGAAAAGACGTGGAGCCGCTGATCGATAGTAGCCGCACTCACATTCGGTGGCAGCAGGACATAACAACCATGCTCCCCATTGATGGTCCACCAGTCCTTGGACTTGTAAAAGCCGGCAAAGGTATAGGGGAGGACGACCTTTAATTGAAAGTCCGAATTGGAAGGAGGATCTGCGATGATGCCCCTGATGGTAACCGTTCGGCCATTGTTAATCTTCAGCAATTTGCCCATCGCCTGTTTCCAGTCGCCGAAATATCTTTCAGCCGTGGATTGGGTGATGGCTGCGGAAAGAGGGTCCTGCAGCGCCCTGGACGCATCACCCGCCAGCCAGGGAAAATGAAAGATGGAGAAAAAAGAAGGCTCCATCAAATAGACACCCGACTTCTCCTTGAACTTTTTCTCCATCAGCCCGGCTTTATCCACCACCTGCAACTGTAAATTGGAAAGGGAAAATATGCCGGCGGAGGTCAGATCGGGAAAATCATTCTTCATAGCCGTCGGCAAGGGAAAAGGCACGGCTGAATTGGCGCCATGATCGTCCTTTCCCGTACCCCGGGTCATTACGCGGTAAATACGATCCTTATCCGGATGAAAGCTGTCATAGCTTTGCTCATACCGGATAAAAACGAAAATGACCAGGCAGACGGCTATGCCCACCGACAGACCGGTGATGGTAATAAAGGAGTAGACTTTATTACGGGTCAGGTTTCGGATGGCTGTTTTGAAGTAATTCTTTAGCATGCCTTTTTCTCCCCATGAAAAGTGCCAATTTTTTAGGGGATTGATAGACACATTGTTATGCCGGCTGCTGTGTACGAAACTGTTCGTTTTTGCAACACTAACTGTCTGATTTAAGCCTCCTCCTCTTCCTCATGCCGGACGTCAAATTTATTATAAGCCCAGGCAAAGATCAGGGGGAATATCAGCAGGGAGAACAACATCGCGCAAAGGATCCCCCCGATGACCACCCTCGCCAGGGGCCGGGAGCTCTCGGACCCGATACCGGACGATATGGCTGCCGGAAACAGACCGATGGCAGCCATGAGGGCCGTCATCATGACGGGCCGGATCCTCGAGTTGACGCCCAGCCGGATGGCCGTATAAAGAGAGCTGCTCTGTCCTTTGATGGCTTCCAGGTTTTGTTTGAAGACAGTGATCAGCAACACCCCGTCCTGTATACAAATGCCGAACAAGGCGATGAACCCGATGCCCGCCGAGATACTGAAATCCGTGCCCGTCACCAGCAGGGCAATGATACCGCCCACGATCGCAAAAGGCACATTGAGGAAGACGAGACCGGCATCCTTCAGATTGCCAAACATGACAAACAGCAAAATGAAGATTAAGACAAGGGCGATAGGCACCACCTGTGTCAGCCGGTTCTCGGCCCTTCGCTGGTTTTCAAAGTCGCCCTGCCAGACCATTTCATACCCTTTTTTCAACGTTACTTTTTGCGCGACCAGCTGTTGCGCCTCCGCAATGGTGCTGCCCATATCTCTTCCCCGTACGGAAAACTTCAGGGCGGAATACCGTTGGTTGTCATCCCGGAAGATGAGACAGGGGGCCGTTTTCCGGGCGATGGTGGCGATCTCCCGGATAGGGACCTTGGAGCCGCTCTGCGTAGGGACCAGGATATCCCCGATGTCCTTGGGTGATTTGCGAAACTCCTCCGGGAAGCGGATGCGGATGTCAAATTTTTTGATGCCTTCGTAGAGCTGGGTAGCCGCTTTCCCCCCGATGGTCATTTCAATGACGGCATTGGCATCGGCGGTGGCGACGCCATAGAGGGCCATCTTGGTCTGGTCCAGGTCGATATCCAGCTCGGGCTGGCCAATGTTGCGGATGACACCCAGGTCTTCTATACCCTTCACATGTTGAAGGATGGCGGATACCTCTTCCACTTTGTCTTCCATATATGTCAAAGAGTCCCCGAATACTTTTACGCAGATGGAGCCCTTTACCCCCGAGACCGCTTCCTCCACATTGTCCATGATAGGCTGCGAAAAATTAAGGTCCACCCCTGGTATCACCCGAAGCTGCTCCTGCATTTTTTCGATCAGCTGTTCTTTCGAGAGCTGGTGTTTCCACTGCTCTTCCGGAAGGAGAATGACATCGAATTCGTTGTTGTAAAAACCCGTGACATCCGTACCGTCATCGGGGCGGCCTGTTTGAGAGGCAATGCTTTTCACCTGGGGGAATTGCATCAGGATGCCGCGGATCTGGTTGGCGATCTCATTAGACTTTTGCAGGGATATGCTGTAGGGCAGCTGGGCCCGGATCCAGATAGAGCCTTCGTCCAGCTCGGGCAGGAACTCGCTTCCCAGGAACTTAAAGGCATACAGCCCTGCTACCACCATCACCGCCGATAACAGCATCGCTATTCTGCGATGCCGGAACGTATAATTAAATCCCTTTAGCATAAAGGCTGTGATAGCATGCACGAAAGGATTGTGCCGCTCTCTCACATTTTTTCGAAGCAGGAGATTGATAAGGACCGGTACCAGCGTCAGTGTCGTTATCAGGGCGCCCAAAAGAGCAAACCCCAGGGTATAGGCCAGGGGAGAGAACATCTTTCCTTCTACTTTCTGGAAGGCGAAGATGGGCAGGAGACCCGTAATGATGATGGCTTTGGCAAAGAAGATGGCTTTCCCCAGCTCAGCGCCTTTCGTTTTGATAAATCCCAGTTTGCTCAGCTTGTTGAACCGGTCCATGCCCAGGTCAATAGCCTTATGGTGCAGGGCTACGAACAGCCCTTCTACCATTACCACCGCCCCGTCGATAATGATCCCGAAGTCCACGGCCCCCAGGGACAGCAGGTTGGCTGACATGCCCATCAGGTGAAGACAGATGAAGGAGAACAGTAAGGCAATGGGGATGATGATGGATACGATCAGGGTCGTGCGCCAGTTGAACATAAAGAGAGATACCAGCAGGGTGACCAGCAGGATGCCCTCCACCAGATTGTGTAATACGGTATGCGTAGCGTAACCGATCAGGTCCTCCCGGTTGTAATAAGGGACAATTTTAGTGTCGGCGGGAAGAATGTGGTCATTGATCTTTTGGATCTTCTTTTTCAGCGCCCGGATCACCTCTCCTGCATTTTCCCCTTTTCGCATCAGCACAATGGCTTCCACTACGTCATTACGGTCACGGATGACTCTTTTTCCATTGATGATGACGGCGTCGGAACTTCCTACCTGTCCCAGGCGGGGTTGGCTGGAGATGGCTACCTCCGCTACATCTTTCACCAGGATGGGGATCCCATTGACATTCTGGACGATGATGTTCCGGATCTCATTGATATCATTCAGCAGACCAATACCCCGCACCACGTACGCCTGTGAGTTGTCCACCACGACGTCGCCGCCGATATTGATATTACTCCGGCTAACGGCGTTGTATACATCCAGCGCCGAGATACCCAGGTCGGCCAGTTTTTGGGGGTTGGCTTTTATTTCATACGCTTTTACCATGCCGCCGAAGCTGACGATGTCGGCGATGCCGGGCACGGAACGTATCTCCCGGTCGACGGTCCAGTCCTGCAGGGTCTTCAGCTCCCGGGGGTCGCGTACGTCGCTTTCCAGGGTATACCGGTAGATCTCGCCGGTGGGACCCGTGGGGGGCTGTACCTGGGGGCTGATATTGTCCGGTAGCGAGACATTCACCAGCATGTTGTTGACCTGCGTCCGGGCATAACTGTCCGGGACTTCATCTTCGAAGATAAGCTTGACCATGGAAAGGCCGAAGATGCTGGTAGAGCGAAGGCTGATCTTTTTCTGGACGGGGTTCAGGGCGATCTCCACGGGGATGGTGACGAATTTTTCCACTTCTTCCGCGCTTCTGCCGGGCCACTGGGTGATAATGGTTATTTCCGTGTTGGTGACATCGGGGAAAGCTTCGATGGACATTTCCCGGAAAATGAGAATGCCTGAAATGACCAGTAACAGGGTGGTGAAAAATACCAGGTATTTATTCTTTAGCGAAAAGGCTAAAATTCGTTTGAGGAACTTGTTCATATCGATGTTTTAGGTGTAGCTGGGTACGCAATGTCCGTCCGCTGCCGGTGGCAATGAAGAATGATTGAATAATAGAAAGGTCAGATCGAGTGGAGGGACTCCGGGGGAGGAGAGAGGATGTCTAAAGCCATGGACCTGGGCTTTCCGTGGATGGCTTCATGACCGGGCAAATGTTCTTCGGCAGCAACGGGATGTAATAAGGGATGAAAATGATAGAGGTCGACATGCCAGGAAAAATTCTTGCTGAGTCCTTTTAGACCAAGACTGCTATTATAACTGAAAATATCCTGGTTGCCTTTCTTCATTTCTACGACCCATTCTACAATAGTCTCTGTCGGGTCGTAGCTATTGGCGTGACTGGAATAATTGTAGTACTCCCAATACGATTGGCTGCAGATACTAAGGTTGAGTAATTGCAGCATTATTATACCGAGCAGCAGTTGTCGCGCTATGAACAGACCCTTTTTCATGCTGAGCGGCAAAGCTATTTCAGGATTTCTGAATGTCTTGTTAACAGGGAATTAATGGGATGTTAAGCAGGCCGTTGCATGGGATCCCGGCAAGTATGCTGTGACTGCGAGCCTCAGGCAAACGCTACTTCGGCTTATACTTGCTCTTCTCGAAGATCTCCCGGACGGGGACCCGCATCAATTGTTCCGGTGTAAGTTCGCTATGGTCGCCCGCATATTTTTTCACGATCTGCCAGCCGACCCAGGCGCCGATATTACCTGGTGCAGCATCCGGCATGCCCAGTGTCTTGGGACCTTCCCCGATATAGTTTTTGATGATATCGGGATCCACGCTATAGAGATCGGTATTTTGTAAAAAGGAATTCCAGACGGCTCCTTCATTAGACGCGCACCAGTTCAGCTGACTTTGGGAATAACCCGTCCGGATGCTGTCGGGCGCCTCTGGCTGTAATTTTTCCGCCAGCCAAAAATAGCGGCCCTTGATGATCATCTGGTCGATCAGGGGTTTGCGTTCGCTGCTATCGGGGAAGATATCCTGGGCGAGGGCGCTGAGACAGTTGGCGGTGATATACTCCGGCTCAAAGCGGCGGGAGATATACGTAGGGTAGAGGTCCTGCCCTTTACCGCTGAGATAGAAGGAAAAATTTCTTCCCGCGTAGGATTGCAGCCCGATGGCCAGGGCATAGGAGGTGATGGCAACACCCGGTCCGTCGAAAGGGCCGATAAAGGCCACCACCTTCGGGGGCAGGTTATAATGAGGGAAATAATATTTTACAAAACGGAATCCCTGGGTCAGCTCTTTTTCCAGCCAGTCCAGCTTTTGATATTTTGGTTCCAGGGAGTCCCTTACCGGGAGATAGCTGACCAGGAATTGCCGGGCGGCGAGAAAGGCCAGGTGACTGGTGTCGGAAAGGGGGCCTGCGCCCAGGATGTTGCCGACAAAGTCCCCCGTAAAATAAGGATATTCTTTACTGAGCCGGTACAGCCCCGGTACGATATTCCCCGAGTCCAGGGAAAACCAGGCGGTATCGAAACGTGTTATATGTATTTGCTTAACGTCGACACCGGAGGTGTCCGGGATCTTTCCGTTATGGCCGCAGGACCCGAGAGCCACAATAAATAATGTTAAAAATGCAAAAGAGACATGCAGGGATACGGGTTGGGTAACACGGGTCGAAGTACGTGGCAAAAGGTTTTTCATGATGTGAAGTTAACGCGTTCACGTAAATTTGTAGTATGAAAATAGCGCTGGCACAACAAAATTATCACATCGGAAATTTCGAGGACAACCTTCGAAAGATCCTGGAGGCGATCCGTCAGGCAAAAGAGGCGGGGGCAGACCTGGTCGTTTTTACTGAAATGGCAGTGTGCGGATATCCTCCCCGTGATTTCCTGGAATTTGAAGACTTTATCGGGCAGTGTTATGCCGCTATCGACCGTATCCGCGAGGAAGCAGACACCATCGGGGTCATCGTGGGCGGACCGGAACGTAATCCTGCCCGCGAAGGCAAACGGTTGTTCAATAC
>DATJJD010000244.1:0-36617 GCA_035492545.1 Puia sp.
AAGAGACCCAGTAACATCAATGAGAACAACGCAATGTTAATCCGCTTCATATTTTTTTGATATTTTTCGCTAAAGTATTCGAACTGGACATAGCAAATTCGTTAAAATGTATCTTCAGCCAATATTAATAGACAATCTACCGTTTTTTATATACAAAAAAAGAATTCTTTTGTCCTTCCTGATTCGTGGCCCGGCAACGGGGGCTGCATCTATTCTATTCCGCTGAAAAAGAAGGAGAAACGGGCCCTTCACCCTCCGGAAATCCCGCCTTTCCCTCCCTTGCGGATAATTTGAATTTGTATATAAAAAACAGCCTTTCGTCGTTTTATTTGTTCCTTTAATACATACTAACAAAATAGTAACAGTTAGGCCCCTTATTATTGCACTTCTTGGCTAGGAAAAGACCGGGAAAAACAGCATCTCCCGTACAAACTAACTGGCAAGTCCGCCGGCCAAGCCAAGGGACCAAGCAAATCAGCATGACTATAAATAATTACCTGAAAAAAGAGCGATTCTTTCTTTTATCTTCGATTTTGGCGTTATTTTCTCTGGTCAGTTGTCAAAAGCAGCCTAATCTCACCTTTGGTAACACTTATGTCGGTGACAATAACGGGGCCAATATCGTCCTGGTAGACACCTCGACGGTGAGCCTGTTCACCTTATTTGTAGACTCCACCAGCACGGCCGGAACCGGCTTCCTGCAGGTAGGACAATACGATGATCCTTATCTGGGCTCGGTGACCTCCCGGGCTTACTTACAGATAGCTCCTCCCTCCAGTCCCTCCGTCGATGTCAATGATAGTTATGATTCCATCGGGCTGGTGATGTTGTTTAAGAAAAGCAATCCTTTTTATGGGGATACCACCCAGATACAGACCTTTGTAGTCAACCAGGTAGACTCTCTTTATCAGCTGGGCAGTTTCCAGTCCGGATTTAACAGCCGGTCCGTTTTACCCCTGGATCCTACTCCCCTGGGATCGGCCAGCGCCCTCATCGCGCCGAATATTCCCTATACCAGCCAGGGTTCCGGGGACACGGTCAAGATCAAACTGGACGATAACCTGGGGCATACCCTGTGGAATATGATCTATAATAAATCGGATACGGTGAATAAGCTCGTGAACTGGCTGGACTGGTTCCACGGGATTTGCATCTCTCCGGGCACAGGCAGCAAGGGCGTCATCTATGGGTTCCAGGACAGCGCCACCATGCGCATCTATTATCATAAAGCCGGCGTATACAGCACTCCTGCCTACATCGACTTCGGCATCACCAACAAAGGGCAACAGTTCAATAATATAATGGTCAACCGGTCGACCTCTCCCTTAAAGAACCTGGTTCTTCCAACCCAGAATCCCCAGACACCTCCGGCCACACCATCCTCGCTGACAGCCAATGCCAGTTATGTGCAGAGCATCACCGGCCTGAGCGTGAAACTTACCATTCCCTTCCTCAATGATATAGCCCTTCGGCCTGACTACCTGAGTGTCCTGAGAGCCCAATTGACGGTGCGGCCCGATCTCAACAGCTTTTCAACGTCATGGCCTCTGCCACCGCAGCTAACACTCTATGGCACTAACCTGACGAATGTGCCGCAGGGTCTAATTCAGGGAGCCAGTGGGGTACAGAACGGCAACCTGGTGGTGGACTTTCTCCATCCGCTCAACATGGTCTATACCTACGACGTCACCAGTTTTGTCAAAGCACAGATCACCAATACGGACCCTACGGCCAAACAGAACGGGCTCTTATTGGAAATGTCGTCCAATACCGGCACCTCTTCCTTTGCCAGGGCGGTGCTGGCCGATGCGACCTATCCCGTGAACCAGCGAGTGACCCTCAGCGTGTATTATATTTCCCTTTATCCTCATAACTAACTATTTATAGTGTATACCAACCCGGTAAAAACAATGAACAAATTATCCATATTCATAACCCTGCTCACCGTTTCATCCCTTGGGGCAATGGCACAGGGCAACTTCTCTCCATATTCCCAGCTGGGCCTCGGAGACCTGGAAGACGGCTTTTACAATCGTACTTCAGGCCTGGCCAATACGGGGATAGCTTACCGGTCCAATCGTTTCCTGATCAATAATAACCCGGCCTCCTTCAGTGCCATGACCAACCAGTATTTTACGGTGGAGACGGGCATCCGGGGCAGCGTGACGAATTATTACGGCACCCCTGTCGATCCGTCCAATAACCAATCCGGCGACATTACCTTCCGTAAACTCAATATGGGTATCAAGCTCTCCAAGAACTGGGGATCCAGCATCGGCCTGGTGCCTTTCAGTACCCAGAACTATGAATTCAATGTGCCTTATTTTCTCCAGGGCAGCTCGTCTGAGATCGCCAACCACTATTACCAGGGACATGGCAGTATCAACAAAGCCTATTGGGCCAACTCTTATGAGTTCTTCCATCACCTTTCCATCGGAATAGATGCCGGCTACCTCTTCGGACAACTGGATCAGAAAGATATCCTGCAGAACCCCAGCACGGGGGCTTCCCTGACTTCGACCACGAATACCGTGGACCTCAACAACCTTTATATAGGTTATGGCCTGCAATTGTATGGCAAGCTGGGGAAGAAATGGGAGTACTCCCTCGGTGCTACTTTCAGCAATAAGACGGACCTCTTCGCCTCGACCAACCGGGTTGTGCTTGCCAGTGACTCGTCCATCCTGCAGAACCAGGAGCTGTCCCAGACCTATCTGACCCTTCCTGCAACCTATGGTGTCGGCATCGCCCTCACCCATAAACAGAAATACACATTCCTGGCGGATTATAAACACCAGGCCTGGGATGACGTCCGAAGCAACACGTATACGGGGAAGGATTATACCCTGGGCAACAGTGATAAAGGGTCCATCGGGTTCGAGATCTCCAAAAAGAAGACCTTTTATAATAGTAAGGTAGAATTAAGCTATTTCCAGACAGGCCTGTATTATGGCACTTCTTATCTCCAGATCAATGGACAGCAGATCAAGGACAAAGGGGTAACGGTAGCCTTCGGAGTCAATTCACTGAAAAGTCCACTGGCCTACAGCATTGTCCTTCAATATGGGATAAAGGGCACCCAGGCCAATAACCTCATACAGCAGCGATACGCCAATGTTACGTTTGTCGTCAACTATGGGGCCCTCTGGTATACCAAAGGCAAAAAATACGATTAGAGAGCGGACCACCGACCGACCGGGCTTCCTCCCCGACTTTCAGATTGCGTTAACGTGAATTATCCTACTTTCGCGTTTATGCCTCCTTCTTCCAATTCCGGACATGACCTCCGTCATTCTATAAAGGGCATCCCCACCAAGGGGGCGCTGAATTGTATTGTCGTGGAAGACAATAATAAACAGAGCGCCCTGCTGAAGGAATACATCGCCAAGACACCCCGGCTCAATTTTGCCGGCAGGTGTGATTCCGCCGCAGAAGTCTATCAGCAGGTCACCCAATCCAGGGCAGACATCATCTTCTGGGATATACGCCTGCTGGACAACCGCGTCATGCTGCACCTGAAAGAGTCGGGCTACTACCCTATTGTCATCTGCATCGCAGACAAACAGGAGCAGGACAAAAAAGAGACGGATATGGATGTTTTCAGTTATCTGAACAGGCCCCTCTCCTTCGAACGATTTCTCACCACCATCACCAAGATCCAGGATTATCTTTCCGCTACCATTTACCTGCATCATGCCCGCAACAACCAGTTCGTCTTTATCAAGTCGGAATATAAGATCATAAAAGTCCGGTTCGAAGACATCCTCTTCTGTGAAGGCATGAAAGATTATACACAGGTCTACCTGAAGGGTAAGATAGACCCTATCCTTACCCTAAACAATTTAAAATCATTTTCTTATAAGCTTCCTCCCCAAGAATTCATCCGGGTCCACCGCTCGTTTGTCGTCTCTCTCTCCCACATAGACTCCATCGCCCGTAATGAGATATATATTGGCAAAAAGATCATCCCCATCGGGGACAGCTTCAAAGATGACTTTTACCAGATCGTGGAATGGAATTCGTAATTTTGCACCCGATGATTCAACAGCGAAAAATAAAAGTCGCCATCCTCGATCTGTACGAAGGCCAGCCCAACCAGGGCATGCGTTGTATCCGGGAAATCCTGAAAGAATATGGGCAGACCCATGGACTGGATCTGCAAACCGATGAGTTCGAAGTAAGGATCGAAAAGAAAGTACCCGACCTTTCCTATGATATCTACCTATCCAGCGGTGGTCCGGGCAGTCCCCTTGATAGCGAGAACAGTGAATGGGAAAAAGTCTATTTCCGATGGTTACAGGATCTGGAAAGGTTTAATGCGGCCCCCGGCGGCGCCCCCAAAAAACAGGTGCTTTTTATCTGTCACTCTTTTCAGCTGGTCTGCCGGCATTATGCCATCGCCCATGTCACCAGCCGGAAATCCACCGCCTTTGGCGTGTTTCCCATACACCTGCAGCCGGAGGGAAAAGAAGAGCCCCTGTTCGCGCATATGAACGACCCCTTCTTTGCCGTGGATAGCCGAAGTTACCAGGTAATCCAACCTGATCCTCAACGAATGGCCCGCATGGGCGCCCATGTCCTGGCCATCGAAAAAGAGCGCCCGCATGTCCCCCTGGAAAGGGCCATCATGGCCGTACGCTTCTCCGATTCTATGATCGGTACGCAATTCCATCCGGAGGCTGATGCCATCGGGATGAGCATGTATCTGCAAAGAGAAGACCGGAAGAAGACAGTCATCGCCGAACATGGGGAGGAAAAATGGCGGAGTATGATCGAACAGCTCAATGATCCCGATAAGATCCTGTGGACCTATTCCCATGTTATCCCGAATTTCCTGGATTATGCGCTGAAAGACGTAACTTTCTAAAAACTCAGCGTTGTATGGTACCTGCTTTACGGAAAGCTTACAACACAGCCTTCTCCCCGGAAAAATACGAAGCCTTTTTAAAAGACCTTCACCATAAATATCCCGGCGCTATCGACTTTCGGGTGGCTGAAACCCCCGTATTCATCCCGGCGGACTTCGCCAGGCAATTGACCGATGCCTGCGAGAGCATCATCGATCTCATCGTCGATCCGGATTTTAAGAACCGCACAGAAAGGGCTATTCCTGCCGGAGACCGTGTTCCGGGAGAGAATGACCATAGTCATTTCCTGGCTTTTGACTTCGGGGTTTGTGTAGGCGAAGACGGCTCCTTCCTGCCTCAACTGATCGAAATGCAGGGTTTTGCCAGCCTATACGGATTCCAGGTCTACTATCCCGACCTTTTACGCCGGCATTTCCCCGTTCCGGATAACTACCAGCAATATCTCAATGGGTATGACCACGACACTTACCTGGAAGAGCTGAAAAAAGTGATCGTGGGCGGCCTGCCCCCTGAACAGGTGATCCTGCTGGAGATCAAACCACACGAGCAAAAGACCCGGATTGACTTTTACTGCACGGAGGACTACCTGGGCATTTGTACGGTCTGTTTGACAGAGCTGATACAGGAAGGAAAGAAGCTCTATTACCTCCATCCTCACACGAAGGAGAAGACGCCCGTCAAAAGGATCTACAACCGTGTCATCTTCGATGAACTGAATACGGCAGCCGCCGGTCTTGGGCCCCATGTCGACATCCGGCAGGAGCTGGAAGTGGAATGGGTGGCTCATCCCAACTGGTTCTACCGGATCAGCAAATTCATGCTGCCTTTTATTCATCACCCGGCTGTGCCTTCCACCTTCTTTCTGAATGAAATAAAACAGCTCCCGTCCGACCTGGAGAATTATGTGCTGAAGCCTCTCTTCTCCTTTGCGGGACAGGGCGTCGTCATTGACATCACCCCTGCCGACCTGGAAAATATAAAAGACCCGGAGAACTGGATCCTTCAGCGCAAGGTCGTGTATGCCGACCTCATCCCCACGCCTGACATCCCCGCCAAAGTAGAGCTGCGGATCATGTATCTATGGAAGGATGGAGACGCCAGACCTACGCCGGCTATTAACCTTGCCCGCCTCAGCAAGGGTAAGATGATCGGTGTCCGTTATAATAAAGACAAAGAATGGGTGGGCGGCAGCGTTGGTTTTTTTGAAAGATAAAGACGATCCGGGTACCGTCATGCCGGCCGGAAATGGAGGGATTAAGTCCCGCCAGGGTTTACAGATTGGAATAAACCCGGCATTCAACAGCATCAGTGAAGGGTAAGCTGACGTCTCTCACGGCCAGATAGATCTTTTTTGTCCTTACGTCGAGGGCCATCAACCAGCAGCCAGGCTGAGAGACCAGCGTCTGGATAAGCGCATAGGTTGTCCGGCTCGTCTGTCTGAAAATAGAAATGGTGCCATCGCCACAGGCGCAGTAAAGATATCTGGTCTCCGGGTCGAATACCTGTGTGCCCGCTTCGGCGCCGACGGATAGACGGGCAAGTTGCCTGCCTGTGACCGCATCCAATACTTCCACCCAACTTTCTTCCCCTATCATAAACAATAGCTGGTTGTCCGGGTCCACGGCGGGCAGTCCCCAGGGGAGATCGGCAGGCGCAAAAGCCAGACCTGCCGGATAATAAGGCCGGTATTTTGTTTTCTCCGCTTTGATATAATAAGTGACGGCCAGCATCAGCAAGACCAGCACCACCAGTATCTGAAGCACTTTTTCCATTAGACATTAAAGATAAACCAGACAGCTTATCTTTAATGTCTGTACTTTTGGCCTTGGGGCCTCAAGTACGAATTGGGCCTAGCCCAATTAGCATTAATTTTGAAAAATATGGATCTGCAATTACAAGGAAAAGCCGCGTTGGTGATGGCAGCCAGCAAAGGACTGGGGAAAGCCTGCGCCCTCGCCCTGGCCATGGAAGGCGTCGACGTCATGATCGGAGCCCGCGACCAGGCCACCCTGGAAAAAACGGCCGACGAGATCCGGTCCCTGGGGAAAGGCAGGGTCATGGCCCTACCGGTGGATGTGAATAAAGCAGCAGACGTTGAAAAGATCGTAACGGCAACCGAAGTCGCTTTCGGGCGGATCGATATTCTGGTAAACAACGCCGGCGGCCCTCCCTTTGGAAAATTCGAGTCTTTTGACGAAGCCGCCTGGCAGGCAGCCTTTGAATTGACTTTACTCAGCACCGTACGATGCTGTCGCCAGGTAATTCCCCATCTGAAAAGGACGGGCAGCGGAAGGATCATCAATATCACCAGCCTCTCTGTAAAAACATTTTTGGCGGGCTCCGTCCTCTCCACGAGCCTGCGGTTGGGCGTGGTGGGCATGGCAAAATTATTATCGGATGAGCTGGGACCGGACAATATCACCGTCAATAACGTAGCGCCGGGCCTGATCCTTACCGACCGGGTAAAAGATACCTTGAACCCGACCCCGGGTGCTACGATAGAGCAATTGCTGGCCGACCGGGCAAAGGATATTCCTTTACGGCGGATCGGCCGGCCCGAAGAGCTGGCAGCCCTGGTGACTTTCCTTGCTTCGCCCCTGGCCGGTTATATCACCGGCACAACGATACAGTGTGATGGAGGAGCCGTAAGATCGCCTTATTGATCAGCGCCGCCAGCTGCCGCCGGTTGTTACTTCATGAGGTCACCGACTCCCCCGCCGCCGACCTCATCATCCCTTTTCTTGGTGACGATGTTGATACTCACACCCCATTCGGCCATGAGATAGACAAGTTCCAGCTCTACCTTTACTTCTTTATACCGCCAGTCGCCGGTCGTCAGGCGCAGGGTGCTGGTGGTAAAAGAGGCATCTTCCCGGGCCGGTTCCCAGACTCCCTGGAGATAAATGATACTGCCATCAACCAGTTTGAGATAACAAGTCTCCAGCTTTTTATACAGCTCCCGATACTGGCGGTCGGCTTTTTCAAATGCATCACTGTTGTACATTTTGGCCTGCCAGCTTACCGTCGTATCATCCGCGGAATGATAGCGGGTGATAATGCAATGCTCAGCTTCCTGTAATTGCACTATGGATGCATAATTTTCAAATTCGCCCTGGGCCAATACCAGCTCGCCGGTAATATTACGCAGGTTAAAAGGGAAATCCTGCAGCACCGCCTGGATGACGTCCGGGAAAGGCTGTACTTTGGTCAGCAGGCCCGCATCCCGCATCACCAGGGAGTCTGCATGATCGAGGGGAATGGACTTCCCCGGCGGCTCGATCCGGGGTGGATGGTCTGTCTGCGCAAAACAAGGGTAGCTTACCATTACGGTAAAGAATAGGGGCATTATGGTTTTCATGCGATAGGAATTTGGGCAAGACTACTCAATCCGGACCATTCATCATAGAACAGCTTATCCACTTTTCCACATCCCAAGTGTTTTATGTACTTTCGACAAAACAAACCGTATGCAACATCTCAATGATATTCCTCCTAAACAGACGCTACCCGGTTTTTCCGGCAAAATGGTCCATGGAGACACCAGTTCCCTGGTCTTCTGGGAAATAAAAAAGGGAAGTGTTTCTCCGGAGCATCACCATGTCCATGAACAGATCACCTATATCGCGGAAGGCGAGCTGGAAATGGTCATCGGCGGCGAAAAATATCATATGCCTGCCGGTACCGTACATGTAATACCTTCCCATGTCCCTCATTCCGCCGTTGCCATCACCGATTGTAAGATCATCGACTCCTTCGCACCGGCGAGAGACGATTACCGCTAAAAAAACTGTATTCATGGCACACACGCACAGTCACGATGAATCTGCCAGTATGGGTCACGCTCATGATCATGGTCATTCACACGATCATTCCCATGGCTTTGGGCATCATCATCACACGGTCGATCCCAAACAGGTCAACCGGGCCTTCGTGATCGGGATAGTGCTCAACTTCGCTTTTGTCATCATCGAGGTGATCGTAGGTCTGGCTATTCATTCCTTGTCCCTGCTGTCCGATGCCGGGCATAACCTGGCAGATGTCGCAAGCCTGGCCATGTCCCTGATAGCCTTCCGTCTGCTGAAAGTGAAACCTACGGAAAAATACACCTATGGCTACAAGAAGACGACGATACTGGTAGCCTTGCTGAACGGGTCTATCCTGCTGGTATCCCTGGGAGCCATCGGCTACGAGGCCATCCATCGTCTTATAGCCCCTGAGCCCTTGCCCGGAAAAACGATTTCCATCGTGGCGGCTATCGGCATCGTCATCAATGCCCTCACGGCCCTGCTGTTTCTAAGGGGTAAGGATAATGACCTGAATATCCGGGGGGCCTTTCTGCATCTCTTATCGGATGCTATTGTCTCGGCAGGGCTGGTCGTCGGGGGGCTTCTTATATTCTACACGAATTTATTTTGGATCGATGCGGTGCTGAGCCTCATTGTGGCCATCGTCATCCTGTTCAGCACCTGGGGGCTATTGAAAGACAGCCTTCGTTTGTCCCTGGATGGGGTACCCGAAGGCATCGAGCTCCCGAAGATAAGGGCCATTATCAGCAGGATGAAGGATGTAAAAGACTTTCACCATATCCATATATGGGCGATCAGCACCACGGAGAATGCCCTGACGGCCCACCTGGTAGTAAGCCGCAACAGCGACATGGCTGCTGTCGAGGCGTTGAAGCACCAGATCAAACACGAGCTGCTGCACCAGAATATACAACATGCTACCCTCGAGGTCGAGATGGAGGATGCGCCTTGCGAGGGATCGGATTGTTGAGAGCGGCCAGGGCCGGCATTCCGGGAACTAACCAGCGAGCTGATTCCCGGCCGGCGATAGTTAGTTCACAAATCCCCAGAAGAAGCCAAATTTGAGCAGAAGTCCCGGCGAAGGGTAATTCGGCGCTACAAAATTATTATTATACCAGCCGAACCCGTTCGGGCTGAAAGCCATGGAGTTCAAATTCTCCGCGCGGACATAAGCCGTAAAACTGCGGATCCGCAGGTGAAGATACAAGGCGATATCCGGCAGATGCTGACGGATGGTCGTATCACCCTGGGTAAAGAATTGTCCGGTCAGAGGGGCATATCCGTCGGCTTTATATCCGCTGATATACCGGATCTCCGTGCCAAAGCTCACCCGGAGGTTCGGGAATCCCAGGCTGCCGTCATAGCCCAGCTGGTTGTTCGTGACCAGTAGAGGTACATGTACCGGAGAAGATCCCGCCGTCTGCTGAATGATGATCAGGGTGCGCCAATGCCAGACCCTGGAAAGGTTGAATTGTTTCCGGAGACTGATCTGAAGAAGATTGAATAAAGTAGATTCTTGTCGTTCCTTATAAAAATCCGTGAAATAGGAATAATTGCTCATCAGGTAATAGGACCCTGTCAGGGTCAGGTCATGCTCAGGCTGTTGCAGGGAAGCAAAGATATGTGTGGTATTCTCTTTCAGGAAGTTGAACTTCGTCGTATCATAATAAAAACTGCTGGCCCTGTTGAAGGCGAAGGAGGGAGTCCGGTTGGTGTTTTCAAATCCTACCTGCAGGTACCCGATCTTCCGGCTGATGAGCCTTTTCAGGCTAATAGAACCGTTATAGTCTCCAGCATTGAATCCGTTGAGATATAATTTCCCGAAAGCCTCTACATCCCATTTCTGGTTGCGGGTCTTATTCCGGTATTCGGCATGGATGAATACATTCTGATCGGAGATCTTGTGCGCGGTCTCAATGGTGCGGGGGGAATCCAGACGGGCCGTATCGAATACCCCTTTCAGCAGCTGAAGGGCGATGCCCGCCTTGAAGAACTGTTGAGGGTTCTTGGAATCCGGGAACTGATAGACCGAGAAGTCGTTGGTAAGATCCCGCCAATGATCCTGCCGGTAAAAGCTATCCGTGGGCAGGATATAACCCAGGTTATACTTTTGCGCGTAATACAGGGAGTCCAGTGAATAGATGCCGGGGTTATACTGATCGGTAAACCGGTAGGTATAGGTGCTGTAAGAGATGGTATGCTCCAGGCGTAACCGGGGATAGAAAAGAGGGACGACCGTTGTGTCCGTTACGATGGAGTCCTTCTGTCCCAGGTCATATTGCTGCCGGAACAACAAGGTAGCATTCGTATAGCGGGTGCCGGTAGTGATGATAGGGGAAAAAGGATTGCTGGAGGCCCGGGCCAGGTTGTTCCCCAATCTGACCGGCACAGTCGCCTGATTGGTATACGCGTTGGAGTCAAGATCGGAAGGGTTTTGCAGCCCTCCGTTGTCAGAGGCGGCCAGTTTGCTGGCTACCAGTACAAAGAAATTCTGGTATCGTTTGTTGTGAGACTGGTACCAGGAGCTGAGGCGATAATTGTTGTGATTGGTGTTCTCATTCTGGAAGGCTCCTACGGAGTTGATGAGCCGGTATTCGAAGGAGGCATTCCAGTTGGGGCGGATATTCTGCGTAGACTGCACATCGATGAACTGTACCGATTTACTTCCCAGCAGATAACCCAGCTCGGTATAGGGTTTGGTCGTATTATAAAATTTCGTGTCCTCTACTTTAAACGTATAGAGATCATAGGCATGCCATCCCGGGTCCCAGCCCGACAGCATACGGGGCGAAAACATCAGGTCACGCGCCGGAGTTCCTATGTTACCCAGGTTGATCCACGTCGGCGGCTCGGGCACTTTCCGGGAAAAATCAATGATAGAAGAGTCCAGTTTGATCAGCCTGCTGGAATCGAGGAAGCGGATATTGAGCGTGATGGTATCGGCTTTGCGATGCACTAAGGTATCGCCGGCGCCGCTCTTTCCTCCTCCTCCTCCGCCCATGTTGCCAAAGCGGCCCAGCGGATTCTGGGCATGAAGCTCCGGGCCGGATAGCAATAAGAGGATCCATACCAATCCGATAAATCCGAGATATTGTTTTCGGCGATTCGTCACTGATAAAAAAATTCCGGTCAAGTTACTCATTAAGTGGCCTTCAGCGGTTATAAGAAAGTTAATGTTGGCATATTTCACAAAACAGCGATCAACTCTCTGAACAGGCTTGTCAGCTTGGGCTCTGCGGCACTGGCTGCCTGTAATACTTCTTCGTGGGTGATGATATTATCTTCCTCCCGGATGCCCAGGTCCGTGATAACACTCATGGCGAATACCGACATACCCGCATGCCGGGCGGCGATGACTTCCTGCACGGTGCTCATGCCCACGGCGTCACCGCCCACGGCATGCAACAGTTTGTATTCCGCCCTCGTCTCAAAGGTGGGGCCTGTCACACCGGCATAGACTCCCTCATGTACCGGGATCTGCAGCCGGGCGGCGATGGCTTTCGCCTTTTTGATCAGGGTCTTGTCATAAGGCTCGCTCATGTCAGGGAATCGAGGTCCCAGTTCCCCGTAGTTTTTGCCCAGCAGGGGATTGACGGTAAACAGGCTGATATGGTCATTGATGATCATCAGGTCCCCTACCCGGAAGCTTTTATTCATACCTCCGGCGGCATTGGATAACAGGATCGTTTGCACTCCCAGGAATTTCATTACCCGGACGGGGAATACGACCTGCTCCGGAGAATAACCTTCATAATAATGAAAACGTCCGGAAAGGACTACGGCTTTATGTCCGTTAAGCGTTCCGAAGATCAGCTTTCCGTGGTGCCCTTCTACTGTTGAGACGGGGAAGTTGGGGATATCCTCGTAGGGAATTTCCTTTTCGATAACGATCTCCCGGGAAAGATTGCCAAGACCGCTGCCCAGGATAATTCCTACGCGGGGGCTGCCGGAATGAATGGTACGGATAAAAGCCACCGTCTCTTCAAGTTCCTGTATGATAGTACGCGTCATATTTGGTTCGATAAACGGTTGCAAACCTACGCATAAATCAAGATTTTCGTGATTCCGATTTTCTGCCCTATTTTCGTACCAAATTTCCAATAATGAACTTGCATGAATACCAGGCCAAGGATTTGCTAAAAAAATATAACGTACCCGTACAAGAAGGCATCCCGGTAGACAACTCGGGAGCCGCCGAAGAAGCTTACAAAAATCTTAAGGTTCAATACGGTAATAATTTCGCCGTTGTAAAAGCCCAGATTCATGCAGGGGGACGGGGAAAAGGAAAGATACAGGGTACGGAACAACGGGGAGTAGCCGTTGGAAAGAGCGCGGAAGAGGTTAAGCAGATCGCCTCTACTATCCTGGGAGGTACCCTGGTGACCATCCAGACAGGTCCTGCCGGAAAAAAAGTCAATAAAGTACTCGTCGCCCAGGATGTCTATTACCCCGGTCCTAATCCCGTAAAGGAATTCTACCTCTCTGTGCTCCTGGACAGGGCAAAAGGGCAGAACGTGATCATGTACAGCACTGAAGGCGGGATGGACATCGAAGAAGTAGCCCACAATACCCCCGATAAGATCTTTAAGGAATGGGTACATCCCGGAGGCAGCCTGCAGCCTTTTCAGGCCCGGAAAATAGCCTTTAACCTGGGGCTTAGCGGGGAAGCTTTCAAGAACTGCGTAAAGTTTGTCACCAATTTATATAATGCGTATGTAGGACTGGATTGCTCCATGCTGGAAATCAATCCCCTCTTCAAGACCAGTGATGAGAAGATCATCGCCGTGGATTGCAAGATGAACCTGGATGACAACTCCCTGATGCGCCATCCTGAGCTGGAAGCCATGAGAGATATCAGCGAAGAAGATCCCACCGAAGTGGAAGCGGGGAAATACAACCTGAACTTTGTCAAATTAGACGGCAATGTGGGTTGTATGGTTAATGGCGCCGGGCTGGCCATGGCCTCTATGGACATGATCAAACTCAGCGGCGGTGATCCGGCCAACTTCCTGGATGTGGGTGGTACGGCCAATGCCCAGACGGTAGAAGCGGGCTTCCGTATCATCTTAAAAGACCCTAAAGTAAAAGCCATTCTGATCAATATTTTCGGAGGTATCGTACGGTGCGACCGGGTAGCCCAGGGTGTGATCGACGCTTATAACTCCATCGGAGATATCAAGGTCCCCATCATTGTCCGCCTCCAGGGCACCAATGCAGAAGAGGCACAGAAACTTATTAAGGAAAGCGGCCTGAAGGTCCAGTCGGCTATACTGCTCAGTGAAGCAGCGGCGCTGGTTAACAAGGCAGTGGCATAGTCGGCCACTGGGCGGACTGCGCGAAGCGCCATCATAAGACTCGAAGCCCCGGAAGTTCATCTTCCGGGGCTTCGCTCATTAGGCGCCGCCTGCGCCGATCCCGGAGAGCGGGCCTTCGTCCCTTTGGGACTCAGTTCCGAATCCAATGATGGGCCCTTCGGGCCGGATGCCCGTGGCATCCCTGCCATCCTGTAATCTCACCAAACTTCTATACAACCCATCCTCCATCCCCATCAATTCCTCATGCGTTCCCACTTCCCTGATCATCCCTTTTTCCAAGACCACGATCTTATCGGCATGACGGATGGTAGAAAGCCGGTGGGCGATAATAAAAGAAGTCCTATTGCTCATCAGGTTGTCCAGAGCCTCCTGGACCAGCAGCTCCGAGGCGGAGTCCAGGGAACTGGTGGCTTCGTCGAGCAGAAGTATAACCGGGTCCTTTAAAATAGCCCTGGCGATGGCAATGCGCTGGCGTTGTCCTCCCGAGAGCTTGATGCCCCTCTCTCCCACCACCGTATCATATCCCTCGGGAAATCCGCTGATGAATTCATGGGCATGCGCCTTGCGGGCGGCGTTTTCTATTTCGGCCGGAGAAGCGGAGGGCTTGCCATAGGCAATATTCTCCCGGATTGTGCCTCCGAATAATAAGATGTCCTGGGGGACCAGCGCCATTTGTTTGCGCAGCTGGGACAATGGCATCTCTCCCGCTGGCCGGCCATCAAATGTCAAGAGTCCCGAGTCCGGCTCGTAGAAACGAAGCAGCAAAGCCGCCAGGGTGGACTTACCCGCTCCGCTGGGCCCGACCAGGGCAACCTGCTGCCCTCTTTCCACCTGTAATGAGACCTCCTTTAAGACAGGGATATCCTGCCGGGAGGGATACCGGAAGGCTATTTTGTCCAAGGTCACCTGCCCGTTCAACCGGTACTGTTGATCCAGGGGCTCTTCTTCTGTATTGATGGGCTCGGGGTCGGTCTGCAACAGTTCCCGTACACGTTGAGTAGCACCCAGGGTCTTCTGCACCTGGCTGAAGAGATCGGCAAAACCGGCCATGCTGCCCCCGACAAAAGCGGTATAGACGACAAAGGCTGTCAAGGCCCCAAATGATAAATGCCCCGTCTGCATCAACCCCACCCCATACCATACTACCAGGACGATGGTGCCGAAAAGGCTGAAGATGAGAAAAGAGATAAACAGGCCCCGGTTGCGGCCATTCCTTACGGCCAGGTTCACGGCTTGCCGGAGGCTATTGGCATAACGCCGGATCTCAAACCATTCATTGGAAAACGCCTTTACATTGCCGATGCCCTGCAGGGTCTCCTGAACGATAATGTTCGAGTCGGCCAGCTGATCCTGCGTCTGGCGGGATATTTTACGGATCCGCCGGCTGAATACGATGGCCAGCAAAATAACGACCGGCACGACGGATAACATCATGCCGCTTAACCGGGGAGAGATGTAAAAGATGAGCCCCAGGCCTATCACCAGTGTCAGGAGTCCTCTTAAGATCTCCGCCAGTACGGACGTTACCACGTCCTGGATCTGAGACAGGTCGGCGCTGATCCGGCTGGATAGCTCCCCTACCCTACGTTGGGCAAAAAAGTCCATAGGCATCCGGATCATACGCCGGTAAACATCCGTCCGCATGTCTGCCAGGGCCCTTTCCCCGACATTGGTAAACAGGTAAACACGCATATAGGAAAATACCATCTGTATAGACAAGACTCCTATCATGCAAAGGGCCAGAAACCCCGGACTATAGGATCCCGAAAGGGGGCCTTCATGACCCGTCATCCCGGGGATAGAGACGCTGCCGGGCAAGCCAGCACCTCCCGGGATCGTTGCGCCGCCGGGCATCGCCGCCCCTCCGGGAATACCCATCCGTTGCCCGGCGCTGTCAATCAGTAATTTCAGCAGGTAAGGGAAGGCCATGGTGCTGAGGCTGGAAAGGCCAATGAACAGCAGGCCCGCCGCGAATTGTCCCCGATAAGGTCTTACATACCGGAAGATCAGCAGGCTCTCCCGGAGGGTGGTTTTATTGATCTTTACACCCGGCACGGGGGTGGATGGGGCGGACGGACCGCGGGATCTGGAATTTGCCATACCGGAGTAGACGATTGAGGTGGGAAAATATTGTAAGTTTAAACCTCAGAAATCAAAACTACTGAACTTAGTGATGAAAAGATATTTGTCCCTCATCTGCCTGCTGCTATTTAATAGGAGCATATCCGGGCAAACCACCCCGCCAGTCACTGACATTAACAAAGCCTGCTATAAAACTATCGAAGTGCGGGAGCGGCCGGACTTCATAGCTGTGCAGGAAAACTATGCATGGGTTATCGATGACAACAACAGCCTGATAAAACGACTATCCGTTGACCATACCAAACCACTGATAGCTATAAAGGTGCCCGCTGCCTGCGCTGCCCCTGTTATTGCTTTTGAGGCAGTATGGGTCATCAGCTGCGCGGAAGGGAGCCTGTATAAAATCGATAAGAATACCGGCAGGATATTGACAAAAATAGCCGTCGGCATAGCAGATCCTCATGGAGAAATGAGTCTTGCTGCGGGAGATCGGTCCGTATGGCTGCTCAGTGACAGCAGCGGCGTGCTGACCAGGATCAACCCTCGGACCAATCGCGTGGAGGCAACCATCCGGGTAAATCCCCATTCGTATTGCGCAGGTTATGGATATAATGCCGTCTGGGTTACCAGCACAGGGGAGAGTACGGTGCAAAAGATCGATGTCCAAACAAATACTGTTGTCGCGACGATACCGGTCGGCAAAAATCCACGATTTATAAGTGTAGGCAGCAAAGGTATCTGGACCCTTAACCAGGGGGAGGGTACCGTCAGCAGAATTGACGCCGCTACCAACAAAGTTACGGCCACGATAGATGTCCATGCAAAAGGTGGCGGAGGCGACATAGCGGAAGATGGCAGCAAAGTGTGGGTAGTCTCAACAAACACCAATAGACCTGTACAGGTTATCAATACAACTAATAATGAAATAGAAGCAATCTATGGCGAGGCAAGCGAGACCGGAAAGGACAGCCGGGTCGATGGCGCCGTCCGGGCATCCGGTAAATATATCTGGGTGTCGGGGCTTTACCGGCAAAAAGTCTGGGTGTTTAAAAAAATATAGCTGGTCAGCTCGCCATTTGCAGCACTTGTCCTTTCTGATGTTCCCACATCCTCTTAAAAGGCTCGCTGAATGCCAGCAGGTGCCCGAAAGATCCTTCATCGATGACCTTGCCTTTGTCCAGCAGATAGATATAATCAAAGTTGTCCAGTAAATGAAGGCGGTGGATGGAAGATATGACGGCCTTGTCAGGGAAGGCGGCGAACAGTCTTTCATAAATGCGGCGTTCGGTACCCGGGTCCACGCTGCTGGTTGGTTCATCCAGCAGGATCAGCTCACTATTCCTGGCGGCAAGGACTCCTCTTGCCAGCGCCAGGCGTTGCTTCTGTCCTCCTGAGAGATTGACCCCTTTCTCCCGGATATCTGTCAACAAACCCTCGGGCATCTGCTGAATTACTTCGTTGAAATGGGCGATCTCACATACCCGCCTGACCTCCGCCTCGCTGCACCGCAATCCCATCGTTACATTGTAGGCGATGGTATTTTCAAAGATCTCGGGTTCCTGGGGAAAGAGGGTCACCGTTTCATGAAGCGTGTCGAAACCCATCCGCTGGCCATCGACCAGGACCTCCGCATCATCGCCAATGCCGTACAGCCCCCTCAGCAGCGACATCAGCGTACTCTTGCCACTGCCGCTTTCGCCGATCAGGGCTATCTTGCTGCCTCTTCGAATCTTTAATTCCAGCTTATGAAGGCTTTGCGGAGCAAAACGTTCGTCATACGTAGCCCGATGAGAAAAGCTCAGGTTCCGGATATGGATAGTACCCCACTTCGCTGGTAAGGCCGGAGGCAAACCGGTCCGGTGTTGACCATCGAAGGCATCGCTGATATCCGCGGCCCCTTCCAAACAAGTATTGTACTGCACCAGCTCCGTATACTGACCGGCAACGTTCTGGAACACGCTGGTGAATTGGTTGACATATCCCAGCAGGGTGACCAGCCCGGCTATATAGAATACTTTTCCGGGCTCCCAGTGCTGGTAAACGAAGCCGACGGTGATAAGACAATAGATCAGCGTGACCATGATATCTGCTACGCACCACTTCCATTCATTGATCACTGCATTCCTGCGAAAGGGCCTGGCGACCGTCACCAATTTATGCAATAACCCCTTTTCCATACTTTTTTCCAGCCGGAGGGTAATGACGGTCCTGATATTGGAGAGGCTGTCGAAGAGGTTGGACGTGACGGCATGCTCTTTTTCATTCACTTCACTCAGCGATCGGATAAAAGGTTTGTCGAATTTTGCGATCACCCAAACGGTAAAAATGCCCAGGGTGACGGCCACCGAACCCAGCACAGGTGAAAACAGGATGATGGCGGTAAAGGAAAAGATGAATTTACTAAGCGTATGCACGTAATTGAAGCCTCCGTCAAAAAAGCCCCGCAGCGCCTCATAGGCTTTCCGGATCCGGTTGATGGTCGCTCCGCTATGATTGTCCTGGTGCCATTTGGCAGGCAGATGCAAGGTCTGGTGGTACTTCTCCTGCATGAAGTTCCTGCTCAGGTTAAAAGCGAGGGTACGCTCCATAACCCGGGCAGGGCCATGAAAACACCATTGGACAATCTTTAGCAGCAAATAAGCCCCTGCATACATCAGGGTATAAGTAAGGATCTTCGAAGGCTCTCGTTGGATTTTTCCAACAAACCATCCCAGGAGCAGGGGGTTCATGGAAAAGATAATATTGGCGCATACAAACATCCCATAGATGATAATCAGCTTTTTACGGTCTTTACGCGCATATTTCCAGGAAGTCTGTAATAGGGATAAATAGGGGCTTTTCATGCAGAATATGGATTAACCTGCTGAATTAACGTCTTATCTCCCCTGCTTATTGAAAAAAAGAATAAAAAAATTTATACCTGCGAGTAACCGGTTGGTGTCAGGAAGGTCCGGGTAATTTTAGAGATCAGCCTGGCATCGGAATATTCCGGCATGGTACTGATCTTTTTCCACTCCGTGTCGCCGCCGAAAGCCTTCCAGTGTGTGTCATGTGCCTGCATATCATCGAAGCAAAGCATGTAGGTCAGGTTGGGTCTTCGTTCGCCGATGATGGTCTCCCCAAAGAATACGGGCCGGGCCCCTACTTTTTTAAAGATATCGATCTCCCCCGCTTCATTGAACATCTCTATTTTCTTTTGGCCGGCGGACTCGGAGGGACTCTCATAACAGCGCAGCTCCAACAGGCGTTGTTTCTTTTCGGGCACTTCGATCACAGGCATGTGCGCAAAGGCCTTGAGCAGCGAACTTTCTATTCGCTGATAAGAAGGGCTGGCGGGTTGGGCAGACAGATACGCCTCCCCGGCTTTCATATAGGCCGCATCACGAACCAGTTTCTCATTGATGGCCGCAAAGGATGCAATAGAATCAAAGGGGATGAGCACAAACATTTTCCCCATCGCCTGGGGCTGCCATTCGGCGAAAACCCCGATAGGTGAAATGCCCGCCCGGTTCAAGGCAGGCAGGTAGGCCTGCTCAAGGTAGGTCCCGGTCAATTGCCGCTGGGCGTCGTCGGCAAATATGTAAGTCCTCCATTCGTACCATTGCTGTTTTTTAGGACTGCCATTCTCCATGAAGATTTCGGGGTTTTTAAATGCGGCAACGCCGCTATATACAGCGCCTGAGAGTAACGATGACTTTACGAATTTACGTCTGTCCATACATTCAATTAAAGATTAAATGTAATAAAACCTTTTCAAACTGGATTGGCCTTAGTCTTGAACTTTAGGGCCACCAGCAACCCAGTGACGACGATGAGGATCGTGCTTACAGCAGCCGTGATATGCAAGGTATGCACAAAGGCGTTGCGGGCGTAAATCAGCAGGTTGAGATTATGCTGTTTTCCCGCTTCAGCCACGGCCCTCCAATCGGGATACTATTTTTTTTAGCTTAAAAAACTAATTTAATTAGTATTTTTATATTCTAAAACTGTACCTTATGGCTTTTTTCCTTTTTATCGATGAAAGTGGCCAGGATCATCATGATTCTCCTTATGAAGTTCTGGCGGGGACAAAAACTACTTGAACTCTGCCATCATTTTAGGTGTAAAGTATTTGCTTCTATTATTTGCGATGAAAATTCAATACCGGCGGATAAAGAGATGCTGCGGAAAGATTACGTTTATTTATTTGAACGATTTTATTACTTTCTTGAAGATAAACCGGGTGAGCCAAGAGGCATTGCAGTGTTTGATGAGCTGGATAAATCCTCGAGCCATTTATTGCTTGGTCAGATGGACAAATATTTTAAAAAAACAACCAAAGGCCGATATAGGGCCACCCTAATTATTCCCGAGCCTTTCTTTGTACATAGCGATTTAACCACCGGAATACAGGTTGTTGATTTTGTAGCTTACATTCTGTCCTGGAATTTTCGAGTAGGAAAATTAAATAAAGCCTCCCGTGAAGAGTTAAACGCATTTCTCGAGCTTATCAAACCGATGCGTTACCGTACAACAAGAGAAATCGGAGATGTTTCTGAGTATGCGATCTGGAGCGTCGTTGTAGTATAAAATAAAAAAAGGCAATGCCAGATTCCCGACAAAGCCTCCAGTGCAAATATACATTAAAATCTTATTCCCTCAAGTTTTTAGATCGGAATGAACGCCAATGGATCCGAACTACCAAACCATTGAAAGGAAATGATTTATGAAGCTAATGACCTGGGTCGCCCAAAAAATAAAACATATCCGTCGGCATCCATAACTTCAAATCCCCGTAAACCATCATCGTCATCCTGGATGGGTTGGCGGAACGCCACACCCCCTGAACGATATTCCTCAAACAACGTATCCGGTTCTGCAGTAGAAATGTATGCGTCCCAGCGCGCCCATTTATGACGTGTATGGTTGGGAGCTGGTTTTACATCCGCAGCAATTTCCTTAAGCATAATCGAAACCTGGTCGCGGCCAACAATAGCAAAAAAGGGATCGTCCTCCGGACCAATAAACCGGACTTCAAATCCAAGTTTGTCTACATAGAATGAAACCGAGGTCTTTATGCTTGCAACAATAAAGAAGGGTGAGGCGTAGATGAGGTTTGACATTGGTTAAATTTTGCTGTGTGAAGATGACTATCCGCCCGATAACTTTGAAGAAACGTTCCATGGTGTGAAAATAGCCAATATTCCTCAGCCCGACACTTCATCCAACAGATGAAAAATAGAACGATACTCTTTCCCGGTGGCCTCAGAAAGAGCCATCTCGCAAGGCTTAGCTGTGGAATAACAATCGGGACAGCCTGTGGCGTTGACTTCGTCCCGTTCATTTTTGGTGGCGGCCTGTGTAAGCCCCGGGTAGAAAAATCCCCGGTCGCCTGCCATGCCGCAGCATCCTGCATTTACAGGGATGAGAGCCTTGACGGCCAGCGTTTCGCCCAGTTGCCGCAGTTTTCCCAGGGCGCCCATTTTATAGAGGGAGCAGACGGGGTGTAATATGATCTCTTCTTTTCTCCGGGTAATGGACAGCCGGGGCAGCACCACGTCGACGGCAAATTGAAGTCCATCCATAATTTTTAAGGCATCGAATTTTATTCTGTTCTCCTCCGTCAACCGGGGCCGGGCGTGCTGCAGGGAATAGGTGCAGGAGCTGATGTCCAACACCACGGGGATCCTCCCCTCCTCCGACCAGCGCCACAACGACGTTATCATATTATTCACCGCGTACTGGTGTGCGTCGGTAAGGCCCTTGGAGTCGAAGGCCTGTCCGCAGCAATGGCCCGTGCTGTCCGAAGGGGCCCTCATAAGGATGCCGGCCTTGTCTGTTACCCGCAGCAGGGCGTCGCTGACACTTCCCGTTCCGTCGGCGCCGGCGCCCATCATCCGGTTCATGCAACAGGTGAAGTAGACGGCCTCAGGCCGGCCGGACTTGGCCAGCGCGGGACGGCCGTTGGCAGCCTCAGGCCGCCCCCCCTCCCGGACGGGAAGGACCGGAGGACCTACCAGGCTGGAAGGCCACAAAGGGAAAGCAGGCATCCATCTTTTCACCGCCTTCGTGATCTTCGTCATAGCCTTCCGGCCCGCTATCTTATTCACCAGTCCACCTGTCCGCAGCAAAAGCCGGATACTCTTCTCCGCTGCTGCAAAATGCCGCGCTATCCGCAGGGCATTTCGGTTCGCCCGGGCCGAATGATTTTCTCTTCGTAATCTTTTTATCAGATCGCCGGTATTTATCGTCACCGGGCATTCCGTGGCACACAAACCATCTACCGCACAGGTATCCATCCCGTCGAAGGCATAATCTTTTAATATACTATTATAGGTATCCTGATCACCGGCGGCTTTGAGCCGGGCCAGCGACCTTCTCAATACGATGCGCTGGCGGGGCGTTGTTGTAAAGTCGCGACTTGGACAGCGATGTTCGCAAAAACCGCATTCCACGCATTTGTCCACTTCTTCTTCCACGACCGGCAGCGACTTCAGATTCTTGAGATGACATTCTTTATCGGGGTTGATCAGCACACCCGGGTTTAAAATACCATGAGGGTCGACGAGGGCCTTCAGGTCTTTCATCACCTGGTAAGCATCGGTCCCCCACTCCTCTTCCACATACGGGGCGATCTGCCGGCCCGTACCATGTTCGGCCTTCAGCGAGCCCTGGTACCGGTGAATGACCAGGTCCGCCAGGTCATCATTAAAGGCCCCGAATAGCTGGATCTCGGCGGGCTTTGCCACCGATTGTGAGACCAGGAAGTGCAGGTTGCCATCCTTCGCATGACCGAATACGATAGCATCGTCATACTGATATTTGGCGAACAGCTGCTGCAGATCCTCTATGGCCTCCCCCAGCCGTTCCACCGGCACCGCCACATCTTCCAGCATCACCGACACTCCTTTAGCCCTTACTGCCGCCACGGAGGGGTACATTCCTTTTCGCAGCTTCCAGTAGGAAGCCTGCAGGATGGCATCGGTGGTAAACTCTGTGGCATATAGTACGGGAAGGGAGGAGAGACAAACCGAGGCTTTTGTAAATTTTTCGGCCAGGCGAGCCTGGTCATCCGCCTGATACTCGCATAAGATACAGGCGGCGCCGGCAGGCAGGGTCGCCAGGAAGGACGGTGCACCCGGCAACTCCTCGATAGACCGAAGGGCCGCCCGGTCCATAAACTCCAGGGCTTCCGCTCCCGTACCAGCCAGGGGACCGATGGCGTCACAGGCCACCCGGGGAGAAGGGAAGAACAACAGGCCGGTCTGTTTAAAAGGTTTGTCGGGGATCGTCTTCAGCACAGCGCCCGAAATAAATCCCAGGGTGCCTTCCGCGCCGATCATCAGGTGGATAAGAATATCCAGGGGATGTTGGAAGTCCAAAAAAGCATTCAATCCATACCCTACCGTATTTTTTATCCGGTATTTCCGCCGGATATTGGCCACCAGGACTTCGTTGTCCCGTATCCTTCCCCTCAGCTTTGCCAATCCATCAAAGAGGGCCGGGGATTCTTTTTCAAACCGTCCATAATCCGAGGGCAGGGCTGTATCATAGCTACTCCCGTCAGGCAGCGTGAACTGTAAGGACAACAACGTGTGATAAGAATTGTCCGCGACCCCGCAGCACATGCCACTGGCATTGTTGGAAAGTATGCCTCCCATCATGGCGGCATTGATCGAGGCGGGGTCGGGACCTATTTTTCTCCCATAGGGTTGTAACAGCCGGTTGACCGCCTGACCGGTAAGCCCCGGTTCCACCCGAACGGCCGCCCCCTGTCGTTCTACCGATGCTGCCTTCCAGTAGCGGCTCAGATCGACGAGTATGCCTTCTGTAACGGACTGTCCCGACAGGCTGGTGCCTGCCGTCCGAAAGGTGACGGCCGTAGCATATTTTTCGGCAAGCCGGAATATAAGCCGCACTTCTTCCGTGCTGACGGGCAAGACCACCACCTGCGGAACCAGAAGATAAAATCCGGCATCACTGGAATAAGCATGAAGGTCTATAGGGCGGGTCTTTACCCGTTCGGACGGAAAATATTCGGACAACTCCTGTACCAGGGACATGTGTTATTTTTAAAATGACGGATCCGGCGGCGTATTCGTATTCCCATTCCGCTCTACAAACGGGTAAGGGAAATAGCTGCGTTTACGCTCTGCCACGGGCCTGTTATACCTCCGTTCGTCGGCCAGTCGCAGACCCGACATATACAGTTCGATACACCGGTGCTTGTAGATCTGGGTCAGCAGGTCGTCCTTCGAGGTGTAGGTCACGGGCGTTACCAGTCCGGCGCCTACTCCAAAGGGATCCTGTGACGGCTGTTTCAGGACGACGCTATCCAGCCAGGCGGCCCCCGAGGCCAGGTCGTTCTGCTGGGTATAACATTCCGCCTTGATCAGCAGCATCTCTCCCGGCAAATATACGGGGATGGAGCTGGTAGTGCTATTAAAAAAGCCGTTGATCCGGTAGCGGGGACTGGCGCCGATACTGATATAAAAAGGCTCCCGTTTGTCAGTAAGATCCGGTTGTAATCCCACCGGAAGTCCCATGGCGGAATCGACGGGCTGATAGATATTGTTGGTGGATGTAGCCAGGGTGAAGATGGGGTTGGTCACCACGGTATTGTAAGAGAATACGGATTTGACAGAACGGGTGACGCTATTGGTAGCCGTCAGCGCATCCGCATAGTTGCCTGCCAGCAGGGAATACCTTGCCTTCAGGGCATACAACGTATTGACGATGTCGATCCCCTTGGGGATATTGGCCAAAAAACTGCTGCTGACCGCATTGGCGTTGACTACGTTCAAGGCGTTGTCGATGACCGCGATGGCATTCAGATAACCCTGTGCATTGGTTACAAAACTTACATTCGACTTTCCCAACGTGTCTGCGATACCGGTAGGCACATGGTCCCAGAACATGGCCATATCCCCGATGGCCATCGCCTTGAAGATAGACGCATAGGCAATCAATCCACTGGCATAATTTTTATCCGTCACGATGCGGGGTGTCTGGTTGATCACACTGTCCGCGTCGAAGATGATCTTGTTGGCAACGTTCCACATGCCGGTGACGATGCCGTTGGTATTCTGAACGGCCCCTGCGCCATTGCCCAGCTGCGCCTCGTCAGTATTGCCCGCATTGACGACGTATAGCTGGTTGGTCAGCAGGCCATCGGCTGTAATGGTATTGTATACCAATCCTCCTCTGCCCGCCGTGTACCAGTTCTGCAAGCCTACGGCAACATCCGTCAGGGCATTGGGAGAATTAAACGCCTGGCTGGAAGAAGGTCCGGAAGGGTCGAGGTAATTTTTCTTGCAGGCAGTCAGGGACAAACAGGCCAGCAACAAAATGCCGGCGGCCATTCGTGTTGTGCGGCGTTTGGCGCGGCTTTGCGGCAGGTTCGAATATTTTATATTATTGGAGTTCATAGTTGAGTTTTTAATGAGTTTAGAATTTTGCACGGATGCTGGCGCTAAAGGTCCGGGGAATGGGAATGGTCCCAAAGTCGATACCCCGGAGTATCGTGCTCTGTCCCCCCGCATTGACTTCCGGATCGTATCCCTTATAATGATCCCAGGAGATCAGGTTCCTTCCACCCAGGCTAAAGCTGAGATCGCCAAAACCTTTGACCTTACCCAGATCATAACTGAGCGATACTTCCCGAAGTTTTACAAACGATCCGTCATCTATCCTCCACTGCTGGATATTGTACACGCCGGCAATATATCCTCTCGGCAGCTGGCCTTCATCCTCCTGTTGGGCTACCGTGCCATTGTCCACGCCCTGCCGGGTCCTGAAGTCTGCATTAAAGACATTCGCGCCATGGACCGCATCCAGCTGAACATGCAAGCCTAATTTCTTATAGGCGAAGTCACTGGTCAGGGTGGCGGTGTATTTGGGATTGGGGTTACCGATTATTTTCTGCAGGGCTGTTCCCGTTGGCAGACCATTGGCATTCCGCTGCGTGGTATAGCTGAGGGGACCGTTCTGTATACCCGATTCCGTCTGGGGAATACCGGCGGGATTCTTCAGCTGGCCGCCCTGGGCGTCGGTGGCAAAGAAGGTCCCGTAAAAAACACCGATGGGCTGTCCCCCGAGGATAGCCACCGGAGCTCCGCCATTGGTATTATACAGCAAGAGGGACTGTCCGATATTCAGCGCCTTATTTTCGTTATGGTTGTAAATGGCTGTCAGGTCCCAGGTGAAATCTTTTGTCTTTACCGGCGTAAGGTTCAGGACCACTTCAAATCCATTGTTCTGCAACGAGCCGATATTATCCAACAGGGCCGTATATCCGTTGGTGGGGGCGATAAGCCGGCTGATGAGCAGGTCGTTGACCCGTTTGCGATAATAGTTAAAATTCACCCCGATGCGGTTGTTTAGAAAAGCGAGGTCTGTTCCTATTTCCAGCTCTTTCTGTCTTTCTGGTTTTACATTGGGATTCGTATAGGTGGACTGTCCTTCGAAGGAAGAGCTGCCGATAAAGGCGGATGCGATATAGGTATTATAGCGGTTGTATACCGGAATGCCGGTCAGATTGCCGGATTCGCCGTAAGCAGCCCGGAGTTTAAACAGGTTCCACCATTTGGATACCCCCAGCTTGTCCCAGTAATCCGTGCCGGAGACCACATAGCTGCCGCTTAACTTGGAGTACACCTGGCTGCGTTGATCGGGGCCGAATACAGAGGAGCCATCCACGCGAAGGGCGCCTGTGAGGAAGAGCTGATTGCGGTATTTGAAATTCTGTTGTATGAATTCGCCGGAGATAGACAGTTCCGTCCGTTGATCGGCGCCCGGTATGGCCGTGCTGGCACCACTGACCGTCTGCACATAGGGCGGCAGTCCCCGACCTTGTTGCAGGGAATAATGCGCCCGTTGATACTGCTGGGAATAACCAACCTGGGTAACGGAGCTCAGCGCCTCGCTGATATTCCAGTTATACGTGGCGTTGAGGTCATGGTTGATCAGGAAGGAGGTATTGGTCCCCGCGCTGGTATAACCGTTCTGGGTAGGGTCCAGGGTGGCGCCGCCCCCAAAAAAGGCCAGGCTCACATTATAGGCAAAGGGTGGAATAAAGGTAGTTCCGTCCGTGCTGTAGTTGTCGATACCCACCCGGTAGTCGACAGTAAGGTTTTTGATAGGAGTCAGCTTCAGACCGGCTCCGGTGATGATGCGGCTGGTCTGTTGCTGTTGCTGAAAATCCTGGATGACGGAAACAGGGTTTACCCGTCCCCGCTCTCCTACCGCCAGCAGGTTGCCGAAAGCATCCCTTTTCTGGATATCGTAATAGTTGCCGATGATGGTGACGGAGTTAGTGGGGGAATAGAAGCTGTTGCCATCGGGCTTCTCGTGACTCTTGTCATAGATATAGTTCATGGTCACGTTAAAGCTCGCCCAGGAGTTGAGAGCCTGATCCAGGTTGAGCCGGAAGCTGTAACGGCCGAAGTCCGTATTTTTTATGATCCCCTGGTTATAGAGGTAGGAAGCGGAGGTATAATATTTTGTTTTGTCCTTTCCACCGCTGACAGAGATGGTGTTGTCGGTGCCGATGCCCGTCCGGAATATATAATCCTGATAGTTGTGCCGGCTCACAGGGGTTGTATTGACCAGTGTGGGGGTGAGGATCGTCTGGGTCTGTACAGCCGGATCGCCGCCAAATTTGGTAGGAGCTTCGTTCACCTTGAGCTGTTTGCGGAGGCTGTTGCTGTTGATGCTGGTGGAGAAGTTAACTACCGGCGCTCCGCTGCTGCCTCTTTTGGTGAAGATCTGCACCACCCCGGCATTGGCCCTTGACCCATATATGGCAGCCGCTGCCGCCCCATTCAGTACTTCGATCCTTTCGATGTCGGCGGGGTTGATGTCCACCAGCCTGTTCTGTCCCACGGTACCGATAAAATTAGCGCCTGCATATGTGGCGTCAGCATTGGTGACACGGGTGGTGGAGTTGTCCACGATAACGCCGTCGATAATATAGAGAGGGTCAGTAGAACCGGAAATGGTGCTGACGCCCCGTAATTTAACCGAGATACCTCCGGCCGGATCACCTGAGTTCTGCGATACCTGCGCGCCGGCCGTCTTTCCCTGAAGGGCAGCCAGTACGTTGCCCGTAGACCCTTTAGAAAGCTCGCTTGCGCTGACGCTGCTGATATAACTTCCCAATTGCCGGCGGGTGGTCCCCTGTGAAGTACCGGTCACCACCACTTCATCCAGTTTGGATATGGACTCTTCCATGGTCACATCGATGGTATAGCTATTGTTGGTCCCGATTACAAGGGGTTTTTCCTGCGAACGGTAACCTACTCCGGAAAAGACAAGGGTGTAGCTGCCGGGTTTAAGATCGGCATTTAGCGTATAGCGACCATCGGGACCGGTAGAGGTACCGCCCTTTGAACGCTGTACCTGGACCGTTAAGGAGGCTACGGGTTTACCCGCGCCGTCTGTAACGGTCCCCGAAATTTTTACCTGTGCGTTCAGACTGATGGCTGTCAGGTTCATGAGCAGCAACAGGCAGAAAATGAATAGCCGGCCGGAAGAGCGGGCAGATGGGTTTTTCCTCATAAAGCATGTTTTTAGGTTGCAAATAAATTTTACGTGAAAAGGCTAAAGAATCCGGATTCCTTTTTTCTGATAAGGTTTTAATGGTGCAGCGTCGGGCGGAAGTTCAGTAATGAGGATGTCGATCTCATCCACCGGACAGATGGTCAGTTGTTCGGTGGTATTTACTTTTTCTGAAATGGATAAGGCGACTACTTTTTTGGAAGTATCGATCATGGCTTTTTTTATCTCTACCACGTCCCAGTCATTGTCTGTTAGTCCATCATTGATGTCGATGGCATTGATGCCCAAAAAACAGATATCGGCCTTGATCTGCCGGATCCTGCGAATGGCATCTCCTCCTACGGCTATTTTGGCATTCTTGGAGAGCTTGTCTCCGATCATGACCACTTCAATGTTGGGGTGATTGGTATATTCAAAAGCGGCTGCAAGACTAGGCGTGATAAAGGTCGCCTGCAGGTCTTTGGGAAGCAACCTGGCCAGCTCGATAATCGTAGTGCCTCCGGAAGTAAGTACAAACATGCCATCCTGTACCAGTTGTACAGCCTTTAGCGCGATGGTTCGTTTTTCCTCCACGGAATAAACATCCCTGGAAGTGATGCCGACGTGAAAAGAATTGGATAAGGCGCCTCCATGCACTTTGGTGATCTTTCCTTCCTGGGCCATCTCCTGCAGGTCCCGGCGGATGGTATCTTCCGACACTTGCATCTGTTCGCTGAGATGGGAAGAAAGGACTTTATTATGCAGGTTTACCTGATGGAGAATATAGGCCTGGCGTTCTTCTTTCAGCATGAGCATATATAGTTAGCGTGGTTAATGACATTTCGAATTTAAGCATAAAAACGCACGAACAAAAATAAAAACGCATAAACAGCGCATTTTTATGCAGGTTTATAGGCCGGAAACGATATTTTGCCCATCGTCACGGCAGGCATTCCGGCCTTCCCGAATGGGATCGGCTCTCCGCAAATGGCCTCATTGGCCAGGACAGCAAACAGCACCGCCTCTTTTGCATCCGCCGAAACACCCAGCCCATCGGTATAACGCATAGGGATGGACGTTAGTCCTTCCCGTATCCATTCCGTCAGCAGGGGATTGTGGGCTCCTCCCCCACTCATATAGATCACAGGCTTCTCTTTGGCCGTTGGTAAAACCTGCTGAATAGCTTCGACGATGGTCACTGCGCTGAAACGGGTCAGCGTTGCCAACAGGTCGAAGGGAGAAAGGGCAGTCGTATCGCTGCGGACCTGCGCCTCTTGTACATATTCCAGATTGAACAGTTCCGGGCCCGTGGTCCTGGGAAAGGCCGCCTGAAAGAAATCATTTGCCTTTAAGGCTTCCAGCAAGGCGGGATTCACCTTTCCCTGCCGGGCCCCGATGGCATCCCGGTCGAATTCCTGGGAAAGATAGAGCCGGGCCGCCGCATCGATGAGCGTATTGCCGGGACCGGTATCCGTAACGAAGACGGCCCGGGGGTCCAGCGAGCCGGATAAAAAAGTAAAATTGGCAATGCCTCCCATATTGAGCATGATCCGGTCTTCTCCAGCCCGGGAAAAAATACAGTAATCCCCGTATAAGGCCAGGGGTGCGCCTTCGCCGCCGGCCGCCAGATGTTTCTGCCGGAAGTCGCTGATGGTGATGATGCCCGTCCCGACGGCAAGATGATCTCCGTCCCCTATCTGCAGGGTTGCATTGGGAAAGCCTTCCAGGCCGTGTTGGTTCCCGGGACAATGATAAACCGTCTGGCCATGTGAAGCGATGAGATCGATGTCTTCGGGTGAGAGCCCCCATTTTTCCAGGCAGGACAGGATCCAGGCAGCATGCAGATTGGCTAGCCAGGGGTTCAGCAGACATAGATGCTGCAGGTCCACCGTTTGTTTAGCGAATACCTTTCTTATTGCTGTTTTTACCGTTTCGGGGTAAGGCACGGTCTCGAAATGTACCTGCCTCAGACGAGTGGCCATGCCATGGTGTTCAATGTCGCAGAGGGCGATGTCCAGGCCATCCAGGGAGGTACCCGACATCAATCCTATAATACGCCGTTGGGGTTTACGGGATAGGCCGAACAATTTTTCGAGTCCTTTATTCATGCCCCCTCCCGCTCTCAAGGGCGCTGCGAACGCTTTTCTTTTCCGCGATGAGCCGCCGCGCCGTTGGCCGGTCCACATTCAATTCTTTCATCACGATGCTGACTCCCCGCGCGATAAGCTTATTATTGCTGAGCTTCATGTCGACCATCTTATTGCCTCTCACCCTCCCCAGTTGTATCATAACGGCCGTGGACAACATGTTCAGCAACAGTTTCTGCGCAGTGCCCGCTTTCATCCGGGTGCTGCCCGTTACAAATTCGGCGCCTACCACCACCTCCACGGGAACTTCCACGGCAGCCGCCAACGGGGTACCGGCATTACAGGTAATACAGCCAGTCAGCACTCCTCTCTCCCTGGCCGCTTTTACGCCACCGATGACATAAGGGGTGGTGCCGGAAGCAGCGATGCCTATCACGCTGTCCCATTTGTGCAACGCATATTCTTCCAGGTCACGGATGGCCTGCTCCGTATTATCTTCCGCAAACTCTACCGCCTTACGGATGGCCCCGTCTCCGCCTGCCATAATACCGATCACCCAATCATCCGGCACTCCGAAAGTAGGCGGGCATTCCGAAGCGTCCAGGATGCCCAGCCGGCCGCTGGTGCCGGCCCCTATGTAAAAAAGACGCCCTCCCTTCTTCATCCTTTTCACGATGGCCGTGATCAGCTTTTCCATTTCCGGGATTACTTTGGCGACCGCCTGGGGTACTGTAAGGTCCTCACTGTTGATACCCTCCAGGATCTCTTTAACAGTCATTTTTTCCAGGTCATCAAAATGTGATGGCATCTCCGTTGTAAGCATATAGTAATGGTTTTAAACCCGCAAAAAAACGCATTATATGCGGGTAACATGCTCTAAAATACGCACAAAACTGCAAACAATAAAAATATAAATGCAGAAAAGTGTAAATTGGTCCATGGTCCCTGTTTTATCCGGTATCGATATTTTGTTGGCCTCACCTCCGGAATGGAAGGGGGCGAGGATAGGCCTCGTTACCAATCATGCCGCCGTTACCCATGGGTTTCTCAGCTCCCGGATGGCATTGCTGCAAAAAGGTTTCCGCCTGGTGAAATTGTTTTCTCCCGAACACGGGCTGGATACCAGTGGGGCCGATGGCCGGCTGATGCACGACGGGTTGGATCCATCGACCGGCCTTCCCATCATCAGTCTATATAGCCATAAGGTAGCTCCCACGCCGGAAGACCTGGAAGATATCGACCTGGTATTATTTGATATCCCTGATGTGGGCGCCCGTTTCTATACCTATTTGTGGACGATGACCCATGTTATGGAAGCCTGTGCTGGTAATAAAAAGAGGTTCATCCTGGCGGACAGGCCCAATCCGCTCTCCGGAAATCTGGACCTGGCAGAGGGCCCCTTGCTGGATGAAGCGCGTTGTCATAGTTTCATCGGCCGGTGGAGCATACCGGTAAGGCATAGCTGCACGCTGGGGGAGCTGGCAAATTATTTCAATGTTACCCGGAAGATAGGCTGTTCCCTGGAAGTCGTATCCTGTGCAAACTGGAACAGGTCCCGGTTCTATCCGGAATTTGGCGCCTCGTTCGTTCCACCTTCGCCGGCCATTACCAACTTTGAGTCGGCTCTCTTCTATCCGGGGCTTTGTTTTTTGGAAGCCACCAATCTCAGCGAAGGGAGGGGTACCGCCCTGCCTTTCCGGGTAGTGGGCGCCCCGTGGATGCAGGCGGAAAAGACAGCGAAGCGGTTTAATGAAATGGTTGCTGACGATGCAGGCGGAGTAGTGGCCAGGGCTATTCATTTCACCCCGGCCGAAGGGAAATATACTGCTCAAAAATGCCCCGGTATTATATTGCATGTGAGGGACCCCTTTGTTTTTCGGCCGGTGAGGACAGGCTGGCTGCTGCTCCGGTTGATCAAAGACCTGCATACCGGCTCCTTTGAATGGGCGGTCTATCCTACCCAGGTAAACCCTTCCGGCGGGCAACACCTGGATCTCCTGCTGGGCCTGCCCCGGGCGGAACAGCTTTTTGAATCCCATCCCGCCACCCTGCTCGCCGACATCCAAAAACATACGGCCGCGGAGGGATGGGCGGAGAGGGTAAAGCCCTTTCTTCTTTATAAATAAAAGCTCAAGCCAGGGGATTTACGAATGGGGCCGCGCCCCTTTCGCCATCCTCAATACCCTGGATTCTGCACAAGCTTCGGATTCAACTGCATTGCAGAAGTAGGGATGGGAAAGATGCGGTGCCGGGGGTCGGCATCGGTCTTAAATCCCCAGGCTTCTTCAAATTTTCCAAAGCGGATCCTGTCATTCCTATGCCAGGCTTCCCAGGCGAATTCCCGGTTTCTTTCATTATAGATAGAGTCCAGCGTTATCGTCGTCCAGGCGGGAGAGGTAGTCCGCATCGCCCTTAGCTGGTTCACGAGGCTGAGGGCCGTCTGTCCCCCCGTAGCCGTTCCTCCCCGTAAGATAGCCTCTGCCTTCATCAGCAGAATATCTGAATAACGGAATACCGGTACATCATTGTTCTGGTTTCGGGTGGTGGAAGTGCTGTCCGGGTGGAATTTGACATTCCGGTAACCCATATTCCAGGCGATCTCGTCATTGCCACAATCAAACAACGTGGGATCCTGCCGGAGAAGGATATCCGGTGTTAAGCTGACCTGGTAGACAATCGTGTCCGTCTTGGTGGCAGGATCCGGGTAGGTGAAATCATACCCGATATGCGTCGTCTGTACGGTCACCGGTGTTCCGTTATAATAATACTGAGGCCCCGTAAGCCATTGGCCATTCCGGATATCATGAGGATCATTATAGTAAGCATAAAAAGAGGGCAGGGTACTTTCGGGAGCGCTGGGGGTAAAGGATAAACTGTATTTTTTCTTTAAGGACCGGGGCAGGTCATACCGGGCATGATACATGTATCCGGTGACCGGTAAGGCCGTGGGATTGATCTGGGCCCCGGCATCATAAGGTACGGCGAAAATAAACTCTTTGATCTGCGGCCCGTTATTGACGTTGAACATACCCAGATAATCCGTCTCCAGGGCATACTTACCGGATTGCATAATACTGTCACAGGCCGCTATGCAGTCATCATAGCGGGGAATGCCTGTATAATAGGCCGCATTCAGGTACATCTTTGCCAGCAGCGCGAAAGCCGTGTATTTATTGGCCCTGCCATAAGTGGCTATGCCCGCAGCGGGATTGAGAAAAGGTAAATTTTCTTTTATCTCGTTCTCAATAAAGCTAAAGACCTCCGGGCGGGGCACATTCGGATACGGAACGAGGTTATCATAGGTCGTGTCAAGGGGGATATTGCCGTAAAGGTCCATCCACATAAAATAAGTGAGCGCCCTCAAGGTCCTTAGTTCGGCCAGATGGGTCTGTTTGGAGGCCCCGGCCCCTTCATTTTGATTCAGGATAAACAGCGCCTGGTTAATGCTGCCGGTAACGGTAGCCAGCCAGGACCAGCAGGTATTGGTCCATCCATGGTCCCTCGTCCAGGAATGATAGTGCAGCGCCCGGTAGTTCTGATTATCATACCAGTTACCTCCCCGTGCCGGAAGGATGGCTTCATCCGTACTCAGGGACTGCATAAACCAATAGTCCAGGGCATAATCTCCCCGGAAAGCGATATAGGCCGGCTGCGCCGCTTCTATGAACTGGAGGCTGTCATTGGGAAACACATCGGGTGTTACCTCCGTTGTTACCGGCAGGTCTAGCTTATGACAGGAAAATAAGAAGCTCATAAGAAGCAGCAACAGGACAGATCGCATATCATTACTTTTATAGATTCAATTACAGGGACAGGTTTACACCGAATAAAAATGTCCGCGTCTTTGGATAAAAATTATTTACATCCACGCCCGGCGCCAATCCTCCCTGATTGACTTCGGGGTCTATGCCCTTATACCCGGTAATGACAAAAAGATTGTTGGCAGCCAGGTAAAGCCGTAGCGAGTGGATATCCCTGCCGAGTTTTGTGAACGTATAACCAAGGCTGGCATAGTCCAGTCTACAATAACTTCCGTTCTCTATGTAACGGGTGGAATACCGGCCGGCATTATAATTTTTGGGGGATTCCCCGGCGATGGATAAAGGGATGTTGACATTCTGGGCCGAGTTGGGCTGGTCCATGTTCGCCAGGGTCGCATTAAAGATCTTATTCCCCAGCACCGATCGCAACAGTAAGCTCCCGTCGAAGTTGTTATACTGGAAATGATGGCCCCAGCCGATCAATAATTTTGGTTGAGCATTGCCGGCCAGGCGATAGTCCGTAGTACCCGGAGCCGGCAAAGTTGTCTTTTTACCTTTGGCATCGATGTATTGTGAAATACCACTGGAATCGCCGGCATACTTTAGGGTAAAAAACTGGCCGATAGGCCGTCCTGACAGCAATACCTGCAGGTCGATGCCTGATTGGCCCGTACCGTCCGGCTCCACTTCCTGTATGGAGTCCATGCGAAAACGGTTGTTGGATAAACTGACAATCTCGTTGTCATTATGTGCCAGGTTCAGCGTGCTGGTCCAGTTAAAATGACGGCTGTGGACCGGGTTGGCAGTAAGGCTCAATTCAATACCTTTATTATTCATGGTGCCAACATTTGCGGTGATGCTGCCGGAGGGGACCAGGTTGGGGTCAACGGGATAACTCCAGATCAGGTCCGTCGTTCTTTTGTTATAGACTTCCAGTGAGCCGCTGAGCCGGCCTTTCCCGATAGAAAAATCCAGTCCTATATTAGCCGTGGCGGTTTTTTCCCAACGCAGGTCTGGGTTGGCGCTCTGCGTGGGGCCGATACCAATCAAGGGTGTGCCCTGGTAATAATAATTTCCGATGTTGACATAAAGGGCCTGGGCCGCGGTAGGACTAAACCCCAGCGAGTTGCCGGTAATGCCGTAGCTGGCGCGTAGCTTCACATCGCTGAATAAAGCCGATGACTTCATAAAGGGCTCCTCGCTGATCCTCCAGGCAAGACCTGCCGCAGGAAAATAGCCCCAACGGTGGTTGACGCCAAATACGGAAGAGCCGTCCCGGCGAATAGAAGCCTGCAACAAATACCTGTCTTTATAGCTATAGTTGAACCTCCCAAAGTCAGCTATTAACCGCTCGTGCTGGTAATTATCCTGCCCGAAGTCTACATTGAATCCCGAAACCGCATAAGGGTTACTCAATGCCAGGTTGTTATAACCCAGGTTGTCTACCGGGAAATTGGTGCTGGTGGCCTGAAAGCCCTGCCCATTGACCGTCTCCTGGAAGGAATACCCCAGCACGGCGTTAAGGGCATGTCCTCCGTATCTCCGGTCCCAGGTAAAAAAAGTCTCCAGGATCTTATTGGTATTCTGGTAGGTGTTACGAACGGCCTCTCCATTACTACCTGTCAGCGTGATCAATGCAGGGTTGGCGGGCGGGTCGGGCGTGCTGCGGATGTTATTATAATATTGGGTATAATAACTGTCATAGTAGGCGCCATACAGCGTGGAATAATTCTGATAGGAAAGGGCCAGGTCATATTTCAGGCCGAAAGGAAGACGGAGCTGAGCCGTAAAGATCCCCAGCACATTATTGTATTTCATGTTCTCCTTCCCGTGATGGACCAGGGAGACCGGGTTGTAATAACTGGTATGGATGAAATCGTCAAAATAGCTCCCATCCGGATTTTTAACCGGTGAAACGGGCAAATACACCAACATTTGTTTCAGAACGGTGTTGCGGTAAGGAACGAGGTTGGCATTGCTGAAGGTATTGGTAACGGAAATACCAATCCGCAGTTTGCCGTTCAGGGTAAACTGATCGATGGAAAGACGGGCGATCGCCCGTTCCAGGGAGCTGGTCTGGATGATACCCTGTTGATTATAATAATTAAGGCTGGCGTTAAAAAGAGTGGTCTCATTGCCTTGCGCCAGATAGATATTGTGGTTGTGTGCGTAAGCCTGCGGG
>DATJJD010000245.1:0-11379 GCA_035492545.1 Puia sp.
CCCGTTTTCATACATCCTATCGCGGGGTATGTCCTTGAAATCTCCCCATTCATCGCTGATTTTATAAACGGCAAGCCCCGTTTCTGAAAAAATGTAGTACTTTATCGCCCAAAACATTTTTTCGTATGAATCTGAGTTTGATCCATTTATTCAGGACCAGTGCCGTCCGGTCGATGAAGGTTATTATCTTATTCTTTTTTGCCGCGGTCAGCCTCACCGCTCCTCTGAGCGGAAAGGCCCAGGCCAAAGCTGCAACGGACGCCCAGGACAAATATGTATGGAAACAGGCCAGTTCGGGGGGATACACCTATCGTTATGTGACGAATGACCCCATGCAGACCCGGTTCTATACCCTCTCCAACGGGCTCACGGTGATGCTCAGCGTCAATCACAAAGAACCCCGGGTGGCCGTCCGGATCGCCACGCGGGCGGGTAGCAATACCGACCCTAAGGACCACACCGGGCTGGCGCATTACCTGGAACACCTTCTCTTTAAAGGTACCGACCAGTACGGATCTCTCGACTGGGCCAAGGAGAAGCCCTACCTGGACCAGATCGACGCCCTCTACGAACAATATAATTCCACCAGGGACAGCACCTTACGCCGGAAGATCTATCACCGCATCGACAGCGTCTCCGGTCTTGCCAGCAAATATTCCATTGCCAACGAATACGATAAGCTGATGTCGGATATCGGCTCCCAGGGCACCAATGCGCACACCTGGGTAGAAGAGACCGTGTACGAAGAGGACATCCCTGCCAATGCCATGGATAAATTCCTGGCCGTCCAGGCCGAGCGGTTCCGGGACCCCATTTTCCGCTTGTTCCACACAGAACTGGAGGCGGTGTATGAAGAGAAGAACCGGGGCCTGGACAATGACGGCAACAAGATGAGCGAGGCCATGCATTATTACCTGTTCCCGACCCACAACTATGGTCAACAGACCACCATCGGCACCATCGAACATTTGAAGAACCCCTCCATCCGGGCTATCCGGGATTACTACCATAAATATTATGTACCCAATAATATGGCGGTCATCATGGCCGGCGACCTGGATCCTGACGCCCTGATCAAAAAGATCGATCAGTCCTTTGCCTATATGAAATCCAAACCGGTGGTGCTGTATAACCCCGCCCCGGAGAAACCCCTGGCAGCGCCCATCGTAAAAGATATTTACGGCCCCAGCGCAGAGAATATGCGGATCTGTTACCGCACGCCGGCGGCTAATTCACACGATGCCCTCGTGCTGGACCTGATCTCCAGCATTCTTTCCAATGGAAAAGCCGGTCTGTTGGATCTCAACCTGAACAAACAGCAGAAGGTGCAGGGTTCGCAGGCTGGCCTGCAGCAGTATAAGGATTATGGTATTTTTCTCCTCGTGGGAACCCCCAAACAAGGACAGAGCCTGGAGCAGGTGAAAGATCTGCTGATGGACCAGGTAGCCCGTCTGAAGAAAGGAGATTTTGATGAGAACCTGGTGAAAGCTATTATCGCCAACGGAAAACTTTCTCTGCTGGAAAGCCTGGAGAAAAATGAGACCCGGGCCGTGGCCCTGATGGACGGGTTCATCAAACACCGGGGAGAAAAATGGGATATGGATGTGTCAGATCTGGATGACCAGGCGAAGCTGAGCAAACAGGAGATCGTAGCCATCGCCAATAAATACCTGGGCGACAATTATGTGCTTCTTTACAAACGCAAGGGCGAGGATAAGAATATCGTGAAAGTTGACAAACCCCCCATCACCCCTGTGGAGCTGAATGCGGGCAAGCAATCCCCCTTTGTGAAGAAGATAACCGCCATGCAGGTAGCACCCGTCAGCCCGCAATGGCTGGACTTCAACAGCGGCATCGTTCATGCCCAGGCAGGCATTGCCGATGTATTATATGTCCCCAATAAGGAAAACGAACTCTTCCATTTGTATTATCGCCTGGATATGGGAAGCTGGAATAATAAGCTGCTGCCCCTGGCCGCCCAGTACCTGCAGTACCTGGGTACGTCCAAATATACCACGGAGGAGATCAGCAAGGAATTCTATGGCATCGCCTGTAATTTCAGCGTCAACGCCACGGCCGAGGTGACTACGCTCAGCATCACCGGTCTGCAGGAGAATTTCAACAAGGCCGTTACCTTATTCGAGAATATCCTGGCGGACTGTCAGCCGGATACGGCTGCCCTGTCAGCGCTGAAAGGCCGGCTGCTAAAGGCCCGGGCCAATAACAAGCTAAACAAACAGGCCATCATGCAGGGGTTGATCAGCTATGCCCGCTACGGAGCTAACAACCCGTTCAATAGCGGCCTCACCTCGGAAGAGATCGATAACCTGAAGGCGGAAGACCTGGTCGGCATACTCCATGGACTCCTGAACTACAAACATACCATCATCTACTATGGTCCTTTATCCGTAGATGCGTTTACGTCTTCTATCGCCGGGCTGCACAAGCTGCCGTCGGCCTTTACGCCTTATCCCGAAAAGAAGGCCTTCCCCTTCGTGAAGCAATCGGCCAACCAGGTGCTGTTCACGCACTACGATATGGTGCAGAGTGAAATCGTATGGATCCGCAATGCGGCTTCCTATGACGTAAGCAAAGAGCCGGTGGTAGCGGTCTTCGACAATTATTTTGGGGGAGGCATGGCGTCGGTGGTCTTCCAGACGCTGCGGGAGTCCAAGGCCCTGGCCTATGCCACTTTTGCTACCTATGGTGTTCCTGCGAAGAAAGAAGACCCCTATTATATTTTGGCGTATATCGGCTGCCAGGCAGACAAGATGAATGATGCGGTGAAGGGTATGAATGAATTACTGAATGATCTGCCGGTGAGCGAAAAAGCCTTTGATCTGGCGAAGACCAGCCTGAAGAAAGATATTCAAACGGAGCGGGTCACCCAGGATGGTATCGTCTTCTCTTACCTGGCGGCCAAACAGAAAGGGTTGGATTATGACGAACGTAAAAATGAGTATGAAGCCCTGGATACCCTGACGATGAATGATGTGAAGCAGTTCCATCAGGACCAGGTAGCCGGTAAACCCTATACCTACTGTGTGGTAGCTTCAGAGAAAAAGGTCAATGCCGATGACCTGAAGAAAGTGGGTGAGGTGAAGACGGTGAGCCTGGAAGAGCTGTTTGGCTATTAGCCTGTTATCTTTCGGATGAAAATACGGAGGGCTGGCCATTGGGCCGGCCCTTAATTTTGAGAGGGCGGGAAACTAACGATCAGCAGGCAGCCCTTGCCCGGCTCCGAAATGAATCTGGCCTCTCCTTTATATAATTCCGCCCGGCTGATAATATTGTTAATGCCAACCCCCTTCATTTGATTCGTAGTGTCAAACCCCACCCCATTGTCCTCCATGGTCAGCGTGTAGCCGGTTTCCATTTGAGAATATGAAATGTGTACCGTGGATGCCCTGGCGTGTTTAAGGATATTATTCAGTTGCTCCTGGAACATCCTGAAAATATTCAGTTTGAATTTCCCGCTCATCGTCTCTTCTCCGGTGTCTTCGAGACTGCAATGTATTTTTATAGGGTAGGTTTCCATGGTATCCCGGCAGGCATTCCGGATAGCCCCGCAAAGGCCAAAGTTCGTAACATTATCAGTGACTAATCCTTTGGTGAGCTTCCTGATCTCTTCTATAGCCGTAAGGGTATATTCCGAGGAATGGATCAAATAGATCTCGCTGTCCCCTGGATTCTTTCGCGCCATGTCGAGGTATAACATGGATGCACCCAATAGCTGGTTGATATTATCATGTAGTTCCTTTCCTATATCGGATCTTTCCATTTCCTTCGCTTCGACAATGGCTTCTATTATCTGCTTCTCTTTGTCCCTGATCTCCCCCTCCAGTATTCCTTCCAATTTTTGCAGTTTACTAATGTCATGGATCACACCGATCATACGGATCGCCTTTCCATCCTTGTCCCTTACGATGTTTGCCCGGCTTATCACCTGACCCGGTGACCCGTCGGGGCAGGTGAAGGAATAGGTGTCTTCCCAATTGTTGGTCTCGAATTGAAAAATCCTGTTGATCTTCTTTTCGATTGCCTTCCCCTCTTCCGACAGAAATAAGGCGATCCATTCTTTAAAAGGGATCTTATATTTTTGCAGGCTGTATCCGAATACCTTTTCGTAATTGCCGCCGAAAGAAATATGGTCGGACGTTATATCCCAGTCCCAGATCAAATCATAGGACGTCCTGGCTATCGATTTTATCCAATCGGTGTTTTCCAGGTCACGGTTGTCGGACTTTGACTGGGCGATAACAATATTGTCGGCCACAGATTGTTGGTTGTCCGCGTCGATATTTTTCTGTTTTAACAGCCTTTCGCTGAGGTCGACCATACTCAGTATAGAATTGGAAATGCCATTATCATCCTTAAAAATGACGGATGTGATCTCACAGGATAATAAGTTGCCGTTCTTTTTTATTACCGACAGATCGGCTTTGGCAAAACCTTCAATTTTCCTTTGCCGCAGCATTCTCTTGTAGCCGCTTTCCGTTATGTTAAAGAGATCTTTCCTGTTTTTAACCAGTAATTCTTTTTTAGGATAGCCCAGTAATTTGCAGGCAGCCTTGTTGGCTTTTACGATCCTCCCATTGGATACAATGAATATAATATTTGCCTGTAAGGAGTTGTCAAAGGCCTGCCGGTGAAGATGGCCGGACGAGGTTGGCGAAAGAGATGACTTGGATAGGCGGGGCATAGGTAAGGTTATGAGGATAGGTTTCCGGTATTAAGCTCCCCGGATGATATTAGCCAGGACGATCAGCATGGCCATGGCAAGCAGCAGGTGGACCGCATTCCCGGCATGAAATCCGAAAAAGCCTACCATCCATACACCCAGCAGGATGACCGCCAGGATATAGGTTGCATTTGCCATACAAGGCTTATAGACAGCACGTTGAGCCTTGTGTGCCGCCTTCTGTGTGTTTTCCATTTTTCGTGTATTAGAATTAGGTATTAGGCGAAATTGAACCTATTGGCCCGGACGACTGTTACAGGATTATATAAAAAAGTTTCATAATTCACACATGGTGTATGAGGCTATTTAACTTATCTTTAAAGACGGAATAGACCTTCTTGAAACTCTACATCAAAAATATGGTTTGTATCCGCTGCAAGTTGGTAGTGAAGGATGAGCTGACTAAGCTTGGACTTCCTTATACGGTGGTGGAACTGGGCGAGGCAGAAATTACCGGAGACATCACGGCCAGCCAGCAAGGCCAGCTCCGGTCAGCCCTGTTGAAGTCAGGCCTTGAATTAATGGATGATAAGAAGAGCGTGTTGATCGAGCGGATAAAAAAGATCATTATTGAACTGGTCCATTATTCCGAGGAACCATTGACCATCAACCTATCGGAATACCTAAGCCAGAAAATAAACCATGACTACACCTATCTGGCTAATCTTTTTTCAGAAGTACAGGGTATTACGATTGAAAGATTCTTTATTACCCATAAGATCGAGCGGGTAAAAGAGCTGCTGGTCTATAATGAGCTTACCCTTACGGAAATCGCCTACAAAATGCATTATAGCAGCGTAGCGCACCTTTCCACCCAATTCAAAAAAGTGACCGGACTGACCCCCTCCCATTTCAGGCAGCTGAAGGATAAAAGACGATCGATGCTGGAAGACCTGTGATAGATGTTGCTAGTTTTTGCCATTCGCAGCCGGTAACCAACGCACCCCATCAGTACTCAACCATATTACCAGCCTGGCGACTTCTTCTATTCTACCGAGCCGGTCTATGGGCGATAGTTTTATGAAGGTGGCTTTCTCTGCTGCATTCGTATTCTCCTGCAGCGCTGCATTCATAAGAGCCGGCGTAACGGCATGAAGCCGGATATTCCCGGATGGGCGTTCGCCGGGAGGAATTGGCATGAGTTCTACCAAACCTAACTTTAAATGGATAAAGGGACTGAAGGCCACCAGGCCAAGAGAACCCGCAGCGTACGTCGTATTTATGATAACGCCCTTATGCTGCTTTCGCATAGCCGCGATCTCATATTTCATATAGTAAAAGAGGGTGTCCAGGTTAAAGTCCACCTCGTTATCGAAGGCTTCCGGATCTTTACCCCCCCTAACCCTGGATTCTCCGAGAGCGCTGACATTATTACAGGCTATATCGATATTACCGTAAGTTCCCACCGCAGTCTTGATCAATAAAGCGCATTCTGCCAGGCTGCCTGTCCCCATCCTTATAAAAGTTGCTTCCCCCTTCCTGCTTTTTATCCGGGTGACTATATCATGGCCCCCTTTTTCGCTGACATCCGCTACGATGACTTTTGCTCCATATTCGGCATAGAGCAAGGCGGCAGCTGCACCAATTCCGGATGCGGCTCCGGTCACCAAGACTGTTTTATGGGTAAGTAACGCCATTTTTGACAATTAAAGGGGTTATTCATAGGCAGGAACCAGGCCGATGGTGTTAGCATTTACCGGATGACAGCAGCCTATTGAAGGTCAGCATAAAGCTGGTCCCTTTGCCTTCTTCCGATTGAACGAGGATGTCGGCCTGGCTGGACTGAAGGATTTTCAGCGTTGTGGATAATCCCAGGCCCATTCCGCCCGCTTTACCGGTGAAATAGGGCTGAAATATCCTCTCCAGGTCGCCCTTAGGGATACCGATACCGTTGTCTTTGATCTCTATGATGCATTTTTCGTTCATACACCGGGTGACCAGTGTTAATACCCCTCTTTTCGAAGGCATAGCGTCAATAGCATTGATGATGACATTGGTCAGGGCGAGCTTTATTTTTTGTTTGTTCACCAATATTTTACAGTCCAGGGTGGTATAATCTTTCCGGACGCTGATGTTCTTGAGACTGATCCGGTCCCTGGTCATTTCCAATACCTCGTCCAGCAGGAGGTGAACAGGACATCTTTCCGGCCCCATCTCATCGGGTTGACAGGAACCCAGGAGGTCTGTAACTAAGGTACTGATCCGGCTGGAACTCCGCGAGATAATGTCCAGGTAGAGCTGCTGATCTCCCTCTCTGATGGTGGATCGTAGCATTTCCACCGCCAGGTTGATATTCGACAGGGGATTGCGAACCTCATGCGCGAGGGCTACGCCAAACTGACCGGGTTGCGGCGGCATTAGTCTGGGGTGGGTCAAAGATTTGGAGAAAAGTGAAGAGGCCCTGTAAGTACGCATTTTCTTAACAGGGGTGATGGTGTGTGGGTTCATTATTTATGATTTTAGCATGGTGTAGATAGTATAAAAAGTTATTCATATCCGCATTTGATAATAGTAAGGATCATTTTGAAGCGTCCATTGGGCTTTATGAAATTGGGGGAATGGGCCGGAATGATGATACCCTGTCCTGATTGCAGCAAATTGGATACTTTGTCGATAACGATCTCCGCCTTGCCTTCGATGATCTGGGCAAACGTGTCAAAGGGAGAGGTCTTCTCCGTCAACCCTTCTCCGCTGTCGAAGGACATGATACTGATGCTGCCGGTTGATTTTTTGATAATGGTCTTGATCACCACAGAATTGGGTACATATTCGATGATCTCCACGATGATGTGGGATTTTGATTTTTCCAGCTTGGTGCTGTCCGGGCTGGCTTTGTTGCCGGATTCTTCTTTTTCGACTATTTTCTCTTCGTTTAGCATGGCGTACCTATAAGTTTTGTGCAGGCAAGTTGGGGAAGGCATTACTTTCCACCTATCGGAAGTAAGAAAAGCCCCATGTGCAGCGGGGCCCTTCTCTTCTTCTTCGACAAATCACAGCTATTGAAAGGAAATGGTGATCGATGGTATGAGCCTAAAGGTGCATTATCTCGTGAAATAAAGTGTTATACGAGTCTGTGAAATTGTTACATAATTCACACATTGGGCGGGAGGATAGCCCGATCAGGCCCTTTTCCAGGGGAGCCACCATCCCAGCCAGAGACCGCAGAAAGTCCAGCTGACGAGGGCATCTTGCAGGTGGGTTATGATATCCGCCTTGGGATACCAGATATGGATGGTATAAGGCGAATTCATAAAGACAATAAGACCGATGACGACACATACGGCCACGATAGTGCCCATACCGGCAGTGGGGATCTTCATCAGGATCCAGCAGGCGAAGGCTGCAATGACGATGTCTACGATAAGGCCCCGGATAATATTGGAAGCCATGTTGACATCGAGGGTCTTGTGGTATTGGATCTGGACCCAGGGCTTGCCTTTATTGGCGGCCATTTGTTTCTCCATTTCTTCGCTGGAGGTGCCCTTTGGGTAGTTGGGCAGCAGGTAAGCGCCGTCTTCGGAGAATTGGGAGTTAAGATAACGGAGGATACTGTCCTGTTTGGGGGTGTATTCCTGGCTGGCGTGGTGCAGGTTCAGCGCCGCCCAGGATAGCGTCTGCCATATGAAAATGATAATTCCACCGACAAGGGAGCCAATGACAAGCTTTTTCATATTTTCTTTGATTTAGGATGAGGAAAAAAGGTACAAAGAATATTCTGTTAATTGTAAGGTTTTTGTCAACGGGCCGACTAAGCTGCTTGAGGGTGCCTGGGTAATTTTACCCATGCAACCTTCACAAATAAGCAATCGGGTCGATCCCCACGGGTGGGTGAAGAACTATGCCGACATCCTGTATTCGTATGCTGTCACCCGCATCAGTGATGAAGAACAGGCCAGGGACCTGGTGCAGGAGACCTTCCTCGCGGCCCTGGAAAGAGTGGACAAATTTGAAGGCAGGAGCTCGGAGGGCACCTGGCTGATGGCTATCCTGAAGAACAAGGTCATCGATGTATATCGCAGAAATGCTGCCGGACTGCGGAAAAGGACAGAGACGCTGAAAGCTGAAGAAGAGCAGCAGGATTTCTTCGATCACCTGGACGGACATTGGAATGCGGCTTACCGTCCCGGAGAACTGGGCGTGGACCAGCAGGATCCTCTCGTTCAAAAAGAGCTTGGACGGGTGCTGCAGGCTTGTCTCGGAAAGCTGCCGGCCCTCTGGTTGTCCGTATTTACGATGAAGCATGTGGATGATGACCCTTCGGAGATCATTTGCCGGGAATTGAAGCTGACGCCTTCCAATTTCTGGGTCATCATTCACCGGGCCAAGCTGAACCTGAGGGCCTGTCTTCAGAAAAACTGGTTGCATGAGTATGAATAAATTAAAAGGAATTATCTATAACTGCCGGCAGGCCACTTTCCTGATCGAGAAGAAACAGCTTGGTTCCCTGACGCTGCGCGAGAAGCTGGAGCTGAGAATTCACCTGACTGGTTGTTCCGTCTGCCGGGTATTTCAGCGTCAGAGCATCCTGATCAACCGGCTGGTAAGAGGCCTCTTTCATATCCCGCCGGCTGCCGGGGCGAAGCTGGACCCAACCTTTTCAAACAAGCTGCAGGCGCGTATCGACGAGGAGTTGAAAAAAAATAAAGATTTTTTGTAAGGAGGGTCTGCCGGGTACGACTAAGCGGGAAATACCAACTATGCATACTATTAAAAGAATCAGTCAGTGGTCGGCTTTGGCGCTGTTACCATTAGCCTTTGCTGCGTGTAAGAAAGATCATAACAATCCTCCTCCCCAGGCAACCACCATCACGGTGGAGAATGTCCTGAACTCAAAGCCCCTGGTGGAGTCAGGTACTTTCCAGGGCACAGGGTCTCCCGCCCTTATCCTGCCAGGACAGTCGGTCTCCATCCAGTTCTCCGCCGCCAAAGGCGAAGCCCTCAGTTTTGCCACCATGTATGGTTGGTCAAACGACCTCTTCTTCGCACCCGCTAATCCGGGTATCCTGGTCTATGATGCAACGGGTATGCCCATCGAAGGGGATGTCTCCTCCCAGGTAAAATTGTGGGATAACGGAACAAGGATCAACCAGGCGCCGGGAGCGAATGTGAATCATCCGGGTGTCGCCGATAGCAAAAACATTGCTGAAGTAAAGGGGACGGATGCCCAGGGCAATGCTTATCTGCCTGCTTCCTCGCTGGTGAAAGCCACCTTGAAGTACAATGGAAACTCCTATTTCACCCTGACCCTGCAGAACATTTCCGGAGGTACTGCCAACGAGACGCCCCTGAGTCCCGGAGTATGGGCTGTCTCTTATATCGTAGGGGGTCAGCTGCTGAATGCAGCGCCTCTGTACACCAGCGGAATGCCCACCGCTAACGGGCTTACCTCCATCGCCGAAATGGGTAATAATTCGCCGCTCAGCACCTATATCAAAGGGATCACCGGAATTTTCACTCCTCTTTCACCCATTCTGGTAGTTGTTTATAGCGGCATCGACAACCCCATCTACAAGATAGGAGAAAACGACCGGGGTCAGGGGCTGAAGCTGCTGGCACAGCGGGGCAATGCAGATACCCTGGCCGCTTACCTGAAAGGCAAGCCCGGTATCAGAAGTGTCTATGTACTGCCGGCGCCAACTACAAAGGTGCTGCTGCCTGTCGTCGCCGATAACCCCGGAGGGTTGGTATCGCAGGATCTAACCGTTTTTCAAGGAGACCGTCTGGCCATCGCGACGATGTATGGTTTCTCGAATGATTGGTTCTTTGCATCGACGGGCAATGGGGTGGATCCGACGCAGAAAGGCGATATCTCCGGCAGTATAGCCTTGTATGATGATGGAACAGCTATCGATCAGTTCCCCGGCGCGGGCATCACCCAGTTCAACCTGGCTGGTACACCCCTGGTGGACAACAAGCCCATCGCACCGGTGCCGAATCCGAATCCATTTACCACCTTGCCTTCCATACCGAATATTATAAAAGTGACGCTTAAGTAGACAAGGGCCATACAACAAGGACGCTCACCCCGTTGGGGGTGGGCGTTTTGCGTACTCAAGACCGCTGCAGCGTCTGCCGGCCGGTCATTTCTTCTTGTTTTCCAGGCTGATGCCGAAATTCTCCAGGATCTTGAACAGCAGGGGGAATAAGGCCAGCAGGCTGGTAAGGATGGCGGTGATCTGGTTGGTGAAGTCGCTCTGCGTATAGGCCGTGAAGATGGCCACCACGGCTACAATGGTCAGCAGCGGGATACGCAGGGATGCCCAGTTGCCTCCGGAACTTCTCTCGATGATGAATTTATTCAGCGACTCCTCGTGTTTCTTTGAAAGGACATAATTCCGGAAACTGAGGCTGAATGGTTTGAATGCATCATCCCGCAGGATCAAAATACCTTTGTTCATGAGGCTGTTCAGGACTGCCTTGTTTTTGTAGTTGGTATAACTGTCCAGGCAGAAGTCATACAGGACGTATTGTTCCTCGATAGACAGGTCATTCCAGATACAGTCATACAGGGTCTCGAACTTTTCCTGGTTTCGGAGGATGAGCCTGGCCGTTTTCCGGTCCCGCCGGTTGGTGCTGCATTCCGGGTTTATCATCGCCTCGAAGGCCGCATAGGGCGCCGGGCTGGCAGCGAGTACCTG
>DATJJD010000246.1:0-9117 GCA_035492545.1 Puia sp.
ATACTATCGATACCAATTTTCGTTTTCTACAGGAATTTTCGGCCGACAAGCTGATCTATGGGATCAATACCGGTTTCGGCCCCATGGCGCAATATAGGGTGAAAGAGGATCACCTTTTACAGCTTCAGTACAATCTTATCAGAAGTCACAGCTCCGGCAGCGGACGGATGATGACCGCTTTTATGGCAAAAGCCGTAATGATAGCCCGCCTGAACAGCCTGATGCAGGGATATTCCGGCGTACACACCGACGTTGTGGAACTGCTCAGGGAACTGATCAATAAAGATGTCAGCCCCTGCATTTACGAACACGGGGGGGTGGGCGCCAGCGGAGACCTGGTGCAATTAGCGCATCTTGCCCTCGTGCTGATCGGGGAAGGAGAAGTGATCTTTGAACAGCAGGTTTATCCGACCAAACAAATATTCGACCGGCTTAATATCCGGCCCCTCAGTATCCATGTCCGTGAAGGACTGGCCATCCTGAACGGCACATCGGCCATGACCGGCATCGGGATCGTCAACATCATTCAGGCGCAGAAACTGTTGAGGTGGTCCGTGATCCTGTCGGCGATGACAAATGAAATTGTGGAGGCTTATAATGATCACTATTCTTACGAATTGAATATTGTCAAACGCCATCGGGGACAGAACAGGATCGCCGCGATGATGCGCGAGATACTGCAGGACAGTAAAATGATCCGGAACCGCTCTGAACATTTATATCACCCCGGAAAACTGGAAGAGGAAGTTTTTGAAGATAAAGTACAGGAATACTATTCCTTACGGTGTATCACCCAGGTACTGGGCCCTGTTTACGATACGATCAGCCACGCTGAAAAAGTGCTGGTGGAGGAATTGAATTCCGTCAATGACAATCCCGTGATCGATCACGTGAACCAGAATGTCTTTCATGGCGGCAATTTCCATGGGGATTATGTTTCACTGGAAATGGATAAACTGAAAATAGCGATCACCCGGTTATCCATGCTCTCCGAAAGACAGCTGAACTACCTCCTGAATGACAAGCTCAATAAAAAATTCCCGCCCTTTGTCAACCTCGGCGTACTGGGGTTAAATTTTGGCATGCAGGGGGTGCAGTTCACGGCCACTTCTACTGTAGCGGAAAATCAGACCCTGTCCTTCCCGATGTATGTCCATAGCATACCCAACAACAATGATAACCAGGACATCGTCAGCATGGGCTGCAATGCGGCGCTGATGACCAAAAGGGTCATTGACAACTCCTTTGAAGTGTTGGGTATCCAGCTGATGACCATTCTTCAGGCGATAGACTACCTGGATTGCAGCTCCAGGCTTGCGGCTGGTACCCGGTCTCTTTACAGGGAAGTCCGTCAGTTCTTCCCGAAATTCATCGAGGATACGCCGAAATATAAAGACCTTGAAAAGGTGCGGAGCTATCTGGAGACAGCAGATCCTGCTTTTTCATTTAAGGCCCTGGCATCCTCTCCAACCGATGCGCATTAGCCACGCCGGCATTCGCTGGTTTGCATTATTTGCGACCGATCAAAAACCTAACTCAATGATACTCGAAGAAAATATCCTCCCTTTAATACCGCAAAGACCTCCCTTTGTGATGATCGGTCAATTGCTTTATTCCGACGCGACCACTACCCGCACCGCGCTGCGTATTGCTGAAGAAAATATTTTCGTCGAGAATGGCCGCTTCCGCGAGCCTGGCTTAATGGAGAATATTGCCCAGACGGCCGCCGCCCGGGCCGGGTATATTGCCCGTATGAACAACCAGCCCGTACAGGTCGGTTATATCGGTGCTGTCAGGAACCTGGAAATAGCCGCCGACCTGCCCATGACAGGCGATGAATTGATAACGGAAATAACCATCAAAGATCAGGTTTTTGATGTCACCATCATTACCGGAAAAGTATGGTGTAAGGAAACGATCGTGGCTCAATGCGAAATGAAAATATTTATCAAACCCTCATGAGGGACGCAGCAGGACTCTTTTTTTTGCCAGATATTCCACCCCGTCCAGTAAGGGACTGGTCATCAAAGTGGTGACCAGCGCCATCAACACCATGATGGAGAATATTTGCGGCGACAGGATCCCCAGATCATAGCCAATATTTAAAACGATCAGCTCCATCAACCCCCGTGTATTCATCAGCGCTCCTATTAAAAATGAATCTTTCCAGGACTGCCCGGTAAGCCTTGCGGCAAGAGCGCTGCCGCCGAGTTTTCCGAATATAGCAAGAGAGACCACCAGGCCGCAGACAGCCCACAAATGCCCATCGTTCAAAAGTCCCATCTGGGTTCGCAAGCCGGTAAAGGCAAAATAAAGAGGCAGCAATACCAATACGCTGATATCTTCCGTTCTTCCGGCCAGCAGCTCCTTGAATTTTACCGTTTTCGGCATCATGGCCCCCGCCAGGAATGCCCCGAACAAGGCGTGGATGCCAATGATCTCAGCCAGCCAGGCACAGACAAGCAGCACAAAAAAAGCCAGCGCCACCACGGTCGCGCTCGATCTTTCCCTCTCCCCGGCCCTATCGAAAACTTTCTTTAACCAGGGACGGACAAGATACAGCATCAGCAGCACGAAGATCAGGGTCAGCGCTATAGTGGACAATGCACTGATCACATTGCCTGCTTTTACAATGGCGATAACGGCGGCAAGAATGCACCAGGCGGTAACGTCGTCCGCTGCTGCACAGGTAAGCGCCATGGCTCCGTGCGGGGTCTTTGTCAAACCCCGTTCCTGCAGGATCCTGGCAAGTACCGGGAAGGCCGTAATACTCATCGCTATACCCATAAAAAGTGCAAAGGAGAGGAAGCTCACACCCGCTGGAGCGAACTCCCGGTACAGGGTATAGGCGAGGGTCACCCCGAGGAAATAAGGCAAAATAATACTGGCGTGACTGATCACAATGGCACTCTGCGCCTTATTTTTCAATTTGTCGGGATCCAGGTCCACCCCGATCAGGAACATAAAGAATAACAGTCCTATCTGGCTGAGGAATTGAAGATTGCCCAGGGAATCCTTTGGAAACACGAAACTGGAAAAACCCGGAAAGATCCAGCCCACGAGGGAGGGCCCTAAAAAGATCCCCGCAATTATTTCTCCTACCACTGCCGGCTGCCCGATCCTGGCAATGATCGCCCCGAACAATTTCGAAACGAAAAAGATGATGATGATCTGGAGCAGCAAGAGGCTCAAAGGGTTTTGAATAGTGTGAAGGAATGGCTGGCTCACGGCCTGCGCCGGTTGATGCGCGCTTGCCCCCTGCGCCGGTTGTTGCTGGCCCGCCGCCTGCGCTGGTTGATGCTGATCCACCCCCTGCGCCGGTTGAACGGCGGCATGAAGGCTGCCGGCACTGGCGGGCACAACGGTCTTTGCGGGTACAATGGTCTTTGCGGGCACAAGGGTCTTCCCTTTATCTATGACAAACCAGATGAGAAAGGCGAAAACTCCGATTATGACCGGATAGAACACTAATTTTTGTTTCATAAATAACGGGGCGGCCTACTGCCGGGTCTAAAATTATAGTTTTAATGATATCTATTGGCCGGCTTCTTTCAATAAAATCCGTATCTTTTTCGTTTTATATAAGTAAAATCCCTAATACACTCACCAAACCTGTATTAAATGAAACATTTGAAATTAAGCACCGCTCTTTTGACCTTAGTATTATTCGCTGTAAGCGCATCTGCCCAAAAGATCAAGTTGATCGAAGGCGATCTTGCCCCATTAGCGGGACAGACCTCCATTAATGTAAAATTTGTCTACGACGGTATGGCTGTTGGTAAATTCGACAAAGAATCGGATTATGTCGCCAAGAAAGTGGAAGAGTACAACAAGAAAGAACCTGGCCGGGGTGATAACTGGGCGAAGAGCTGGGTAGGTGACCGCGAGCGTGAGTTCGAACCCAAATTTGAAGAACTATTCGACAAGAACGGCGACATCACTATTTCCCCGAAGAAGCCCGCCAAATACACCCTCATTTTTAAGACCCTGTTCACTGAGCCTGGCTATAATGTGGTCATTTCCCGTAAAAATGCGGTGATCAATGCAGAAGCATGGATCGTAGAGACGGGTAAGGAAGCACCGATCGCCAAAATATCCATCATGAAGGCGCCTGGCCGTACCTTTGGCGGTTATGATTATGACACGGGTGGAAGAATTTCAGAATGTTATGCCATTTCCGGCAGAGAGCTGGCTAAATTCATAAAAAAGCAGGCTAAATAATTTCGTAGCTGCCTGGGAAATTCCTTTATTTGGCATATGATAAACCTGGAAGCAATTGAGGCTAAATTTGATGAGTTGCATGTCTGTGTGATCATTCCCACTTATAACAACTTCAGCACACTGGGTGGAGTAATTGCCGGGGTTTCGTCCTATACAAAGCAGATAATTGTAGTCAACGATGGCTCTACAGACAAGACTGCCGAACTGGCGGGATCTTTCCCTTTCGTAAAATTGATCAGCTATCAGGATAATGTGGGAAAAGGCTGGGCGCTTAGAACAGCCTTTTCCTATGCTATAGAACAAGGATATGACTTTGCGATCACCATTGACTCGGATGGCCAGCACTTCGCGGGAGACCTGCCGGTATTTATAGACCGGCTGGGATCGGTACAGGACGCTATTATCGTCGGCGCGCGGAATATGAACCAGGATTCAGTTCCGGGAGGAAGCAGTTTTGGGAATAATTTCTCCAATTTCTGGTTTAAAGTAGAGACCGGCCTCCATTGCCCCGATACCCAATCGGGCTACCGGCTTTACCCCCTGCACTTATTAAAGGATATAAAATTCCTCACCGTAAAATATGAATTCGAAATAGAGGTGCTGGTCAGGGCGGCGTGGAAAGGGATAAAGGTAGACTCGGTCCCGGTATCGGTCTATTATCCTCCTAAAGAAGAGCGGATCTCGCACTTCCGTCCCTTTAAGGATTTCACCCGGATCAGCATTCTCAATACGATCCTCGTGATCATTACTTTTATATATATAAAACCCCGCGATTTTTTCCGGATGCTCTTCGATAAAAAAAAAATTAGCCGGTTTCTCAACGAGCATCTCTTTCATCCTCATCATTCCGATACGGTCAAAGCGGCCTCGATTGCGTTTGGCGTCTTTATGGGCATTATCCCCATTTGGGGATTCCAGATGCTGGCAGCTGTTTTCCTGGCCATTCCATTGAAGCTGAACAAGGCCCTGGTCATTATCGCCTCCAATATCAGCATCCCTCCCATGATCCCATTGATCATTTTCGGCAGCTATAAAATGGGCGCAATCTGGATGGGAGCAAATACCGGGAGCCTGGTATTCAGCAGGAACATCTCCATGGAATCGATCCGGAATAATCTGAGGCAATATATTTTGGGAAGTTGCACCCTCGCTGTTGTCGCCGGTAGTATCATTGGTCTGTTAGCTTTTGGTGTCCTTAAATTGTTTAAGAAAAAAGCCGTCCTCGCCTGATAAGCCCTCGAATCCCATGGAAAAAATGTTCATAGCCATTTACAGGTACTTTGAAAAAAAAAGGCTCGCTTTTTTTATCTCCTTTGGCGTAAGCTTCCTGCTCGTTGCCTACTTTGCCCTGCAGGTAAGATTTGAAGAAGACATCTCAAAAGTACTGCCCAAAGATAAAAAGATCGAGAAGCTCAACCAGGTCTTTCAGAACTCAAAATTCATAGACAAGCTGGTAGTAATGGTGTCGCTCAAGGATACCGCAGCGGAAGAGCCGGACAGCCTGGTCGCCTTTGGCGATCAACTGGTGAGCACCATACAGGCCGAGCTGGGGCCCCGTATCAATAAGATCAACTACGGAACGGACGACGACCTGGTGATGGATCTGTTCAATACGATCGACAACCATCTTCCCATCTATCTGAGCGAAAAAGATTACCGCACGATCGACACGCTCATGACGGAGGAAAAGGTGAGAGCGACCCTGGCTCAGAATTTCAGGACCCTTACCTCACCGGCGGGGATCGCTCTCAAGAGCGTCATTACCAAAGACCCCTTAGGCATCTCCTTTATAGCGTTGAAAAAACTGCAGGAGCTGCAATACGATAAGAATTTTGAATTATACGATGGCCATGTGATCACCAAGGACCAAAAAACCCTTTTAATATTTATCACACCGGCCTGGCCTCCGAATAATACGGCTCAGAATGCCCCGCTCCTGCAAGGGATCGACCGGATCGTCGACAGCCTTAGCTCCACCGTCCATAAAAATACCACCGCGACTTATTTCGGCGCCGCTGCCGCCTATGTAGGCAATGCCCTGCAATTAAGAAAAGATACGATGGTCACACAGGGCCTTACGGTCGCCATCCTCATCGTATTTCTGGGGATCTATTTCCGGAAGAAGACCGCACCCTTCATCATCCTCATTCCTGTACTGTTCGGGTCCCTCTTTGCCTTATCCGCAATTTATTTCATCAATGGCAGCATTTCGGTCATTGCCCTGGGAACGGGCTCTGTCGTACTGGGGATCGCCGTCAACTATTCCTTACACCTGTTCAATCACTACCGGCATACAAAAAGTATCGAACAGGTAATAAAGGATCTTGCCCTTCCCCTGACCGTTGGGAGCTTCACGACCATCGGAGGGTTTTTGTGCCTGGAATTTGCCGAATCGGATATATTGAAGGACCTGGGCCTTTTTTCCGCATTCAGCCTGGTCGGCGCTTCCCTTTGTTCGCTGATCTTTTTACCCCAGTTCATCGCCACTAAAAAAGAACAGAAACAACATAAAATAATCCTGCTCTCCTGGATCGATAAATTTGCCGCTTACAATCCGGAATACAATAAATTCATCGTTATCGGTATCCTTGTGCTGACGGGTGTATTTGCCTACAGGGCGGGTGACGTTACCTTTGAATCCGACCTGCTCCGGATGAACTATATGCCTGACAAGCTAAAACAGGCGGAAGAAAAGCTGAATAAGATAAATGAATTTTCCCTTCAATCCGTGTACCTCGTCACCGAAGGGAAAGATCTGAATGAGGCCCTGGTCAACAATGAAAAGCTGGTCGCCAAAATTGAACAGTTGAAGGAAAGGAATATTGTAAAAAAATATTCGGGTATTTCTTCCTTTATCATCTCGGATTCACTGCAAAGGGAAAGAATAAGGGCCTGGTCCGCTTATTGGACGACGGAGAAAAAACAGCAGCTGCTGACAACTCTGCGGAAAGAGGGGCTCGCATTGGGATATAAACCGTCAGCTTTTGATAATTTCAGCAAGCTTCTCGATACCGGTTTTCAATTGGCGGACGAAGGCGCGACCGCCCGGATCAGAAAGACTTTCCTGGATGACTTCATTACGGAAAAGCCCGGCCGGTCGACCATCGTCACCCTGGTAAAATGTGACCGGGAAAATAAAGCGACGATCTATAAAACATTTGAGAATGATCCCAACAGTACGGTGATCGATAAACAATACCTTACCGCGAAATTCGTAGAGATCATCAACTACGACTTCACCAGGATCGCGGTAATGTCTTCCCTCCTTGTATTCTTCGTATTATTACTGACTTATGGCCGTATCGAACTGACGCTGGTCTCCTTTATCCCGATGTTCATCGGCTGGATCTGGATCCTGGGTATCATGGCGATGTTGGGCATCCAGTTCAATATCATCAATATCATTATATCGGCCCTCATCTTCGGTCTGGGAGACGACTATAGTCTCTATATCATGGACGGGCTGCTGCAGGAATATAAGACCGGGAAGAAAAATCTTTCTTCTTTCAAGTCGTCTATTTTTCTATCTGCCATTACGACCATTGCCGGCCTGGGTGTCCTGATCTTTGCCAAACATCCTGCCCTGCGGTCCATCGCCCTGATCTCCATCATCGGTATCTCCTGTGTGGTGATCATGGCGCAAATCCTGATCCCGTTCCTGTTCAATATCCTTATTAAGAACAGGGTACAGAAGAAACAATTCCCCTGGACGGTATCCGGATTCTTGCTGACCATCTTCTCTTTTGCTTATTTTGTGCTGGGCTCTATCCTGTTAACCATTGCCGGGCTGTTATTCGGCCGGCTGAACCCCATGAAAAAAGTAAGGAGAAAGCTCATTTACCATACGATCATTTCCAAATTTATAAAGTCCATGATCTACATCATGGCAAATGTAAAGAAACAGGTGATCAACACGGAGAAGGAGGACTTCTCCCGGCCGGCGATAATTGTCTGCAATCACCAGTCCTTCCTGGATAGCCAGGTCATCATCATGCTGCATCCCAAGCTGATCCTGTTCACCAATAAATGGGTGTGGAACTCCCCGGTATTCGGAGGCGTGGTCCGCCTGGCCGACTATTACCCCATTGAACGGGGGGCGGAGCCCAGTATCGAATTGCTTGCCGACAGAGTAAATGAAGGTTATTCGATCGTCATATTCCCGGAAGGAACAAGATCCCTGGATGAAAGCATCGGCCGGTTCCATAAGGGAGCCTTTTATCTTGCCGAAAAATTGAACCTGGATATCCTGCCGATCATCATCGAGGGCACGGGGTATACCATTACCAAGGGGGATTTTTTATTGAAGAATGGCCGGATCACCCTGAAAATCCTGCCAAGGATAAAGCCCGATGATACCCGTTTTGGGATAGGATATTCAGAACGGACAAAGAAAATAAGCCATTATTTCAGGGAGGAATTCAGGGAGTTATGCGAAACGACCCAGCAGACGGCTTATTTCCGGGAGAAGCTGATCTACAACTATCTTTACAAGGGGCCGGTGCTGGAGTGGTATATGAAGGTCAAATTAAAGCTGGAAAAGAACTACCAGCCTATTCACGAACTGCTGCCCAAAAAAGGCAAGATCCTGGACATCGGCTGCGGGTATGGATTTATGTCCTACATGCTGCACTTCGTGTCGCCCGGGCGGGAGATCACCGGGATCGACTATGATGAGGAGAAAATAGAAACGGCAAATAATTGCTTTTCTAAAAATGAGCGGATCAACTTTTCGGAAGCCGATGCCATGGAATATGCATTTGAGGAATATGACGCGATCATCCTGGCCGATATGCTGCATTATCTTCAGCCGGGACAGCAGACGGAACTGATCGAAAAATGTATCCGGCATCTCCGCCCGGGCGGAACGATCCTTATCAGGGATGGGAATATGGACCT
>DATJJD010000247.1:0-4848 GCA_035492545.1 Puia sp.
ATACTGCCGTGCAGTTAGCCTTGCCAGACTTCATATTCCAGTCGTGCAGGGTAGACGTTCCGCTGATGACCAGGTCCACCGTTGTTCCCGTATAGACGGCCTGCCCGAAGGACAAGGCTGCAAATAAGATGGCCGGGATCAAGAAAATAACCGATTTCCATACCCGCACCCGTACGGGTACAAAGGCGGGTTTATTCCGGCGGCCGGTGATGATTTCGATAAATCTAATTACTAAAGTGTTCATGTCCGTTGTTTTTTATGTTCTGGATGTGGTTTGTATTCGGGTGTAAAAGTAGTCCCCGTAAAGGGCGCTGGTCATGACCCTGATCAATAGGAAATATGATCTTACGTACATCGACCCGTGAAGAAAAATGATCAAACTCAGTAAAATGGATGGAGAGGCATGACGGAAGTCATATCAGCTGGATTTCTTCCACCATAGCTTTATATTATAATTATAAAACGTAATGTCATGAAAAAGAATATGGGTTCTGCAGATCGGGTGATCAGGCTCTTGGTGGCCGCTGCCATTGCCGCATTGTATTTTACGAATGCTATCGGAGGGGCCATTGGCCTTGTATTAATAATAGTAGCAGCCGTATTTGTTGTGACGAGTTTGGTGGGCTCTTGTCCATTATATTCGATGCTGGGGATCAATACCTGCAAGACTAAAAAAGCGTAAAGGCCGGAAGGGCCGGCCGGGGGCTTAATCGTCGATGACATCCGGCAGGGGGAATAATAGCCGTAGAGTTGACAATTATTAAAAAAGTGCTACCTTGTATTATGCGAAAAAATACATTGGCTTGCCTGCTGACTGCAGCCGCATTGCTGATCGTCAGCCTACTGCCCGCCCAACAGAGGGATTATCCCATTAGCCCTGTCTCCTTCAAACAGGTGCAACTGACGGACTCCTTCTGGTCCCCCCGAATAGAGCGTAACCGTACGGCCACGATCCCGGCCTCTTTCGCCCGTTGCGAAAGCACGGGCAGGGTCAGCAACTTCGTCATGGCCGCCCAAAGCCTGACTACCGCAGGACCAGGCGCCGGCCAGCAGCCTGCTGCAGTCTCCCGGACGGCCACATCGCAAACAGCCGCTGCCCCGGCAAAAGGCAAATTCTGCACAAAATATCCTTTTGACGACACCGATATCTATAAAACCATTGAAGGGGCCTCCTATTCCCTGGCGGTACACCCCGACCCTGCTCTCCAGGCTTATGTCGACGCCCTGATCGATACCGTGGCGCATGCCCAGGAATCCGACGGATACCTGTATACCGCCCGCACCATCGACTCCCTGCACCCGCATCCCTGGTCAGGACCCGACCGCTGGGTGAAGGAGCATGAGCTGAGCCACGAACTGTATAATTCAGGACATATGTTCGAAGCAGCCAGCGCCCACTACCTGGCTACCGGTCAGCGCAACTTCCTGGATATCGCCCTTCGGAATGCCGACCTCCTGGTGCGTACCTTCGGTCCCGGCCGCAGGGAAGTAGCCCCGGGGCATGAGATCGTCGAAATGGGCCTGGTACGTCTTTACCGTATCACCGGGAAAAAGGAATACCTCGACCTGGCGAAATTCTTTATCGATGCCCGCGGCAAACGGGAATATGACAGGCATAACAATGACGAATGGAAGAACGGCGAATACTGGCAGGATGACAAACCGGTGACGGATCAGGATGTGGCAGAAGGACATGCTGTTCGGGCCATGTACCTCTATTCCGGTATGGCGGACGTGGCGGCTCTCACCGGCGACACCAGCTATATCCGGGCCATCGATCGGATCTGGAATAATATGGTGAGTAAAAAGATCTATGTGCAGGGCGGCATCGGGGCTGTAGGGGACGGCGAACGTTTTGGCAATGATTACGAGCTGCCGAACGGAACGGCTTACAATGAGACCTGCGCGGCTATCGGCAACGTCTTCTGGAACCAGCGGATGTTCCTTTTGCACGGCGATGCGAAATACATTGACCTGCTGGAAAAGGTCCTGTACAATGGTCTGCTCTCCGGCGTGGGACTCGATGGCAAGACCTTTTTTTACACCAATGCCATGCAGGTCACCGATAGTTTTTCCCATAAAGACCTGGAGAGAGGGCGTAGTGGCTGGTTCGAATGCAGTTGCTGCCCTACGAATATGCTCCGGCTGCTGCCTTCCCTTCCCGGTTATATCTATGCGCAGAAGGACCATGACCTCTATGTCAACCTGTTCGTCAGCAGCACGGCTCAGTTGCAGGTGGACGGACAGCCGCTGCAGGTAGTGCAAAAAAATAATTATCCCTGGAACGGACTTTTGTCCTTTACCCTCCTCCCTGTTACCCCGCTGTCCCTGACCGTGAAGCTGCGGGTGCCGGGATGGATCCGTCATGAAGCCATCCCTTCTTCCCTCTATACGTTTAAAAACAGCAACACTCCCGGAGTTGAAATCCTGATCAATGGCAAAGCCGCAGCCTACACGATGGAGAATGGCTATGCCCTGCTGAAACGTACCTGGCATAAAGGGGATCGCATCACGATGAACCTGCCCATGCCGGTGGAGAAAGTAATGGCGGACTCCCGCCTGACCGATGACCATGGAAAGATCGCCGTACAACGGGGGCCTCTGATGTATTGCGCGGAGTGGAAGGACAACGGAGGCAAAGTGAGTGACCTGCTTCTGCCGGCTGATAGCCGATGGACTCCCCTGGCGAAGCCGGGTCTGCTGGAAGGAGTAACCGTTCTTACGGGGCAGGGATACCGGCAGAAGGGCGCCAACAAAACGTTACAGCCCGCACAGGTGACCCTGATCCCTTATTATGCATGGGCCAATCGGGACAAAGGCGAAATGATGGTCTGGCTGCCGGTCAAGACCGTCTCCCATCCATGACCGACCCCGGCATTCCGGGCCCCGCCGGCGGCATCGCCCGTGCTATGCGGGATTGAGCCCCTGCTTCTTCAGCGTAGTCCTTAACAGCGGCTCCAGGTTTTCCTTTTGGGTACTGGCTTGAATATTGGTCGTCAATTCATCATAAATATCCTTAGAAGGAATCTTGTCGATCTGGTAGGTGAGGATTTGCAGCAGCCTTGCATACTTCCTGCGTTGATACCAGACATATCCGATGATGCCCACCGCCAGGATCCCCAGGCCCCAGAGCAGTTCGGCCGCCCATTTTTGAAAAAAAGGAAGCTCTTCATGGACGACGGTATGGACCTTGCTGGCAACGGAGTCGATGACAGGCTGCAGGATGGCGCTGAGGAGACGCTGCGTCTGTGCTTTGGTAGAGTCGTTCAGCAGGGTGGCGATCAGGAGGGCGATCTTACGATTCGAAGAAGGAGTGTTGAGGCTATCCAACGTCAGCTGTACCATATCGCTGAGGGCAGACCGGGTATTTTTGGTCACCCTCCTGGTGGCATCATCCACCACCGAATTGATAAAAGCCTGGATCGACGTGTCCTTTATCTCCGATTTCACCCGCATGATCAGTTCGGTCAGCCGGTTGCCCAGCTTCACCAGCTGGCTGTCCGAAAGATTGCCCACGCTGTCGATCACTTTGAACAGCCGCTGGATGTCCGGGTTCAACGTATCGGTAACTCCTTTCAGCCCGGAGATGACCTGCTGAGTGATCGTCTTCATATTCTCGCTCAGGCCTGCGGAAAATTCACGGCCCGCATCTTTTGCCAGCGTATCCACGACAGGCCTTGCATCCATCAATGTTTTTTTCACACTCACCCGGTTGACCAGGTTCCTTAACAGGTTGTTGCAGGAGCAGAGGCAGGACACCCCAAGCAATATCAATACGATGGCAGTTATCCGCCGGAAGGAGATTTTCATGTGTTTGTTTTTACAATCGGGTAATTGGGCGCGGGTAGGGCTGCAGATTGGATCTATGGTTGGCTACCAGAAAGAGCGGTGATGTGATGGATCAGGTGAACGAAAGATAGGAAATTTATTTTATATGTCAAGGGCCAGCAACTCTTTCAGATATTCCCCCCATACAGCCGGCAGGGAATTAGTCCCATGGCCCACCGTCTTCTCTGTGATGGGCAGCAGGATATACCTCCCTTTGGTTACTTTTTTGATCTCCTTTTCCATAATCCCCAATTCGGGTGGATTGATCTCATCATCGGCGGAATTAATAGCGAATAAGGGCGCCTTGATCCTGGACAGATAGGGGGAAGGGTCATAATTCCGGGAGGCCTCCAACTGATAGATCAGGTCATTGGCGTCCAGAGACTGATATCCTTTCTCCAGGCTTTCCAATACTTCTTCCGCGGCTTCCCGGGTGGGGGCCCGCTGCTGCAGATGATAGGGGCTGCTGTTCATAAAGAAGAGAGAAGACCCCGCGCCCCGGAGACCCAGGGAAGGTTCGGCAGTGTACTCCCCGCCTTTCCAGGCGGGGTCCATTTTGATAAGGTCGATCGCCATCTTCCGCATGATGCGGTTCCTGCCCGCAATGGCCACCGGCAAACTGGCCAGGGGTAGGAGGGCATCCATAAAATCAGGATAGGTAGTTCCCCAGACCCAGCTATGCATGGCGCCCATGGAAGTGCCCATCACCAGCCGGAGGTGGTTGACGCCCAGGTGTTCTGTCAGCAGCCGGTAACAGGCCAGCACCATATCATCATATGTGTAAGCGGGGAATTTCATGTGAAGACTATCGCTGGGTTTGCTGGACTTGCCATGACCGATGCCATCAGGAAGGATAATATAGTACTTCGCAGCGTCCAGCAATTGCCCCGGTCCGAACAGCTCTCCCCCGAAAGAGGGGCCCAGAAAAGCCCCGCCTTGACTGCCTGTGCCATGCAAAATTAGAACGGCATTGGTGACACGGCCCTTTTTATCTTTTACCGGTGTCCCCAGGGTGGTATA
>DATJJD010000248.1:0-16460 GCA_035492545.1 Puia sp.
AGCCCATGACTTACACATGGTTCCCTTTTAATCAAAACCGGCGATCAGGTGGTAGCACCAGCTCAAACCTTAACAGAAATTTCAAGATCTAACACGAAAATAACATAGCCAGACAAAAAAAGAAGGTAAGTTTATCCACTATGTGTGCATAGCTTTTGGGGCAAGTTTCGGAAGGCTTGATGGCATTCGATTTATGCATAAGAATGCCCGGTTTTGGCGGGTTTGGGGCCATTGGGACGCCCGATAACCGCTGCCAGTGCAGAAAATTTTCGGGCAGGGGCCTACCTGGCCTCCGGGGTCTTTGTCCCTAACCGGGTGGGGGCTTGCTGTGAACCGGCATTTTTGTATAAAAAGGCCTGCAGCAGGAGTGCCGCCAGGATCAGGTATTCCCCGAGTGTATGCTGCATCGGGATGAAACCTGTTTTTGAAATATTCAGGAGGAGGCCGGCCATCATCAGGCCGAATGGGGTTTTCCAACGGGGTCGAACAAGGGCTGCTGCCAGCAGGAGGGGGAAGATCCATTGTACGGTATAGTACTGGTGTCGATAAATGGGAGAGAAAAGGTCCGAGATCATATACAGGCTATAAGCCAGGATAGCAATGGCCGCAGGATCATCATCCCCTTTCCTTATCCGGTAAAACCAGAACAGGACTGCCAGTGCAGCGATAAGAAAGAGGGACCCGATGAATAGTAGAGGGGGTGCTATTTTCCAGTGGAAGAAGTTTTTGAAAATAACGAATACATTACCATTCTCCGAATGCCCCTTCATCGGGTTATCGATCTCAGCGCTGTCCAGAGCCGGGATGTTGACCCCTTCCCACCGGGGATAGTTCGGGCTGGGATCATTTTGAATAAGGGCGGGATGAAGCTCCTGATGCTCTTTAATATGTTGCCCCATTGCTGACCGGTAGTCCTGCCACAACGATAGTTCTTTTTTGTCTATCAGGGTCCAGGCAGCCAGGAGTAACAGGGGGATCAGGAATATCATCCAGTACCGGCGGCCATAGCTGTTGAAAAGAAAGAAAAAAGGAAGAAGAAAGATGAGGGCATTGGGTCTTATTCCTACCAGCAAGGCTGCCATGATACCAGCCATCAGCGCCCGGAAGGCGGTGGGCCGTTGCCGGATAAAAAAATAGCAGGCCATGGAAAGAAGGGGAATACAAAGGTAATTCTGCCCCCGATAGACATGATGTTGCCAGGCATCTGTCAGTAAGAACAGCGATGCCACGAAAAGGACGGCGCCCCGCTGCTGATAAACCGGCGGAAGCCGTTTGGGAACTAAGTCGACGGGCCTAACCGGGTTTCGCTCCAATGGAGTGAGATGAAGGTCAAGGGTGTCGCCCTCGCCGACTGTGCCTGCCAGGGAAAGGGCCATAGCAACCATGAGGGTCAGCATCCCGTATTCCAGGAAAAGCCACCACCCCTTGATCTTCTCCTGGTCTCCTTCTGCCAAAGGGATCATCAGCTGATGAAAGAAAGGTGAAGCGGTGATGTTGGAAACGGCCAGGCTGTCGAAGTTCTGCGGGTCATAATAGCGAAAGCCGTCCCCCTTCCGCCACTTATAGAAATAGGGGAGTCGTCCGTCTTTTTCCAGCCTGGCGCCCACGATGCGGTTCCTGAGGTCATAAGAGAACGGCCGGCCATACCGGATATCCCTATATATCGCCCAGACGAGACCGATCGCGGCTAAAATCAGCAATACAGAACGGGCCCATTTCGGAATCATTGACGGATCGTTGATGAAGGAAAAGTGCGGAAGATCAACTGAGGATAACCTCGCTGATCTTACCGGTATGCTTGTTCTTCAGAATTAGCTTTTTCGCGCCGTAATGGGTCATCTCTTCTTTTATCAGGTAATGGTCGGCGTCATGAGAGGTGAGGTGACTGTCTTTGCCGACGCCGGTCCTGCCTCTCCAGATATCCAGTTGTACAGGCTCCCAAAGTTTGGTTTTGGCGGAGCGATAAGCTGCATCCAGCACTGCATTGACGACATACCCATCATAAAAAGTCTCTTTCGGGGCCACGCCTTTTTCAAGGGAGTTGAATACATCGGCAAACATGTGGTTATAACCCAGGTCGTTGAGCTCATCGCCTACCGGGAAGAGCCAGCCGGTGTTGCTCTCCGCCTTCTCCGCCACATAGTCGGCGCCTTTGCCGGTGGTGAACATTTCCAGACCGGTGCGTAGAAAATTATTGATCCAGATGGTGCCTTCCGTGCCCATGACCTCATCGCGGAGGTCCAGACCGCCCCGGAAGGTCCAGCTCACTTCGAATTGACCGATCGCGCCGTTCTCATATTTTACCAGGGCGATGGCATGGTCTTCTGCGTCGATGGGTTTTACCTGGGTGTCGGCCCAGCACATGACCTCGATGGGTTTGATGTCCTTCCCGATAAAGGAGCGGGCGATCTCCACACAATGGCAGCCCAGGTCGAGGATACAGCCGCCCCCGGCCTGTTCGATATCCCAGAACCAATCACTGTGCGGGCCAGGATGGGTCTCCCGGGATTTGGCCCAGAGGATCCTGCCCAAGGCGCCGTTCTTTACACTCTCATACGCCTTGAGGAATTTGGGGGTATAAACCAGGTCTTCCAAATAACTGTTGAAGATCCCCGCCTCTTCGACGGCTTCCAGCATACGCCGGGCTTCCGTAGCGTTGCGCCCAAGGGGTTTGGTAGTCATGACGGCCTTCTTGTGTTTGCAGCAGAGCAGGACGGCTATCTCGTGCAGGTTGTTGGGCAGGGAGATGCAGACGATGTCTACGTCCGGGTGGGCGATGGACTCCTCCATTTCGGTGGTCCAATGGGTGCAGCCGTAGTCTGCTGCGAATTTTTTGGCGCTAACCTCCCTGCGGGAATAAACGCTGATGATCTTATCACTGCTTCTTTGTCCCTGGATGGATTCGGCATAGAACCGGCCGATGAATCCTGATCCCAGCATGGCTATTCTTTGCATGTAAGTCTGTTTTTTAATGGAAAAATATATTTGTTAAGTTGTTATGCTGCTTCTGTCCGCAGACCGGTCCTTTTATTATCGGTGAAGAATAAGACGAACAGGATGAGGACGCCCGCGGCTATGCCGGCGGGCACCATCCAGACGCTTTTCCATTGAACCATCTGGTCCACGGTATAATGGTCCTTGACATACCCGGAGAGCAGGGTGCCTATCCACATACCGATGCCATAGGTCGCCATGGTGATCATACCCTGGGCGGAGCTTTGGATCTTTACGCCGGCTTTGCTGTCCGTATAGATCTGGCCGGTGACGAAGAAGAAGTCAAAACAAACGCCGTGCAGGATGATGCCGGCGAATAGCATCCACTCTCCGGGCCCGGCATTGCCGTAGCCAAAACAGAGAAACCGCAGGGTCCAGGCGATCATGCCCAGGGCGATCATCCATTTGACCCCCAGCCTTCTGAAGAAGAAGGGGATCAACAGGATAAAAAACGCTTCGGAAAACTGGCCGAAGGTCATATTGCTGGTAACATTTTTCATGCCGGCCTCTGTCAAAAAGAGATTGGTAAGGCTATAGTAAAAAGACAGGGGGATACAGATGAGGACGGAGGCGATGAAAAAGATGGTGAAGGACCGGTCTTTAAATAATACGAAGGCGTCCGCTCCCAGGATCTGGGCAAAGGTGGATTTTGTTCCCTTGGCTTTGGGCGGCGTATCCGGCAGGAAGAAGCTGAGTACCCCCAGGGCTGCGGAAGCGACGGCGGCCATTTTGAAGGTGAACCCCAGCTGGTCGGTGCCGATCTTAAACACTTTATCCAGCAGCCAGCCGGTGGTGATCCATCCGATGGTGCCCAGGACCCGGATAGAGGCGAATTCCTTACCGGGGTCTTTCATCTGGCGAAAGGCAACGGAGTTGGCCAACGCCAGCGTGGGGGCGTAGAGCAGGGAATAGATCAGGACTATCCAATAAAAGCTGTCGGGGTTGCTGGTGGTGGTTATTTCATAAAGAAGGGCGGCCCCGGCCAGGTGAAGGACGCCCAGCACTTTCTGTGCGGCGAAAAAACGGTCGGCGATCATGCCCACAAAAAAGGGGGAGATGATGGTGGCAATGGCCATGGCGCTGTAAGCGGCGCCAACCTGGAGACCGGTGGCGTGCAGCACTTTGTCGAGATAAGTGCCCATGGTGACATACCAGGCTCCCCAGATAAAGAATTCGAGGAACATAAGGGCCGATAGCTGGATACGTGTAGTTTGATTCATAATAGACCGGGATTGTGACCAAAAATAATAAAGGCGAAATTGTGGGCGAAAAGTTACAACTGAAAAATGGTTCGGGTAAATAATTATTAAAGCGATTATCTTGCGCTTAGATTTATGAGAACATTTGACGACACTTACCGGCACAAAGGCCTGCGCAAACAATTGGTGGATACCATAAAACAGAAGGGCATCACCGATGAGCGGGTGCTGAATGCCATCTTACATATCCCCCGGCATTTTTTCATGGACTCCGCCTTTGACAAGATCGCCTATGAGGACCGGGCCTTTCCTATAGGAGAGGGACAGACGATCTCCCAGCCTTATACGGTCGCTTACCAGACTCAGCTGCTGGAGGTGAAACCTTATGAAAAAGTCCTGGAGATCGGTACGGGCAGCGCCTACCAGGCATCTGTGCTGGCGGAGATGGGGGCGCAGGTCTATACGATCGAACGGCAGAAGAAGCTTTTCGAATCCAATAAGACCTTTCCTTTCCTGAAAAAATACCTGAGCCTGAAGTTTTTTTATGGGGATGGCTATGAAGGGCTGCCCACCTATGGCCCTTTTGATAAGGTCATTGTCACCGCCGCTGCCCCGTTTATCCCTCCGAAGCTGGTGGAACAGCTGAAGCCGGGAGGCAAAATGGTGATCCCTGTGGGAGAGGGACATGTGCAGCGCATGTTGCGTCTTACCCGGCAAGGGGATGGGACGGCCACGGAAGAGATCTTTGCGGATTTTTCTTTTGTGCCGATGCTGGGTGGCCGTACGGGGGATCATACTACAAAAAGTCCACTATCCGGCGTATGACGGCCGGGTCGCGGTAGATGCGGCGATGTCCCAATCCTTTGGTGATGACAAATTCGATATTAGGATGGCGGTCTTCCTTAACCCGGAGTGCATCCTTTAAAGGGGTGATCTTATCTTCCTCGTCCTGCAACCATAGGATGTCCGCATGGACCTGGTGCAGGGCCCTTCGGATGGAGTACCAGGAGAAGGGCCTGTCGAAAAGTTCATAAGAGAGATCGTCAAACTCCTTCCTGATGTCCTTGCCGGCCTGCAGCAATTGGAAGAAAGCGTCCACGGCGCTGACCATTTCGCAGGGTGGGGCGATGAGGACCAGTTTGGTATCGCTGTCATGGGGAAGGCTCTCCAGGACCAGCGAGAGGGCGAGTCCTCCCAGCGAATGTCCCATAAAAGAGTGGACAGGTCCATATAATTCGTTAATGGTCTGAAGGGTTTTAACGTAGAGGGGAAGGGTGATGCGTTTACCCCCGGACTGTCCATGGGCCGGTCCGTCGAAAGCCAGTACTTCGTATCCTTTTTTCAGCAGGGGCTGGATATACATATCGAAGTTGCGGGAAGTGGATTCGAAGCCGTGGGCGATGAGGACTTTTTTGAGGGTAGGGGTCGAAGCCTGGTGGGGTAACCAGCGGTGACCGCGAACGGTGTGGCCTTCCAGCTTAAAAGAGAGCCGTTCGCCTTTTTGCGTAAAGGGAGGGGGTTTCCTGCCCGCACGTTTGCCGGGGGTGCAGAATAGTTGAAAAGCCTTCTGGGCTGCTGCCTTCGGAGATACCAGGGCCAGGATATTCAGCTGGGCGCGTATATAGTTGATTGCTAGTTTTTGCTTTAACTTCATTCCTGCAAAGATAAGTTATGAAAGTTGTCATTATCGGTTCGGGGAATACGGCTACTGTTCTGGGCCATAAAATGTTGGAGGCGGGGCATCGTATTGTGCAGGTGGTCAGCCGGCAAAAAGAGCATGCTGCCCGTCTGGCGGCGATGTTAAAGAGTACGTATACTACCGGCCGGGAAGCTATCGATCCGTCGGCAGAGCTTTATCTGCTGGCCGTTCCGGACGATGTGTTGTATGAGCTGGGGGAGGTGTTGTCTTTGCCCGGAAAGCTGGTAGCCCATACGGCGGGAACGGTTTCCAAAGAGGTGTTACAAAAGGTGAGTAAACGTAGCGGGGTGCTGTATCCCTTGCAAAGTCTCCGAAAAGAGATCCGTCCTTTTCCCGAGATCCCTTTCCTGGTAGATGCCCATGAGCCCGGGGACCGGGTGCTGCTGATGGAGTTTGCCCGGACGATGAGCGGGCAGGTGGTGGAGGCGGATGATGGGCTGCGGTTGAAGCTGCATCTGGCTGCCGTGCTGGTGAATAATTTTACCAATTTTCTTTATACGCTGGCGGCGGATTTCTGCCGGCGGGAAGGGACGGATTTCGCGCTGCTGCTGCCCATTATAAAAGAAACGGCCGACCGGCTCGGGTGGTATGCTCCCCGGGAGGTGCAGACGGGACCCGCGATAAGGGGGGATAAGACCAGTGTTGAAAGGCATTTAAGTTTGTTAGCTAATTATGAAGATATTAAGGAGTTGTATAGTTTATTTACAAATAAAATAGAGGCTTATTATCAACGGAAGGAATTTCCTCCTTCCTGAAAGGGAATTACCTATTTTTACACCCCTCGAGAGATGGGGAAGGCTTGCCGGAAGGAACTATAAACAGAAGAAAGACGTAAAATTATCAGTGATGAGCATTCTCGAAAAGTTCAAGTCGATCAGGACCTTTGTCTTTGATGTCGATGGCGTAATGACGGATGGCAGCGTACAGGTGTTTGACACCGGCGAGCAGTTGCGCACCATGAATACCAAAGATGGTTATTGTCTGCAGCTGGCGGTAAAAAAAGGGTACCGGATCCTGGTGATCTCCGGCGGATCGTCGGAGGGAGTAAGTCTCCGGTTGAAGAAGTTAGGCATTCATGATGTATTTCTCAGTGTGGAGAATAAGCTGGAGAAATTGCAGGAATATGCCCGCGAACACGGGCTGGAAGAAAAGGATATGTTGTATATGGGAGATGATATCCCGGATTACCCGGTGATGAAGCAGGTAGGACTGGCCTGCGCACCGGCGGATGCGGCCCCCGAGATCAGGCATATCGCCGCCTATATCTCTTCTTTCCCGGGCGGGCATGGTTGCGTGAGGGATGTAATAGAAAAAGTTCTGAAACTGAATGGTCATTGGGACCTGGACCCCTCGCTTGCCTCAAAATGAGTCGCTCCAAAAAAAAAATTCTATGATTCGGTTGCTCGGCGCCTTTTTCAGACTTGTCCGCTGGCCAAACCTGGTCTTTATTGCCCTCACCCAATTCCTGTTCTATTACTGTGTATTGATCCCGGTTTATCGCGCCGGATTAGGGGTCTTCGAATATGTGCCTTTCGAGAACAACCTGCGACCTCTTCAATTTTATTTGTTGTCTTTGTCTTCCGTGCTGATAGCTGCTGCCGGTTATATCATCAATGACTATTTCGATCTGAATATCGACCGGGTGAACAAGCCGGACAAACTGGTAGTGGACAAGATCATCAAGCGACGGTGGACCATCCTCTGGCATTGGATCCTGTCGGGGCTGGGGGTGTTGCTGGGGTTTTATGTCAGCTGGAAATTACGCAACCCCATCGTGGGGTTGGCAAACCTGGGATGTGTGGTGCTGTTGTGGTTTTACAGCACTACCTTCAAGCGAAAGCTGTTGATCGGGAATGTGATCATTTCCCTGCTGACGGCCTGGGTGATCCTGGTATTGTATACCTGTGAGTTCAGTTTCCAGGAGTTGAGAGACCCGGCCAGGCATTATATCCTGTCAAGGCTCTTTAAGTTTGCCATCCTTTACGGGGGCTTTGCCTTTATTATTTCCCTGATCCGGGAGGTTATAAAAGACATCGAGGATATGGAGGGGGATGCCCGGTATGGCTGTCGCACCATGCCGATTGTCTGGGGTGTGAACACTGCAAAGGTATTTGCCGCTACCTGGCTGGTCGTGCTGATCGGGGCCCTGGTCGTTATCCAGTTCTATGTCCTGCAGTACCGCCGGATACTCCTGGTCCTGTATTGTATTGTGCTGCTGATCGTGCCTCTGCTGGCCATCCTCCGCAAATTATATGACGGGCGGACCGTGGCGGATTATCATTTGCTGAGCAGCCTGATCAAGGGAGTGATGCTGGCGGGCATCCTATCGATGATCTTTATTGAATTCTTATAATATATGGAACGTATTGTACTCGCATCCGGTTCACCCCGGCGCCGGCAATTGCTGGAGTGGGCGGAAATCGACTTTGACGTACTGGTGAAAGAAACCCCGGAATCCTATCCCCCCGGTATGGCTGCCGCTCAGGTGCCGGTCCACATAGCCCGTAACAAAGCACTGGCGGTAAAAGCAATGGTAGACCCCGGGCGGATCCTATTGGCCGCGGACACTGTGGTCGTGCTGAAGGATGAGATCATCGGCAAACCCAGGGACCGGGAAGATGCGATCGGGATCCTCTCGAGGCTGGCGGGCAACAAACATGAGGTGATCACCGGGGTGGTGCTGGTAAAGGGGGAGCAGGAGATCGCTTTTGCCGACGTGACGGCCGTTTGGTTCCATGAGCTGGACCAGCAGCAGCTGGCTGCTTATGTGGACAAATACAAGCCTTATGATAAGGCCGGCGCATATGCTATCCAGGAGTGGATCGGGGTGGTGGGGATCAAGGGCATCCAGGGCGATTTTTATAATGTCATGGGCCTGCCCGTTAGCCGGGTGGTGCGAGAGCTGGCGCGATTGCAAGCGGCGGTGCGGTAAAGCCGGGGCAAGACGGATGAGAAGGGACTCAACCCGGCGGCCGGAATTCCGGGGTGAATAAAAAGAAAATTTTAAAATAAGATTTATCGTGAACTTTGGGGAAACCTACCCCCATGAAAGAACAATTGCTGCAATTCATCTGGCGATACCAGTACTTCAATCGTCCGAAGTTGTATACAGAGACGGGCGAAGCTTTACAGATCCTCTCTCCCGGTGATCTCAATACGCACCAGGGCCCTGATTTCCTCAACGCTGCCATCCGGATCGGGAATACTTATTGGGCGGGAAATATCGAGCTACATATAAAAACCTCGGACTGGGACAGACATGCGCACCAGCACGATAGAAATTACCGGAATGTCATTTTACATGTCGTATGGGAGAATGATATGGCCGCCTGTGGCGGCGTGGACCCGTCTGGAGAGGAGGCCGGGCCGGTGGCGGGATATCTTCCCCTGCTGGTGCTGCAGCACCGGGTGCCGAAATGGTTATTGGGGAAATATTCAGCGTGGATGAACCACCAACGTTTTATTGCCTGTGAGGGACAAGTGCCGCAGGTGAGCGAGAATACCTGGGAAGTCTGGAAACAACGACTCGTAGAGGAGCGGCTCTATCGGAAATCGCTGTTTATCCGGGATGCCCTGGCAGAGACTCATCAGCACTGGGAAGAGGTCACCTGGTGGTTGCTGGCCCGGAATTTCGGGCTTCCCGTGAATACGGGCTCTTTTGAGGCGATGGCGCGGAATCTACCGATCTCCGTACTGGCCCGTCACCGGGGAAATGTGGGGCAGCTGGAAGCCCTGTTGCTGGGACAGGCCGGATTATTGGAGGAGGCCTTCGGGGAGGAGTATCCTTTATTCCTGCAAAAGGAATTCAGGTATCTCCGGAAAAAATATCGCCTGCCTGCCCCTTCTTCGCCGATCTTTTTTTTACGGATGCGGCCAGGGAATGCCCCCCTTATCCGGCTGGCGCAGCTGGCGGGGCTGTTATCCCGTTGTGCTGCCTGGTTTGTTACCATCAAAGAGGCGGATTCTCCGGAGGACCTGAAGCCTTTGCTGCGTGTGACTGCCAGTGCATACTGGGATAGGCATTATGGTTGGGGGACGGCGGGCCCGGGCAGGGAAGCAGGCGCCCAGACCGGGATGGCGGGCAATGCTGACAATGGAATGGGAAATGCATTGGCAGGGGCCGGTGATGACGGGGCCGTCCGGCCCAAACGGATAGGAAGGCAAATGATGGATAGTATCCTGATCAATACGGCGGCTCCGTTACTTTTTGCCTATGGCTGGCTGCGGGGAGAAAAGACGATGAGGGATAAAGCGCTGCGGTGGCTGGCGGCGATACCCCCTGAAAAAAATGCCCTGATAGCCGGTTGGGGCCACCAGGGCGTGTATGGTAAACATGCTGCAGATACGCAGGCATTGCTGGAATTGAAGACCCGGTACTGTGACCCGAAGAAATGCCTCCAGTGCGCCATCGGGCATTTTATACTGGGGGAAGCCACGCCGGGATAAAGCCGTGCCGACGCCCAGACTTTGTTAACGACGCAGCCTGGATGAATGACCGGAAGATTAGGCGGAAGGCACGGCCGCCGGATTCCAGTTGAATTCAATTTTTACTTCCAGGTCCGGGTGGATGCTGTACATGACGGGGCAGGTATGGGCAGTCCTTTCCAGGATGGTCTTTTGCTTTTCATCCACCTGCAGGGTGGATGGGAATTCGAATAGCACGTTGACACCGGCAATCCGGCGGGGATCGGGTTTCATGATCTTAAGCACGGAAATCTTCATTCCCCTAAGGTCTACCTGCAGATCCCGGGACTTTATACCCATGGTTGTAGCCATACAGGCGGCCAGGGCGGTAGCTACCAGGTCCGTAGGTGAAAATCTTTCCCCTTTGCCCTGATTGTCAACGGGTGCGTCGGTCTCTATTTCTGTCCCGGATTGCAGGTGTGTGGCAACCGTTCGCAATTCTCCCTCGTAAATAACTGTAGAAGTCATTATTTGAAATTTTGCCCTAAATTTACTCCATATACAGTAAAATCATCCGCAGTGAAGAAACTTTTCTTATCCGCTATTGCCTCGGTCATTATAGTGAGCTTATTTGCACAGGATAGCACTTCCGTCTCCCAGCCGCCCCCGCGGAACCGGAAAAATGCCAAGAAGGAAAGGCTGCAGAACATGATGAAGATGGAAGAAGAGGGGGATCTTATCTTTAATAAACATACCATCTTCGGGATCAAGCTCGCTACGGATGGATATGGTCTTTATTTTGAGAAAGGAAAGTTCATTAGTCCCAGTAAGACCCGGTTGCTGCAATTCGAGCTGAACGAGAAGAAAAGTAATAAAGAACATAAGATCACCACGTCCCCTGACGGTTTCAACTACAGTTCGGTGGTGCCGTATAAACTCAATAACTTCTACATCTTCAAGGCGGCCCTTGGGGAGGCCCGGCTGATCGGCGGGAAGGGCAATAAGAATGGGGTGTCTGTGACGGCGCTGTATAGCGGTGGCGTCTCTATCGGATTGCTGAAACCTTATTATGTCAATGTCGAGGATGCCGCCGGGAATACCTACCGCAAAACCTTTACCCAACTGGCCACCGATACGGCGGCGGAGGTGGTGACCGGGGCTGCCGGGTTTACCGTCGGCTGGGGACATCTCTCGGTGAAGCCGGGGTTGAATGCTAAAACGGCCATGCGTTTTGACTATGGCCGGCTGAACCAGACGATCTCCGCCATCGAGGTGGGATTAACCGGGGAGTATTTTTTCGGGAAGATCCCCCAGGTGACCCTGGTGCCTCAAAAGACGTTTTTCTTCAATGCGTATGTCTGCCTACTTTTTGGAAGCCGAAAGTGACGTATTTTTGTAGTATGGAAGAATCAACAACAGGTCCGGAATTAGCGCGAACACCCTGTTCGACAACGGCGGGAACGGAAGTACAAACTGAATCTAAAGTTAAGAAACCCAACTGGTTACGCGTAAAACTACCCATCGGGGAAAGTTACAAACATGTCCGCGGGCTGGTAGATACCCATAAATTACACACCATCTGTGAGAGCGGCAACTGCCCCAATATGGGAGAATGCTGGGGAGAAGGCACCGCCACCTTTATGATCCTGGGCAATATCTGTACCCGCAGCTGCGGGTTTTGTGCCGTGGCTACAGGCCGTCCTGATCCGGTGGATTGGGATGAACCGCAGCGGGTGGCGGAAGCTATCCACCTGATGAAGGTGAAACACGCGGTGATCACCTCGGTAGACCGGGACGAACTGAAGGATGGCGGCAGCATCATCTGGCAAAATACCATCCGGGCCGTAAAAGCCCTCAATCCTGATACGACGCTGGAGACCCTGATCCCCGATTTCAAAGCGGAACAGGAGAATATCGCCCGAATCGTGGAAGTAGCCCCCGATGTAGTCTCTCATAATATCGAAACCGTCGAACGGCTCACCCGCCAGGTGCGTATACAGGCTAAATACTGGCGCAGCATGGAAACCCTGAAGATCCTCAAAGAGGGCGGGGTGCGCACCAAGAGCGGCATCATGCTGGGCCTGGGAGAAAGAAAGGAAGAAGTGGTACAGACCCTGAAAGACCTCCGTAGCAGCGGTGTGGATGTGATCACCATGGGGCAATATCTCCAACCTACCAAGAAACATCTGCCGGTAGAACGTTTTGTTCATCCGGATGAGTTTGCCGAACTGAGAGAGATTGGTTATGAACTGGGGTTTGATTATGTGGAGAGTGGTCCGTTGGTAAGATCCTCCTATCACAGCGAACGCCATGTGATTCCCGGCTATGGCCGTAGCGAATGGCTGGGGCAAAAGGCTAATTAATGCGACTCTTCTATCTACTCGTTGTATGCATGGGATGGGGGCTGAACCTGGCCGCGCAGACGTCCGGCACGGGGGGAGGGTGGAAAAATGTAGATACGGCTTTCGGGCCGCTGCCTGTTTCCCTGCATGTATACCGCAGGGATGACTCCCTGGATGGCTCTCCTTTTATCGCTTATTATGTATCGGCCCTGCTGAAGGATAAGAAGCTACTCTTTACTGACCAGACAGGACAAACGAAGCGGTGGACTCCTTCCCAATATTATCAGCTGGAGCAGTTCCCCTTAGTGGTGGTGAACTGTACTTTTTTCTCCTTTGAGACCAACCAGAATTTGAATATGGTTATGAAGGATGGGAAGCTGGTGTCCTATAGTATTGTCTCCCTGCGGGGGACGGGCGCAGACTCCCTTCTTTATTATTATCCCACCCGTGGCGCCATCGGCATAGACCGCAGCCGGAAAGCGGATGTTGCCTGGATCTTTACCGACTCCATCCATCGTAAGCCCTATGCTTTTGAGGACGGTCCCGTGATTGCGAAAGGCGAAGAGAAAGCTCCGTCCATCTATGACCTGCGAAACATTGAATGGAAATGGTGGAAGGAAAGGACGGCCGTTGGCGGAGGGCCTGTGCTGATCCATGATGGAAAGATCAGGATCACCAATAAAGAGGAGCAGTTATTTCCTCATGGTGAGAATGACAAACATCCCCGCACGGCCATGGGGTATACCCGGGACGGGCGGCTGATCATCCTTGCCATCCAGGGCAGATCGCCGGCAGTAGCGGAAGGCGCTACCCTCCTGCAGGAGGCAAAGATGCTGCTGCAACTGGGTTGTTATGAAGCGTTGAACCTGGATGGGGGAGGCAGCAGCTGTCTGCTGGTGAATGGAAAACCAACGATAAAACCTTCGGATAAGGAAGGGGAGCGGCCCCTGCCAGCGGTTTTTCTGATCAAGCTGGCGAAACCCTAGTTATCCCTTCATATCCCATACGAGGGCGCTGGCCCCCAGGATGGCGGCGTCGGATTCCTTTAAATGGCTTACCAGTATTTTTACTTTATTCTGGAATACCTGGATCAGGTTACTCTCCATATTCTCCCGGGTGGGCTTTAGAATGAGGTCTCCGGACTTGGTGAGACCTCCAAAAAGGATGATGGCTTCCGGGCTGGAGAACATGACGAAATTGGCCAGGGCCAGGCCCAGGATCCCGCCGGTGAAATCAAAGATCTCTTTGGCCAGTTTGTCTCCCTGTATTGCTGCGTCATATACTTGTTTGGAGTCCAGTTTCTCGGGGTCCAGCTGCCGCAGAAGGCTGTCATCCTGGCTTTTTTGCAGCATCTCTATGGCCGTCAGCTTTACGCCGGTGGCGGAAGCATAACTCTCCAACGAGCCTTTTTTCCCTGTGCCCTGGTGCAAACGGCCTTCGGGGATGATGATGGTATGCCCCAGTTCTCCGGCAAATCCGTCATGTCCGTAGATCAGTTTCCCGTTGGCGACGATGCCGCTGCCTACGCCGGTCCCCAGGGTGATCATGATAAAATCTTTCATGCCTTTAGCGGCTCCGTACATCATTTCACCGATGGCGGCCGCATTGGCGTCGTTGGTGAGGATGGTGGGAAGTTGAAATTTATTCTGGATCAGTTTAGCTAAAGGGATAATCCCTCTCCAGGGAAGATTGGGTGCGTATTCGACGGTACCGCTGTAAAAATTACCGTTGGGGGCGCCTACTCCAATGCCCCTCATCCTGCCAGACCCGCCGGCTTTATCGATCAGGACTCCCAGGTGGGCGTGTAATTCGTCGATAAAGCCTTCTACCTGGGCATGGCCTCTTGTGGGGATCTCGCTGGAGAACAGCACATTCCCATTCCTGTCTACAATACCGAATTTAGTACCGGTACCGCCGATATCAATGCCGATGGCTAATGATTCATAAGAAAGGGAAGACGAGGACTTTGCCATGGACGCTAAAATTTTAGGAAGTGGAAACAGAAAAACAACCCTCCCGGTACCTGCGCACGGGAAGGGTTGCAAAGATATAGGAAGAACGATGAATAATATTAATGTCCGCCACCGATTTGTTCGTCAAAGTTTAAACCCTGGGCTTTGAGGACGGTACGTAATTTCAGGGCAAGCCATGCCAAAAAAGCGAAGCAGGCCGCGGCTACCAGGTAGGAGTGGTGCATGCCGACCCTATCCCCGACCGAACCCTGGAAGGGGGGGATTATCGCTCCGCCCAGGATCATCATGATCAGGAAGGCCGACCCCTGGCTGGTATACTTGCCCAATCCGGCTACGCCCAGCGAGAAGATACAGGGCCACATGATGGAACAGCAAAGTCCGCCGGACATAAAGCAGTATACAGAGACGATGCCGTGGGTGAATACGCCGGTCAGCATGGCGGCTGTTGCGAGAATAGCCAGGGTAAACAGGGTCTTAACGGGCTTTTCCTGTCCATAGAAGAAGGCTGCAATGGCGATAGCGACAAAGATGGCATAAGGTAATAAGTTGGTGATGTCGCTGCCATACAAATTATTGACGAAAAGGACGATGGCAAAAGCAATGAAGGGAACTACAATGGTAGCAATTTTTCTACCGGCGGCAGAGAGGTTGAATACGCCGATGGCGCCCGTCCAGCGGCCGATCATCAGGCTTCCCCAATAAAGAGATACATATTTGGAGATCAAACTTTCATCCAGCCCCGCACTGGTCAGGTAACCGGGTGTCTTTAGCAAGGCTCCGAAGTTGTTATCGATGGTCACTTCCACTCCTACATATACGAAGATGCCCAGCATGCCATAGATCAGCTGCGGGTATTTCATGGCGCCCCATCCGTCGTGGTTCTTAATGGCGCTGGTGTTCGAATAAAAGAGGACGCCTACTACGATGATCAGCGTGGCTATTAAGAGGGGAAGCTTTTGAATGTCCGTAAGCTGTCCGATGATGATGATGAGTAAGACCAGTAAGGTCAGGACGATCAGTGAAAGGGAAGCTTTCTTCGATGCCTCGAATTTTGCGTCGTCCTTACCGGCCGGTAATTTCGAGAAGGTGAAGAAAAGGGCGACTATAGCGAATACGCTGGCGACGATGAGGTATAGGTTATTGATATTCGTGACAGTCACTTCTTTAGCGGCGTTGCCGATGGACCCGAACAGGAAGAAGCTGACGATGATGGGCCCCAGCGTCGTTCCCAGGGAATTGATACCACCTGCAAGATTCAGCCGGTGTGAACCGGTAGCGGGATCACCCAGGGCGATGGCAAAAGGTTGAGCCGCTGTCTGCTGAAGGGAGAAACCTAATGCCACTACAAAGAAAGAGCCCAGCAGGGCGGGAAAGGACTGGGCGTTGGCGGAAGGTATGATCAGCAGGGCGCCTGCCACCGAGATCCAAAGACCATAGATAATTCCTTTTTTATAGCCGATCTTGTTCAGGATGTCATAACCAACCAAACCTGAAATAAGATATAAAAGAAGAGACCCGATAAAATAAGCACCATAAAAAGCGGAGCCGATCAACTGGGACTGGAACTGATTGAGGTGAAAATGTGTTTTACAAAACGGGATAAAGATGCTGTTGGAGGCTGCAATAAATCCCCAGAAGAAGAAAACGATCACCAGGGTAGCAAGGGCGCCGGTATTTGTGGGCTGTTTTGAATTGGTCATGTATTAATACAGTTTAGAGAAATATGGGTTGAAAATACCAAGTTTTTGCGAAGCGAAAAATTTTTTCATCTCCGAAACATCTTTAAATCAAAAACCTTCCTAAATTGATGACAATATCTCATAATCTCCACCATAAGTACTAATAAGAT
>DATJJD010000249.1:0-9668 GCA_035492545.1 Puia sp.
AGCTGTCCCCGGCTCCACTCCTTCAGGAGCTCGCCATATTGGGCCTCGGGTAAGTTACGTTGTTCATAATGGCCGGCCGCCTGCTTCTGCCGGAAGGCTTCGTACAAACTGACGGCGCAGGCAACGGAAATATTCAATGACCTGATGATGCCCACCTGGGGGATAATAAAATTACCATCCGAGAGCTGGCGGATCTCTTCGCTGACGCCTGCGTGTTCGTTCCCAAATACCAGGGCCACTTTTTGGGTGAGGTCGATCTCATAGAGCGAGACGGCATCGCTGCTGAGATGGGTGGTGACGATGCGGTCATATTTTGTCCGCAGTTCGGCAAAACAGGCTTCGGCATCCGTGAATTGATGGATGGTGAGCCATTGGGCGGCGCTGCTGCTGCTCTTAGCGCCCCATTTCTTATGACGGGGGATCTTTGTGTTCAGGACGTAGAGTTCCTGCATGCCGATGGCGTCGCAGGTGCGCATGACGGCCGAGATGTTGTGCGGGTCGAAGACGTTTTCCAGCACTACCGTAATACCTGCCTGTCGTTTGTCCAGTACCTGGAGGATCCTTTCTTCTCTTTCCTGCGTCATATTTTATTAAATAAATAGCAAAAATAAACAAAGATTTTATGCATCTTTACGTTATTAGTGATCGAACAATCACAATATCCTCACTGAACCATGAAAAAAACACTCAAAATTACAGGCATTGTCCTGCTGATCCTCCTTGGCGTAGCTTTTGCCATCCCCCTTCTCTTTAAAGGAAAAATAACCAACCTGATCAAAACCCAGGTCAACAAGAGCCTGACGGCTAAAGTGGACTTTTCCGATGTCGATCTTTCCCTTTTCCGGAATTTTCCCAGGCTGGCGGTGCGGCTGGATAGTCTCCGGGTGACGGGGACGGGCGAGTTTGCCGAAGACACGCTGGTGTCTGCCCGGCAGATCAATGTAGCGGTGAACCTGCTCAGCGTGATCTCCGGGGATGTCATCAAGATCCATTCCATCAAGGTAGATCAGGCCCGGGTGCATGCCATCGTCCATAAGAACGGGCATAACAACTGGAGCATCACCATCCCGGATACGGCTGCGCAAACCGGTGCGCCCGCGGCTGCCAAACCTTTTAAGATGGAGCTGCAGGAATATGCCCTGACCGATGCCTATATCAGCTACCGGGATGACAGCAGTCATATGAGCAGTGAGATCAGCGGGCTGAACCATTCCGGCAGCGGGGATTTCACGTCGGACCTCTTCACACTGGAAACCAAGACCCAAACCCAGTCGCTGACCTTTACCTATGGCGGGATCCCCTATCTGTTACGGGCCCAGACGAATGTGGTGGTCAACTTCCAGGTGGATAATAAGGCTGCCAAGTATGCTTTTAAAGTGGATGATCTTTCGGTGAACGACTTAAAACTAAACACCGAAGGTTTTATTCAGGCCGTGAATGACAGCGCCTATAATATGGACATAAAATTCAACGCGCCGTCCAACGACTTCAAAAGCATTCTCTCCATGATACCGGCCATTTACCAGAAGGACTTTGCCAGCATCAAAACCAGTGGGGAAGCAAGTTTCAGCGGTTCGGTGAAAGGGTTGTACGATAGCCGGCACCTGCCCGCCTATCATGTGAACCTGGCGGTGAAGAACGGGCAATTCCAATATCCCGATCTGCCCAAGCCGGTGCAGCATATCAATATCACTCTCGCCATCGATAATCCCGATGGGGTAACGGACCATACCGTAGTGAATCTTTCGCAGGGGCATCTGGAGATGGACCAGACGCCGTTTGATTTTCGCCTCCTGTTAAAAACGCCCGTCAGCGACCCTTATATCGACGCCGCGGCGAAGGGCAATCTCGACCTTGCCAAGGTGACGGAGCTGGTGAAGCTGGAGAATGGAACGCATATGACGGGGGCGATGCAGGTCGATCTCAGCGCCCGGGGGAATTATTCAGCCATTGAAAAACAACAGTACGATCGTTTTGCCGCTGCCGGGTCCCTGGGCCTCAGCGACTTTTTATATGCCTCCAATGCGTATCCGGGCGGCATCCGGCTGAATGCCCTGCAGATGAGCTTTACACCAAAGAATATCACCATCAGCCAACTGCTCGGCGACTATCTGAAGACGAGTTTCAATGCTGACGGAACCATCAATAACCTGCTGGGGTATATGCTGAAACACCAGGACCTGGATGGGTCGTTGAGGGTGAAGGCCGACCAGATCAACCTGAATGACTGGATGGCCAGTTTGGGAGCCGATAGTACCGCCGGGAAGACGGCGGGCTCTTCGGGAGGCGGAACGGCGGGTAATGGGGGGACGGCGGCGAGTGCGCCATTCGTCGTGCCTTCGGGCATCCGTTTTGTCCTGAATGTGGCTGTGGACAAACTGCATTATGACAACCTCGACATGCAGAATGCTTCGGGCAGTGTGCAGATCGCCGGAGAGGTGGTGAAGCTGAACAATATCCGGTTTGAAGCGCTGGATGGGGTGCTGACGATGAACGGGGCTTATTCCAGCCATGACAATCCGAAGAAGCCTGTCTTCTCTTTTGACTATGATGTGAAGGGGTTGGATATTCAAAAAACTTTTTTTGCTTTTAATACGGTACAGAAGCTGATGCCGGCCGGGAAATTCGTGGACGGCAAACTCAGCTCGCAGCTGACCCTGAACGGGCAGATGGCGGAGAACGGCAGCGCCGATGTGAATAGCCTCAACGGGGGCGGAAGTTTGCTGGTGGCGCAGGGTATGGTGAAGAACCTGGAGCCGCTGGACAAGCTGGCCCAGAGCCTCAACCTAAATCAGCTAAAGAATATGGAGTTGAAAGATATCAGTCTCAGCTTTACGTTCAAGAACGGGAAGGTGATCGTGAACCCTTTCACCACGAAAGTGAATACCATCGACATGAAGATCGGCGGGGCTCACGGCTTTGACCAGTCGCTGGACTATGCCATCCGGATGAAGGTGCCCCGGGCGTTGCTGGGCGACCAGGCGAACGGGCTGGTGAACAATGCCGTGGCTCAGGTGGGCGCCAAGGGCATCCCCCTGAAGGTGGGTGAGACGGTGGACCTGAATGTGAAGATGGGCGGGACCCTTACCAATCCGTTGGTGACGACGGACCTGAAAGACGCCCTTGCCGCGACGGCCAATGGTGTCAAACAGCAGGTGGTGGACCTGGTGCAAGCGAGGGTGGACAGTGCTAAACAGCAGCTAAAAGATACGGCCCGCGTATTAAAGCAACAGCTGATCAGTGATGCCGGGGCGGAGTTGAAAAAACAGCTGGCCGGCAAGGGGGATACCACGGCCACGGCTGCCGGCGGGTTGGATGATAGCAAGAAAAAGGTAACGGAGGCCGGCAAGGGGCTGCTGAACGGGCTGCTGAAGAAGAAAAAGAATTAATTGCTTAATTTTGCCGGAAAGACGTTTATCAGATGCCCTATCTATTGCACGATCCAAGGCCCATCGCGATGGAGAACGACGACACGGATGTACTGACCGACAGCGATGACCCCTGCAGCCTTATCGTCTGGAACGATGAGGTGAATACCTTTGAGTGGGTGATCCAGACGCTGATAGAAGTGTGTGATCACTCCCAGGAGCAGGCGGAGCAATGCGCCATGATCATCCATACGAAGGGAAAATATGCGGTCAAAAGGGGCGCCTATGAGGAGTTGAAACCGCTATGCGATGCTATCACCGACCGGGGCATCGGCGCCACCATTGAAATATTATCTGAATCATAATCTGCGGTGCCTGTTGCCTTTATTTGCCTTAAACAACGAGCTGATCTTTCCTCCGGTCGCGCTGGCCGAACCGGACGGGTTGCTGGCCATCGGGGGGGACCTCTCCCAGGAGCGGCTGTTGCTGGCCTATCACAACGGCATCTTCCCCTGGTATGAAGGGCAGCATATCTTATGGTGGAGCCCTGATCCCCGCTGTGTCCTTTTTCCGGAGGAGCTGAAGGAGAGCAAGAGCATGCAGCAGCTGATCCGGAAAGGGACCTTCACTTTTACCATCAATAAAGCTTTCCCGGAGGTGATCGCCAACTGCAAGACCATCTCGCGGAGGGGGCAGGATGGCACCTGGATCACTGACGAGGTGAAGGAGGCGTATACGCGGCTCCATGAGGCGGGTTATGCCCATAGCGCCGAAGCCTGGCTGGATGGGGAGTTGGTGGGGGGGCTGTATGGGATCCGGCTGGGGAGCGTATATTTTGGGGAGAGCATGTTCAGCAAGGCCAGCAATGCCAGTAAATATGCCTTTATCCGGTATGTCCGGCAGCTACAGTCCGAAGGGGTGGAACTGGTCGACTGCCAGGTTTATACGGAGCATCTGGCGAGTATGGGGGCCCGGATGATAGCACGGGAGGAATTCATAACATTCATTCACACATTGGGGGCGTAGGAGAACCGGCGGGCGGGCCAGCGCTCGGCGTGCTGGTAGACCAGGCCCCGGATGTATTCATTCTCCGGATAGCGGGTAAGATATTCTTTCAAGGTCGACGCATCATAGACCGGCGAGTCCACGGGCACATAGCCCATGCCATAGAAGCGGCCCTGCTCTACCAGGATACAGCTTTTTTCTTCCGGGTGCCGGCCTTCATCCACTACGGTGAAGCTGGGCAGGCTCTTTACCAGGGAGGCGATGGCCTCCTCTACCCTTTTGTTATACAGTTCCGGAGATTCTTTGTGTTCGCAGGCGCCGTCGCAGAATTGTTGCACCATGCCTTCGCAGGGGCCTTCGCCCCGCTGGACATAACAGAGGCGGGGGCAGAGCCGCCATTCCCGCATCAGCTTCCACAACAGCGTCTGTCCTTCCACGAGTAACGAGAACGTATAGACGGGTTGAAGCTGCCGCCGTTTCTTTTCCAGGGCCAGCCGCAGGTAGCCGCTGCGGTCTTCGAAGCAATAGAGTCCATAGATCTGTTCGAACCTTTTCAGGCTGCGATTGTACGCGGGCCAGAGGCGACGGATCTCGATACATTCCAGCAGAAAGGCCATCAGCTCGGTGCCGGTGACCTCATGGGAGATGCTGTGGATCTGGCGGAGGAACTCCTGTTTCTGACGCCCGGGTTTGTTGTTGGAGAAATGGCTGCGTACCCGGTAACGGAGGTTCTTGGCTTTACCCACATAGATCACTTTTCCTTTTCCGTCATGAAAATAATAGACGCCGGGCAGCATGGGCAGGGCCTGTACCTGTTCGGCGGGCAGGTTGACGGGCAGGTATTGTTCGTGACTGTTGCCTTTCAGCATGGTTTGGATGTGGGTGAGTCCTCCTGCCTGCAGGATCCGTTCGAAGAGCAGGACTGTGGCGTCGGCGTCTCCTCCTGCCCGGTGGCGGTTGGGGATGTCTATGCCCAGGTGGTTGCAGATGTTGCCCAGGCCATAGCTGGGGGCGCCGGGAAATACTTTGCGGCTGAGGCGGATGGTGCAGAGTTTCTTACAATCCAGGTCCAGGCTGCAGGCTTTTAGCTGGTGATTGAGAAAGGAGTAGTCGAAGTTGACGTTGTGGGCGACGAAGGTGTTGTTCTGCAGCCATTCGAAGATCGTGGGGGCTACTTCTTCAAAGCGGGGGGCGTCCGCCACCATCTCATCGGTGATGCCGGTGAGGGCCTGTACGTAACGGGGGATGGTGATGCCGGGGTTGATGAGGGTTTCATAGCGCTTAATCTCCCTATTTCCATCGTGTAACACAATAGCAACTTCTGTTATGCCGTTATTGGCTGCATAACCACCGGTAGTTTCAATATCGACTATCGCGTACATTTTTCGAAGATCCCTGCAATGACTGAGGAATTGTAAAGGTAACAAGAAAGATGCGTTTGCCGAAGCCCTGGCGGGCAGACTGGTTTAAAAGTAATCCACTCCCTACTCTGCGAAAATCAGTACAACAACCTGTACGATCCAATGGTCTTAGGACTGTTTGGAATTACCTAAAACCCTTTAAAATCCAATACCGCATGGAAAAATTGCACACTCGAGAAGAGCGGGAAAGCAAGATCCTGACCATTATCACGGCAATCCTGTATTTCTGCGCCATTATGCTGTTTGCGTACCTTTTTACAATGTCCTGAGGAGGGGATTGAAAGAGAGGGAATTATACATAATGGGTGGGGTTAAGGGTATACTCTCAGGGGTAAAAAAAGATTTTGAGATATGAGGAATAATAGTAATTTTGTTGTAGCAAAGGCTTTTCCCACGCCAAATCGTTAGAGAAACCACCCGTTTAGTTGATTTCCGATCCCCTTTGAATTCCGCTCATTTTAATCAACTGGTTTCACCCTAAAAAAAATTTCTTTTTATGAAAAAGATGCTACACTCTATCCACCTTGGCGAGACTGCAAAAACAATTTTGTTAGCGCTTGGTTTTGTCGGACTGGTTATGTTCCTGTCTTACCTGTATTGGTTTGCATAGGACCTCTCCGTTGAGAATATATGCTACTGTATTATAGGAATTCCCCTAACGGGGAATTTTTTTTTGCCCCTGTTCCAAACCGCAGGAGGGGTGAAATTTCGTACATTTGTCGCCCATTCAGCGTTTCTAACTAATTGATACAACATGGAATTGAGCAAGAATTATATCCCCTCGGCGACAGAAGACAGATGGTATGCGCATTGGCTGAACAAACGGTATTTTAACAGCCGTCCGGATGGGCGTCCTGCTTTTACGGTGGTGATACCGCCCCCCAATGTGACGGGGGTCTTGCACATGGGCCATACGCTGAATGAGACGGTACAGGATATCCTCGTCCGCAAGGCCCGGATGAGCGGGTATAATGCCTGCTGGGTACCCGGCAGCGACCATGCTTCCATTGCCACGGAGGCCAAGGTGGTGGGAATGCTGAAAGAGCGGGGGATCGACAAGAACAGCCTCACCCGGCCTGCCTTTATGGAATATGCCTATGAATGGAAGGACAAGTACGGGGGCATCATCTATCACCAGATCAGGAAGCTGGGTTGCAGCGTGGACTGGGACCGGGTGTCCTTTACCATGGACAAGGATTATTATGACGCCGTCATCCGCATTTTTGTCGACCTCTATCAAAAAGGGCTGATCTACCGGGGGGCCCGGATGATCAACTGGGATCCCGCGGCCAGGACGGCTTTGAGCGATGAAGAAGTAGAGTACCGGGAGGAGCAGGGGAAGCTGTATTATGTAAAATATAAGATCGACGGCGAGGATACCTATATCGAGGTCGCCACGCAACGGCCGGAGACCATTATGGGGGATACGGCTATCTGTGTAAACCCCAGCGATGAACGTTACCTGGGGTTGAAGGGGAAATCCGCCATTGTACCGTTGGTCAACCGGAAGGTGCCCATCATTTTCGACACCTATGTAGACCCGGCTTTTGGTACGGGGGCCTTGAAGGTGACACCGGCCCATGACATCAATGACTATAACCTGGGATTGAAACATGGCCTACCCATTATCGATACCTTGAATGAAGATGGCACGCTGAGCGCGGCCGCGGAGATATTGGTGGGCATGGAGCGGTTTGCCGCCCGGAAAAAGGTGGTGGAGATGCTGGGGGCGGAAGGGTTGCTGGTCAAAGAGGAAGCGCATCCCACCCGGATCGGTTTCTCCCAGCGGACCAGTGCCGTGGTGGAGCCAAGGATCTCCACGCAGTGGTTTGTGAAGATGAAAGAAATGGCGGAGCCGGCGTTGAAAGCCGTCACGGAAGGACCTATTACCATCCACCCCGGGGATAAGTTCCTGGCGACCTATAAATACTGGCTGGAGAATGTAAAGGACTGGTGTATTTCCCGCCAACTGTGGTGGGGGCAACAGATCCCGGCCTGGTACAGCCCGGATGGAAGCTTGCGGGTGGCGGCGACAAGGGAAGAGGCGTGGAAGCTGTTTGCGGCCGGGGGCGGCCAGCGCCCTGCGGGGCAGGAGGCGGAAAATGCTGTTGGAAACCGTGCGGCCGAGACCGTTGTCGGAACCGACGGAAAGACCTTTACCATGGAGGACCTCGTGCAGGATGAAGACGTGCTGGACACCTGGTTCAGCTCCTGGCTCTGGCCCATCGAGGTTTTCAAAGGGGTGACCCATCCCGGCAATGCCGATATCAACTACTACTACCCTACTTCCGTACTGGTGACGGGACAGGATATCATTTTCTTCTGGGTGGCCCGCATGATCATGGCGGGGTTGTATTATTTCCCGGATAGTCTGCCTATCGAGAAGAGGATCCCTTTCAGGGATGTCTATTTCACGGGCATGGTGAGGGACAAACAGGGAAGGAAGATGAGCAAGAGCCTGGGCAATTCGCCGGACCTGCTGGAACTGATCGAAAAATACGGGGCGGATGCCGTACGGTTTGGCATCATGATCTCCTCCCCTGCCGGGAACGACTTGCTGTTTGACGAATCCGCCTTAGAACAAGGGCGTAATTTCAATAATAAACTATGGAATGCGCTGAAGCTGGTAAAAATGTGGGAAGGAAGGGTGCAGCCGGAGGTAGAAGGCGCCGCCGATCATTTTGCGGTGCAGTGGTTTGAGAGCCGGCTGGCGTCTGTAAGGGCGGAGCTGGAAAAATTGTATACCGACTTCCGGCTCAGCGAGGCGTTGAAGACGTTGTATTCCCTCATCTGGGATGACTTCTGCAGCTGGTACCTGGAGTGGGTGAAGCCGGGCTTTGAGCAGGCCATGGACGGCGGCGTGTATGCGAAGACGGTATACTTCTATGAGGAGCTGATGCAGCTGTTGCATCCCTTTATGCCTTTCATCACCGAAGAGCTGTATCATTTGTTGCGGGAGCGGACGGACGGGGATGACCTATGTGTGCGGGAGTTCGAGGCCATCGGGGCTTTTGATGCCCCCGTGCTGGCCCAGGGCGAGCTGTTGAAGGAGGTTATCACGGCTATCCGGGATGCCCGGAATAAGGCGCAGATCAAACCGAAGGAAGCTATTCAACTGCATATACAAACCCATGTTCAGGCCACTTATCAGGCCATCGGCACTATCCTGGTCAAACAGGTCAATGCGCAGGAGATCCTGTTCACCCAGGATACCCAGGAAGGAGCCCTGACCGTCGTCGTCGGGAAGGATAAGTTTTATCTGGGTATTGACCGGGTCGTGGACCTCAGCAGTCAGAAAGAGGAGATCCAGAAGGAGCTGGTCTACCTGAAAGGATTCCTCGAGTCGGTGAATAAGAAGCTGAGCAATGAACGGTTTGTTCAGAATGCGAAGCCGGAGGTGATCAACCTTGAACGGAAGAAGCTGGCGGATACGGAGGCTAAGATCAGGGTGATTGAAGAGACGCTGGCAGGGCTTTAAGACAAAATATTGCTATTCTATTTAATTTTACGGCCATGAGCCTCAATTAGTTCTCACACTTTTAACTATATCCCCTATAAGTAGGTGGGGAAAGTAGTCTTCCAACCTGGACGGAAAAAAATTGCTTGAAAAGTTCTCTATCAGAGAACTTTTATTATCTTTGTAATAGGCAGGAGATGAGAATTCATTTGATAAGAAGGGAAACTATAGAAGAATATATGGTTGACCAGGCCCGGAGCAGGGTTTCGTTTGAGGACTGGTTAGAGAAGATCAGGAGAGCCGATTGGCATACGCCGGATGACATTTATGAAACCTTTAATTCGGCGGACCTGTTAGGAAATGGATGTGACCGGGTCGTTTTTGATATAGCCGGCAATAGCTTTCGGATGATCGCTA
>DATJJD010000250.1:0-40549 GCA_035492545.1 Puia sp.
GTATACAAGGTTTGCATCACTTTTACCCGGATATTTCTTCTGCTGATCATTATAATAAGAGCTTTATTAGCGGCTGCAAATATAAGCATTTACCGGCAATCACCCCCCTGCACACTGACAGAGAGGATTTTTTTTTCAAAGGACCGAAATCCATTGTCATAATATTGTCGTATCTCTATCAGAAGCGCGTCTCTCAAATCCAGTTAGCTATTCATCGCTAGGTATTCTACCCCCTGATATTCTCATTTATTAATCACTTAATCTTTTTTTTATGCAGAAAAGGAAATGGCAGCGGCTTGCCCTTGGTGTATTGTCAGTGTTCTTGTTCCTCGTGCTGGTCTTGTGCGTACACATCTATATGGTTACCCGTCATAAGGCACCGGATGCCAACACGAGGATCATGGCCCGTCTGGACATCAAACAGCCTATCACCGCCGAAGATGCCGGTAAGATCACCGCCTGGCTATACAGCCAGCAAGGAGTGGATCACGTGTTGGTCAATCCTCAAAGTAAGATTGCCGTATTCACCTTCGCTCCGGTGAGCAACAGTGCGGACCAGATCGTCAGCGCCTTCAGGGCCAGCCTGCCTTATAAGGCCCAACGTTACCTTCCCGCAACCGCGGACCTGAAAGGCAGCTGCCCGGCAGGTTTTTAACCAACAATGCAGCATTCGTCTCACGAACAACTTAAAAATACATTTTATGAACATGCGCAAAAAGACAGTAGTAGTATTTGCAGCGATCCTGGGCCTGGGATTCTCGGTAGCCCTGATGCCTGCCTGCAGTAAGAGCAAGAGCACGCCCGCCAAAATGACCTTGTATGATTCCCTGGGCGGAACAGCCATGGTTGCCGATCCGGCCCATCCCGGCACCATGATCGAAAAAGGACGTTTGGGCCTCCGCTCCGTAGTGGACAGCGCCATATTTGTCATCGCCGGGGACGCGAATATTAATGGCTATTTCAAGGTTCTCCTGGCAGAGGTTACCGCCGGCAATACCAGCGGTTTTATGGCCCTGAGCAAGAATCTGACGGACTTCTTTTGTGTAGCCACCGGAGCAAAAAACTTCAGCTATACAGGAAAAAGTATGGTCGATGCCCACAATCCGGCTACCAACCCCCGCATGAATGGCAAAGCGGCCAATGACGATTTTGATTCATTTGTAGCGGACGTCGTTACCGCGGCTCAGAAGAACGGACTGTCGAATCAATTGATCGGACAGGTCGGGGTAGTGATTAACTCGGTAAGAACCCAGGTGGTTCAGATGTAAATTATTGATTAATAGTATGTTAAGGGGCATAATGGCCCCTTAACGCATTTATACACGGTCTCACCCCTGATTACAATGTCAATTTTACAGATGGTAACCGGCTGTTTGTCAGGGAGGCTGCCCGGCAGATGACCTGGTTTGTCAGCTTCTCTATCAAAACTGTAAAATTGGCTCTGCTTTCAGGTTTGGTATGAAATTCGTTTACCTTTGCAAACCTGCTCTCGCGGGTTATAATCTTTCATCAAAAACAAAAATCGATAAAACTATGGCCAAAAAGTTAAACGTTACCCCATTAGCTGACAGGGTAATTGTGAAGCCAGCTCCTGCTGAAGAAAAAACTGCCGGTGGCATTATCATCCCCGATACTGCAAAAGAAAAACCGCAACGTGGTACGGTAGTAGCCGCTGGTCCCGGTAAAAAAGACGAGCCGGTAACTGTAAAAATCGGAGACACTGTATTGTATGGTAAATACGCCGGTACAGAGATCCAGATCGAAGGAAACGATTTCCTGATCATGAGAGAATCTGACATTTTAGCAATTGTATAACCTATCGCCTGACTTCCTAAAAACGATTCATTTCAAAACAAAATAACTATGGCAAAACAAATTTTCTTCGACATCGAAGCCCGCAATAAGATGAAGAAGGGTGTCGATATACTGGCAAACGCCGTTAAAGTAACACTCGGACCTAAAGGACGTAATGTAGTATTGGAAAAGAAATTCGGCGCTCCTTCCGTGACTAAGGATGGTGTTACCGTAGCTAAAGAGATCGAACTGGAAGATCCTATCGAGAATATGGGCGCCCAGATGGTAAAAGAAGTTGCTTCCAAGACGGCTGACATCGCCGGTGACGGAACGACTACAGCTACTGTCCTGGCTCAGTCCATCATCAGCGAAGGATTGAAGAACGTCGCCGCCGGCGCTAATCCCATGGACCTCAAGCGTGGTATCGACAAGGCCGTTGCTAAAGTGGTAGAGAACCTGAGCAGCCAGTCCCAGACGATCGGTAACGATAGCAGAAAGATCGAACAGGTAGCTTCTATCTCCGCCAATAATGATAACAATATCGGAAAGCTGATCGCACAGGCTTTTGGTAAAGTAGGAAAAGAAGGCGTCATCACCGTCGAAGAAGCAAAAGGCACCGATACGACCGTTGACGTAGTAGAAGGGATGCAGTTCGACCGCGGTTATATCTCCCCTTATTTCGTGACCAACAGCGAAAAAATGGAAGCTGAACTGCAGAACCCTTACATCCTCATCTACGACAAAAAGATCTCTGCTATGAAGGATATCCTGCATATCCTGGAAAAAGTGGCGCAGAGTGGCCGTCCGCTGCTCATCATCGCTGAAGACCTGGAAGGCGAGGCACTGGCTACCCTGGTGGTCAATAAGCTGCGCGGCACGATCAAGGTCGCTGCTGTAAAAGCCCCCGGCTTTGGTGACAGAAGGAAAGAAATGTTACAGGACATCGCTATCCTTACCAAAGGTATCGTCATCAGCGAAGAACAGGGTTACAAACTGGAAGGCGCTGACCTGTCTTACCTGGGTTCCGCTGCTTCTGTAACGATAGATAAAGACAATACCACCGTTGTAGGCGGTAAAGGAAAGAAAGATGAGATCGTTGCCCGGGTCAACCAGATCAAGGCGCAGATCGAAGTCACTACTTCCGATTACGACAAGGAAAAATTACAGGAACGCCTGGCTAAGCTCAGCGGTGGAGTTGCTGTACTGTACGTTGGTGCTGCTACCGAAGTAGAAATGAAAGAAAAGAAAGACCGTGTGGACGACGCACTGCACGCAACCCGCGCTGCCGTTGAAGAAGGCATCGTTCCCGGCGGTGGTGTAGCATATATCCGTGCCATCGAATCCCTGGAAAAGCTGAAAGGCGCCAATGAAGATGAGACCACCGGTATCGCAATCGTCAAACGTGCTATCGAAGAACCCCTGCGCCAGATCGTGGTGAACAGCGGTATCGAAGGCAGCATCGTTGTACAGAAAGTGAAAGAAGGGAAAGCTGACTATGGCTTCAATGCCCGGACAGAAGTATATGAGAATCTGCTGAAAGCCGGTGTCATCGATCCTACCAAGGTTACCCGTATCGCACTGGAAAATGCCGCTTCTATCGCCGGAATGTTGCTGACCACCGAATGTGTCATCGCCGACAAACCTAAGAAAGAAGAAGCTCATGCTCATCCGGGTGGCGCACCTGGCATGGGTGGAATGGACTATTAATTTGGAAACATATAAAAAAGCCCGGTCGGATACATCCGACCGGGCTTTTTTATACGTATATATCAGGACAACCCCCGTCCATTTGTTTCAGGTTAAGACGATAGCGCTGATTATTGGTATTTGTTTCCTGGCTGGCGCATTGGCGTCCGGCTTCGCCTGCCGGAAGGACAGCAGCAGACTCGCCGCGGCGATGCTGCCGCCGGTTGATACCCTTCCGGATGTCCCTGCAGATACGACGTCCGATACCACCACCCACACCTACCTGGCGCTGGGCGACTCCTATACGATCGGACAATCCGTCCTTCCGTCGGATCGCTACCCGGTGCAGACTGCAGCCTTATTACAGCAGGATCATCTGACTTGTGCAGCCCCTGAGATCATCGCCACCACAGGCTGGACGACGACCGATCTCCTGAATGCCCTGGCCGCCGGGCCCCCGGACCTTACCAGGATTACCCCTGCCCAACCCTACAGTGTTGTAACCTTATTAGTGGGTGTTAACAATCAATACCAGGGACGGCCCCAATCCGAATACGGGGATCAGTTCGCCCAATTACTAAGGCAATCCATCAGACTGACCGGTAACCGGGCTTCTCATGTCATCGTCTTATCGATACCCGACTATTCGGTCACCCCCTTCGCCCACGGACACAACACGGATCTCATAGCCGCGCAGATAGATTCCTTTAATGCCATCAATGCCAAACTGTCGATGGATTATCAGGTCCACTATCTGGATATCACCGGGGAAAGCCGTAAGGCGGCCGTGGATGTTTCGCTCATCGCCTCCGATGGCCTGCATTTCTCGGGGAAAGAATATGCTATCTGGGCGCAAAAGCTGGAACCTATGATAAAAGAAATTTGGAAGTAGGCGGACATCGGCCATGGGCCTTGTTCACAAGTTGACCTGTTCGACGGCGGTTGTTGATTTATTTGCGGGCCGGATAGTCCGGCTCCCCCTTTTTAAAACTTAAACCCGACGGTCGCGATGATCGTCCCCCCATTCTCTTTGAGAGTAGCTACCGTATTGGCCTTATCGCCGAGACGGTAAGGGAAACTGACGTCCCTGCTAAAGCCCATCACATAAGCCAGGTCGATGAACATGCCCTTGTTGCGATAGCCTACGCCGGCGCTTACAAAAAGACGATCGGCGGAGAGAGCCTTATCCTTATAGGGACTGGTATAATAGGCGAGACCGGCGCGGGCCATCAGGGTATTGAATTTCAACTCACCTCCCAGGCGCATTCCCAGGCTGCCTTTGTAAGAATTTTTTATTCCCACATTCACGGAGTCATAATAGTCATTCTGATCCTCCGTGTCATTATTTGCGGGTCTGAATCGCGGGCTTCCATTGGTACTATACTCCAAATCCGCCGTGATAAAACCCTTTTGGTGTTTTACATCCGCCTCTCCACCCCCGAACAGGTACGATCCGCTGAGGATAAATTTCCAGGGCGTGTACAGGTCATAGCTCACGCTATTGGCCGGGGGATCGATGCCCGCCATCCGGTCCAGGGAGTCGGAACTGATGGAAGCCTGCGGATGGCTGGTATAATTTTCCGTCCGGGTGATCATAGAGGCATTGATCTTGTCCGTGAGCCCGAAGATGGTCGGGCTATGAATGGCCAGTCCCACCCTCCAGGAAGCCGCCGGCCGGACGATCACGCCTATCTTTCCATTCACCCCGAATCCCTTGGTTGAAAAAGTCTCCTGGTAAGTAAAAGAGTCGAAGTCATTATTAGGATTCCCCGTCGCATCGGACTCATGATAAGTCTGATAGCGTGTATAATTAATGATAGGGATTCCCAGGCTCCCCCCGATATAAACTTTATCCTGGAGGCTGGTAGCCAGGGAGAAGGCGATCTCCGTGATACCTCCCCGGGATTGCAGGTTGTTTTCCTGCATGACCCGGCCCGCTTTCTGCGGCTGCCCGATGACCTGGAGATTGCCATTGATAGTGGCGGTGTCGATCAGGTACGTATAAAGGGCCATTCGCGTACCGTATGAAATATTCGGGCTGCCCAACGCCTGCTCGATCCCATACCCCGAGGCAGCAAACTCTTCCGCATACTGCTCGGAGAAGGAACTGTAGTCATTCTCCCCTTTATAATAGACGTTGCTGTTAAAATTCGCCATCCGGTTCACCGCCACGGAAAAGACATTGTCATTGCCGTTGCGGCCCGTATAGCTAAAGATCGCACCACTGGTTCCCAGGTTAAAATTATTAGCCGGTTTACCGGAGGAAGAGGCCCCTAAATAATTGCTTTTGTCCGTGAGGAAACGAAAGCCGGGGCTCAGCACCACTTCACTGGTCTTATAGACGCCCAAACCCGCCGGGTTCACGAAAGCGGAAGATATCTCCCCTCCCAGGGATCCCATCGCGCCGCCAATGGCTTGTTGGCGGGCTGTACCACTGGGGACCGTCCAGGCTGAACGAAGGGCGTCTTCCGGCAACTGCGCCGATAATTGCTGACAGATCAGCAGGCTTATAAGAAGGAGGGGCTTTTGCATGTCGGGCTAGCTTATAGATAAGGATAAAAAGGGCATAAAAAAGGAGGAAAGATTCAAGTTGCGCTCAAAATCATTTCCTCCCTTAAATTATTTCAGTCAGGTGTCTTCGACTTACATTCTAATGCCTTCCCGGCCGGCTAACACCACCCCCACCGCCGGATGAGGCAGGGGAGAAGCTCCTTACAGGCTGGCTGTAAGAAGGACGGGAAAAACTGTTGTTATTATTCGTATTCGCAGGCCGGTAGTAATTGTTGTTATTGGTATTGGTGCGGTATTGGTTGCCATTCCCGTTCTGGTTGCCGGGGTTATAGTAAGAGGTGGCATTCCGGGGACGATAGAACCGGTCGCTGCTGTTGCTGGTGCGGACAGCCAGACCATTACGATAACTGTTGCCGTTAAAGGTCCGCAGGTGCGAATAGACCCCGGTAGCGGGATACTTACCCACCGCTATCACCCCTCCGCCATAATAAGGATTGTAGAAATAGGGATTGTACCAGCTATTCCACATAAAGTAACTGTTCCAGCACATGTAAGGATCGCCGAAACCCAGTCCATAAGAACCATAGCCAAAACCCAGCCCATATCCAAAACCACCATATCCGTAACCGGGATAGCCATATCCATAGGCAGCGCTCATGCTGGGGGAATAATAGGAATCATAAGAGTTATAGTCGTCGAAATAGGACCAGCGGGAAGGGTCCTGCGCTTTCATCCGGACATATTGGTCACTGGGCGCCGTACTGTAGTATTCCCCCTGATTACGGCTGGAATACTCATCCTGATCCGAACCGCCGGCGGCCATTTTATTGGAGCCAGGCGAGTAATATACGTCGTCGGGAGTTTGGGCAGCTTTACGGGAGGACGAGCAACTGCTCAGTACGATCAGGGTAGCGGCCAGGAATGTATATATCTGTTTCATGGCGAAAGCATTTAGGTGATTTTCAGTCTGAAGTCGCTATTTTTGCGCTCCATAATGTTAACGTAAAGTTACGATAAAAAATAGCCTTATAAGGATTTTATCGATAGTTTATTGTTAAACGGTGATTAAATTATTTAAAGCGAGTTAGCCAATTTTATGAGTAAAGAAATTACAAGCCGGCAGCAGGATTATTCACAGTGGTATAATGACCTGGTCATCAAGGGCAGCCTGGCCGATTATTCGGCTGTCAAAGGCTGTATGGTGATCAAGCCCTATGGATTTGGCCTTTGGGAGAAAATGCGCGACCAGTTGGACAAAATGTTCAAGGACACGGGCCACCAGAATGCCTACTTCCCCCTCTTCATCCCCAAAAGCTTTCTCAGTAAAGAAGCCGCTCATGTGGAAGGCTTTGCAAAGGAATGCGCCGTGGTTACCCATTACCGTCTCAAGAACGACCCGAATGGGGGAGGAGTGGTCGTCGACCCGGAAGCCAAATTGGAAGAAGAGCTGATCGTCCGGCCCACCAGCGAGACCATCATCTGGAATACCTATAAGACCTGGATCCGGTCCTACCGGGACTTGCCCCTGCTGATCAACCAATGGGCGAATGTCGTACGCTGGGAAATGCGCACCCGCCTTTTTCTGCGCACGACGGAATTCCTCTGGCAGGAGGGACACACGGCCCACGCCACCGCCCAGGAAGCCATTGCGGAAACCCAACAAATGCTGGAAGTCTACGCCACCTTCGCCGAAGAGTATATGGCCCTGCCGGTAGTTCGGGGGGTAAAGACGGAAAGCGAACGTTTTGCCGGGGCCATCGACACTTATTGCATTGAGGCGCTGATGCAGGATGGTAAGGCGCTGCAGGCAGGCACTTCTCATTTCCTGGGGCAGAACTTCGCCAAGGCCTTCGACGTGAAATTCTCCGACAAGGAGAATAAGCTGGAATATGTCTGGGCTACCAGTTGGGGCGTAAGCACCCGGCTGATCGGCGCCCTGGTAATGGCCCATAGCGATGACGACGGGCTGATCCTGCCCCCGAGAATAGCTCCCCTGCAGGTAGTCATCGTCCCTATCTACAAAGGAGAAGAAAAGAAAGACCTGCTGGATGCAAAGGGCAAAGCGCTGGCGGCACAATTGAAAGCGGCCGGCATCAGCGTAAAGTTTGACGACAACGACAATGCCCGGCCGGGCTTTAAGTTCGCTGAATACGAACTGAAAGGCGTACCCGTGAGGATTGCCCTGGGACTTCGCGACCTGGAGAACGGCAGCGTGGAAATAGCCCGCCGGGATACCAAAGAAAAAAATACGATCCCCATGGAGGGGCTGTCCTCCTATGTATCCGGTTTGCTGGAGACGATCCAGCAGGCGATGTACAACAAGGCCCTCGCTTACCGCGACGAACACATCACCCGGGCAGACACCTGGGATGAGTTCGAACAATTGCTGGATGGGAAAGGCGGATTTGTCCTGGCCCACTGGGATGGAACCCCCGCAACGGAGGAAGCCATCAAGGAAAAGACAAAAGCCACCATCCGTTGTATCCCCTTGAACAACACCCCCGAAGAGGGGAAATGTATACTGACCGGCCAGCCCAGCAAACAGCGGGTATTATTCGCCCGGGCTTACTAAATGGCTTTTAAACAAGAAAATAGTTACCATCACTAGTGGATTGTAACTATTTTTTTTACTTTCAGGGTCATGGAAAATCTTAGCCAACCCCCGGGTGAAATTTCTTTATTTGAATTACAGATAGACACCGATGTCACGACTTACTTGCGTGAATCAGCCCGCTGGGCAAAATTCGTGGCCATCATTGGTTATATCTGCTGCGGCTTCATTTTGCTGCTCTTGCTGCTGGCCGCCGGAGCCGCCGTCAAAAATAATCCCGGTGCAGAACAATGGAATGTCCTGGTGGGAGCGATTTTCTTTATTTTGATCATTCCCATCGTGTTCTTTCCCTGCCTGTACCTGTACAAATTCGCTTCCCGTATGCAGGCAGCCCTTCATAGCAATGACCAGGAGCAGTTGATACGATCCTTCCGCAGCCTTAAGTCCTGTTACCGCTTTGTGGGCATTCTGATGCTCATCTACCTGGGGCTGACAGTCCTGTTATTCATCTTCAACGTCTTTGGAAAGGTAGCCCGCTAAAGGTCATTACGTTGTAGAATAATAATTGTAATCCTTCAGCAGCGTCTCCAGGAATTCCAAAGAATCCTGGTCGCTTTCGATCTGCAGCTTGGACTTGATCCTTTCCCCGATCCGCATGGAAAGATCATAGTCGCTCTTCTTCTTCACGGCCCCGATGATGCTTTTCAACGTATTGATATCTTTATCGCTAAGCTGCATCACCTGGGGGAACCTGGGCTGGTAATTGCCTTCCAGTTCTGTAAACACCGTATCTTCCCAGGAAGTATGTGTCCGGGTATCGATGATGATGGTACCGGCAACCACGTCGCCGATCCGTTGGGAATGAGGTGTTATAATGACACAGGCGATACCCGCAAAAAGAAAAAGTGCGCACCACCAGGGTAAGGCGCCATACACGATGGCGGCAAAGATCCATACCGGGAAATCCGCCAACCGGAATACCCAGCGGATCAGGTATTGACTGAGGGTAGGCTGCCCGCCATCCGTCGTGATCACCTTAATGCCCAACGCCTTCTTCCCGACACTCTGCCCGTTCATCAGCACTTCACAGACCAGGTGATAGAATAAGGGCGGCAGCCCGAATAATACCGTCACCCACTCCGCCCCATCTTCATTCAACGTACTGCTCAATAGCTTTCTGCCCACCAGGTAATAGGAGAACAGGATCACCGAGTCTATTATCCAGGAAAAAAGACGCTTGTGAAAGGGAGTGATGACAAAGTCCACTTCAATATTAAAACCTGTATCTAACTTTACCAGCAGCATGGGTAGAATTTACTGATTATATTTATCAGATTTTACTTGCTATATTTATTATTCCCAAAGGGGCACCGCCCGCTTTTGTAAATATAATGCTAAATCTTTTTTAGTGCGAGAGGGTCTTTTTATTAAAAAAAATATTGATAAGTGGAAGCAGTATCAGTATGAACCTGCCACGGATCCGGATGAAATGGCCGGACAATTCACGGAATTGGTGAATGACCTGGGCTATTCCAAAACTTTTTACCCTCATAGTAAGGTAACCCAGTATCTCAACGGGCTGGCCTCGAGGATCTACCTGGGCATTTACCGCAACAAAAAAGAAGAAGCCTCCCGCATCACCCGCTTCTGGAAGACCGAACTCCCCCTGGTCGTCCGGAAATACCACCGGGAAATAAGCTACTCTTTTTTGATTTTTATTTTGTTTGGCCTGCTGGCGGCTTTTTCAGCGGCCCACGATGAAACCTTCGTACGGGGAGTAATGGGCGATCGGTATATCGACATGACCGAAGACAATATTGCCCGGGGCGACCCCTTTGGCGTCTATAAAAGTGAAGAACCCCTGAATATGTTCACCTGGATCGCCGTTCACAATATAAAAATCGCCTTCACGGTTTTTGTGGCCGGCCTTTTCTTCTCCATAGGCTCCGTCTGGCAATTGTTCCAGAACGGAGTGATGCTGGGCGCCTTCCAGTATTATTTTTTTGCAAAAGGACTGGGCTGGCAATCCATCCTGGTGATCTGGATCCATGGCACCCTGGAGATCTCTTCCATTATTATTGCCGGCGGGGCCGGTCTGGTCCTGGGGAACAGCATCCTGTTCCCCGGCACCCACAAACGACTTCATTCGCTCCGTCGGGGGGCAAAAGATGGATTGAAACTGATGATCGGCCTGGTGCCCGTATTCGTGGTCGCCGCTTTCCTGGAAGGATTTGTCACCCGTTATTCCAAAATGTCCGTCTGGCTCAGCGGGTCCATCCTGCTGGCCTCCTTATCATTTATAATCTGGTATTTTATAATTTATCCTATCCGTCTGGAGAAAAAGTTCCGCTCTTTGTCTTCACCCACCTACCCTTGAACCCTTTATCCGAATGTATGCTCTCTTCGACCATATCAAAAGAATAACCGGACCCGTCGCAACCTGTGTCCTGCTGACCGCCAGCCTCTGTTGCCCGGCCCAGCAAAGAACAAGATTGCCTGATTCCATTCCCGGCTCCGCGGAGAATACATCCCCGGTCATAGACAGCACATCCGCCGCCGGCGATTCGGCCGTCGTTGGGCTCCCTGATAGTGGCCGTCACGAAGACAAGACCACCCGGCACGAACCCGCCTCCTTTCGGCGGATCCCCGACTCCGTTATAACCCGGCTTAAAAAAGAGAAGGATTTCGCCTATGCCAACGACCCTGCCTATTGGACACGGGATAAAAAAGATAACGGCGACAGCCCTTTTCTTCAGCGACTCCTCAGCAGCCGATGGTTTCAATATTCCATCTATTTGCTGCTGGCAGCCATTCTCCTTTATGCCTTTTATAAGATCATCTCGGAGAACAACCTTCGCATCTTTTATCGGAAAGGGACCCTTGCCACAGCCCAACAGCAAGGAGATGGCAGCCTGGAGGAAGAAGATCTCGACGAAGGGCTGACCCGGGCCATGACAGCAGAAGATCACCGGTTGGCCGTCCACTACCTGTTTCTGAAGACGCTCCGTCTGCTGGATACAGCCGGATTGATCCGGTACCACGCACAAGTGACCAACGAGGAATATATCAGCCAAATGAGCCAGCTCCCGCAGGGAGCAGCCTTCCGGTACCTTACCGGGGCTTATGAGCGGGTATGGTATGGCGATTTTGCCATTACCAGGCATCAGTTCGATGGACTCCTGCAGTCCTTCCGGGACTTTTATAAATCGATACCTTCCAACTGAAATGATCGTCCCCAACTTACCATACAGCAGGCTACGTTACCTCCCCTTCAGGGGACTGCTGCTTCTTTTACTGCTTCCCTTCTTCTCCTGTAATTCCCAAAGCGCAAAAAAGCTCAATCGCCGGGTCACACTCTGGCGTAAGGATAAGATCCCCTACGGCACCTGGCTTGCTTACGAGAACCTGCCCTACCTCTTTCCGGATGCAGAGATCAGCATCAACAAAAATTCCCCCTCCGACCTCCGGTCTCCCGTGGGGGGGAATAGCTCCTCCGATACGGATAAAGGAGAGGGAAAAAAAGCCTATATCATCATTGTGCCCCGGATGCAGCCGGATCCCTCGGAGATCAATGCCATCATGAATTTTGTAGGAGAAGGCAATCATGTCTTCATCTCTGCCTTTCAGTTCAGTGACTCCCTGCTGCATGTCCTAAACCTCAAAACACCGCCTGCCTTTTATGATTACGAGGACGAGGACAGCCTTCAGGTCAGCGTTAACAACCCCGTTAGTTATGATTCGCTGTCCTTTACCTATCCCGGCTCCGCTTACGACAACTGGTTTTCCGCCCTGGATTCCCAATACACCACCATCCTTGGAAGAGATGCCAAAGGCCGGCCCAACCTGGTAAAATTCGGCTACAAGGGGGGCGGATCCCTGTACCTGCATTTCGCGCCGATGGCTTTCACCAATTTTTTCCTGCTGCACAAGCAGAACAAAGGATATTACGACAATACCCTTTCCTACCTGCCCGCCTCCGTAAAGGAAGTGATCTGGGATGAATATTTCCGCTATGACAATACAAAGAATTTTTCCGCTTTTCAATATATCCTCCATTCCCGTCCCTTAAGCTGGGCCTTCTGGTTATGCCTGCTGCTTTTCGCGCTGATCTATCTGTTCGAGTCCAAACGGAAACAGCGGATGGTGCCCGTTGCCGGCGAAGTAAGGAACAACTCGCTGGACTTTGTCAAGACGATCGGGCGCCTGTATTATCAGCGGAGGGATAATCATAACCTGGCCCTGAAGATGTCGGCCCATTTCCTCGACCAGGTCCGTACCCGTTATAACCTGCCCGTTACGACCCCGGACGAAGGCTTTGTAGAACGCCTTTCCTATAAAACAGGCTATCCCCGGGAGGCGCTGCAGGAACTGGTGTCGGATATTCAACGTCTCCAGGAGAGCACGGACCTGTCGGATGAAGAGCTGATGGCCTTTCAGGGGAAAATAGATACATTTTATAAACACGCATAAACATGGAAGAAAATTTATTTGAACAACGGACCGATCTGGGAGAATTGCAGTTGGCGGTGGAACAGCTCAAGGCCGAGATCGGGAAGGTCATCGTGGGACAGGAACAGATGGTGGAATTACTACTGGCAGGCATTTTGTCGGACGGTCATATATTGATAGAAGGAGTGCCGGGGGTTGCCAAGACGCTGACGGCCAAATTGCTCAGCAAGGTGATCTCCGTGGGCTTCTCCCGGATCCAGTTCACGCCGGACCTTATGCCCAGCGACGTCATCGGCACTTCCGTGTTCAATCCCCGGGAAAACACTTTCCAGTTCAGGGCAGGTCCCATCTTCAGCAATATCGTACTGATCGACGAGATCAACCGGGCCCCGGCCAAGACACAATCCGCCTTGTTTGAAGTGATGGAAGAGCGGCAGATCACCGTGGATGGACAAACCCTCTTCTTACAGCCTCCCTTTATGGTGGTGGCCACACAAAACCCCATCGAACAGGAAGGTACCTATCACCTCCCCGAGGCGCAGCTGGACCGGTTCCTGTTCAAGATCAATGTAGGTTATCCCACCCTGGAACAGGAGTTCCTCATCGTATCTCATCATCACCAGACGCTGATGGAACAAAGGGTCGGGGATGTACAGTCCGTTTTGTCGGGCTCCCGCATCGAGGAACTGCGCAGACAGGTTCGTGGCCTGCATGTGGAAGAGAAGCTGATCCATTTCATCACGTCCATCGTAGGCGCCACCCGTAACCACAAGGCTATTTACCTGGGCGCCTCGCCAAGGGCTTCCATCGGCATTCTCAACGGTTCGAAGGCCCTGGCGGCTATGCGGGGACGGGACTTTGTGACACCGGAGGATATTGTATACATCGTCCCGGCGGTACTTCGCCACCGGCTTGTGCTGACCCCGGAAAAAGAAATGGAAGGCGCTTCGACGGATGAAGTGATTAACGAGATCATTCAATCTATTGAAATACCCCGGTAAACCATGCTGAAAAGATTTTATAAATCCCTCTTTTTTTCCCGGCGCTTCTACGGCTTGCTGGTAGCCGTCATCTTTCTTTTTGTATTATCCTATGGCATTCCTTTTTTGTTTGTCATCGCCCAGCTGGGCACACTTTTCCTCCTTCTTGCCGCGGTATTGGACTACGTGGTGCTGTTTCCCCGCAGCAACCCGGTTACCGTCCGGCGGGAATGCCCGGAACGGTTCAGCAATGGCGACCTCAACCCGGTAAAGCTGGTCGTCACGAATTTATATCCCTTCCAGGTTTCCCTGCATATTATCGATGAACTACCGGATCAGTTCCAACGGAGAGACTTTTCCCTGAATATTCGGCTGAAAGCGGGCGAGACAGGAGAGCTGCCGTATCAACTGCGCCCGACAGAAAGGGGGGAATATGTATTTCATTCCATCAACGTCTTTATTAAGACACCCTTTAACCTCCTGGTAAGGCGAAAGATCCTGGAAGCGGAGAAGATGGTGAAAGTATTGCCTTCATGGCTGCCGCTGAAACAATACGAACTGATGGCCTGGTCTAACAACATGGCGGAGAGTGGTAGTAAAAAGATCCGCAAGCTGGGACATAGCCTGGAATTCGAGCAGATCAAAGAATATGTAACGGGGGACGATATCCGCAGTCTCAACTGGAATGCGACGGCCCGGAAGGGCGGCCAGCTGATGGTGAACAAATTTACCGACGAGAAAAGCCAGCAGGTCTACTGCGTCATCGATAAGGGACGTATCATGAAAATGCCCTTCGGAGGCATGAGCCTGCTGGACTACGCCATCAATGCGACCCTGATCCTTTCCCGGGTTGCGCTTATCAAACAGGATAAGGCAGGGCTCGTCACCTTTGCTGACCAGCTCGGCACCTTTTTACCGGCCGGCCGGAAGTCCATGCAAATGAGCCATATCCTGGAGATCCTTTATAATCAACAGACCAAATTCATGGAGACGGACTATGAAAAACTCTATGCCCTCATACGGACCCGCATCACCCAGCGAAGCCTCATCGTCCTGTTCACCAACTTCGAATCCTTGTCAGGTCTGCAAAGACAGCTGCCCTACATCCGGGGCATCGCAAAAAATCATTTACTGCTGGTCATCTTTTTTGAAAATACCGGCTTACAGGAGGTAAGAGAAGCCGGCCCGGCAGACATAGAGGGACTCTATATAAAGACCATCGCTGAAAAATTCGCCTACGAGAAACGGCTCATCGTAAAGGAGCTGAACCAGCACGGCATTGCAACCATCCTCACTGCCCCCGAGCAGCTCACGGTCCAGACCGTGAATAAATACCTGGAGATCAAAGCCAGGCTGGCTATCTAGCATAGCTCCGGACTTCCGCCGTCTACTCGCCGGGGATTCCTTACTTTTGCGCCGATGGAACAAAGATCGGCTGGCGCCCCGGCCCCCCTCAATTTTTTCGATGAAGGACAGGTATTGCTCATTGACAAGCCCCTGCACTGGACCTCCTTCGATGTCGTAAGGAAGATCCGTAATAGGGTCAGGATAAAGAAAGTAGGCCACGCAGGGACCCTCGACCCCCTGGCTACCGGTCTGCTGATCCTCTGTACGGGGAAGTATACTAAGCGTATCAATGACTATATGGCCCGGGAAAAAGAATATACGGGTCATTTTACCCTGGGGGCCACTACGCCTACTTTTGACCTGGAGAGCGACCCGGAAAATTTTAAAGATGCCGGCGCCATTACGGCAGCGACCCTTCAATCCGTCCTGCCCGCTTTCACGGGAGAGATCATGCAGGTGCCCCCCATCCACTCCGCCATTAAAAAAGACGGCAAAAGGGTCTATGAACTGGCCCGCCAGGGGAAAGAGGTCAAGCTCGATCCCCGGCCCGTAACGATCAGGGAATTTGAGATCACCGCGATGGAAGGACCGGTAACCCATTTCCGGGTGGTCTGTACAACAGGCACCTATATCCGTAGCCTGGCCAATGATGTGGGGGCGGCCCTGGGCTGCGGCGCTTATCTCAGTAGCCTGCGCCGGACAAGGATAGGGGAATTCCGGGTGGAAGATGCCATGACCATGGAAGCCGCGGAAGCGTATATCAAAGAGAAGCTGAAAGAGGATGGCAGATAGCCGGACCGTAGGAAAAGGGTTGCTTTATAAAGGGCTGCCCGAGTGGCTGCCGGCCGTCCTGCCTAGAACGGATACCCGATCCCCAACTGGAATTGTCCATCGATAAGCCTCATGTCGTAGAACCATTGATCACTATGGTCCAGCCGCTGCGGATCCCTTATTTTATAGGCCCAGTCAAAGCGGATGAGGAAATAATCGAAATCCAGCCGCAGACCCGTACCGGCATCCACGGCAAACTCATTATAGAACCGGTCGAATTTGAAGTCACTACCCACGTCCCGATGGGCGCTGTCGGTCAAATGACGGTTCCAGATATTCCCGGCATCGACATACAAGGCGCTTTTCAATTTCACGCCGAAGATGGTGCCCAAAGGGAACCGGTATTCAATATTGCCTTCCAGCTGCACGTCGCCAAACCGGTCTGCCTGCTGGTTTAGCAAGGCGTTCTGTATGGTATAGAGCTTGGAGGAACCCAGTCCTAATTGCCTTACCTGCCATCCCCGCATGCTGTTGGGACCTCCCGCAAAAAAAGCTTTATAAAAAGGAAGGGTCTGCTCATACCCGTTGCCTTCCCTGCCATAGGCCCAGCCGGCGCCGGCATACGCCCTCATGGCCAGTTGCGTTCGTTTATAGTCGATGTGGCGCCGGTATTCGATGTCCCCCTTGACATAACGCCAGAGGTCCCCTTCGTCCAGCGACTTGATAAACCCTAACAGGGCCCCGCTCTCTTCCGCGCTGATCCGGAGAAAATCCGTGTGAAGCCCCCGGGTCCGATACGAATTGTAGACGAACTGCTGACCGACCACCAGTCCGGTTTTAAAAGCCAGCTTGAGGGAGGGGATACTATCCTCATAACGCCTGAAACTGTCCGTAGGATACAGCTTGGTATATTCGATATTAAGGGGATTGAACAGGTAAGACCGGTTACCATGAGACCATTGATAGCCCCAGGAGGTATTGAAAGAGAGGGCCCGAAAAAACAGACGCCTGTCCGTATAAGAGGCATTGAAATTGAGCAAGGAACGGAGGCTATCCAGTCTTCGTTCCCTTTTTACCTGAAAAGGGGCGATCAGCCTGGGAAAGGAGATCGTATGCGAAATGCTGGCCTGGGTGGTTTGAATAAAGTCATGGCCTAGTTCCACGCCTCCCCGCAGGTTGGTGGTGGAGAGGACGGATTGTTTAAAGGTATTTCGGTTGCGTAACCCCAGGTTGACGCCCACTCCGAATAAATTGCCGACGGCGACGATGTCATTGGTATTCCGGCTGGCTTCCAGGTCGGCATTCAGGTATTGCTTTTTGGCCGGGTATAGACGCAGTGTGACGTCCAGCACGGAATCCGAGCTGTCGGAAGGAGTGAGGTTGATCGAAGCCTGCTGCCAGGCCCCCATCTGGTTGAACCGGTTGATGGTCCGGTCGGCATTCGACTGCCGGTACAATCGTTCGGGACGGAGATACACATTGTTAGCGATCACTTCCGGCTTGAACTTGTCGGCATGGGAAATAATGGTGAAATTTTTCGCCGTACTGGTGTCGACCGTTCTGGCGGTCGCGGTGTCTTCCAGCAGGATGGACTGGTCGGGATATACCGTGACATGGCCGACATAATACTTGCTGATCCGGCTCGAATCTTTGACGGGACGCTGTTCGATGGACACGTCGATGGTTGGATGCTCCCTCTTTGTCTTAAGCCTCTCCAGCAGGGCGGCCTGTTCAAAGGGATCGAGGTTGGGGTCGATCAGCGCCGCCACCACCGTGTCCCTGACGACTACCAGGTCCTCCTTGGAAAATTTATAATAACCATTGTTGCGGAATAGTATCACGAGTCGGTCCAACTCCGCGGAAAGGACCTGTTTGGAGTAAGGTTTCCCTTTGTGCAGGAGTGACTGTGGTTTGCTTTGTAGAGTCAGAGCTTGTAAAGCAGGCGTTGAGAGATTGAAACCGATGGAGTCGAATGTCAGCTGCTTGCCCGGCCAGACCCGGAAGTCGATGGTGACACGATCTTCTTTATAAGGCACCCGTACAAATTTCCAATGTTTGATCTTCAGCTTCTTCCCCTTGACCTCTTTTATATGGAACGTATCTTTGATGACAGGGGCGAAATAGCCGGAGGCATTTAGCAGGGCCACCATATAGCCGAGGCTGCGGCGCAGGTTCGCCGTATCGAAGACGGGAGGAGCAACGACCTTTTTGTAGATGCCGGCAATGGAGACCACCTGGGTCCGGATACTATCGTCCAACTGGTTGGACAACCGCAGGGTCAGGTCTTGTTTTTCGCTGGCAGGGATATTACCCTCTACCTTTATATTCGTGCTAAAGACAAAGGGTTTTCCTTCTTGATATTTTCGGGGAACGGTACAGGAGAACAGCATTGTCAGCAAAACCGTCGGCAGTACGAATGCTGGGTTGAGAAAAGATACTGTAACTTGCCGGCGGTGACCGGGTTTCACCCGGTTTATGAAATTGAACAAACCTAATTCGATTTAACTTTTGTATGTAAACGAGTAGCAATGCTGGTAAAATCGCAGGTCAAATATATTCAAAGTTTAGGCCAGAAAAAATTTCGTGACCAGGAAGGGGTATTTATTGTGGAAGGGCCCAAAATGGTGAAAGAGCTGCTGGACGCCCCGAATGTGGAATTGCGACAGCTCTATGCGACTTTCCCCCTCGTGGCGGAGCTGGCTTCCCGCCTGGCCGAAAAACAGCCCACCCGCGTCCACCCTAAGTCCTCCTCATCGGGTAAGGCGTCCGTCTTCCCCGGCACGAAGGTTCCCCCGCTCATCACTGAACTGAAAGAAGGGGAGCTGGAAAGGATCTCCTCCCTCTCGACCCCCAATCAGGTATTGGCAGTTTTCGCAAGACCCTCTTTCCCTGCCCCCCTGTATAAAAGTACGGTTAGCTTGCTGCTGGATGGGATCCAGGATCCGGGCAACCTGGGAACCATCGTCCGGACGGCCGACTGGTTTGGTCTCCGGCAGGTAGTCTGTAGCATGGATTGTGCGGATATCTTTAATAGTAAGGCCGTACAGGCTACCATGGGAAGCATCAGCCGGGTACAGATCATCTATGAGGAGCCGGAGGAATTGATCCGCTTACATCCGGGGCTCCCGGTCTTTGCAGCTGTGTTGGAAGGAACTGATCTTTATGAGACGGGGCAGGTTTCAGAAGGATTCATCGTCATCGGCAACGAATCCCGGGGAATCCGCCCGGAATTGCAGCAACGGGCGACCCACCGCATCACCATTCCCCGTAAAGGAGAGGCCGAGTCACTCAACGCGGCTGTCGCCACAGGCATCATCTTGTCACACCTGATTTGATCGGCGGAGGCGGATAGACCATGGGCGGGTCCCCGCGCTAACGGAACTGGATGGCCCGCGTAGGCTGCATCCTCCGGATGACGATGGTAGGGATCATGAGTATCAGGAAGCAAATGAGAAAAGTGCCTCCATTCACCAGCAGGATATGCCACCACTCCAGCTTTACCACTGCCTTGGAGATAAAATATGCGTCCTCGGGCAGGGTGATAAAACCATAACGCTGCTGCAGCCAGCAGATCAACAACCCAAATCCATTGCCGAACGCCATGCCAAACAGGGTAATATAACTGCCCTGGTAAAGGAAGATCTTCTGGATGGAAGTGTTGGGGGAGCCAATTGCTTTCAGGATGCCGATCATACGGGTACGTTCCAGCACCAGGATGATAAGACAGGTCACCAGGTTAAGGGTGGCCACGATGATCATGATGATCAGGACGATGATGATGGTGATATCCTGCAGGTTCAGCCAGTCGAAGATATTGGGATAGATCTCCTGGATGGTGCGGCTGCCCCAGGCAGAAGGAAGCTGATTGAAAATAAGGGAATTCACCGTATCCATCTGGCGATAGTCCCGGATAAAGACCTCATAACCGCCGATCTGGTTGTCTTGCCAGTTGTTCAGCCGCTGGATCAGCTTCAGGTCACTGATGGCCATCAGCTTGTCATAATCCTCGATACCCACTTTAAAGATTCCCGCGACGGTGAGGGGCCTGACCCGGGGCTGGGCGCCTCCCGGCTGTATAAAATAGGCCAGCACTTTGTCTCCCACGCGGAGCTTCAGCTGAGTAGCCGTATAGGTAGAGAGATTGATCTCGCTGGAGTACCCGCTGTCGGTAAAATGAAGCCAGCGGCCTGTCTTCAGAAAACCATCCAGGTGGGAAAAATCATATCCTTTGGCCACCCCTTTCAGCAGTACCCCTTCGATGCCTTCCTTGCTGCGCAGAATGGCGTTCTTGGTGGCAAACGGGCTCACACTCCGGACATCCTGGTTGGTGCGTAATAACTGCCATACGGTATCATTCTGCGCCATGGGAGATTCTTCGGCGATGGCAGCCCGGTTAGGGGCGGCATACTGAACACGGATATGGCCCCAGAGGCTAAAGATCTTCTGACTGATGGTATATTGGAAGCCATTGGTAAAGGCCAGCGTCAGCAGCATCGCCGCCACACTGATCGCTGTTGCCGTGATCGCCAGCCGTATGATAAATCGGGAAAAACTCCGTTGCCGGTTAAAGGCGATTCGTCGGGCGATAAAGGCTGCTACATTCAAACGTGTTTGTATTTAGTGTTCAAAAGTATAAGTTTTTTATGTTTTTATCCTAACATTGTACTCTCCTGACGGCCGTCTTTGTCTTTAACGTTGTATAATTCTTTTCTTATGAACCGGATCTTTTTGTGTATTATCGGATGTATCACCTTTTTTTTCGGAAAGGCCCAGACGCCGGACTCCATTTATTCACCATCTGTAAAGACGCCTCAGCTCTACACGGCGGGCAACCAGGTGGGATACCCGATCCTTCGGCTCAACGGCACGGACCAGCTGGAATTGCACTTTGATGACCTGGACGCCAATGTAAAAAACTACTATTATACCATCCAGCTCTGTAATGTCGACTGGACCCCGGCTGTCGTCAGTGACTTCGACTACATAAAAGGCTTTCCGCAGATCCGCATCGGTAATTATCAGTTTTCTTCCGTAGCCCTCACACACTATACCCACTACCAGGCTACTATACCGGACCCAAACTGCATCCCCATTCATTCCGGCAACTATCTGCTCAAGGTCTTTCTGGATGGAGACACCTCCAAACTGGCCTTTACCCGCCGCTTCCTGGTGACGGATGCCAAGACGAATATCAGCGCTCAATTCCTGCAACCGCTGAACTTCGACCTGGCCCACACACACCAGCGCATACAGTTCCGGGTGAATACCGCCGGGGTAAACCCTGCCAATCCGCTGGATCAGATCAAGGTGGTCGTGCTGCAGAACTACCGGTGGGACAATGCTGTTTTTAACGTCAAACCGACCTTCTATGTAAATAACCGGCTGGAATATACCAACGATAATGATTTCTTATTCGGAGGAGGCAGGGAATGGCGTTGGGTGGACCTGCAAAGCTTCCGTTACCAGAGCGACCGGATACAAAACGCCGTTTATGGAAAGACTTCCACCGAGATCTTTTTAAAACCCGATGGAGACCTGTCCAGGCAACCCTATCTCTACTACCAGGACTATGACGGGTTTTATTTCATCCAGACCACAGAGAGCATCAACCCCAATTATCAGACAGACTATGCCCGGGTAAGGTTCACCTTTGTTCCGCCAGGCAATACGCCCTTCCCCGGTAAAGACCTCTATGTGCTGGGGCAGTTCACGGGAGGAGGTTTTAACGACTCTACAAAAATGGTGTTCAATCCTTCCACCGGCAGATACGAAGGCTCGTTTTTTATGAAGCAGGGCTATTACAGCTACTCATATGTCACCATCGATCAGGCCGATCCTGACCGAAAAGCTTCCTTCGACCTTACAGAAGGCAATCACCTGGAGACAGAGAATAGTTATATGATCCTGGTTTATTACAGGGCCCTGGGGGCACGGGCGGATGAACTGGTGGGCATTACCCGGTTCAGCAGCATTAATAAATAATTTACTTATTATTTATCAGTTAAGTTTCGCTATATTTGCAGCTGGCAAGTCTTATACGACCAGCTCCTGTTGAATCCCCCCAGGGCCGGAAGGCAGCAAGGGTAGATGGTTGAGCGGTGCGATGTAAGTAACTTGCCTTTTTTTGTGCCCCTACCTTACTGTTTTCTCACCGCCTATTTTATTTGCTTCTCCCAAAAAGACAGTTTCGAAACAAAACTGTTTTATATTTGTTACCAATTAATATTAATACATCTTTTTATGAAATTTTTTATTGATACGGCCGACCTGGCTCAAATCAAAGAAGCAAATGATTTAGGGATTCTGGATGGCGTTACGACCAACCCATCCCTTATGGCTAAAGTAGGCATCAAAGGCGAGGCCGCCGTTACCAACCACTATAAAACAATCTGTGAGATCGTTGACGGTGACATCAGCGCCGAAGTGGTCTCCACCGAATTTAAGGACATCATCGAAGAAGGAAAGAAACTGGCGGCCATCCACCCGAATATTATCGTAAAAGTCCCGATGATCAAGGACGGCGTAAAAGCCATCAAATGGTTTACGGACAACGGGATCAAGACCAATTGTACCCTGGTATTCTCCGCAGGACAGGCGATCCTGGCTGCAAAAGCAGGCGCTGCCTACGTCTCTCCCTTTATCGGAAGGATCGATGACAGCGGTTGGGATGGTGTACAACTGATCGAACAGATCGCCAATATCTACGCGATCCAGGGCTTTGAAACGGAGATCCTGGCTGCCTCCATCCGCAGCGCCCTGCACATCATCCAGTGCGCAGAAGCCGGAGCGGATGTCGTTACCTCTCCACTGGAGCCTATCCTGGGCCTGTTAAAACATCCCCTGACAGATATCGGGCTGGCTAAATTCCTCGCCGACGCGAAATCATTTAAATAACTTTAAGCTCCAAGCCTCAGGCTGCAAGTGGCCATTTTTATTTCCAATGACTGACTTGAAGCCTGAGGCTGGCTGCTTACAGCAGCATTCAATCCCACCACTTCCCCTATAATAATGATAGCGGGATGCATCAGCTGATGCTTGCTCACCCATTCAGGTAAATTCCCCACCACCCCCGTAGCCATTTTCTGATGGGGGAGAGAGGCATGCTGAATAACGGCGGCCGGCATCTCCCCATAACCTTCTTCCCGGTAAACCCGGGCAATCTCCTCTATCTTCTTCATGCCCATATAGATCACCACCGTAGCCTTGCTTTTCATGGCGAGCTTCAGATCTTCAGAGAGGGTCCCATCTTTTTTGGTGCCGGTGACCACCCAGATGCTTTCACTGATCATGCGATGGGTCAGCGGGATGGCGGAGAGTCCCGATGCCTGCATACTGGTGATGCCGGGAATATAGGTGGCGGTAATGCCCTGCTCCCGGGCAAACAGTATTTCTTCGAAGCCCCTTCCGAAAATAAAGGGATCTCCCCCCTTCAACCGGATCACCTGTCCGGCAGAAAATGCTTTTTCCTTTATCAGCGCATGGATAGTTTCCTGGGGGGTATAGGCTCCGTACGGCAACTTGCCGACATAGATCTTCTCACAGGAAGGAGGCGCCCAGTCCAGCAGGATCGTATTGGCGAGGTTGTCATATAAGATGACCCTGGCCTGCTGCAGGGCCTTGTAGGCCTTAAGAGTGATCAGCTCGGGATCGCCGGGACCGGCGCCTATTAGCAGCAACTCCGGTTTAAATATCATATAGTGTAAATTTTAATGTAATTGTATATCCTAAATTACCTAAAATTTTCGGTAGTAACTCATTTTTTATTATTTAAATCATGTTTTTGATTGAAAAAATCGTTATAATTGTAATATAATATTACATGTAATTATTTATAATGTATTATTCCCACTAAAGATTGTTTGTTGTTCCTTCGATTGCTGCCATCTGGAAAATCTCAATTAACCAGTAAAAACATGTTGTATGAGCAGTAAGCCCGTGGTCGTGGTGATCGGTAATGGTATGGTAGGACATAAGTTCTGCGAGAAACTAATGGCCGCCACCTCCTCTTTTCAATTGGTCGTTTTTGGCGAAGAGCCCAGGCCTGCCTATGACCGGGTGCATCTCAGCGAATATTTCAACGGTAAATCGGCCAACGACCTCAGCCTTTCCATGGCGGGCTGGTTTGATGATGACAAGGACATTTTGCTGCACCTGGGAGACCCCATCCGGGAGATCGACCGGAATGCCCGGACGGTCCACTCACAAAAAGGCATTAGTCAATCCTATGATTATCTCGTACTGGCGACAGGCTCCTCGGCCTTTGTACCGGATATCAGTGGTATTGAGAAAGAGGGGGTTTTCGTTTACCGGACCCTTGAGGACCTTGATCTCATCAGGGCCTATGCCGTCGGCGCCCTCCGCGGCGCCGTGATGGGGGGCGGGCTCCTGGGGCTGGAAGCGGCCAAGGCCTTACTGGACCTGGGCATCCCCCAAACCCATGTGATCGAATTCGCTTCCCGGCTCATGCCCCGGCAGATAGACAGCACAGGCAGCCAGACACTGGAATCCCGGCTCCGGCACCTGGGCTTGCAGCTGCACCTGAATAAGAGTACCCTGGCGATAGAAGGAGAAAGGAAGATCAAAGCCCTCCAGTTTGCGGATGACACCCGTCTGGAAGTAGACATGCTGGTGATCTCGGCGGGTATCCGTCCCCGGGATGAGCTGGCCAGGCTGGCAGGCTTACAGGTAGGTACCCGGGGAGGCATCCTGGTAAATGAAAAATTGCAGACCAGCGATCCGCGCATCTTCGCCATCGGGGAATGCGCGCTGGTAAATCATATGATCTATGGCCTCGTGGCGCCGGGTTATGAGATGGCAGACATCGTCGCCTCCAACCTGGCGGAAGGGAATAAGTCGTTTAAGGGCTTTGACATGAGTACCAAGCTAAAGCTGATCGGCGTTGACGTGGCCAGCTTCGGTGACCCGTTCATCGCCGAGCCGGAATGCAGGACCATTGTATTCGAGGACCGGCATAAAGGCATTTACAAACGGATCAACATCAGCAACGATGGGAAATACCTGCTGGGGGGCATTCTCATCGGAGACGCCGCCGCGTATAATATACTCCTGCAGACGGTCAATAACAGGATCCCGCTGCCGCCGGACCCGGAAGAATTAATCCTGGGCAGCAGGGGAGGAGGCTCGGAAGGCGCCGGGGTTATGAATCTGCCGGAAGAGGCGCTGATCTGCTCCTGCGAATCGGTCTCAAAAGGCACTATCTGTCAGGTGGTAACGGAGAAGGCTATCCATTCCGTAGAAGCGATGAAAAAATGTACCAGGGCAGGCACGGGCTGCGGAGGCTGTATCCCCCTGGTGAAAGACCTTATCACCGGTACCATGAAAGCGAATGGTCAGTATGTCCGTAATGTCATCTGCGAACACTTCAGTCACTCCCGTCAGGAGATCTTCGACCTGGTGAAACTACATGGCGTAAAAACCTACGATGAGACCTTGGGCCGTTGGGGCAAAGGGGATGGCTGTGAGGTCTGTAAACCCGCCATCGCCAGCATCCTGGCCAGCTGCTGGAATGATAACATCCTGAAACAAGCCACTATACAGGACAGCAACGACCGTTACCTGGCCAATATCCAGAAGGGGGGCACTTATTCCGTGGTGCCCCGTATCCCCGGGGGAGAGATCACACCTGAAAAATTGATCGTCCTGGGAAAAGTAGCGAAAAAATATAACCTCTATACCAAGATCACCGGCGGCCAGCGGATCGACCTGTTTGGCGCCCACGTCAGCGACCTGCCGGATATCTGGGAAGAATTGATCCGGGCGGGCTTCGAGAGCGGTCATGCATATGGGAAAGCCCTGCGGACTGTCAAAAGCTGCGTGGGCAGCACCTGGTGCCGTTTCGGTCTGCATGACAGCGTCTCCTTCGCCATTGAAGTGGAGGAAAGATATAGGGGCATCCGCGCACCCCATAAGATCAAGGGGGGCGTCAGCGGTTGTATCCGGGAATGCGCAGAGGCGCAAAGCAAGGACTTTGGCATCATCGCAACAGAAAAAGGATGGAACCTGTATGTGTGCGGCAACGGCGGCTCCAAGCCTCAGCACGCGTTATTGCTGGCCACCGACATCGATAAGGAGACCTGCGTCCGTTACCTGGACCGCTTCCTCATGTTCTATATAAAAACGGCCGATCCCCTTACCCGCACCGCCACCTGGCTCAATAAGATGGAAGGAGGTTTGTCCTATTTAAAAAATGTCGTAGTACAGGATAGCCTGGGACTGGGGCGGCAATGGGAGGAGGAAATGCAGACCCTGGTGGACAGCTATTCCTGCGAATGGAAGGAAGTGGTGGAAAGCCCGGAGCTGCGGAAACGATTTGTTCACTTCGTAAACGCTCCCCGCAAAAAAGACCCCGCCATCGGGTTCGAAGAAATGCGGGGACAGGTCAGGGCGAAGGAATGGTAGAGGCGCCCGGCTAAGCCAACAATAAGATTAACCGATTTTTCTGCAATCATAAACAGACCTATGTCAGCAAATAATAGCTCCGCCACCCCGCGCGACATTTCCAACGGATCCCAGGACCGCCCCGTTGCAACGCACGACCTCTCTGCTCCAACGCGCGACCTCTCTGCTTCAACGCACGGCCTCTCTGCTGCGCCCCGGGACCTCAAATGGTTCCTCGCCTGCCGGGTAGACGATATCCCCCCGGACGGAGGCGCCTGCGTCAGTCATGGAGACGACCAGATCGCCATTTTCAATTTTGCAAGGAGGGGCGAATGGTACGCCACCCAGAACCTCTGCCCGCATAAGCAACAGATGGCCCTGTCCCGCGGTATGACCGGCAGTGCCGGAGAAGCCTGCGAGCCAAAAGTGGCCTGCCCGTTTCACAAAAAGACTTTCTCCCTGCTGACAGGCGAATGCCTGACGGGGGAGGGGTATCAGATCAGGACCTACCCGGTGAAAGTGAAAGGTGGGAAAGTGTATATAGGTATCTAGCCCCTCGTTACTGAAAATGAAAGGAAATTAACTTAAATTTGTACATAGGTACAGCCACCTGAATGCAGGTGGTTTTTTTATTCTACTTTTTACCTGACTTTTGATCCTCTTATGCGCGACATCACCCACAAACAAATCACCTTACGAACGGCCAGCGCCGTCGGCATCCTCTTTTGCTCGGAGGCTACCCTCGAACTCATCCGCACGGACCAGCTCCCCAAGGGCAACCTCTTCGACGTAGCCCGCGCAGCCGGCTTCCTGGGCGCCAAACATACTCCGCAGCTGCTGCCCCATTGCCATCCGGTGGCCATCGACGGCATGGACATGCAGTTTGAATTCCTGCAAAAGGAATTGCATAGCGATCTGTTCAATGCAACAATCTTCGAAAGATCAGGAATTGTCATACGGGGCCAGGCTCGTTCCATCGGCCGCACTGGTATCGAAATGGAAATCCTCACAGGCGTCTCCGTGGCGGCGCTGGAGATCTATGACATGCTAAAGCCCGTGGACAAGGCCCTGGAGATCGGCCACATCCGATTGCTGGAAAAGAAAGGCGGCAAGAGTGACCGCGAAAAATACTTCGCAACACCTCCCTCTTGTGCCGTGCTGGTCTGCTCGGACTCGACGGCAGCCGGTCAGCGGGAGGACAGAAGCGGAAAATTGATCAAAGAAATGCTGGAGGCGGTCAATGCCCGGGTAGCCCATTATGCTGTTGTTCCGGATGATAAGGCCGCTATCCAGGAGAAAATACGGGGATGGGTATCCGAAGACATACAATTCATTTTTACCACCGGCGGCACCGGCCTCGGTCCACGGGATAATACTGTCAGCGCCGTCCGGGAGATGCTGGAAAGGGATGCAGACGGCATCGTAGAAGCCATGCGTGTCTATGGACAGATGCGCACTCCGTTGGCCATGATGAGCCGGGCCGTAGCGGGCTCCATCGCCCACACGCTGATCGTGACCCTTCCCGGCAGCAGCGATGGAGCAAGGGAGTCGCTGGAGGCCATTTTACCAGCCATCTTTCATGCCCGCAAAATGATGAAGGGGGGTGGACATTAACCCGTATCACTAAAAAGGGGCTTTATACATTTTTATATGCTTACGTACCAACAGGCGCAGGAAAAAGTAATACAGCAGGCCCGCTCGTTCGGAAGGGAAAGAGTCATCCTCGACCAGGCCTATGGACGAGTACTGGCCGAGCCCATCCGGGCTGACCGGGACTATCCCCCTTTTCATCGGGCCACCATGGATGGATATGCCATTCGCTATAGGGATTGGGAGCAAGGCATTCGTCAATTCAGCATCGTCGAGATCATCTACGCCGGCGCCGCCGCGACAAAGCCCATCGGATCAGGCGAATGTTATAAGATCATGACGGGCGCCCCTGTCCCCCCGGATGCCGATACAGTTATCCGGAGGGAAGATACCGATGAACTGACGGCGACCGGCAGCCCGTCGACCATCAACGTTACAACTTCATCCGAAAGCCTGCCCGCTTCCAGGAGCTCGGCCCCCTCCGGAGGGGCACCGCCAGCCTCCATCACCCTCACCCTCTCTTCCTGTCAACCCTATTCCAACATAGCCCGGCAGGGGGAAGACATGCAGACCGGTGACGCGGCTATCGGCACAGCTTCCATCATAGGACCTGCCGTGATCGGCATCCTGGCTTCCCTGGGTAAATACGAATGCCTGGTAGAGAAAATGCCACGCGTGGCCTTGTTTACCACGGGCGATGAAGTAGTCCCGGCAGATGTCACCCCTAATGCCGTGCAGATCCGGAACAGCAACCGGTGGATCATCCAGTCTCTTTTGAAAGGCTGGGACATCACGCCAACCCAATACGAGCACCTGCCGGACTCCAAAGCCGCCCTGCGTACTTCCCTGACAAAGGCCCTCACCGGCACAATACCCATCTCCGGCATCGCAGCATCATACGACCCGTCAGCATCATATGACCCGTCAGCATCAGCCGACCCATCGACAGCCCCCGCCGACCTTATCATCCTCAGCGGAGGCGTCTCTGCCGGAGACGCCGACTATGTTCCCGGCATCCTGGAAGAACTGGGCGTACAACGCCTCTTTCATAAAATAGCGATAAAACCTGGCAAACCCATCTGGTGCGGCCGGACAGCCAACGGAGCGATGGTCTTTGCCCTGCCCGGTAATCCCTTCTCGGGAATGGTGGGCTTTACCCTGCTGATCCAATCTTATCTGCACACCTGTTTTGGCCTGATTGCTCCCCCACCCATGAGCCTTCCCCTGCCGGGCGGGCGGAAGAAAAAGACCCCGCTGGACGAATTTTTCCCCGTGCGGGTCAGTGGCGCTCCGGCAAGGCTGACCGCCATCGACATCAATGGCTCCGGCGATAGCCGGCTGGGCCTCTATGCCAATGCCCTGGCCCTGCACCCCGCTGCTAGCGGGGATCTCACGGAAGGGACCGATGTACTTTATTACAACTTATGATTTGATGGGGTTTTGAAGTTTCTACGGTTATATTGTATCTTCCCTATATGCTAAAACAATATTTCCTACTGCTTTTCGTCGCTTCTCTTTGCTCGGCGGGTTATGGACAGACATTCCTGGTAAGTTATCCGGCGGCTGCTCTGGATAAGCCATTTAGTGGAAAGGTGATCCTCTACCTGAACAAGGAGAACAAAAATCCTAAGAATGCCATGGCTGACCTCGAGTCCTTTCCCTGCTTTTCGATAGAGGTACGGGACGTGAAGCCAGGTACTTCCGTTGTTTTTGACGATAAGGCAGCAGCCTATCCTGTGAGGATATCCGACATTGAAAGGGGCGAGTACTATGTACAGGCTGTTTGGGACCGGAACCTGGGAGGTAGGGCCATCGCGGAGAGCCCGGGCAATCTTTATTCCTCGCCGCAAAAAGTAAGCCTCACTAAAAATGAAAACGCCAAGTTTAAGCTGAATTGTGACCAGGTCCTGCCGCAGCCGAAATTTGCGGATACGAAATTTGTAAAGGAGCTGAAAGTGGCTTCGCAGCTTTTGTCGAAGTCCCAGGGAAAAGAGATGACGGTAGATGCTGCCGTATTGTTGCCGCTGGAATATTACAGCCAGCCGCAACGACAATTCCCGGTGTTGTTCGTGGTCTCCGGCTATGGCGGGGATTATCACCGGTATACGGGCGATACGACGACCTTTAGCGGACCCCTGGACACCATCTCCTGCATCACGGTCTACCTGGATGGCAATTGTGCCGGAGGGCATTCCGTTTATGCCAACAGTGATAACAATGGTCCGTGGGGAGACGCTCTCACGAAGGAATTCATTCCACAACTCGAAAAATCCTATCGCTGCAACGGCGCCAGGCTCTTAAGAGGACATAGTAGTGGCGGATGGACCGTACTCTGGTTGCAAACACACTATCCCGAAGTTTTTGTTGGCTGTTGGTCAAGTTCTCCCGACCCGGTCGACTTTCGTAATTTTCAGCGGGTCAATCTCTACGAAGAGAATAATATCTATTATAAAAATAACGGGAATTTGAATCTCGTTGCAACGATTGCCGGGTCATTTCCGGTTGCAACGATGAAACAATGTTACCAGCAGGAATTTGTACTCTACCGCGGGGAGCAAATGCATTCCTTTAACTATGTGTTCAGTGCAAAAGGTGCGGATGGCCAGCCCATACCGATATGCGACCCCATGACAGGTGCCATCGACAAGTCCTGCTTTCAACACTGGAAATCTTATGATATCTGCGCTTATCTGCGCAACAATTGGCCAGCGCTGCAAAAGGAGTTGCAAGGCAAGATACGGGTATCGGTGGGCAATCAGGATAATTTTCTGTTGAATTATGCCGTGCATATGCTGGATGACGAGATGAAGAAGCTGGATACGCGATTCGTCTTTGGGTATTACCCTGGGGATCATTTTACCTTGAATACACCGGAATATCAGACAGCAGGAATTACATTTCTGGCCGAGCGGTATAGACAATGGAAGACGCGGCCGTAATGCCATTAATTTTGAAAAATCATCGCTCATGAAGAGTTCTTTGCTAATGCTAGTATTGTTTAGCCTCTTAACCGATAAGATCTGCCTTGCCCAGGCAAAAGATTCCTCTCACTACTATACCGCCGCTGATGGCATAAAAATATGCTATGAGGTGAAAGGTACCGGCTACCCGGTAGTATTGGTACACGGATTTATTGTAAACAGCCAAAGCTGGAAACGGGGAAAGCTGTATTTTGACCTGGTGGCTGCAGGGTATAAAGTAATTACTATAGATCTGCGGGGTAATGGCCAGAGCGATAAACCCCACGACTGCGATCTGTATGCAAATGATGCCGAAGCCAAAGATATCATGGGCATTGTTGGCGAACTGAAGCTGAAGAAGTATACCGCCGTGGGGTATTCACGCGGTTCAATTATTACGGCGAGGTTAATGGTGCTGGACAAACGCCTGGAGCAGGCGGTAATGGGCGGCATGGGAACCGATTTTACCAATCCTGATTGGCCGCGGCGTATTATGTTTTATAAGGGCTTTAGCGGTATTGACGTAGCTCCGGAAATGGAACCAATTATAGCAAATGTAACCAGGGCCGGGCTCGATAAAAGCTTACTTGCCTGTATGCAAAAAGAGCAACCCAGCACACCGGGAAAAGCACTTAAGAAAGTTAAAATAAAGGTACTGGTTGCCTGTGGTGATAAAGATGATGATAATGCAAAGGCACTGGATCTATCCAGGTATTTTAAGAACGGCACCTTTAAATCCATCCCAGGCGATCATGGAGCAGCAGTGCAGACCCAACAGTTTTCAGATGCCGTTTTACAATGGTTGCCTGCTGCACACTGAGAATGCAATTCGATTGCTGGCAAGAACATTTTTCGATTAATTTATTTTAGGCTTTAATGCATCCAGTTCCTTCTGTTTTTGTTCGGCGATCTTTTGCAGTTTCGCCACCCGTTCAGTGTCTGCTGCAAACCGTTTGATCTGGGTCCGGATAGCCATAATCTGAGCCGTCAACAGCGCCTGGTCGGCCGGGACTTTCACATCAGGCTGCACACCTTTACCCTCCCAGTCGGTATGGGTAACGGTATTGACCTCATAGGCAAAAGGTATGGAGGCAGTAAAATAGGTGCCGATCTTATAGGGCTTTGTGCCATGTGCACCGCCGCCCGTAACTTCACCAATGACTTTTGCGCGCCCCTGCGACTGTAAATTATAAGTGAAATCTTCTGAAGCGGAAAAACAATCCTTGCTTACCAGGATATACAGGTCCACCTTGGGCAGTTTGGGTCCGGGAACTGTTGGCATCGTCCACACCTGGTTCACGGTGCTGGCATCGCGGTTGTGATTGTCGGTTAGATGAACGGCATCATTGAAAAAATAACTTTCCATCAGCAGCACGCCGTCAGGAGCAAATCCGTGGTTCCTGCGCAGGTCGATAATGATCGCATCTGAATTGGCTAAAAATTGCATCGACCCGGCAGCGAGGTCCTTGATCCAGTCAGCCGGAAAAAAGGAATCCAGTTGCAGGAGACCGACATTCCCATCCAGGTGTTCCACCTTTTTAAAATTGAAATTGGATAGCGCCCAGGTTTTCTTGAATTGATTGACCACTTCTTCGGGTGGGGCGCCCGGGTCCTCGTCTGTAACCGGCGCAGCAGAATAATCCACCCCTAAATGCCCATCTTTGCTAATGGCTTGTAGATCTACCGTCAGCATCTTGGCAAAGACCTCCCGGCTTGTTACGGTATCATAATCATGGTGTTTTTGGCGCTGGCGAATAACATCGGCCATCTTTTGGGCCACCTCAGGAAAAACATAATAATCATTTACCTTTTTTACCAGTGTATCGATCACCGCATTTCGTTCCTTCGATTCAAACTTTCCCGCAGTTGAAACTGGCATCTGGCTTTGAGCCCTGACCTTTACAGCGATAGTAAATTCCAGTAAGACGATGACCGGTATTAAATATAACATAATGGCAGACTTAATTTTCTTATAGATCATTGACTACCGCAAATTAGGGAGGTTTTACTTTTCAAAATAGAACCAGGTTTGCCTCGTTCAGCTTTTTCGGAACTCTTTCGGTAGAAAGCCGGTATAATGCTTAAAAGTCCGGATAAAATGGCTTTGGTCTGCAAAACCGCAGATGGTGCCGATCATGGTAAGCGAAAGCGATGAAGTCTTGATCAAATCAAGCGCTCTTTCCGTGCGCAACTTCCGGATATACTCTCCCAAAGAACAGGAGAAGTATTTAGAAAAATGTTTGGAAATGGTTATCGGGTGCACACCCACTTCAGCAGATAGTAAACCAAGCGAAAGGGTCTTGTCCAAATTAGCTTTTAAAAATTGATCCAGCTTTTCGGTCCAGCCTGGTTTTTTACTGGAACGATCTTTACAATTTTGCACAAGGCTCAACAGCATCGCTTGTGAATTAAGTTGCGAAACATCATCCCGGATGAGCAACTCTTTGTACAGCTTCAAAAACAAGAATTTTGAAGCCGGTTCATCGGCTATAGCTGCAAGTTCGGCTTCCTTAATTTCTTGCAGCACAAAAAAATCAGGTTCCAATTCTATATTCAGATGAGCTGAACCATGGACAGCATAACGGTTTTGATGTTGTTCTCCACTGTAGTAAAATGTCAGTATTCCCGGCAACCGCTGCAATTCTTTATTCTTTCTTTTTTCCAGGTTTCCGCCCGACAGCACAAAACTAAAATGAGGATTGGCATGGGCGTGCATGATCTCAAAGGAGTTGTCATTACGATAAGTTGTATAGCTGACTTTTAATCCCCCGGAAGAGCTGGCTCGTTGTACATTACCCAGGTAAAGTCCTGTATCCAATACGGTCATATAAATCGAGGAACAACAAACATGCCGTGCTTATAACGAAATAAAAATCAATTAATTACGACAGTATATATCACTTAGCCGTCCGCTTCTGCTACAGCCGCTGTCCTGAAGGCGGACGGTTGCGCAGTTTGCTCCTCGTTACGCCGCTACGTACCTTGGGCGTCCACCACAACGCCTTTTACGCCTGTAGCAGAGGTGATAGCATATACGACTGCGCCGTCATTGGGATGGGCCTCATCGCAGGCGTGGTCGATCTCGTCGACATGAAATCCTTCCGGGTTCAGCCGCATATCCAGATCGCCGCCATAAAGGGCGAAGGTGTTTGTTTCGAAGTTAAGATCGGCGCCATAACCTCTTTTTTTGAGATCCAATAAGGTGTCGCCGAGGGATTCTGTGTTTTCCATGTTGCTTTGATTTTTGTTGTTTACAATAGATGTTCGGGAGCTCCGGCTGCCACTGAAAAAATGGCTGCCAGCTGCTGCCTTGTCGTGTTGTTAACAGCTGGCAGACCTTACTATTTTACGCCGGCTGTTTTTGATCGGCGAGCCATTTTTCGAAAGTGATGGCTCCCAGCCTGGCCTGACCGGCTGGCACGAGAGAAGTATTGCTGATCTGGGCGCCATAATAGCGGCCATGGCTGTTGGGAACGACCTTCCGCGGGTCGTTGGTGGCCTGCAGGTAACGGATCACCATCTCGGGCATGGTAAAGCGGCCAGGGCCGGCTATTTCCATTATGCTGTTGATGGGCGCCGCCAATGCTGCCTCGGCGACGAAAGTTGCGACGTCCTCGGCTGCGATGGGCTGGAATTGAACATCCGAGATATGCACGGTATTTCCTTCGGTGGCCTGATTGGCGATGCCAGCGATGAATTCGAGGAATTGGGTGCTCCGGATGATGGTGTAAGGCACGCCGGATTTCCGGACCAGGTCTTCCTGCACTTTTTTGGCACGCATATAACCGCTGTCCTGCATGAGATCGACTCCTACAATAGAAAGCGCCAGGTGATGCTTTACGCCGGCATTGACCTCGGCCGACAATAAATTGTGCCCTGCAGTCTGGAAGAATTCCAGGACGGCTTGGTCTTCCCAGGAAGGCGAGTTGGCCAGATCGATTACTATATCCGCGTTGGTGAGGGCTTCTGCCAGTCCTTCGCCGGTAATGGTGTTGATGCCGGTGTTGGGAGAAGCGGCAGTGACCTGATGCCCGTCGACGCGCAATTTGGCTACTACCTTGGTTCCGATGAGGCCGGTGCCTCCGATGACTACGATTTTCATAACTTGATTTTTAATTTGAGTTTCATTGGGGAAGGTCCAACCGGATGCCAAAAAATAAAATGATTGAAAATCAACGTTATGGAGGTGAATGGAGATGCGTATTTTCACTGTATTTAGTGAAATACCGAACGCCATCCTTAAATAAAGGGAAAAGCCGTGAGGCGCTGAGACTATCTGACGTTGAAGTAGTCGGCCTTGGAGATGCCGAGCTTTTTCATTTTTGAATGCAGGGTATTGCCCGGGACCTGTAAAATGTCGGCGGCGCCGCCGGCGCCGGAGATCTTGCCGGCGCAACGTTGTAACACCTCTATGATATAACTGCGTTCGACGGCTTCGAGGGACCGGTTGGCCAGTTGTGCCGGTCCGTGGGTTTCTGTGCTGGCGCCTTTAGGGATATAGACGTCTTGTAAGGTATCGCCTGCGGTCAGCAGGACGCTGCGTTCTATGAGGTGTTCCATTTCGCGTACGTTGCCGGGCCAGGTATAGCTGCGTAATTGTTGTAGGGCTTTGGGGGCAATCTTTTTGATCTTTTTGCCAGCGTTTCGGTTGTACTTGGCAACAAAGAAATCGGCCAGCGGCTCGATGTCTTCCGGCCGCTGGCGTAATGGTGGAAGCTGGATGGGAAATACGTTCAGGCGATAGTAAAGGTCTTCCCGGAATTTGCCCGCCTTTACCGCGTCTTCCAGGTTGCGGTTGGTGGCAGCGATCAGCCGCACGTCGACTTTTATGATTTGTTTGCCTCCAACCCGTTCCAGTTCGCGCTCCTGTATGACCCTTAATAGTTTTGCCTGGGCTTCGAGCGGCATTTCTCCGATCTCGTCGAGGAACAGGGTGCTGTGATCGGCGAGTTCGAATTTTCCGATACGGCGATCGATAGCTCCGGTGAAGGCGCCTTTTTCATGGCCGAATAGCTCACTTTCGATCAGGTTGGCAGGCAGCGCAGCGCAGTTGACCTTTACCATCAGTTTTTCCTTACGTGGCGAGGTATTGTGGATGGCCCGGGCGATCAGTTCCTTCCCGGTGCCGGTTTCGCCCAGCACCAGCACGGTAGAATTGGTGTCCGCTACGACGGATATCAGGCGATATACCTCCTGCATGGCTTCCCCATTGCCGATGATCTCGGAAAAATTATAGATGGTTTTGATCTGTTCTTTGAGATAGCTGTTCTCATCTTCCAGCTGCTTTTTGTAGGCGAGCAGCTTTTCGTTGGCCTGGATATTGGCGATGGCGATGGATATCTGGGAACAAATGCCTTTCATCATCAGTTTGCTCAGCCGGTTGGCCAGGATCCAGATGGTGCCGATGTTCCTGTCACCTGCCCGTAAAGGCAGGCTGTACATGTTCTTTAGTCCGGTGGTCTTCCAGAGCTTCGCATAGGCGTTTCCGTCCCTTATCTCTTCGTCCACATTAAAGACAAGCCCGTCTTTACTGGCCAGCACACGGGAAGTATAGGGCTCCTCGATGGTGATGCGCTGGACCGACATCTTGTCAAAATTCGCTTCCGCATTCTTGAACAAAGTGCGGTCAAACATAAAAGGGGAGAGGTGGAAGCCGTCTTCGTCGATGACGCGGATAGCGGCCAGCTTCGTGTGCATGGTTTTGTCGATGACCCTAAAGATGGCATCCTGTAATTCAGCGCGGGTCCTTACCTGGGTGATGTCGCTGCTGAAGTCGAGCAGGAAGGCCTGCTCTTCCTGTTTTTTTATCAACTTTTCATTGGCCATGATATTGGCCATGGCCACGGAGATCTGGCTGCAAATGCCCTGCAACAGCGGGATGTTGATCTCGTCGATGCCAAGCCATAGAATGCCGAGATTGGTCTCCGCATTACGGAGCCGGATACCTACGGTCGTCTTATACCCGATCCGTTTCCAAAATTGCAGGTAGGGGGCAGTGATGCCCCGTTGGATCTCCCTTTCTACGTCGAATAAGAGAGGGATATTACTATCGAGGACCCGGTTCTGGAGTCCGTCGTTGATGAGGAAACTGGAACCGACCATGGCCTCCAGGTCTTTTTTATCCGGCCTGGTGTCGCCGGGGTCGTAGATATAGGCGCTTAGGCTTGCCCCGTCCTCATTGATCTTTCGGACGACATAGCCTTTGAGGGCGTTGAGTTTGCCCAGGGAGCTCCGAACAGCGACCGCCAGTTCGTCCTTTGTTCGGACCTTGGCTATATCCCTGCTGAAATCAAGGAGGAAGGATTTCTCCTCTTCCTTTTTCAGGACCTCCTCGTTTTTGATGATATTGGAGACGGCGCCCGAGAGCTGAGGGGCAATGCCTTTTATGACACTCCTGAATTCGGTGGTAAAGCTGCCGGTCCGGTCCGTATATATATGGATAAAGCCCATCGGTTTTCCCTCTTTTATCAGTCTCGTCATCAGGATCTCCCGCACCCCTTTTTCGTAGTTGATACGGAGGAAAACCGGGCTCTGGGGTTTGTCCATGATGTCTTCGAGCAGAAAAGATAAGGGGTCTTCCGAGGCTAGGACGGCCTGTATGAAGGGGTCGTTGAGCGAAAAATGAGCTTTTATCAGCTGTGGATATTGGTCATGGTCCCGGATGGGAGAGTGCAGGTTGTCCAGGAGGAAGGGGGTATAGGATTCGTCTTTGTAGTCGATGAGGGTGACGATGGTATGTGTGAAGTAAAAGAGGCTTCTGATCCGTTTTGAGAAAAGGACGAGAAGGTCATCCCGGCCCCGGACGTTGGTGATGTCGTTGCCGAGGTCGAGCAGCATCTTCCTTTCCCGTTCCAGCACTGCTTTGGAGAGAACGGGTAATTCCGGATGGTCAGCCTTTTTCATGAAGGAAATTTGGACAAATTTCAGGCTTTATTTTTTTATCTCCAAGAATGGGGCGCGGGCGCTATTCCAACGTCAACTCCACCACCGGTATCTCATAATCAGGTTTCTTAAGCGGCAGCGTAACCGTCAGGTCTTCCACATTCTTCTCCGAAGGTTTGTATAACAGCTCCGAATGATCATGCAGGAATTGCGCATATCGTATCTTCCCCTTATACCCGGGCAAAGTCAACTCACCGTTGGTGGGATAGCGGTACAGGAATACATAAAGGCGCTTGGTCGCCTTGTTATAGCTTAGCTTGGTATTCTCCGGGATAGCATAGGTGTCCGGCGCATACGTGCAATGATAGATGGCCGTATTATTGCCATGCATCCAGTGGGCGATGCTATCCAGGGCAGCGGTGGCCCGGTAATCGAATTCACCCCGCGCCGTAGGCCCCACATTCAAAATAAGATTCCCCCCGTTGCTGACGGAGGTGATCAACAGGTCCAGCAGCTGACGGTGGGTCTTCCAGGTATTCTCATCCCGGTAATACCCCCACGAACCGGAAAATGTCTGACAGGTTTCCCAGGTCTGGCCCCTGTACTTGGCCAGTTCTGCTGTGCTGACCTGCTCCGGCGTGACAAAGTCCGCCCCATCTTTATATTCCTCCAGGTTTAACCGGTTGTCTACGATGATGCCCGGCTGTAATTTTCGGATCAGCTTCAGCAATTCCACCGATCCCCAATCGTCCTTTCCTTTACCGTGCCCATCCTTGCGGGGGAAGGAAAAGTCGAGCCATAAAATATCGATCTTACCATAGTGGGTCAACAGCTCCGTTATCTGGTCACGCATATACTGCCGGTATTTGGCCATATCCCGGTGTGCATTCAGACGGGCATAGGCCGTGTCGCTTTTTCCAGCCGGTGACTGAGGATGGATGTCGTCGATAGTATATTCAGGGTGGTGCCAGTCCAGCAGGGAATAATAAAACCCCACTTTCAGACCCTGTGCCCTGAAGGCATTCACATACTCGCGCACCAGGTCACGTTTGGCATGGGTGTTCGGAGCTTTATAGTCGGTGAATTTGGAGTCAAAGAGACAAAAACCTTCATGGTGTTTCGTAGTAAGGACAGCGTATTTCATGCCTGCCGACTTGGCCTCCCGGGCCCATTTCTCCGGATCGAAAAGGTCCGGGTTGAATTGGTCGAAATACTTCTGATAACCCTCATTGGTGATCTTCTCGTTGTGTTTGACCCATTCATGCCTGGCAGCGCCTGAATAAAGCCCCCAGTGAATGAACATGCCAAAACGATCGTCCTGCCACCATTCCATCCTTTTCTCTTTCTGTGTCCCGGTCTCGGTACCGATCATCTTCTGCGCATATCCGGTGGCCATCGTCAAAAAAGCCAGTAACAGCAAGGGTAGTTTTTTGGTCATCATAGGGCTAATTTAAGCGATTTACCAACCTTCAACCCTATTCCGTTCTTAAATTTTTTATGGGGTTAGCAGCCGCCGCTTTGATGGCCTGAAAAGATACGGTTATCATGGCGATGAGGATGGCCAAAGTCCCTGCCAGCGCAAACACCCACCAGTGGATATCGACACGATAGGCATAACCCTGCAGCCAGTTATGCAAGGCCCACCAGGCGAGTGGAAAAGCAATCAGACAGGAGGTTCCCACCAATCGTAAAAAATCTCTGGACAACAGCCCTACCAGCCCGGAGACAGAAGCTCCCAACACTTTGCGGATCCCGATCTCTTTTATACGCCGTTCGGCTGTATAGGCCGCCAATCCAAATAATCCCAGACAGGAGATAAAGATGGCCAGTGTTGCAAAAAGACCCGCCAGTTTTCCCGTCAGGGTTTCGGCCTTGAAAAGGATATTGAAATCCTCGTCGATAAATTTGAAATCAACGGGATAACCCGGGTTATCGGCTTTCAACACCGCCTCCACCTTCGCCAACGCATCCTGTAAATGTGCGTTCTGTTTAATCCTGATGCTGACGTACATGGTGCCCGTGGGATGGTTGTGTAAAAGCAACGGCGCACTGGCTTCGTATAAGGTATTGTATAAAAAATCCTTCATAATACCGACTATCTGAAAAGGCTTTTTCCCTTCCACAATAATGCCGCCGATCCTTCCTTCTTTCCCCATTTGCCGGGCCAGCGATTCATTTATGAGGACACTGTTGCTATCCAACGACGCATCCGGGTAAAAGCCTCTGCCGGCAGCCAGTTTGATGTCCATCGTGGAAAGAAAGGAAGAATTTACATCTTCCCAGCTGATCAGCGGGTTCTTGGATACATCTTTCCCCTTCCAGAAATAGTTATCGGCATTAGTCCCGATCTGTGAGATGGGGCAATCGCTCAGGGCTGCATCTTCCACTACACCGGTTTGCTTGAGGTCCTGGTTTACCTTGTCAAAATGCTCATCCAGTTTGCCTTGCCGCTCGATATACACCAGGTCATTTTTGTTATATCCCAACTCCCGGCCCCTGACATGCCGTAGCTGCTGATAAATGATCACCGTGCCGATGATGAGGATAATGGAAACGGAGAACTGGACGACGACAAGCCCTTGCCGGATAAAACCTGTACCGGTGCTGACTTTTAGCCGGATGCCCTTTAA
>DATJJD010000251.1:0-84706 GCA_035492545.1 Puia sp.
CCAATACCTGCTCTTCCGTCTCTGCGCTGCAGGGACCGGAAATGATCAGGGGACGTTTACTCCAGGCTGCCTGGGTAATGTCTTTCGCGTTTTTAGTTGCTGTTGCTTCCATAACAAATATGTTTCAAGTTATAATATACATGTTTTCAAAACCCCGTCCGGCCCGTCGCTATCCAGCTCCCGCGTCTACCGGCTGTTCGCATCGTTCATCCGGATACGCCTTCCCTTATAATTCTTCCCGTCAATGGCGCGGATCATCTGCGGCGCCGATTTCTTGTCCACTTCGATCCAGCTGTTCATCTCTTTCATGTCGATCCGGCCCAGCACCTCTTTGCGCAGGTCGCTCATATCCAGGATGAACTGCAGGAAGCTGGCCTTATAGAACCCATCCTTCGTCCCCAGGTTGACAAAAAGCCGCGCATAATCGCCATTGCTGGTATAATCTCTTGCGGTCGTTCTTTCCCTTCCTGCGGGTGCGTCTCCCCTACGGCCAAATTCACGGCGATCACCGCCGACCCGGGTTTCTCTGTCCCTTCCGTATTCCCGGATCCTTTCCCTCACATTCAGGTCTTCCGCATTTTCGTAATATTTCAGGAAACGGTCGAATTCCATTGCCGCCACCCGTTTCAATACGTCTTCTTTACTTACATCTGCAAACTTCTCAGCCAGCATTGGAACATAGCTTTCATAGTCTCCATGGCTGATATCTGTCTGTAACAGTTTCTCCATAAAATGAAAGAACTGCTTGCGGCATACGTCTTTTCCGCTCGGTATTTCCATTTTGTGGAAAGGCGCCTGTACAATCCTTTCAATCTGCCGCAGCTTGCCTATTTCCCGGCTATGCACGATGGACAAAGCGATGCCTGTATGCCCTGCCCTTCCCGTACGACCAGTCCGGTGCGTGTACACTTCCATATCGTCGGGCAGCTCGTAATTGATAACATGCGTGATCTCCTTGACATCAATGCCCCTGGCAGCCACATCGGTGGCAATCAGCAGCTGTAACGCTTTTTCCCTGAACTCCCCCATCACCTTATCCCGCTGCTGCTGGGTAAGATCCCCATGCAGGGCGTCGATATCATAGCCTTCACGGGTCAGCTTCTCCGCAATACTCTGGGCATCGACCTTGGTACGGGTAAAAATGATCCCGTAAATCCCGGGATTGAAATCGATGATCCGTTTCAGGGTCTCATAGCGATGGTGCGCATTGGCTACAAAATATTGATGGTCGATGTTCTTATTGGCCGTGTTCATCTTGCCCACCGTGATCTCCGTAGGGGTCTGCATGTACTTCTTGCTGACCCGGCGGATCTCGGGAGGCATCGTGGCGCTGAACAGCCAGGTAGCTTCCCTTTTGGGCGTATTCTGTAAAATGAACTCAATATCGTCCTGGAAACCCATGTTCAGCATCTCATCCGCCTCATCCAACACCACATATTTGATCTGTTCCAGGTTGATCGCCTTACGCTCGATCAGGTCGATCAACCGGCCGGGCGTAGCTACGACGATCTGCACTCCCCTCTTCAGGTCCCTGATCTGCAGCCCGATGGAAGTACCTCCATAGACCGCGATCACATGCATCCCGGGTATGAATTTCTTAAAAAGCTCTATTTCACTTACGATCTGCATGCACAATTCCCGGGTCGGGCATACTACCAATGCCTGCGGATGCTTCTGCTGGGCATCCACCAACTGTAATAACGGAAGGCCAAAAGCCGCCGTCTTTCCGGTGCCGGTCTGTGCCAATCCTACCAAATCCTTAGTGCCGCTCAATAAAACAGGAATTGCCTGCTCCTGAATGGGTGTCGGTGTCGTAAATCCCAGCGCATCCGTAGCCTGTACCAGCCTGGCATCTAAACCCAACCCTTCAAATGTCATCATATACTTTAAAAATTTGGCGCAAAGGTACGACTATTAAGCCCTTTGGCCGATTTTAGTTTTCCAGCTCCCTGTTTCATAACTCCCTGACTCCTACTTCAATATCCTGCTTATCTTGTTCGCATTTTCCATCAATTCCTGTAAGTAGGCATAATTCTCTTTTTCCAGGCAGCTTTTGAACTTTCTCAACTGGGTAATATGCTCGTTAAGGACATCCAGCACATGCTCCCTGTTCTGCTTAAAAATGGGCAGCCACATGGACGGATTACTCTTGGCCAGCCTTACCGTACTTTCAAATCCGCCGCCCGCCAATTCGAAGATGGCGCTCTCCTCTTTTTCCTTTTCCAATACCGTATTGGCCAGAGCAAACGACGTAATATGGGAGATATGGCTAATGTAGGCCGCGTGCATATCATGGCTGTCCGCATCCATATAGACCATGTGCATCCCCAATAATTTATAGATCTTTTCCATCGTATCCACGGCATCGATATCGCTCTTTTCCCGTTCACAAATGACACAGGCGCGGCCGGCAAACGCATTCCTCACAGCCGCTTCCGGCCCGCTGAACTCGGTCCCCCACATGGGGTGACTGGCCACGAACCTCCGGCGCAAAGGGTGCTCCGCCAGGCTGGCGCATAACGCATGCTTAGTAGAACCGGCATCCACGACGATCTGCCGCTCCGTGATACAATCCATGACCTGGCGCATCACCGGCACCGTAGCATCCACGGGGATAGCGACATAGATCAAGTCGCTCTTTCGCACCGCCTCTTCCAACGGAAGAGTTTCATCAATAAGGCCCAGCTCCAGCGCTTTTTGTAAGCTGGACGCCTTATGGCCTACCCCGATCACATTCTTTACAAGCCCTTTGTCCTTCAAGGCCAGGCTAAAGCTACCGCCGATCAAGCCCACTCCGACAATGGTAACTGAATCAAACATTTCTTACGATTTATGATTTTTTAACAACTCCTTTACCCGGGAAATGCTCTCCTGCAATTTTTCCCCGCTACTGCAGAGGCTTACCCGGATATACCCTTCTCCCGCCTTTCCGAAAATACCCCCGGGTGTTATAAACACACCGGCCCCATACAACACCTGATCACTCAGGTCAAAGCCATCCTTATACGCAGTCGGAACACCCGCCCAGACAAACATCCCTACCTGGTCCCGGTCAATTTCACACCCCAGTAATTCCAGTAGTTCGAAGACCTTTACCCTTCTTTCCCGGTATACCGCATTGACGCTGTCATACCAGTCTTTGCCCAGGGAAAGGGCTTTGGCGGCAGCCAGCTGCACCGGCAGGAACATGCCGCTGTCCATATTGCTCTTGAACCGCAGCACCTCATCGATCCGGTCTTTGGCCCCCGATAAAGTTCCTACCCGCCAACCAGCCATATTCTGTGATTTACTGAGGGAATTGAGCTCGATCACGGTATCCTTCGCGCCGGGCAGGCTGAGCAGGCTCATCGGATGATCATTGAGGATAAAGCTATACGGATTATCATGACAGATAAGGATCCCATGTTTATTCCCAAAGGCCACCAGCTTTTCAAATAAAGCCCGGTCCGGCAATTTCCCCGTAGGCATGTGCGGATAGTTTACCCACATCAGCTTCACGGCCCCCTGCCCGCCGGTTTTCGATCTCCCTCCACCGGTAGACGCAGCAGCCACCTGTTTCTCCAGTTCCTCAAAATCCGGGCACCAGTTATTTTCCTTCTTCAGATCATAATCCACACAGGTGCCTCCTGCCAGCTTTACGGCGCTGCGGTAGGTAGGATACCCGGGATTGGGCACGAGGGCAATATCGCCCTCATCAAGATAAGTCATACAAATATGCATGATACCTTCTTTCGAGCCGATCAGCGGCAGGATCTCGAACTCAGGGTTCAGTTCCACCCCATACCATTGCTGATACCAGCTGGCGATAGCATTGCGAAGAAGCGGAGACCCCTTATAGGATTGATAGGCATGTACGTTGGGTTTGGCGCTTTCCTCCTGTAATACCCGGATGACATCCGGATGTGGAGGCAGGTCAGGACTGCCGATACCCAGGTTGATGATATTCTTTCCCTGTTTGTTCAACCCTTCGATCTCCCGTAGTTTCTGAGAAAAATAATACTCTCCGATGCCTTCCAGCCGTTTAGATGTCTTCATGGACTATACCGTTTTTCCTTTTTTATAAATACCGTAAACTTTTAATTCCGCTGTGATCGGTCGTATGGTCTCAATCACCTGGTGGAACTGGTCCAGCGTGTCGAACTCCATATCCGCATGAAAAGAATACTCCCAGTCACTACCGGGAATAGGGAAGGATTGCAGTTTGCTCAGGTTGATCCCCCCTTCTGCAATCTTTGTCAGCACCCGCGCCAGGCTTCCCCGGCTGTGATCCGTATGAAAATTCACGGAAGCCTTATCGGAATTCATCACCGCCTCCGCCCTGTCTTCCCGCTGCAGGATGAGGAAGCGGGTATAATTATTCTTCATCGTCTGGATATTGGGAGCCAGCATGTCCAGCTCGAACAGATCGGCAGCCAGGGAGCTGGCAATGGCCGCTATATGTTTGCTACGATGCTGCTGAAGATGTTTGGCGCTGAGAGCCGTATCCTCCGTTTCCACCAGCTTCCAGTTCGGATGTTTCTCCAGAAAATCGACACATTGCAATAAAGCCATATAATGGGAATGCACTTCGCGGATATCCTCCAGCTTTACACCCGGGTTCACCAGCAGGTTCTGCCGGATCTGCAGATAGATCTCCCCAACAATGCGCAGGTTGCTCTTCTGTAACAAATTATAGTTCGGAAGAATGCTGCCGGCGATGGAGTTCTCAATAGCCATCACCCCTCCGTCACTCTCTTTCTTACTGGCGGCCACCCGTATCGCCTCCCGGAAAGTAGCGCAGGGCACCACTTCCACCTCTTTTCCAAAGAATTGCTGCGCCGCTACCTGGTGAAAACTACCCTCATAGCCCTGTATCGATACTTTCATATTTTTTGTTGACTCCATTTTCTTTCCTGATTACTTTTTGCTATAACCCCGGACAAAAAAAAGGCCCCGGTTTTTGACCGGGACCTCTTATTGTTAGTTTTTATCTTTATTTTCTTAACAAAAGCATTCCCGGCCTACCGATAAAGTAGTAAAAAAAGCTAAAATAAAAGTAACCGTATGCCTTTGTTGTGTTCATAATCTATGTCAAAAATAAAGACTAATCCGGAATAATAAAATTTATTTTAAACAATTCTGAAAAACGTTAGAATTCCTTAAACCGGCGGAGCCGGTTCCAGACATTAGCGGAACTTAATCTAACCGTCGAAGGATCTGCTCGTCGATCAACTTGAATAAGTGGAAAGGCTTATAAGTACGCCAGTTCTCCAGTTCCACCAATTCAATGAAGCGGTTAAGCTTGGCTTTCCGGAAATCATGTTGCGTTTGCGCCGGCATGTTAAGACAGGCGATCCAGCCCCCTGCATCCGTCACCTCTTCAAACCACTCTTCATAATAGTCCTTGTCACCACTGTGAAAATTGAGCACATTTTCGGCTATCAGGATGTATTTGGTAATGCCGAAATCATTGAACTTGTCTACCACCTCCCGCTTCATGCTCATGATATCATTCTCGATCGCATCATTCCATTCCCCGAATAACTCGATGATCACGTAGTGTTCATCATAGTCGGCCAGCAACACTTTCATATACAAGGTCCTGGATCCGAATTCATCCCATTGCGGATGGATATAATAGTTATAGATAGTCTGGGAGAACTCAAATTCCGAGTAGATCCTTCCATAGAAAGGCGATCGCTCGTCCTCCTCGCTCACATATATGTGACGCCAATTATAAAAAGGTTCTATCTCGTGCATATGCTTCGGTTAATTTATGACAGAATCCACCGCTTTTTTTACACTCCCCGATCGTAGCAACAATTCCTTTGCCTGTTCATAATCCGTAAGCCCCGTACCTTCCATGACCATCCTGGTGCCGCGATCGACGATCTTGCTATTCGTAAGCTGCATATTCACCATCCTGTTATCTTCCACCCGGCCGATCCGGATCATCACCGTAGTGGAGACCATATTGAGCACCAGCTTCTGCGCCGTTCCACTCTTCATCCGGGTGCTGCCCGTTACAAACTCCGGTCCCACCACTACTTCGATAGGATAGTCGGACTGCGCCGCCACCGGCGAGCCCGGATTACAAACGATACAGCCGGTCACGATCCCCCTTTGCCGGCATTCCCCCAGGGCGCCAATCACATAGGGCGTCATGCCGCTGGCCGCAATGCCGACCACCACATCTTTGTCATTGACCTGGTATTGCTGCAGGTCCAGCCACCCCTGCTCCTGGTCATCCTCCGCATTCTCGATCGGCTTGCGGATGGCTTCCTCACCACCCGCGATGATCCCGATGATGAGATCAAAAGGCATACCGTAGGTAGGTGGGATCTCACTGGCATCCAATATCCCCAACCTTCCGCTCGTCCCGGCCCCTATATAGAACAACCTCCCCCCCGCCAGCATCTTATCCGTGATGACCGCCACCAGCTGCCCGATCTGCGGGATCGCCGTTTCTACCGCGAGCGGTACCTCCCTATCCTCCTGGTTTATACCCGCCAGGATCTGGGGAATGCTCATCTTTTCCAGGTCATGATACCGGCTTGGCTCCTCGGTAACCTTCTCAAATCCCATACTTTATACTTATTTTATGAATATTAACTGTGATACTTGATAAGTCCATCCATGGGCTTCTGCAGGATATTCCCCAATTCGAACTCATAGGTTCCGCAAAGCTCCTTCACAACATCCCGGAAACCATAGGCCACGCCCCCTACAAAATGGATGGGCAATTTCCAGCTTTCCCGGTACTTACACAAATGCTGGAAGAAAAAATCATTCAGTCCATCCTCAATGATGTTTTCGATCATATAATGGCCCCTGTTTTCGACCAGAAAAAGGGTAAAAGATGCCAGGTACCGGTTAGGCAGAGGCTGTTTATAGGTGTTCTCCAGGATCTCTGCGCTCGTGGTAGCATATTTCGCGTCAAATTTATAGCGCAGCTCTTCGTCGAAGGTATTATAGAGGTAATATTGCAGCACCTTTTTGCCCAGGTAAGCCCCGCTGCCTTCATCCCCCAGCACGTAACCAAGTCCGGGACTGTTGCGGGCAATTTTCTTGCCGTCAAAATAACAGGAATTACTTCCCGTCCCCAAAATGCAGGCGATTCCCCGGGAATTTCCCGACAAGGCCAGCGCCGCCCCCATCAGGTCATGGGTCACATGTATGGAAGCCCCGGGAAAAGTTCGCCGGATGGCTGCCCGGACGATCTTGCGGTTATTAGGGTTCGCGCAGCCTGTACCATAAAAATAAACGGCGTCTGCCGATATACCCTTAAGGACAGGCAGCACTTCCCGGTTTAACACAGCCCCGATCCCGGCTGTATCCAGGAAATAAGGGCTGAGCCCCTGGGTGACCCATTTTTTCTTCCTGCCATCATGTAACCAGCACCATTCACATTTCGTGGCACCACTGTCTGCAATCAATATATTCATGTTCGTTCGTTTGATCTTCCAGCCAGGTTTTCAGCTTTCGGCCGCTTTTTGAGCTTCAGGCTGCAAGCTACATGCTTCGGGCGAAATATTAAAAACTGCCGGAAGAATTTACCGAAGTAAGACCCGCGCTTGGTGCTTGTGCCTAATTGCTTAAATTGCAGCCTTCGTTTCTTGATAAATTTTCGTTTGAATGAAAAAATTACAGGTCTGGCTACCGCTACTATTCGCCATCGTCATGGTTCTGGGTATGCTCATCGGCTTCCGGCTGCGGGGCAACATTGGTACTACCGGCTTTTTTGCAACCCGTAAACAGACCCCCGTACAGGAGGTCCTGGACCTGGTGAAAACGAAATATGTAGACCCGGTGTCCATGGACTCCCTGAGCGACGATGCCGTACAAGGTATGCTGGCCCACCTGGATCCCCACTCCATCTTTATTCCAGCCGTCGATCTCTCCGAAGTGAATGAAGACCTGCAGGGCAATTTTGAGGGTATCGGCATCGAGTTCCAGATATTTGACGATACCGTGAACGTAATGAATGTCCTTACAGGTGGCCCCAGTGATAAGAGCGGGCTGCTGGTGGGAGACAAATTCCTGAAGGTAGGAGACTCCCTGGTCGCCGGCAATGGCATCACCACCGACAAGATCCGCAAATTATTAAGGGGACCGGGGGCGAGTAAGGTTGCGATCACCCTCTTACGTGGAAAAGAAACTAAAAATGTGATCATTGCCCGGGGCACCATTCCTCTGCCCGCAGTCGACGTAGCTTATATGATCGACAAGACCACAGGTTATATACGGATCAATAAGTTCTCCGAGACCACCCACGCAGAATTTGCCAAGGCCCTTATGCAGTTACAGCAACAGGGGCTTCAGAAGCTCGTGCTGGACCTTCGGGGCAACGGGGGAGGCATTTTGCAGGAGGCGATAGAAATAGCAGACGATTTCCTGGACGGGGATAAGCTCATCGTATATACCGTAGGAGTGAAATCCCCCAAAGTAGAATACCGTTGCCGGCGGGACGGATTGTTCGAAAAAGGAAAGTTAGCTATTCTTACAGACGAAAATACCGCCTCCGCCAGCGAAGTGCTGGCTGGGGCCCTCCAGGACTGGGACCGGGCCACCATCATTGGCAGAAGGACCTTTGGTAAAGGCCTGGTGCAGGAGCAATATCAGCTGAGCGACGGGTCCGCCCTGCGCCTGACCGTAGCCCGGTATTATACTCCTACCGGACGCAGCATTCAAAAGTCCTATGGTAAAGGCCATGACGACTATTATGAGGAAGTATACAACCGTTTTCATGACGGGGAAGTACTACATGGAGACACTTCGGCCCGGCATCAGGGACCGGCCTATAAAACACTGGGACCGGCAAAACGGACCGTTTTCGGCGGCGGGGGCATCACCCCGGATATCTTTGTCGGATTCGATACCAGCACGCTGGCAAAAAATATTACCGCCCTTTATGTGGATGGCACCCTGGGCCGGTTTGTCTACACCTACTATACCCAGCACCTGCCCACTTTTCAGTCTTTTAAAGGCCCCGCCGACTTCGTAGCCGGCTTTCACGATGACGAAAAGCTCTGGAATGGCCTGGCTGCCTATGCGGCCAGGGATACCATCAATATCACCTCCATCCCCGGCAGGGACAAAGAAATACTGCAACATCGCCTCAAGGCGATGCTGGCCCGACAGATCTGGCGGACCCAGGGTTATTATGAAGTAAGTAATGCCTACGACCCGGCCGTCAACAAAGCGCTGGAAGTCATCAAATAATAAGAGCCCCGGACCTTTGACAGATCCGGGGCTCTTATTATCCGGCGGGGTTAGGGGGGTGGTTCTATTCCACAACTTCCTTGTCCAGCAACTCTTTCTTCTCGATGCGGTAAGAGGTTATCAACCCCAGGCCGCCACCGATGGCGATCAGGGCGAAATAGATAGGCACATTTGCCCCGTCATTGTCATAATTATTGATATTATGTCCTACTCTGTAAAGTACAAAGTTATCCAGCAGGTAAGCCAGGAATAGGCCTAACCCTGAGCCTACCAGTAACAAACCCCATTTCAGGTTAAGGTAGGGCGTAGGACGGTGACGGACATCCTTGTTCTTCGGATTCATCCCTTTTTCAATCATGGCCATATTCTGTTTGGTCCTCAGATACACAATGCCAAATACCATGGCAAACCCTCCTGCAAACATGACAATAGGGATTAAAAGTGCTTCGTCGTGCATAAAATTGATTTTTTATTTTTTAGCTATTTACTTATCAGACTACCACAAAAGACTTCCGGTTACAAGCTTTATTAACTTTCAGCGACTTTTTTAGCGTCCTTTCACCACTTATGACTCACCCTTCCCCGGGAAGGTTACACCCCCGCTGAATTCCTGGCTTTTTATAGTAATTTAGAAGGCCGGCCCGGTATTATGTAACCCGTTAACCCGTGTCGGCGTCTTATTCCCGTGACGAATACCGGACTCACTGATAAAGAGGTCATTAGCAGAATACTGCTGGGAGAACCAGCACTTTTCTCCCTATTGGTCGAACGCTACCAGAATTATGTATTTACCCTGGTATTACGTTTTACCGACAGCCGGGAAGATGCCGAAGAGATCTCTCAGGACATATTCGTTAAATCCTTTCGGTCCCTGGCGGATTTCAGGGGAGAGTCCAAATTCAGCACCTGGCTGTATACCATTGTACGTACCAGCTGCATTACTTTTCTGCGGAAAAAGAAACTGGATACCACTTCTATAGATAATGAAAGGACCCTGATCCAGCTGGAAAACCATGAATCCGGCTTTAAGGCCAACACGATAGAGCAAAAATCCAGGTATGCGATGGTAAATGAAGCGATCAGGCTATTAAGCCCCGATGACGCCCAGGTCATTACACTGTTTTACCAGGGTGAGCAGTCGCTGGAAGAAATCGGCAGGATAATGGGGCTGGAACCCAATACGGTAAAAGTTAAACTCCACCGGGCCAGACATCGGCTGAAAGAAAAGATGGAGAAATACTTTAGCGTGGAGGTCAGTGAATTACAGGGCGATTAAAAAAAATAACAAGGAGGTTTTATGAACATGGAGGAACAGATGGAACAACGCTTGTGGGATTATATCGACGGACTTGGCAGTCCGGACGAAGTATCCGCCGTGGCAGCCTTGATAGCTGCCAATCTTGAATGGCAGCGAAAATATAAAGAGCTCCTGCAGGCACACCAGTTGATGGCTGGCGCAGAGCTGGAAGCCCCATCCATGCGATTTACTAAAAATGTAATGGAGGAGATTGCCAGGTACCAGGTGGCCCCTGCCACTAAAACATATATTAACAACAATATCATCAGGAGCATCGGCGTCTTCTTCCTGCTGATGATCGGGGGCATGCTGATCTATTTTCTCGGCCAGTTACAAGGCGGCAACGGCGACAGTGCCCCTTCACCAATGTCCCAATATAGCCAGACACTCCAGAATAATCTCAACAAATTCAATTGGGGAAAGATATTCAGCAGCACCTACATGAATATCTTCATGATGATAAATGTTATTTTGGCCCTGGTGCTGATAGACATGTACCTGCAACGGAAAAGGAAAGAACATAGCCACCATTAACTTTTATTTCATACAATATGGGTGATTTCACGGTTGTATTCCGGCCGGTTTCTGGTTAATTTCGACTATCTGCCAAGCCACCTCCACGACCACCCCATTCTTCACCTTTCAACACCTTTTGTATGAAAAAAAATGATCTTTCCCTGTCCGCCTTGGGCACAGTTGCCCTCCTCCTTTTGTTTTTCTCCTGTTCAAGAAAGTATGATGACTTTCACAATCCATTCCCCCAGGACTGTGACGTGGCCTCCTACATCCTACCCTCCGACCCTACAGACACTTCCGCTTATTCAAGAGTGAAGCCCTCTTTGTTTAAAAAAACCTACGACCCTTCCGGCAGAATGGTCACGGGCATTGACTTTAATTACTGGAATGCCCTTACCGTACCCCTGTTTCACGAACATCACATGCTGGTGAAAACCGATGGACAGAAGATCTTTCTCCTGGACAAAGATGATAACCTGGATACGGCCGTAAGGATCTTCCTCAACAACCAGGGAAGGCCCTTGTCCTGCGAGATCAATGCCGCAACCAATGACAGCCACGGCGACTCCTATGGCGAACTGAACAAATTTGTTTATAAGAACAACCGGCTCATCGCGATAAAAACCACCAGATTTAGTGAATACTATCCTTTGGAAAGCACCGACTCTTTACACTATGACAACGATGGGAATATATTGTCATTCAGTCAAAATTCTTATCAGTATGATCTGCATAGAAAGGCCAGACAACAGTTCTACTGCGATGACCTGATGGGTTCTACCGACGGCTTTTACATCATGCAGTACCTGGGATTTTTCCCGGAAGTTACCAGCCCGACCAATGTTCGCACTTATGTAAATGCCGTTCTCTTCGTGGGAAATGTAACCGATCATCGCTTTGATGCCGATGGCAAACTGATCAGCTATGTGTTCAGAGGTCCCAATCCGACAACCATTACCTGGCATTGTAAGGCCTTCTGATCATTAAATTAAAACAGGCCCCGCGGGGCCTGTTTTAATTTAATCTTTAAACTTTTTCTTCAACTCCATCAGCTTGGCCTGGAAAGGATCCATGGGCGCGTCTTTTTTGGCGCCTGCCCCAGGCTTCCCTGCTCCACCACTGCCCGGCCGGTTAGCTCCTCCACCACCCGGCGACTTCTGAGGGGAAGCCGGCGCCTTACTACCCGCAGCAGCCCCCTGCCCCTTCATCGACAAAGAGATTCGTTTGCGGGCCACATCCACTTCCATCACCGTCACCATCACTTTTTGCTGCAGCTTCACCACTTCATTCGGATCCGATACATAGGTATTGCTCAGCTGGGAAATATGCACCAGTCCATCCTGTTTGACGCCAATGTCAACAAACACCCCGAAATTCGTGATATTCGTCACAATGCCCGGCACCGTCATACCCTGTTTAAGGTCCTCCACGGTCTTGATAGTCTCTTCAAACCGGAATTCCTCGATCGTGTCACGGGGATCCCGGCCCGGTTTCTCCAATTCTTTCAGGATATCGTTGATGGTAAATTCACCCACCGTCTCGGAAACATATTTCTTCTTAGTGATCTGTTTGCGCAGGTCCGCTTTGGTGATAAGATCCGCCACCGAGCAATTCAGGTCTTTCGCCATGGATTCCACGACGTAATAGGTTTCGGGATGCACCGCACTGTTATCCAGGGGATTCGCAGCCTCCCGGATTCGTAAAAACCCCGCACACTGCTCAAAGCTCTTCGGCCCCATCAGGCTTACCTTCTTCAGATCCTCGCGGGTAGTAAAAGCCCCATTCTTTGCCCGGTATTCCACAATATTCTTAGCCAGGGTGGCGCTTAGCCCCGAGACATAGGTCAATAAATGTTTGCTGGCCGTATTCAGATCGACCCCAACATGGTTCACGCAACTTTCCACGATACGGTCCAGCTCATCTTTCAGTTTGTTCTGATTTACATCATGCTGGTATTGTCCCACACCGATAGACTTCGCATCGATCTTTACCAGCTCACTCAGGGGGTCCAGCAACCGGCGGCCAATGCTGACGGCTCCCCGAACCGTAACATCCTGGTCGGGGAATTCCTCACGGGCCACTTCAGAGGCGGAATAAATACTGGCTCCGCTCTCATTCACCATGAAGACGCTGACCTTTTTGCCGAAGTCGATGCCCCGCACCAGTTGCTCCGTCTCCCGCCCGGCCGTACCATTGCCCACCCCGATGGCTTCAATATCATATCGTTGCACCAGGTGTTTGAGCTCGGCTACGCTGCTCTGCCACTCATGTTGCGGCGGATGAGGATAGATGGTGCTGTTATGCAGGAAATTTCCCTGGGCATCCAGGCACACCACCTTACAGCCTGTACGAAAACCCGGGTCGAGGGCCAAAATTCTTTTGGATCCCAGCGGAGAGGCCAGTAACAACTGACGTAGATTTTCCGCAAACACCCGTATCGCCTCCTCATCGGCCTTATTCTTACTGAGCAAACGAAATTCATTCTCAATGGAAGATTTCAGCAACCGATCGAAAGAGTCATCGATGGCTTTCTTTACTTCCGAAGCCGAGGGCGTGGAGGCCTTTATAAAGATCCTCTCCAGCTCGTCCGTTGCCGTTAGCTTGTCTATATTGAGGTCCATGATCAGGTAACCTTCTTTCTCGCCCCGGCGGATCGCGAGGATCCGGTGCGAGGGACACGCGGCCAGCGGTTCGCTGAACTCAAAATAATCCCGGTATTTCTGTGCTTCCTCTTCATCCTTTTTACTCGTCAGTACCTTGGAGCTCAAGGCGGCTCCTTCCGTAAATAACTGACGAACTTTATTACGGGCCTGCTCGTTCTCCGCCACCCACTCCGCAATGATATCCCGGGCCCCCTGCAAGGCCTCTTTGGTATCTTTCACCTGCTCGTTCACAAATTTGGCAGCTTCCTCACCCGGTTCACCAGTTCCCTGTTCAAACAGGAACTTTGCCAGTGGCTCCAGTCCTTTTTCTATAGCCGTGGTAGCCCTTGTCTTCCGCTTGGGCTTATAGGGCAGATAGATGTCTTCCAGGATGGTGGCGTCATAACAGTCGTCGATACGTTGTTTCAATTCCGGAGTCAGTTTCCCCAACCCTTCAATAGTCTTCAGCACCGTCTCTTTCCTTTTGTCCAGCTCCGTAAAGTATTTGATCTGCTCGACCACATCGTTGATCTGCACTTCATCCATATTACCGGTGGCCTCCTTTCGGTAACGGGCCATAAAAGGGATAGTGGCACCCCCGGTATGTAATTCATGCACGTTGTTGATCTGCTTTAAACTAAGATTTGTCTTCTCGGCAATCTTTTGAATATAGGTAGGTTCCATAGTATAATATTTCTCTTCGCAATGGGGAGCAAATGTAATGGTTGCATTGCAACAAAAAATTTTGATTTTTCAACAAGATCACATGATGAAGATCCCGCCTCCGGGCATCCAAAATAGGGGCCGGAGAACGGGCTCAAAATCTTACCTTTACGGCGAATAAACAGCACTATGGATATCAAAAATAATATACTGGAGACTATCGGACATACGCCCCTCATACGTTTGAACAAGTTAACCAAAGACCTGCCTTGTACAGTACTCGCCAAAGTGGAATATTTTAATCCCGGCAACTCCATAAAGGATCGCATGGCGCTGAAAATGGTGGAAGTGGCCGAACAGGAAGGGAAACTACTGCCCGGCGGCACCATCATCGAATGTACGTCCGGCAATACGGGAATGGGACTCGCCCTGGCAGCCGTCGTAAAAGGTTATAAATGTATTTTTACCACCACTGACAAACAATCCAAGGAAAAGATCGATATCCTCAAGGCGCTGGGCGCTGAAGTCATCGTCTGCCCCACCAATGTGGAGCCGGAAGACCCCCGTTCGTATTATTCCATCGCCCGCCGGCTGGCAAAGGAAATCCCCAACTCCTTTCACGCCAACCAATACGACAATCTTGCCAACCGGATGGCCCATTATGAAACGACGGGACCGGAGATCTGGGAACAGACCGACGGAAAAGTCACCCACCTGGTGGTAGCCACCGGGACCGGGGGCACCGTCACCGGCACTGCCATGTTCCTGAAAGAAAAGAATCCCGCCATCCAGGTATGGGCCATGGATCCATTTGGCTCCCTGCTCACCAAATACTTCCGCACGGGAGAGATGGATATGAATGAAGTACATCCCTATATCAGCGAAGGCATTGGAGAAGACTTTGTGCCCCAGAACTATGACATGAAATATGTAGATGTTTTTGAACAGGTAACGGATAAAGACGCCGCCATCATGGCCCGCCGCATTGCCAAGGAAGAGGGATTATTCTGCGGATACAGCGCAGGTACAGCGGTTCAGGGCATGCTCCAGCTAAAAGATCTGCTAAAAAAAGACGACCTGGTGGTCGTGATCCTGCATGACCACGGAAGCCGCTATGTAGGAAAGATCTACAATGACCAGTGGATGATGGAAAGAGGGTTCCTGGATGTCAAGACGTTTAAAGACCTCGTTGCCGGCCGGGGCGCCAAACGGCTGATCACTGCCACCCCGGATCAAACGGTGTCCGAAGCCTTCGAGCTCATGCAGAAATACAATGTTGAAAATATTCCCATTATCCGGCAGGGAGAGGTCTTGGGCGCCATCAGCGAGAGCGGCCTGTTTGCCCGCATCATGAATAACGGACTGGATATCAAAAATAAAAAAATTGGAGAGGTCCTGGAAAAACCCTACCCGGTCGTCTCTTTCGATACCCCCGTGGAAAGGCTGAGCAGCCTCATTACCCGGGAAAATGGCGCCGTCCTGGGAAAGGACGATAGTGGAAACTACCATATCGTTACCAAGTATGATGTCATCCACGCCCTCTAGGCCGCCTAAGGAGGCCACGGGCCTCCTGCGCGAAGCGCCATCATTAGACTCGAGAGCCTGACAGCCCATCTGTCAGGCTCTCGCTCCACAACGCCGCAGGCGCCGCTCACTAATCATAACAGACTGAATCCCAATCCTAATCAGTTCTCTCCTCTCTCCCATATCGTAAAATCCCCATTCACCTACCCGAGTTTTTACCATCCCATTATGCAATGATTACGAGCTCGTTAGTAATTTCTGTCATCAGAAAATAGAGCAAAATCTCTATTGCTGTTCCAACTTTAACAAATTATTTTTGATATAGAAGTTGATTGATAGCATCAATCACCCGATATCCTGAAAAAACCGAATTAACGTCTGATATCCAAAGTAAAAACCTAACCCAATACCTAAGAAATTCCAAGGTGATTAAAATCCAATATCAGTCAACTTCTATTCTCTTAAATCCTATGAACCTTAACCCTGATCCGATTCCTTTGCACCTCTAATGATGCCTTGTCCTGAAAAACCGAAAAACCATCAACCGTAAGGCTCTGATCCAATAACCTGTTGAGAAACCAAAGATCCAAAACCGGCCGTTGAAAATCCAAGATCCCGTTAAAAATCCAAAAGCCGTTTGAAAAACCAAAATCCAAGACCGTTTTTAAAACCAAGATCCAGGACCACTGAAAAACCAAAACATCCAAAATCCAATTACAAGTAAGAACCCAAACCCTGTTCCTGAAAAAAAATCGAACTTATCCTAAGAAAACCAGACAATATCCAATAAAAGACTATCCAGAATCCAACGTCCAAAAGAAAAACCAAAAAGCAGAATCCAATCCATGTAATAAACCGTCTGCTTTTAACTCCAGTACCCTCCTGCTAAGCTCTGATTAGTGCGCTCGAATTTAGCAGGAGGTCTTCATGGAAGATGAGCCCCTTCTCTTTATCTTGCAGGCTCAACTCTTTCCTTCATGCCATTGTTTACGGACCAATTAGGCAGAACGATCGCCCTCGATCATCCCCCTCGTCGAATCATCTCCCTGGTTCCCTCACAGACCGAATTGCTTCACACGCTTGGACTGGAAGAAGAAGTGGTCGGCATCACCAAATTTTGCGTCCATCCTTCCCAATGGTTCCGTCACAAAACAAGAATAGGGGGCACCAAAGACATCCGGCCGGAAATTATCGACTCCCTGCAGCCGGACCTTGTCATCGCCAACAAAGAAGAGAACGACCGGGCACAGGTGGAAGACCTGGCCACCCGGGTGCCTGTATGGATCAGTGATGTCGCTACCTTATCCGATGCCCTCCGGATGATCCGCTCTGTGGGTGAGCTCACGGGAAAGATCCAACCCGCCGAAGCCCTCGCGACAGCCATCGGGAAGGGCTTTGCCGACCTGGGAATACCCGCCGGTTCCCCGGATCCTGCCCGTCCCGCCAAAGCCTCCGCCGAGAACCCAGCCTCCTCCGGCCTCTCCGCGCTGATCGGCCCCCGCACCGCCTATTTTATCTGGCGCAAGCCCTGGATGGTAGCCGGAGGCGACACCTTTATCCACGACCTGTTACATCGCGCGGGCTTTACCAATGTCTTCGCGCATCAGCCCCGATACCCTTCCGTTGACCTGGAAGCCCTGTCCGCCACCGGCTGTGAGCTCGTCCTTTTATCTTCAGAGCCCTACCCCTTTTCAGGCAAACATTTCGCGGAGATCAGGGAAGCCCTTCCCCACGCCCTCATCCGCCTGGTGGATGGTGAAATCTTTAGCTGGTATGGCAGCCGCCTGCTGCAAGCCCCCGCCTATTTACAGCAACTACGGGTGGGTCTAATCCGAAATGCCGATATTTGAAAAAAAAGCACTCGGCCCATGGAGTTCAGCGACCATACCTCCCTTTCCGGGGAAGCCAATCAACCCTCCCGGAGAAAACCTATTTTCCCCATCACCGACCCCCTGCGCAATTACCTCAAACACCATGGCCGGGAAGGCAAATTGCCCGTATCTTACAAAGACCTGCTGAATCATATCACCTTTTCCGTCCCCCTCAAAGACAAAAATGGCCAGGACTCCCTCTGGGAGACCGCCCTCTATGATATGCGGCATTGGGACTTTATCCGGGAAGGACTGGTGCGGATGTATGCGATCCTGAAGACAGAAGGCGATCTCAGCTTCGTCAATCACCTGGACGTAGCCAGGGTCGACTTTTGCAGTTTTGCTAATTCCACCCCTTTCCGCATCCGCATCGTCAATAAATTCAACGACAACTACGATCACTATTATATCAAACAGGCAGACGCTTCCCGGATCTATGGACTGGAGCTTGAACACCTGCTGTCCCCCAACCGCATCACTTTTTTCACCCATCATAATACCCTGGTGGAAGAACATATTCCCGGCATCCCGGGAGACCTGTTTATAAAGAACTTCGCCGACGACCCCCAGACAAACAAGATCCGGTTGTCGAAAGAGTTTGTAAAGTTTAACGAACGCTGTTTTGTCCGCCTCCTGGGTGATATGCGCTCGTATAATTTCGTCGTGGACATCACTCCCGACATTGAAGACTATCAATACCGGATCCGTGCCATCGACTTCGACCAGCAATGCTATGAAGGGAGGAAAAACCTCTACATCCCCCAATTCTTCAAGGAAAATAGCAGCTTTGTAGAGCTTTGTCTCCGGCACCTGAACCAGGACTCCATCACGCAATACCAGACGGAAGAAAGGACCATGATGGCTTTCCGGGTAGCCTCTTCCCGGTTCCGCCTGATGGAATTATTGAATATCATGGCAAAAGACAAGATTTCCACCCCCGAAAAGCTACTCCAGCTTAAGACAGAACTAGCCGACCATTTTAAGAGCCCAGCCTTCAGCAAATGCCACTCCATGGGCCAATTGGTGAAGAGACAGCTAAAACAGACCCTTCAGAAAAATCTCTCTCTTATCCAAAAAAATCTGAGCAAATTCGAAGATTGAGCGGGGTTCATTGTATATTCGCGGCTCATTTGACCAAAAACATGAAAAAATACAAACCAGGCGTACTTTTCGGAGAAGAATTAGAAGCCTTGTACAAAGACGCGAAGGACAATCAGTTCGCCCTGCCGGCAGTCAACACCATCGGGACCAATACCATCAACGCCGTACTGGAAACCGCCGCTAAGGTCAATTCACCTGTTATCATCCAGTTCTCCAACGGAGGCGCCCAGTTCATCGCCGGCAAAGGAATGCCCAACGACAAATTACAGGGCAATATCTCCGGTGGCGTATCCGGAGCCCTTCACATACACAATGTGGCCAAATACTATGGCGTTCCCGTAGTATTGCATACGGACCATGCGGCTAAAAAATGGCTCCCTTGGGTCAGCGGGCTGATCGACGCAGGCGAACAATTCTTTAAAGAAAAGGGACAACCCCTCTTCAGCTCTCACATGCTGGACCTTTCCGAAGAACCCCTGGAAGAAAATATCCATACCTCGGTAGAATTCTTCAAACGCATGCAGCCCCTGGGCATGGCCATCGAGATCGAACTGGGTGTCACGGGCGGTGAAGAAGACGGCGTGGACAACAGTGGCGTCGAAAATCATAAATTATACACGCAGCCTGAAGACGTGGCTTACTCCTATACTGAGCTCAGCAAGGTCGGAAGACTCTTCAGCGTAGCCGCTGCTTTCGGAAACGTACACGGCGTATATAGCCCCGGCAACGTGGAATTGCGCCCCATCATCCTGAAGAACAGCCAGGATCACATTGAAAAAACCTTAAAGACCGGTCCCAAACCTGTCTATTTTGTATTCCATGGCGGCAGCGGCAGCCCCCAGCACCAGATCCGGGAAGCTATTGGCTACGGCGCCATCAAGATGAATATCGATACCGACCTGCAATTGGCTTTCTGGGATGGCATCCTGGAATTCTATAAAAAGAACCAGGCTTATCTCCAGGGTCAGCTCGGCAACCCTGAAGGACCGGCCAAACCCAATAAGAAACACTACGACCCCCGCGTCTGGCTCCGTAAGGCAGAAGAGAGCTTCAGCAAACGACTGGAAGTCGCCTTCGAGGACCTGAACTGCATCAACAGGAACGCATAGATATTATAAGATCATTAATATGAAGAAGCCCCGCAAACGCGGGGCTTTTTTGTTTCGTATATTTACGTAATCACAAAATTAAAAGTAAGTTTATGCCTTCGAAAAAACTACTCGACCTCCTCGGCGACAAAGCATCTTACCTCCTTGAACACAAGCCTGTCATCGACAAATCCACCCTCAGCGCACTCCCCTCTCCGCAACACGTAGAAGAGATCTGGGTACATTCCAACCGGTCCAACCAGGTGCTGAGAAGTCTGCAGACACTCATTGGCCATGGACGACTTTCCAATACGGGGTATCTTTCCATTTTCCCCGTAGACCAGGGCATCGAACACAGCGCCGGCGCCTCCTTTGCCCCCAACCCCATGTACTTCGACCCCGAAAATATCATCAAACTGGCCGTGGAAGCAGGCTGCAATGCCGTAGCTTCCACTTTCGGCGTGCTGGGCATCATGAGCCGTAAATACGCACACCGCATCCCTTTCGTAGTAAAGATCAATCACAATGAATTCCTCAGCCTGCCCAACCGGTACGACCAGACCCTGTTCGGCACGGTAAAAGACGCCTGGAATATGGGAGCCGTGGCCGTCGGCGCCACTGTCTACTGGGGCAGCGCAGAGAGTACCCGCCAGTTAAAGGAAATTTCAGAAGCTTTCGAACAAGCCCACGAACTGGGCATGGCTACCATCCTATGGTGTTATACCCGCAATAATGGGTTTAAGGTGGACGGCGTGGACTACCATACCTCCGCCGACCTCACCGGCCAGGCCAACCACCTCGGAGTCACCATCCAGGCCGATATCATCAAACAAAAGCTGCCCACCAACAACGGCGGCTACCTGGCGACCAAACATGGAAAGACCTCTCCCCTGGTCTATTCAAACCTTACCCATCCTGACAATCACCCCATCGACCTCACCCGCTACCAGGTGCTGAACTGCTACAATGGCCGGGTGGGCCTCATCAACAGCGGCGGAGAAAGTAAAGGCGCTTCCGATATGGCGGACGCGGTCTTCACCGCCGTCGTGAACAAGCGGGCCGGAGGAATGGGCCTGATCCTGGGCCGCAAGGCCTTCCAACGCCCCTTTGCCGAAGGGGTTGAGATGATTCAATCCATCCAGGATGTGTACTTGGATAAAGATATCACGATAGGATGACACGGTCATCCTGCCCGAAGGGCCATCATTAGACCCGAGGCCGATCTGCTTTACGCAGATCGACCTCGCTCTCTTTAGGAATTCGTTAACGACCCATACGATTAACTTTATAAGGCCCCGTTAGTCCAACGGGGTGTCTTCTTTCATCCTAAACAGATCGTCTATGCCAACTACTAAAATCATCACCAGGACCCTTATCGCATCGATCTGCCTTATTATGGCCGCCTGCTCCAACACCAAACTCACCTCTTCCTGGACACCAGCCAACGTCTCCGCACTGGCCCCGGGAAATAAAATACTCGTCCTGGGCCTGATCCGGGAAAGAGATATACGCCTTCGCATGCAGATGGAGGGTTTCCTGGTAGATGCCCTGAAAGCAAAAGGTTACAACGCTATATCCGCCTATACTTTATACGGCCCTAAAATGTTCGGCAACAAAGACGAGGAAGCCGCCTTAAGCCAATTACGCAACAGCGGCATCGCCGAGGTCTTCACGATCACTCTGCTGGACAAAGCCCGGGAGAGAAGTTATCAACCCGGTATGGCCTATCCCTATTCCCCTTTCTGGGGCTATTACAGCTATATGTATGGCCGCATGTATGATCCGGGCTATATCTCCGTAAGCACAAAATACTTCTGGGAAAGCAACCTGTATGACGTCGCTACGAAGAAATTGCTCTATTCCATGCAATCGCAATCGACCAACCCTTCTTCCGCAGGCGATATGGGAAAAGCTTATAGCAAAATAGCGGTAAAAAATATGACAAAAGAAGGAGTGCTGGCATCGGCTAAATAGATAATCATCTGCCCGTCAGTAACCATCTGCCCGTCGGCCGGACATTACCTGGCGGCCATAGGATAGACCGGCACCCACCATCTGAAAATATAAGCCTGGGCCAATACAAGCAGACAGATCAGGATCAGCATAAAAAAGCTGTGTTTCACCGTGAAGCGGAACAGCTCCGATTCCTTCCCCACCAGGCCTCCGGCTGCCGCGGCTACCGCTATCGACTGAGGAGAGATCATCTTGCCAACGACTCCGCCGGATACATTGGCTGCAACCGTCACTACCGGATCCACCCCGATGGAAACAGCCGTTGCATACTGCAGTTTGCCAAACAACGCATTAGCCGAGGTATCGGAGCCCGTTATAAATACCCCCAGCCATCCCAGCATTGGAGAGAAAAAAGGAAATAGAAAACCCGTTCTTGCCAGGGCATCTGCGATCGTGAAGGCAATACCCGAATCATTTACGATGTACGCGAAAGCCAACACGGCAGCAACGATGAGGATAGGATACCTGAGCTGCCGGACCGTAGCGCCCAATACCTGTAAGCCCTCCCTGAAAGACATGCCCACCAGGGGAATGGAGATCAGCACGGTCAGGAATATGGCCGTCCCCTGCGCTGACAGGTAATTAAATTTAAAAACATGGGGCACTAAATTTCCTTTCGTGTCCATGATAACATTATGCAGGCCTGGTATAGCAAACTGTATTTGCCCGGCAGCGTTCAACCAATCTTTAACAGGCTGCAGTCCCCAGGCAATAATGATGATCGTAAGTAAAATAAAGGGCATACATGCCCGGACGATCTGCCCGGGTGAATACGTCAGCGGGGTATTCATCGTCGGAGAGATCTCATCGGGGAAATGCCAGTTGGTCTTCGGTTTCCAGAACCTCAAAAAGATCAGCAGCGCCAGGATAGAACCTAGCCCTGCCAACACATCCGGCAGCGCAGGGCTCAGATAGTTCGAGGCAAACCACTGCAGGAATGCAAAGGAGAATCCGGATACCAGTATCGCGGGAAATACTTCCATGGCCTTTCTAAAGCCTGACATAAGGACCACTAAATACAAAGGCAGCAGCAGCGAGAGAAAAGGCAACGTCCTTCCCACCATTTGAGATATAGCCATCTCGGGCAAACCCGTCACCTGGGAAGCAACGGTAATCGGGATCCCTATGGATCCAAAAGCGACGGGGGCCGTATTGGCGATGAGGCAAAGGCCGGCTGCATATAACGGATTAAATCCCAACCCCACCAGCATGGCGGCCGTGATAGCTACCGGTGCGCCAAATCCGGCCATTCCTTCCAGGAAAGTGCCAAATGAAAAAGCAATCAGCAAAGCCTGTATTCTCCGGTCGGAGGTAGTGGATGCCATAAAATGTTTGATGACTTCGAATTGCCCGCTCCTGACAGTTATATTAAAAAGGAATACAGCCGGCAGAATGATCCAGCAGATGGGGAATAACCCATACAGGGCTCCGTTCGCCGCAGACAGCAATGCCAGCTTTAGGGGCATCCTGTATACCAGGACGGCAATCAGTAAAGCCAGGGCCGTCGTTAACAGGCTGGCCCGGTACCCTTTCATTTTTTGAATGATCAATGCCCAGAAAATGAAGAGGATCGGAAGAACCGCCACCAATGCCGATAGGAAAATATTATGCAACGGGTCAATGATCTGTGTCCAGTTCATATTAGGCAGATTATACTACATCAAGGGCAATGATTTCATGATCGGATATCCGGGGTACTTTTATAGTCATCACCCCCTTATTCACCTCGAAGGCAGGGTTATGATCCGCCATGAGCAGATGCACACCCGTCACCTTCCTATCGGGAGGGACCTTAACATGTACGGTAGCTTCGACCGGTATCAGTTCCCGGAAAGGCCCCTTCATCATCATGGGATTGGTAAGGTTGACCAGGTGCACCGTCATGGAATCCTTTTGTCGCCACACGGTAGTGTCTATCACACCGGGTCCTTCCACCCTCACAAGAGGCTCTTCATTCAACGCCCAGTTGATCACATTGCCCAGCAGCCTACCATGGTCCACGCTCATGATCTGCCAGAAACTGCGGTCAAGATCTCCGGGTATATAGGCTACCCGGCCACGCCCCACCTCTCTCAGATAGAGCTCACGGGTCTCCGTGTCTTCTATCCGGGGATACACATCCTCCATCGGCAGGTCGGGGTAAGTGGGAATCAGCGTGACAGGACTGGGGAAGGAGGCAGAAGGAGTAACATCCACCTGGTAGAGGGTATTAATGATCCGGTATGCGTCCTCCATTCCTTTCAGGACAGGATGATAAGCCTTGGTATCCAGGTCACTCTTCAGCTTCAGGTAGCTGTTCTTCATCGGACCTTCCACCTTTTTATTAAAAGACACCCCGAAAACGTCCGACAATCCGAAATCCGTCCGCTGGCTGCCGTCCTCTTTATAGAGGGATGTTTCGAAAGTAGCTACCAGGCTCCCTCCCTGCCGGACAAATACCCGCAACTGATCGCATTGCTGATCGGACAATGCGGCGATATTAGGAAGGATCAATAATTTATAGGCCGCCAGGTGTTCAGCATCGAAGAGACGGTCATTCACCATTTCAAAGGGAAGGCGGGCTTCCACCAGCGCATGATACATACCGTTGGAATGATCGTGCCCCTTTTGCTGCCAGGGCTTACCGCCATAATTCCGGTCGGTCTGTTCCGAATAGACCAGCCCAACACGAGCCAGACAGGAAAGGTTGCGCAGGTATTTTTCGCCACGGTAGTAGACCTGGTACATATTGCTGACGACATCCAGCCACCGCCGGTCATACAATACCGCCCCGAATTTCACACAGCAGGGTAACAACCCGTTGGCGACCCCTTCCGCCACCCATATCCTTATCTCCGCCTCGCTCTGCACGGAATCCTTCCACCGGTTCTCGTCTTCCACACCTACACTGAAGATACCTACCTGTGGCTTCATGCCCAGGGTAGCCCTTGTTTCCTTCGCGCCTTTGCCATTGGCCCAGGGGGGAATGACACCGCTCCTCGCTTGCTGATCCGCGAAAAAAAAGTCGGAATGCTGCCCTGTCAGCAACTTATCCGGGAAGCCATTCGGAATAAACCGGGACGTGGCCTTTTGCCGGCGGATCTCGCCATCCCATAGAAACCATAGTTCTTTCAGCCTTTCGATCCGCCAATCCAGGTATTTGAGATAACCCGGGTCAAAACGATCGTTGGTCCGGGGTAATTCCAACCCGCAATATTTTCTGAAATTTTCAACACAATGCTGACAATAGCACATCCCCGAACCGGCCCACCGGTTGGAGAACAGGGCATCCGGTTTGAACCGTTCCATGATCTCCCGGTTCACGGCCGTCATGAACTCGAAATTATAAGGGCCCAGGGCGCAGGTAACCCAAAGGTCCGGGTTGGCCCAATGCCGGCGTTTGGCGCCGTCAGCCGTAACAGCGATCCAGTCGGGGTGAGCATCATATACCTCCTGCCGGGCAGCATGGGGGTCTGTTCGCAGGATAACGGACATGTTCATCCGCCGACATCCCTCGACCATATACCCCAGGGGATTGGAAGTCCCCAATACATTACTTCGATGATGCAGCGGAATATTGGTGGGATAAAATGCCACCACTCCACCGGCGCTGAGTAACGCACCATCTGCATGGATCCGTGAAAAATAGCTAAGCCAGAAGTCAGGATCGAATTTGCCGGGGTCTGTTTCTACGAAGGCAAGCTGCGCCCATCGCATAGACCGGCTGAACCAGGGTCCCTCAGGCGAGGGGGATTCCCCGTACACTGGCAGGATGGGTCCTGCGATCGCCGAAGGTCCTCCCAGGGCCAGGCCTCCGCTCACCAGCGCCGTATTCTTTATGAAATTTCTCCTGTACATTATCTTGCTACAAGATAACGATTATCGTGATTGGCGCCTTGACAGAGCCAATAAATTCCCGATCCCCCGGGAGGTCCTTACCAGGTTCTCCATGGTATGCCTCAACGCAACAGAAAGGTCGGCAGGCTCGTTGCCGATAGGCTGCAGCACATCGAAATATTCCTGCAATCCCTCGCTATCGGCCAGGGGCACTTTCCCGGCAACCGCCAGCACCGGCAACCCTTTCTGCTTTGCCATGTAAGCAACTCCATAAGGTCCCTTCCCCTGCAGCGTCTGTTCATCGATGCTGCCTTCCCCGGTGATCACCAGGTCCGCCCGCTCCAATGCTTTATCGAATCCGGTAAGCTCCAGGAAATAATCAATGCCATTCACCAGCTTCGCATCCAGGAAACCATAAAGGCCGGCAGCCGCACCACCTGCCGTGCCCCCGTGTTTAAGAGTAGTCAGGTCTTTACCTAGCTGCCGCCGCGTCACTTCCGCCAGCTGCCGCAGCGCTGCCTCCAGCTTGGCTACCGCCTCCGGTGTAGCCCCTTTTTGAGGACCAAACACCGCCGCAGCCCCCTCCTCCCCCAGGAGTAAATTATTGACATCGCACAGAACAATTATTTCACAGCCGCCGATCCGGTCATCGAGCCCGGCAACATCGATCGTTGCCAGCCGCTGCAGGTCTTCCGGAAGGGAGACCAGCTCCGTCCCCTTCTCATCCAGGAACCGGATACCCAACGCCCTTAGCATACCCGTCCCCCCATCCACCGTAGCAGAACCTCCCATCCCAATGATGATCCGGGTAGCCCCCTTATCCAAAGCCAGACGTATCTGCTCCCCTGTCCCAAATGAATTTGTCCTCAAGGGATTTAATTCCGATGGGGTCAGTAAACGTAGTCCCGCAGCATTCGCCATTTCAATCACCGCCGTCTTGCTTCCACCCTCATCGATCAACCCGAACGAAGCGGTGATGGTCCTCCCCAGCGGATCATCAACATCCCCGCTCACCAGGACGCCCCCGCATTTTTTAATGATCAGATCACCTGTTCCATCTCCTCCATCCCCGATAGGAAAGGTCTCACAGGTGCAGGAAAGGTCACTCCTCTTCAGACCCTCCCCGATCGCCAGCGCCACCGCTTCCGCATCCAGGCTGTTCTTAAAAGCATTGGGAGCGATAAGAATATGATATGGTTCCATTTTTATTTTTACGATTGCCCCGATTCATCAAGATTCGACAGCTTCTCCAGCGCCAGGTATAGGGACTGGTTACCCAATGATCCGCCTCCCATCGCCTGCACCGACAAATAAAGCTGTTTTACCAGCGCCAGCCCCGGCAAAGACAGCTTCATCGCCTCTGCCTCTTCCAACGTAATACGAAGGTCTTTCACGAAATTATCCACCGAAAACCCGGGGGAATAATCCTTTCGGACAAGCTTAGGCGCCAGTACATCCAGGCTCCAGCAGGCCGCCGCACCTTTGCTGATGGACTCGAGCAATTTATTGAGATCCAGACCGGCCTTGTATCCATAGATCATCGCCTCACAAACACCGATCAGCGTGCCCGCGATGGTGATCTGGTTACACAATTTTGCATGCTGTCCCGCGCCGGCTTGTCCCTGGTAGACCATATTCTTTCCGAAAGCCTCAAAAAGAGGGGTTACCTTATCCACTACGTCTTTCTTACCTCCGATCATGATAGACAAGGTCCCATTGATAGCCCCCACCTGTCCTCCGGAAACCGGGGCATCGACAAATTCCGCTCCCCGCGCAGCCGCCTCTTCCGATATCCTGATAGCCAGGCTCGGCTTCGTGGTGGTCATATCGATGAGGATCGTCCCTGTCTTTAAGGTAGTAAAAATACCTGCCGGTCCAAAGTAACATTCCTCTACATCTTTGGGGGCGCCAATGATGGTCACTACCACTTCCGAATTTGCCGCCACTTCCGCCGGCGTATCATACCAGGTGCAACCCATGGCGATCAGTTCCTCCGCCTTGCTCTTCGTACGATTATAAACATTTACAGTAAAGCCCGCCTTCACCAGGTGGCCAGCCATCGGAGACCCCATAAGGCCCGTACCGATCCATCCAATTGTTTTATTCTTCATGTTATATTGATTATTACGATCCTTATCGTTTTAGCAAAAATTTGGGAGAAGTCCCGAATATACGTAAAGAAGTAATGAGATGAAGATGTACCCTTTCCACAAAATGGGTAATAAACTACGCAGCGACCATGGACTCGTCAGAAGGCTTCTCCCAGGTTGATATAAAAAGAATAATAATCCTTGCTGGCTCCGAAGTCGATCCCCACATTCGATCCGGATTTTTTGTTGAATTTTATCCGCAGTCCGGTACCGGCGGCAGCATGTATATAGGAAAACTGATGGGTGCCGGGCTCTGTCACGGTATTCATGTTGGCGAAAACTACAAAACCGAATAAGCCATCGGCGGTGATATCCCGACGATACTCGGATTCCGCATAAAACAGGCTTTTCCCTACATAACGCCCGGAGTAGAATCCCCGGCCACTGCGCTGGTAAGGCTCCCCGTCGATCGCCGGCAGGCTGAGGTAGGGGGGATTACTCCCCATGGTTGTCCAGAAATAACTCCACAGTGCCAGTACATTCTGTCCTTTCCGGCTAAAGGGGATATACTTTCGTGCGTCCAGGTACAGGGAATGCCAGTCGGTATTGCTGCCCAGGAATTTCAGGTTGGCCCGGTAGACCATATTGAAGTACATACCCGGTAAGGGATTGATCTGGTTGTTACGGGTATCGTATAGGAGATTCAGTGTAGGCCCTTCGGAGAATGAGTTGGAATTTTTGGAGGTTCCGAATTTGTACCCGGTGAATTGCTGCAGGTCCAGGGAATCCACCACCGGCCGGATATGGATATGATAATCCAGGTCAACCCCAAATCCCACCAGCAGATAGGGTCTGATCCTTTTCAGAGCGCTTATATACAATCGGTAATACTTATACCGGACCAGCATCTTGTGGTCTTCGTCCTGTCCGGCGCCCAATCCCCAGGTATACTGGGGATAAATGGAATACCGGGTGTCGACCTGGTAATTCCAGGCATTATTAGGTGACCATATATTGGCCCGGATGGGGAAATTAAACTGCCCATGAAAGTTGAAACCGGGAGAAAAAGTAATATTGGACATGTAAGTACTGTGCCGGTTGCCCAGGTAAAAACCTGCTGTGGTAGACGTAACGATGGCCGTTCCTCCCCCCGGAACGGAGGTACTGAGCGGCAACAGGGAATAATATACCCGTTTCCCTTCCACAGAATCCTGCTTTTTTATGTGAATATGGGTATACTTCAAAAAAAGCCCGATCAGGTCCTGCCCGGTAGTGTCCTTCACCGTGGAGGCGGCAGGGGCTACCAGCATGTCCTTAGGGGTCTGCGCCCAGAGGCGGTACGGTATAAAGGCACAAAACAAAATAATTAAACCTTTAGGCATGTTTACAAGGATACCAATATTGTGCTATTTTTCCAATATAAATGAGTTTCCCCACTATGCGCAAATACTTCCACTATCCCGCTCTACTCCTGTTGGTAATTTGTAGCTGGCAGTTTACCGCTCTCCCCCAGAGCCGGCCCTCGACTGCTCCCGTCGGTGACCATCCCACCGACGTCTTTGCCCCCCCGACAGGGATCCAGCTCCTCACCACCGGCCCGCATACTTCCCTGCGAGGCCTCAGCGCTGTCAGCGATAAGATCGTATGGGTCAGCGGCAGCGGCGGCGCCGTGGGCAGGACGCTCGACGGCGGTCAGACCTGGACCTGGTCCACCGTACCCGGTTACGAAAAAAGGGACTTTCGCGACATCGAGGCTTTCGACGCCAAAACAGCCATTATCATGGCCATCGCAGAACCCGCCGAAATATTGAAAACTACCGACGGTGGGCAGACCTGGAAGCTGGTCTATGAAAACAAGACCCCCGGCATGTTCCTGGACGCCATGGAATTCTGGAATATCAACAGCGGCATCGTCGTAGGCGATCCTGTGAACGGTCGTTTCTTCATAGCCCGCAGCTTTGACGGAGGCGACAGCTGGCACGACATCCCCTTTAAGGAATTACCCGCTGCCGATTCGGGAGAAGGTTGTTTTGCCACCAGCGGCACCAATATCCGGAACCTCGATAGGGACGAAGCCTGCTTCGTCAGCGGTGGCCCCCGTTCACGCCTCTTTATCCGTGACAAAGCCATCGACCTGCCGCTGATACAGGGGACGACTTCCACCGGCGCGAATTCCATCGCGGTAAAAGACCATAACAAACTAAAAGGCGGTCGCCAGCTCATCGTGGTAGGAGGCGACTTTACAAAAGATACAGCCCGGGAAAAAAATTGTTTCTATTCGACGGACGGCGGCGCCACCTGGATAAGACCTGCTACCCCTCCTCATGGCTACAGGGGGTGTGTGGAATACATTGGCGGCGATAAAGTTCTCTGCTGTGGTACCTCAGGCGTTGATATCTCTTATGACAACGGGAAGAACTGGAAGGAGATTGATAAAGCAGGTTTTCACGTATGCCGGCTCGCCAAAAAAGGGAAAACCGTTTTCCTGGCAGGCTCAGGCGGCCGGGTGGCGAAGCTGGTATTGTGATCTTACTTCTTAAAGACAATATACACGGCCGCCAGCAGGAACCCAAAGGCCAGCAGGTATTTCCAGTGAAAAGGTTCCTTCAGGTATAATACGGCGAAAAAGGAAAATACGATGAGGGTGATCACCTCCTGGGTGATCTTCAATTGAAAGGCGCTGAGTCCGTTGATGGAGCCCCAGCGATTGGCCGGCACGGTGAGACAATATTCAAAAAAGGCAATCGCCCAGCTGATAAGAATGGCCTTCCATAAAGCCAGCTCCTTATGATTCAGGTGCCAGTACCAGGCAATGGTCATGAAAACATTAGAGGCAAAAAGTAAAAGAATGGTACGCATAAAAGCCTAATTCAATCCTCTGAAATCCACCGGTACCAGTTTGCTGACCCCCGGCTCCTGCATCGTCACTCCATAGATAACGTCTACCGTGCTCATAGTCGTCTTATTATGGGTGACGATAATGAACTGCGAGTGCTCGCTGAACTGACGGATCATATTAGTGAATTTTCCTACGTTGGCATCATCCAGCGGTGCGTCCACCTCATCCAGGATACAAAAGGGCGCAGGTTTGATCAGGTAGATGGCGAACAGGAGTGCTGTTGCCGTCAGGGTCTTCTCCCCCCCGCTTAACTGGGTGATGGAAGAAGGTCTCTTTCCTTTTGGCTTGGCCACGATATCGATGCCGGTATCAGCGAGATTTTCGGGGTTTTCCAATACCATGTCGGCCGTGTCATCATCCGTGAACAATGCCTTGAATACCCGTTGAAAATTCTCCCGCACCTTGTTGAAGGTATCCAGGAACTGCTGGTTAGCCGTAGCCTCTACCTCCTGTATCGTCTGCAGAAGGCTATCCTTGGCGCTGACCAGGTCATTCTTCTGTTCCAGGATGAATTCATACCGCTTCTTCATTTCCTGGAAAGCCTCTATGGCCGTAGGGTTGACCTCTCCCAGGTTCTCCATGCGTTTCTTCATCCGATCTGCTTTTTCCTGCAGATCTTCCACAGGAGTGTCCCCGGTACGGGGCTGATCGATGATATCGTCCAGGTTGATCCTGAACTCTACATTAAGCCGTTCCTTCATGCCCGCCAATTGCAGCTTTAATTCGTTCAGCCTGTCCTTTATACTGCTGAGCAGGTGATCTAATTGTTCTTTCTCTTTTACCTTATGGCGCAGTTCGCTTTCTCTTTCACCAAGGGCATTGCGGATATTATAATAAGCCTGGTCGGCTTCGTTCAGCTTTTTCTCTTCCTCTTCCTTTTTACGCAGCAATTCCAGCAGCGCCGTCTCTGCATTTCCCAATAATTCTTCGCTCTCTGCTATGCTCTCATTGGTCTGCTTTAACTGGGAGGCATTCACTTCGATCTGGGTGCTGAGGTCATTCAGCTGGTTACTTTTGAATTCCAGCTCCTGTTTCAGGGCATTGATCCGGCTGTGCTGGCGGGTTACCTGCAAATTAAACTCGTTAAAACCTGCGGAAGAGCTGTTATAGGCGATCTCAGCGGACCGGTATGCTTCTTCGGCCAGCTGCCCTTTTTCCTTCAACTCTCCCACGACCTTTACCAGCTCGATCCAGGCGCTCCGGGTATCTTCTATACCGGCTATCGTTTCTTCCAGGCTCAGCTGCAGCTCTTCCAGCCGGTTGAGAGAAGAATGCTGCTGAGTATGGAGGTTCTCTACTTTATTCTGCAGCGAGAATACAAAATTCGTCAGCCGGTTGATGTCGTCCTGGGTTTGCCGGATCACCTGTTCCTTCAGTTGCTCATTGAACCCGACCACTTCATTGTGTTTGTCCTGGATGGCGGCCTTCAGATCGCCGACCACCGACTCCTGGATGCGGATCTCTTCGCGCAATTTCTCCAGGTTCTTGGCCCGGCCGATCTTTTTACCTTCGAAAAGCCCAACGCTGCCGCCGGTGATCGAATATTTTCCTTTTACATACTTACCAGACTTTTCCAATACCACGGCGCCATTACTGTTCTCCAGCGCTGCCTCATCCTGGGCGATGAAGACATTCCCCAGAAGATGTTCCGCCAGGTGCCGGTACTGCCCGTCCACTTCTATCACGTCCATGGCGGGGATCATGCCTTCTCCTCCGTGTGCGGACAGATCTGCCCCGCCCATGAATTTGTCCAGTAAAAAGAAGTTGGCCTTCCCTTTTTTATTATTGTCCAGCAAATGGACCGCCTGCAATCCTTCCTGCAGGTTGTTCACCACATAATAGTTCAGATAGGGTTCCAGTACATTTTCCACGGCAGCCCTGAATTCTTCCTTTACGTAAATGATGTCGGAGAGAATAGGCGCTGAATGATTCCAGTTAGGATTTTTATGGAGGAACTTAATACTTTCGGGATAACCTTCCATGGAATCGATAAGGCTCTTTAGCAGGTCGTGCTCGTTTTTCTTCGAGTCCAGCTTGCGGCTCTCATCCGCCAGCTTCTGGCGCAGCTGTTCCAGCTGTCCTTGTGCCTGTAATATATTTTCTTTGGTCCGTTCGTGATGTTCCTGTAATTGCCGCAGGTCCCGTTGTTTGGATTCCAGGTCCTGCTCTTTCAGCTGACGCTCTTCTTCCAGCTGTTTGAGCTGGCTCTCCCGCACCATCCTCTCCTCTTCCAATTGCCGGATACTCCTTTGCAGGTTCTGAATAGAAGTATCCGCCACCGCTACTTTTTTCTCCGCGTCGAACTGATCGCGTTGTATCTGGGCATTCTCCCTCCGCAAGGCATCGACGGCATTCCTTTTTTCATCGAATACCTGCCGGGTCTCATCTACAGAGACCTTCAGGGACTCCAGCTGTTCCTGCAGACCGGATAATTTATTTTCCTCTTCTCCTACCTGCTGGCGGGTAAATACGATGCTTTCTTCCAGGCCTTTTAATTGTCCTTCTCCTTTCAGCAGGAATTCCTGCAGGCTATTCTCCTTTTCCTTAAGGAAATTCAACCGTTGTGAGGCGAGGTTCTTCTCATTCTCCCGGGTCCGCAGGCTCTGTACGAGTTCATTGAAGGTGTGCTGCATGGACTGAAGGGCCCGCTCTTTCTCGATAAAACCCACCTTCTCCTGCTCCAGCTCCGCTTCTTCTTGTGCTACTACCGCTTCCAGCCTCACTTTTTTATCCGTCTCCGCATCTGCCTGCTCATTGAGCTCCCGGTAAGTGAGGTTAAACCCTTCCAGGGCCGCCTTTGCCAGCTCGATGCTCAGCTCCCGGTATTCCTTCTTGATCTCGTAATATTTTTCCGCTTTTTTGGCCTGGTTCTCCAGGCTCTTCAGCTGATTGTTGATCTCAAACAACAGATCCTCGATACGGGCCAGGTCCTGCTCCGTGGCATCGAGCTTCTGGCGGGCTTCTTTCTTCCGCGTTTTGTAAATAGTCACCCCCGCAGCCTGCTCCAGCATACGCCGGCGGCTATTCTCCTTGTCCTTGATGATATCGTCCACCATGCCCAGCTCGATAATGGCATAGCTGTCCGTGCTCACCCCGGTATCCATAAAGAGGTTCTGGATGTCCTTCAGCCGGCAGCTGACGTCGTTCAGGCGGTATTCACTCTCCCCGCTCTTGTAGAACTTCCGGGTAACAGTGACCGTATTGAATTCCGTAGGCAAAAGGTTCTTGGTATTCTCAAAAGTCAGGCTTACCTCCGCCAACCCGGAGGCCGACCGGGTCTTGCTGCCGTTGAATACAAGACTTTCCAGGTTCTCCGAGCGAAGATGACTGATCTTCTGTTCCCCGATCACCCAGCGGATACTGTCAATAATATTGCTCTTCCCGCAGCCATTGGGGCCGATAATGCCCGTAATGCCCTCGTCAAAGCTGATATGGGTCTTATCGGCAAAACTTTTAAAACCCTTGATTTCTAAGCTCTTTAATCGCACAGTTCAATATGTTTATTTATAGATCAGGATCCACCTAAAATATACCAACGGTGGACGGCAAACCTACATTAAAATGCGTAATGTTCCCTGTCCCTGTTGAAAACTGGTGAATAATATCCCCGGGAATGCATTTTTTGAAAAATAATGCATTCCCGGGATACGGCTAATGTCGGTCCTTCGGACAGATGCTTGCGCATCTTAAAAAAAAATCAACTATTTTTTCGAGCAAAAAACCTATTTTCCCGTTATCTTAACACTTATTTTACCCTTGAAGCGAATACAATACTACATATATGAATAATTTCATTGTTCCCATCGATTTTTCTGAGACATCCAAGAATGCCGCCAGGTATGCTGCCCATATTTCTACCCTGGTGCCGGACGCCCACCTGATCCTCTACAATGTTTTTGACAGCCTGGAATATGGCTCGGACAGCAGTCCCCTGGGCACGGATGCCGAAGAGGACAAAGGCAGGCATGACATCGTGGAATTAGCCCTGGAAAGCGTGAAAACGGAATTATCGGCTATTACCAGCGCCCGGATCTCCTGCGTGGCAGAGGAAAACCACCGTTTCCTGGACACCCTGGAAAAATATGTTAAAAATAATAATATACAATTGATCATCATGGGTATTACGGGCTCCACCCTGCTGGGGCAGATCTTTATGGGCAGTAATACCCTCAACATCGTCAAAAGGGGGATTGCGCCCGTCATCATTGTTCCTCCGGATGCCCACTCCCAGTCAGCAAAAAATGTAATGCTGCTCACCGACTTCCAGGATGTCGATACTACCATACCTATCGGACCGGTGAAATCCCTGTTGAACCTGTTCAATCCCAGGCTGCATATCGTCAACGTAGACCACGAACATTATGTGCAGGTGACGGATGAATACAAGGTGGAAAGAGGCAAACTGGAAGAAAAGCTGAAAGAATACAACCCGGAATTCTATTTTATCCGGTTGTTCGACTTCATGGAGGCAATCAATCAGTTCGTCGCCGATAACAAGATTGACCTGATCCTTACGTTCCCGAGGAAGCATTCCTTCCTTTCGAATGTTTTTAAGACTACGAATACGACGAAACTGGCGTATCATAGCCATGTGCCTATAGTTGCTCTAAGCGCCTCCTAGACGCTTAGTCCCGAAGGGACATTCATAAGACTCGCGCCCCCAAAAGTCCATCTTTTGGGGGCGCGCTCTTCTCGGGCGCTGGCGCCCGACCCAGCGAGACGCACGAAGGTGAACTTCCTGCGTCTCGAGTCTACATGATGGCCGAAATTAGATTAATGACAAAAATGCCTTCCAACTTCTTTTCCGCATCCTACTGGGATGACCGTTACCGGCAGAACGACACTGCCTGGGACATGGGACAGGTCTCCCCTCCCCTGCAGGCTTACTTCGAACAGTTGAAAGATAGCAGCATTTCGATCCTGATCCCCGGCTGTGGCAACAGCTACGAAGCAGCCTGGTTATTGCAGCAGGGATTTTCTTCCATCACCCTGATAGACATCGCAGAGCAATTGGTTGCCCGGCTGCGGGAGAAATTCCGGGAATATATACGACCGCCCTCCACACCGGCTGATGACCAGACCATCCCATCCACCCCACGGTCCGCAATGCATCCCCCGCTTCACCTCCTTGCGGGCGACTTCTTTGCACACACAGGTCAGTACGACCTCATCATCGAGCAAACTTTCTTCTGCGCGCTGGATCCTTCTCTGCGACAAGATTACGTAGCAAAAATGATTGAACTGCTAAAGCCCGGTGGTAAATTGGTGGGTCTTCTATTCGACCGGGAATTCACCGGTGGCCCGCCATTTGGAGGAAATGCAGCGGAGTACAGGCGACTATTCGAAAAAAGATTTTCCATCCGCAGCCTGGCCCCCTGTTATAATTCGATCCGTCCCCGGGCGGGGACGGAGTTATTTTTTATCGTGCGGAAGGAACCTGCGGTTCCTGCTGACTAAGACAATGAAAACTTCCCAGCCCCCAAATGATCTCTGTAGAGTCGATCCCGACGATCCGCCTGCCGGGGAAACAGTCACTGATGATCTGTAATGCCCTTTCATCCCGGTCACAGCGGAAGGTCGGCACGATCACCGATTCATTGGCTATATAAAAATTAGCGTAAGAGGCCGGCAGACGCTGGTCTTCATAAATGACAGCCTCCGGCATAGGCAACTCCACGATATTGAGCTGTTTGCCACCCGGCAAGCGCATCCTGCCAAGCTCCGCCCTGTTCTCCCGGAGTAAGTCATAATTCTCATCCTGCGGGTCCTCTTCTATCACCGTGATGACCGTATCTTCATTGACAAAACGTACCGTATCGTCGATATGGCCATCCGTATCATCCCCCACGATGCCTTCCTTTACCCATAAGACTTGCTCTATTCCATAATAACCGGCCAGGTAAGATTCTATCTGCCCACGGTCTAATTGCGGATTCCGGTTGACATTGAGCAGACAGCATTCAGATGTCAGCAAGGTGCCTTTCCCGTTGAAATCCACCGAACCTCCTTCCATAACAATTCCCGGATGATATACCGGGATATTCAGCGCCTTTCCTATCCGCGTGGGGATCACATCATCCAGGTCGAAAGGAGGATACTTATTACCCCAGGCATTATATCCCCAGTCAACGATAACCTTTGGATCGGCAGCGGCAGGATTCACCAAAAAAGCGGGACCATGGTCCCGGCACCAGGCATCGTTGGTAGGATGAAAAAAGAACTGCACCCGGTCCATATTCACGCCGGCCTGTATTAAGTGCCCCATCGCAGCCAGCTTCATGGCTTCATCCCTTACATTGATACAAACGTTCTCTCCCCGGGCCAGCTCTTTTACAAACTGGCTGTAATAGGGATAGATGGTCTGTATCTTCCCCGGCCAGCTGGCTTCCTTATGCGGCCAGCTAAGCCAGGTGGCCACGTGTTTGTCAAATTCCGCGGGAAAATAATAACCGAGCTGTTTGGGAGTCATAAAGTCTTTGATTTTTCATTCCGGGAAGAGCGGACGCGTGAAAGTGGACTTTCCTGCGTCTGAATTTTTTATGATTGTCAGAACTTCGGCAAAGCATCGTTCCTCGCTTTGACTCGTTCGTAACCTTCGCTTCGCTCGGTTAGGGACTAGCCGCCTCCGGCGGCTATTAGTCCTCGTCAATATATCTTTTGGTGATGGGTTGATAAGAGTCAATCCTTCTGTCTCTCATAAAAGGCCAGTGGGTACGATAGCGATCGGTCGCCTCCGTATCGATCTCCACCAGGGCCGTCTCTTCCTGATCATGCGAGGCCTTGTACAATAAGGTGCCGAATGGATTAGCGACAAAAGATCCTCCCCAGAATTTCATGGCGCCATTCTGTTCGAACCCTACCCGGTTTACGCTCACCACATGTACCCCATTGGCGACCGCATGGCTCCGCTGAATGGTCTGCCAGGCATTATATTGCTCGGTATTCGTTGCCTCATCCTGGGTAGTGGCCCAGCCGATCGCGGTGGGATAAAAAAGGACTTCTGCCCCCATCAGGGCCGTGATCCTGGCCGCCTCAGGATACCATTGATCCCAACAGATCAGCACCCCGATAGTAGCATATTTAGTCCGGAAGACTTTGTATCCCAGGTCGCCCGGTGTAAAGTAAAACTTCTCATAATAAGCCGGATCATCCGGGATATGCATCTTCCGGTATTTTCCCAGGTAAGTCCCGTCGGCATCCAGTACCGCCGTCGTATTATGATAGATACCCTGCGCCCTTTTCTCGAACAGGGAGGCGATGATGACTACTTTCAGCTCGGCAGCCAGTTTCCCCAGCACTTCCGTGGAAGGCCCCGGAATGGCTTCCGCCAGTTTGAAGTATTCATAATCCTCCACATCACAGAAATAGAGGGAGGTGAACAGCTCCTGCAAACAGACGATCTCCGCCCCTTTTGCCGCCGCTTCCCGCACCTTGTCGGTCGCTTTCCGGAGGTTAGCCGCTTTATCTGCCGTGCAGCTCATTTGCACCAGGCCTATTTTTACTTTGCTCATAATTTTATCTATCTTTTCGCCACCGGACCAACACCCCTCCCGGTTTGGCGGTGCAAATTTACGAGAATTCGATAACTTGTCACCCTATGCTTTTATTGTTTATCGACTCCCTGTTACTGATACTCCTGACGTCCAGCCTGGGCATTCTCGTTGTCAACGGATTGCAACGGCTCTTCCGCCTTCGCCTGCAATCGGACCTTCTGGGCATTTTTTTAACCGGCCTTATCGGCTCGACGATCTATTTTAATATTATTTCCTTCTGGTGGCCCGTCAACTACCTTTCCTTACTACCGCTGCTGGCCTTATGCCTGTTGACATACAGACCGCTTAAACCAGCTTACCGGCAGTTGTTCCTTTCGATAAAGGACCATTGCAAGGCCCTAACCAGCCCTTCCAACAGGCTACTGGCCGGAGGTCTCCTGGTCCTGTTAGGTACCTTCTCCATCCTGCCCGGGATAAACGCCGACTCCGTCGACTATCACTACCAGTCTATTCAATGGTATGAAAAATTCAAGGTAGTCCCCGGCCTGGCCAACGTACATGGACGTTATGGTTTCAACCCCGCAGCCTTTATCATTCAGTCCGCTTATTCCTTCACCGGTCTCACCGGGCAAGCCATTTTTCCCCTCAACGGGGTCCTCATCGGGTTATTCCTTTTTTGGGTCCTGTCCAGGATCCTCCGCCACCGGCATTCTCTGACCGGGCTGGTCTATTTCGGGTTGTTCATCATGCTCTGCCGGCCCATGCTGGTAAATATTTCTTCCCCTTCCTCCGATCCCCTGGTCCTCATTTGCCTGTATTATGCCCTGATCAGCCTATTCGAGCTGCTGGTGCAGGAAGAGATCCATCTTTCCGGTATCCTGCTTCCTTCCCTGGTCCTTTTATACGCCCCGGTCGCCAAGTTATCGGCTTTCCCCGTATTGCTGGTCTCGCTTTATCTTTACTTTCTCCTCCCTGCAACAGAAAAAAAGGTCCCTCTATTGCTCAAATGGCTGCCCATCGCCTTGGTGATCTATCTTCCCTGGTTTGGCAGGAATATTATCCTCAGCGGCTACCTTGTCTATCCTCTTTTTGCGCTGGATCTCTTTCATCCCGGCTGGAAAGTGCCCCGGGATATATTAATGGTAGATTATTTTTTAATTAATTATTGGCCGAAAGGGGTATCCTTCAGAAGGATACAGGATTATACCCATGGCAACCTGGATTCGCCTTCGTTCCGCGAATGGTTCCTCCCCTGGCTGGAATACTCTTTTAAAAATCGCCAGACCGGTAATGTTCTGATCCTGGTTGCAGCCCTGCTCTCTCCTGTTGCCTGGGCCATCGTGTACTTCCGGAAAACGAGACCCAAAGCTCCCGTCTTTATTTTTCTGCTGATCCTCTATGCCTGTATCGGGATCTGGATAAAGAGCTCCCCGGACTTCCGCTTCGGGATCGTATTTATTTCCCTGTCCCTTATTTTCCCCTTATTACTGCTGGCGCAGGGGAAAAAGGCCGAAAGCTGGAAAATACCCTGGGACCCTTTACCCCTTTCGATGGTAGTGCTAACCTGCTTCTTCCTCTACAGGGGTTCTAACGAGAAAACAAATTATCCTTTTACGTTGAAAGACTGTTGGCTCTTCCCCCTGAAGAATGCCCAGACCCGTGTTTTTAACAATAAGACTGACTTCCCGTACAGGACGATGCATTCCGGGGTAAAATTGTATTTATCCGACTCGACGCATCATTGTTTAAATGCCGATCTGCCCTGTATGAGCTGGAAGGTGGGGGAAATTGAAATGAGAGGTACCCGCCTGGAAGACGGTTTTATAAATACCAAAGACGATATCAGCAAGATAAATCCCCTGAAAGGTTATTAAGGCCCTAGTTTCTTCCCATCTGCCTTAAAAAGGCCACATGCGAAGCAACAGCGTACCGCACCCGGGGATACTCGATATAAACCAGGCCATACTCCTGGCAGGCCTGCCGGATGATCTTACTGATGGCAGGGTAATGTACATGGGATATCTTGGGGAAAAGGTGGTGTTCGATCTGAAAATTTAATCCGCCAACCAGCCAGGAAACGACGGGGTTATTGGTGGCGAAATTCGCGGTGGTCTTGATCTGATGTACTGCCCATTCATCTTCCAGTTTATTGGTATCCACATTGGCAACCGGGAAAGCTGTATGCTCTACCGTATGGGCCAGTTGGAATACCAGGCTCAGCACAAAACCGGCAACACAGGTAAAGATGACGAAACCGATCAGCCAGTCCGTAAAGTTTATCATATAGATCGGCAGGAAAACGAATAGGAAGGCATGAAATATTTTAAAGCCCCAGAAAACAAAATGATCGGACAGGGTCATCTTCTTAAGAGGCATCGTCCCCACCTTGCTTTTGAAATACTTCTGGTAATCCAACACGAAGATCCAGAAAATGTACAGCAGGGAGTAGAGGAACCAGAAATACAGGTGCTGATATTTGTGCAGGCGATATTTCTTCTGGGTAGCGCTCATCCGCATCCAGGGCTGTATATCGATGTCATCGTCGACGCCGTCTACGTTGGTAAAGGCATGGTGAATGACATTGTGTTTCTGATTCCACATGAAGCTGTTCCCCCCCAGGATATTCAGGGAGAAAGCGGCAAAATGATTTACCCATTTATATTTCGAAAAACTGCCATGGGCGCCATCATGCATCACATTGAAGCCGATAGCGGCAACGATACCGCCCAGCAGTACGCATTCCAATATCGCCCAGAGAGCAGCCGGCGTAAAAAATACGAGGTGAATATATACAAACGAAAAGCTAACCATCAGGATCACAGCCTTTAAGAACAGCTTGTAATTGCCGGTAGTAGATTTACCCACTTCCTCAAAATAGTTCCCGATCCTTTTCTTCAGCTCGGTGTGGAAGGAGTGGGAGACGGTGGCAAATTTGGGCGTTAACATGATTAGCCTTGTTATAAAATATTAATGAATAATTATGCAAAAGTAGCCTTTTTACAGGGGATGAAAGTGTTAAATTTTCCGCCAAAAGACTCCCTTATACCAAACGCTAAAAACGCTGTTCTAAGTATCCATTCTCACCAGATCGTCAAAATCCCGGATCCCGATCATTTTCTCCGTAATGAACCCCTCTGCATAAGGCACTCCGATCATTTTTCCGAACATCTGATGCCGCCCGATGATGGAATTCAGGAATTCCGGAGTGGAAATATAGGTCTGAGGCTCCTCTTTGCCATAATTCCCCGTATGGAACTGGGAGGAATAGGCCCTGATCGATGCCAGTTTGGTGTCAAAAACAGGGCTGATATCATAAACAAAGGATGGCTGGGCATACCGGTCCTGGATGAAGTGAAATACATATTTAGGGCGCCAGTGCTCCTGGGCCAGGCCGTCACTATCCACCGTTTCGATCTTTCTTAACCCGCTGAGAAAACAGGACTCCGAGATAAGGTGCCCTGCCCTGCCATGGTCGGGGTGACGATCGTCCAGGGCATTGGCCAGCACGATCTCCGGCCGGAATTTCCGAATGGCCCGGATCAGCAGTCGCTGATGCTCTTCATCATTGCGAAAAAATCCATCCGCCATACCTAAATTCTCCCGGACATCCAGCTGGAGGATCCCGGCCGCCTTCGCAGCTTCCTCCGCCCTTAGCTCGGCCGTTCCTCTTGTACCGAGTTCTCCCCGGGTAAGGTCTACCACCCCCGTCTTTTTCCCATTCCTTTTCTCCATTAATAAAGTGCCGGAGCAGCCTAATTCCACATCGTCAGGATGCACGGCTATAGCAAGAATATCCAGTTTCATCTGGTAATTATTTTTAAAATTCCGTGCAAAAGTACCGCATTTGGTGGTATTTGGCTATTTCGCCATTGTGAAGTAGTTTCGCAGGTCGCATTTTTACATTTTAATCTAATAATCTAAAAAAACAGGTAGACATGGCATATGATGTAGTCGTTCTTGGCAGCGGTCCCGGCGGGTATGTAGCTGCGATCCGCGCTGCACAGTTAGGCTTTAAAACAGCGATCGTTGAAAAGGAAAATTTGGGAGGTATCTGCCTGAACTGGGGATGTATCCCTACAAAGGCTTTGTTAAAAAGCGCACAGGTATACCAGGATATCCTGCATTCAAAGGATTTTGGCATCGAAGCCAGCGGAACGCCCGACTTCCCGGCCGTTATCAAGCGCAGCCGGGGAGCTGCCGATAAAATGAGCAAGGGCGTCCAGTTCCTCATGAGAAAGAACAAGATCGACGTGATCATGGGATATGGTAAATTAAAGGCCAAAGGACAGCTGGAAGTCACCGGCGCCGATGGCAAGACCCAACTCGTCGAAGGCAAACATATCCTCATCGCTACAGGCGCCCGCAGCCGCGAACTGCCCAACCTGAAACAGGACGGGAAAAAAGTGGTGGGCTATCGCGAAGCGATGTCCCTACCGGAGAAACCCAAAAGCATTATCGTGGTCGGCAGCGGCGCCATTGGCGTAGAGTTTGCCTATTTCTATTTCAGCATGGGCGCAAAGGTCACCGTCGTGGAATTCCTCCCCCGGATCGTACCCGTGGAAGATGAAGACATCTCCAAAGAGCTGGAAAAACAATATAAAAAATACGGCATCGACGTGCTCACCAACAGTGAGGTCACCAGCGTGGACACCAGCGGCAACGGCGTAAAAGCCAAAGTGAAAACGCCCACCGGAGAGGTCACCCTGGAAGCCGATATCCTTCTCAGCGCTGTCGGAATTGCCGCTAACATCGAGAACATCGGATTGGAGACCCTGGGGGTAAAGACCGATAAAGGAAAGATCAGCGTGGACAAGTTCTACCAGACCAATGTCCCCGGCATCTATTCTTTCGGGGACTGTGTTCCCGGCCAGGCCCTGGCGCACGTTGCCTCCAAAGAGGCGATCATCTGCGTGGAGAACATCGGTTACAATGAAAAGAAATACGCCCACCAGCCCGAGGCGCTGGACTATAATAACGTCCCCGGTTGTACCTACTGTACGCCGGAGATCGCTTCCGTCGGTCTGACGGAGAAGCAGGCGCGGGACGCCGGTTATGACGTAAAAGTGGGGAAATTCCCCCTGACAGCCTCTGGTAAAGCCGTCGGTGTCGGCCACACGGAAGGATTCGTAAAGGTGATCTTCGACGCCAAATACGGAGAATGGCTGGGTACCCATATGATCGGTTACAATGTGACGGAAGTCATCGTAGAGACGGTTGTCGGCCGCAAGCTGGAGACCACTTACCACGAAGTCCTGAACAGCATTCACCCTCACCCGACTATCAGCGAAAGCGTGAAAGACGCCATCGAGGCGGCTTACGGGGAAGCAATACATCTTTAAAAAAAGCGCCCCGCCGACCGGCGGGGCGCTTTTTTATTCTTCTGTTGATTCTTACTTCCATCCTCCACCTAACGATCTGTATAATTCCACTTCAGCACTTAGCCGTTCTTTTTGTATAGACGCCAGATCCAGCTCACTCTGCAACACATTGCTCTGAGCCGTGATTACTTCCAGGTAATTAGCCATACCATTCCGGAAGAGACTGTTGGCATTAGCGATCGCCTGCTCCAGGGTATTGGTCCGGGCAGACGCCACCGTTTGGTATTCTTTCAGTTTCGCAATCTTCCCCAATGCATCCGAGACTTCCCCTACGGCCACCAGCACCGACTGACGGAACTGGATCACCGTTTTCTCCCGGTCTACCTTCGCCAGCTCATACTGCGTCTTCAGCTTTTTGCGCTGGAACAGCGGTTGGGTGATGCCTCCGGCTACCAGTCCGAAAAGAGAACCGGGGATATTAAACCAGTTACTGGCCGTAAAAGTATTCACCCCACCTTGCGCCGTGATCACCAGGGAGGGATACATGCTTGCTTTGGTAATACCGACATTGGCATTGGCGATCGTAAGGGCCAGCTCCGAGCTCCTCACATCGGGACGACGGCTGACCAGCACCGCCGGCACTCCGGCCGACAGCGTGTCGCGCACCGGGGTTCCCTCCAGGGTAGCATTCCGGGTTATCTTGTCAGGCAGGCTGCCTGCCAGGACGCTCAGGGCATTTTCCTGCAGCAGGATGCTTTGTTCCAGTTGAGGGACCAGCTCCTTAGCTGCCAGTTCCTGGGCCTCGGCCTGTTGCACGGCCAGCGCCGTGACATCCCCGGAATTGAATTGCAGGCGAATGATCTGCAGGGTGCTGTCATTCAGGGCGACATTCTTCCGGGCAATGGTCAATTGCGCATCCAGCATCAGCAGGTTATAATATCCTTCGGAGACGCTGGCAACAATATTCGTCTGCAAGGCCTTTTTGGCTTCCGTCGTCTGCAGGTACTCTGCCAGGGCCCGCGACTTCTGATTGCGGATCTTTCCCCAGATATCTGCTTCCCAGGACAGACCTATGTTCGCGTTGTAATCGTCAACGTATTTATGGCCTGAGATCTGGGGAACGAACGCACCATTCAAGCTGTTGTCCGCAGGGCGGTTCCTGTTCGCCGTTATTGACAGCGTAAGATCAGGATAATAACCCAGCTTCGCCTGCCTGAGCGTCAGTTGGGCGGATTCAATATTCTTCAACGCAACCTGCATGTCATAGTTCCGGACAATAGCGCTGTCGATCAGCCGCTGTAAGGTCGTGTCGGCAAAAAAACTTTTCCAGGGCAGGTCGGCCACACTGGTGGTATCCGCCTGCGCCGCATTCCTGAACTGACCCGGCAGCTCAGGCTGCGGGGTAGTAGTGTCTTTTGATACTTTACAAGCTCCCAACCCTAAGAGAAGGGCAAAAGCTGTTGTTTTTATAATTGATGATGTCATATTGTATGTATAATTTTTCCTGTTGCTAACCTGAACGATATTATTCTGCCAAAGCCGGCGTTACTTCCTTTTTACCGAAGAATTTTTCATGCAGGTACTGGAAAATGACGAACAACACCGGTACAATAAATACACCGAGTATCACCCCTGTCAGCATCCCGCCAACGGCGCCGGTCCCAATGCTGCGGTTGCCTAGCGCCGCAGCGCCCTTCGCACGCATCAGCGGCAGCAGACCTACGATAAAGGCAAAAGAGGTCATCAGGATAGGACGAAGACGAAGACGCGCTGCTTCCATCGCAGAGGTCCACAGGTCCAAACCCGCATGCCGCCTTTGCACGGCAAACTCGACGATCAGGATGGCATTTTTTGCCAGCAGCCCTACCAGCATCACCAGGCTCACCTGAACATAAATGTTGTTGTCTATTCCAAAGATCTGAAGGAAGGCAAATACCCCGAATACACCTGCCGGTATGGACAATACAATGGCAAAGGGAAGGATATAGCTTTCATACTGCGCACTCAGCAGGAAGTAGATAAATACCAGGCTCAGGATAAAGATAAAGATGATCTGGGAACCCGCCGCCTTTTCTTCCCGGGTGATGCCGGTATATTCATAACCCCATCCCTTGGGAAGTACCTGGGCAGCCGTTTCTTCAATGGCCTTGATCGCATCCCCCGTACTGTATCCGGGCTTGGGAACCCCGTTGATCGTTGCCGAATTGTAAAGGTTATTGTGGCTCACTGTTTCGGGGCCATACACCTTTCTCAGCTTGACCAATTGATTCACAGGCACCATTTGGCTCAGGTTATTCTTCACATAGATGCCGGTAAGCGATTCTTCATTCGCCCGGTACGGAACATCGGCCTGCGCCATAACGCGGTAGTACTTGCCGAACCGGTTGAAGTCACTGACATAGCTACTGCCATAATAGATCTGCATGGTCTGCATCAGCTCGGCAACGGACACACCCATCTGCTTCGCCTTATTGTTGTCCACGTCAATCATATATTGCGGATTGCCGGATGCAAAAGTGGTAAAAGCATATCCTATTTCCTTGCGTTGCATCAGCGCCCCGATAAAGGCATTGGACATACCGCTTAGCCTGTCCATCGATCCGTTGGTCTGATCCTGCAGCGCGAACTCAAAACCGGCCACGTTACCAAAACCCTGGATAGTGGGGAAGGTAAAGAAGAAGGCGTGAGCGTCTTTAACAGTCATGGCGACCTTCATCGTCAGATTAGCGCTGATGGCATTGATGTCTTTTAGCGCTCCCCGTTCGTCGACGTTCTTCATCCGGACGAAACCCGCACCATACGGAGACGCATTCGCATTCGTGATGAAATTCAGCCCTTCCACATTATACCTTCTGTCTGAAATGGGATCAGCCTTGATGATGCTGTCTATCTCGGCAATAGCCTTGTGCGTTTTGTCCAGGCTGCTGCCGGGAGGTGTATTCACCGCATACAAAATGAACCCCTGGTCCTCCGTCGGGATAAATCCGCTGGGAGTCCTTTGCATCATAAAGTAAGCACTACCGGCGAGGAAGATCAGCGCCGCAATGGTCACCCACTTATGGCGGAACAGGAACCGCAGACTGCCTATATATTTTTCCGTCATGTTCCTGAAACCGACGTTGAAGGCGGCAAAGAAACGGGCGCCAAATCCCTTCTTTTTATGCTCCCCATGTATATCCTTCAGGAAGATGGCGCACAGCGCCGGGCTCAGCGTTAAGGCGTTGACAGCCGATATGAAGATAGCGATAGCCAGCGTATAACCAAACTGCCGGTAGAATACCCCCGTCGGACCTTTCATAAACCCTACCGGGATGAACACAGCCATCATCACAAGGGTGATCGACACAATGGCGCCGGAGATCTCACTCATCGATTTCAACGTCGCTACTTTCACCGGCAGACCTGTATGTTCCATTTTCGCGTGTACCGCCTCCACCACCACAATGGCGTCATCCACCACGATGCCTATGGCCAGCACCAGCGCAAACAACGTCAACAGGTTGATCGTAAACCCAAATACCTGCAGAAAGAAAAAGGTCCCGATGATGGCCACCGGCACTGCAATAGCCGGGATCAGCGTTGACCGGAAATCCTGCAGGAAAATGAACACTACGATGAACACCAGGATAAAAGCTTCTACCAGCGTGTGTAACACCTGCTCGATCGACGCATCCAGGAATTCCTTGGAATTGAACATGATCGTGGTGTGCAGTCCTTTGGGCAGCTGCGTGTCGAACTTCTTCACCAGTTTCTCAGCCTCTGTTAAGATGTCGTTGGCATTGGAGCCGGCCACCTGCTGTATCGCAATACCGGTAGTAGGATTGCCGTTCAGACTGCTGTTCGAAGAATAGGTATAGGAACCGAATTCGACACGGGCCACGTCCTTCAGCCGAATTACGGAACCATCACTGTTGGATTTAACGATGACATTCTCATAATCTTCATTCTTGTTCAGCTTGCCCTTGTATTTCAACACATATTCATACACTTCCTTGCTGCTCTGGCCAAAACGGCCGGGGGCTGCCTCCAGGCTCTGATCCTTGATGGCGCCCATTACCTCGCTCGGAGAAAGGCTGTAGGCCACCAACCGATCGGGCTTCAGCCATATGCGCATCGAATAGTCCTTGGTACCGAAAGGCTGGGCGTCCGCTACACCAGGGATACGCTGCAGCTTTGGGATCAGATTTATCTTCGCATAGTTTTGCAGGAAAGTTTCATCATAGCTGGTGTCGGTAGAGTAAAGACCGATAAACATGATGATACTATTCTGCTGTTTCTGTGTAGAGATGCCGGCCTGGATAACATCAGCAGGTATCTGGCTGGTAGCCTTTGACACACGATTCTGTACGTTCACCGCTGCAATGTCCGCATTGGTCCCCTGTCTGAAAAAGACGGTCAGCGACATAGAGCCGTCATTGCTGGAGTTGGAGGTCATGTAAGTCATGTTCTCCACCCCATTGATGGCTTCTTCCAGCGGGGTGGCGACACTACGTGCCACCACTTCCGCATTGGCGCCGGGATAGGTGGCCGTCACCAGTATGCTGGGCGGCGCAATATCCGGGAAGAGTGAAATGGGGAGCGTAAATATCGACAACCCGCCCAGTATAAGCAATATGATAGATACGACCGTTGATAACACCGGTCTCTCAATAAATTTCTTTAACATAAATAGATCTGTTGGTTTGTTTTTTAATCCTGCCTGCTGGTCCTTTGGTCAATTAAAACGGCATAGCTTTCTGCAGGCTGTCAGCTGACAGTATCTGTGGGCTGACCACCGCACCATCCTGCAGACGGTCCATACCTGCGAACACGATCTTGTCTCCAGTCTGCACACCCTTATCCACCAAATAGTAATTGGTAGTTTTCTGAACGATGTGCAAGGGTCTGCTGATCACCTTGTTGCTATCGCCTACTGCGAACACAAAGACCCTGTCCTGTAATTCGTAAGTGGCTGTCTGCGGGACGGGCAACAGTCCGGTGTTGATCTGCGGAATCCTGACTTTACCCGTACCGCCGGTCCGGAGCAGTCCTTCTGCGTTCGGGAATATCGCGCGGAAGCTGATCGTTCCCATGGTCTTGTCGAACTGACCATTCATCAGCTCGATCCTGCCCTTGAAAGCATAAATGCTTTTATCAGCCAGCTCCAGCTCTACGGGAGGTAACCCGTGGATCTTATCCTTGATCGTTTTACCGGCCGATTGATTGGTAAAATGCAGGAAGTCGCTCTCGCTCATCGAAAAATAAGCATAGACTTCTTTTACATCGGAAATGACCGTCAAAGGAGTGGTCTCAGCTTTACCCACCAAACTGCCCGTTTTGAAAGGGATACGGCCGATAAAGCCGCTCACCGGGGCTTTTAAAAGGGCATAGCCCTTGTTGATCTGGGCATTGCTTACGACGGCTTCCGCCTGTGTGACACTGGCTTTGGCGGCATCATAGGACGCCTGAGCTGTTTTTAACTGTACGTCGGAGACTACATTGTTCTTTACCAGGGGCTCTATCTTGCTTACATTGATCTGGGCATTGGCCAGGTTCGCTTTCGCCGCCAGCAGGTTTGCCTGTGCATTATTCAGCTGCTCATCGAAAGGACGTGAATTTATGGCGAATAAAAGCTGTCCTTTCGTCACATAGGCACCTTCCTCTACATATATCTTTTCCAGGTATCCTTCCACCTGGGGATGGATGTCTACATTTTGTGTTCCTTCCAGCGAAGCAGTAAATTCCTGGTAGGTGGTAGCGGGCGTGTTGCTGATGGTGATCACAGGCAAGGCAGGAGGCGGCATCGTCATTCCGGCTCCGCCTGGAGCACCCTGCGTGTTATTACAGCTGTATATGCCTACCGCAGCGAGCATCAGCAGTAGTAAGAATAATGCGTTCCGTCCTTGCATAACGGATCCTCTTAAAGATCTCATACTTAGGTGTTTTTTTAGTTGTTTGTTGATTAAGACCGGGCTAAATGATTCCGTATATTCATTTGTTTTTTTCATAAGCGTTATTTTTAATGATTCATAAATTTTATTTTACAAAGAAAAGATTGCCGACTGACAGCCCTATGTCAGCAGTCTCCGGTTTTCTGAAAATTTTCCTCCCGGACCCCGACTAACACCCGGACGCAAACTTAAGTTCATTCCCATGCAACAAGGGTGTTCAATCACGACAAATTCAGGGTCAATTACGACAATTTGTTCCACGGTTGCGGCATAAGATCATCGCTCTGCCTGATAGGCAGGCATAACATTACAATCGCGCAGGGGGCATGGCGTGTGGGGTCTTCCCGGCAAAGAATCGTTAATGATGGGTGAACGGAAAATTTATCCTTTTAATCCAAGGATGAAGCTGCTTAACGCATCTTTTAATATCAACTGGTTCATATTATTGGAAGCAGGCGCTTTTTTCATCCGGTTGATGGCCACCAGGCCATGCAGTGTCGACCAGAGCGTGTAATACTTCAGCGTGGCATCCGCCTCCGGGTTCTTGCTTTGCGCAATGATCTCCCGGATCGTCGCCAGCATCAGGCTGTCATAACACTCACACTCCGGCGGCCTGAACTCTATCTCGCATGAAGGCATTCCCAAGCCATACATCAACTGGTAATGTTCCTCATGGTTGAGGGCAAAACTCCAGTAAGCTCTGGCCATGGCCTCCAACTGTTCCGCCGGGTCCGTATGTTTTTTCTTGGCTGCCAGAACCTTTTTTGACAAAAGCTCGAAGCCCTCCTTGGCAAATTCGTACAGAATAGCCTCTTTGTTCTCAAAATGGTCATAGATCACCGGTACACTGTATTCAATGGCATCGGCAATTTTCCGGATTGCCAATGCCTGCCAACCTTCCTTTTTCACCATCTGCCAGGCTGCCTGGAGGATGGCAGCCCGGACTTCCGTCTTCTGCCTCTGTTTACGTTCGATACTTCCCATGCGTTTGTGTTGCCGTGCTGAATTTAACCTAACAACGTTAGCAAAGGTAACATGGTTCACCAAATTGTCAAATTTATTTTTGTCCACCCCACCCCAATGGCGCATTTTTTGCATAGATTTACGCTATGGAGACCAGGGATAAAAGCATCATTTACGGCATTTTGGGCATTTACTCGCTCATGATAAGCTGGTATTACAACCATTCCCTGCTGCTGCTCATCATTCATTATATCTTCTGGCCGGTCTATCTTATTTACGAACTATTGATAGGACATCTTTCACATGATATGTGGAAGACGATACCACTTTCCTACTTTAAGTAGGAAAGTGGTATCGTCTTGGCCCGAAGGGCCCATCATTAGACCCGAGAGCCCGGAAGTTCATCTTCCGGGCTCTCGCTCACTCTTCGGGACCAACCTCCTCAGGGACCATATCAGACCTAGCTCCACAACCTATCCCAACTCCGCACATTGTCCCACTCCGGCGTTGGTCCGAAATAATTCTTATTCTCAGGGTCCAGGTGCTTCCTGATCACCTCCTCATTCAGCTCAACTCCCAGCCCCGGCGTATCAGGCACATGAGCAAACCCTTTTTCAAACAGCGGTTTGCCATCCACCGTCTTTACAAAATCCGTCCAGTAAGGCAGATCCAAAGAATGATGCTCCAACGCCACGAAATTCTGTGTAGCCGCCGCACAATGCACATTGGCCATAAAAGAAATGGGAAGCCCGGCAAAATGCATCGCCATCGCAACCCCCTTCTCCTCCGCATAATCCCCTATCTTTTTGGTCTCCAGCAGCCCACCCGCCGTCGCAAGATCAGGATGGATAAGGTCCGTAGCATGCACATCGATGAGCTTGATAAACTCCTCTTTTAAATAAATATCTTCCCCCGTATTCGTCGGCGTGTCGATCGCCCGGGTGATCTCCTTCCACTCATCGGTGAACTGCCAGGGAATAAGATCCTCCAGCCAGGCCAGCCGGTATTGATCCAATGCTTTCCCCAGACGGATCGCATTGTTCATATCGAAGTGACCATAGTGATCGGAAGCCAGCGGCACCTCAAACCCAATCACATCCCTCACCTTAGCGACATACTTGGCCATCTCCTCCAGCCCCTTCGGGGTCACCTGTATTTGCGTAAAAGGGTGCTGCGTGGCCCCATAGGTCATGGGAGCCATATTCCATTGCCTTCCCACATCCCAGAAATTCGAATTGACGATGGTGCCCGGTATCTTCCGGATCATCTCGATGCCCAGGTCCATCTTTAAAAAGGTAAACCCTTTCCCTTCCAGGCGATCCTTTAATTTAGCCACGAATACATCAGGATCTTCTTCCTCAGGCGTGTCGGCATACAGCCGGACGGTATCCCGGTACTTACCTCCCAGCAGCTGGTACGCAGGCGTATGATACGCTTTACCTGCCAGGTCCCACAACGCCATCTCCACCGCACAGACACCCCCACCCTGGCGGCCATGGAAGCCGAATTGCTTGATCCGCTTAAAGACCTGCTCCACACTGCAGGGATTCATCCCCATGATACGGCTCTTTAAGAAAAGTGCATATCGCCAGTCCGCACCATCCCGCACCTCCCCAAGGCCATAGATTCCCTGGTTCGTATCAATCCGTATGATGGTACAACGGCCCGTGGTATTCATCACGGTGGTATATCGCATGTCCGTGATCTTAAGATCCGAAGGACCTGAATAACGATTGACCTTCGAAGTACTCTGCGCCAACGTATCCTCCAGGGAGCCAAACAAAAAACCACCCAGGGACAGCCCACCCAAAGCAGATTTTTTCAGAAAAGAGCGCCGGCTGTTTTCTTCGGTAAGCGGCCTGTTTTGTTCAACAGGCTCCGGGCCATTGTCATTTAAGCCCATCCTGGTTAAAAATTTTTGTGCGGGTGTCATATTACAATATTTAAAATAGTGAAATGATTAGAATTCATTCTTGACCAACTGATAAATTCGGCTAAATTTTTCAAACCCCTTTAGGTAGTTCCCATGAGCACAGGCATCCGGCTCATACACGGCCAATACCTGCTTCTCAAAGGAAAAAGGACGGCCGGACGCCTCCAGTCCTATGATCACCGCCCCCAGGGCCGAACTTTCATCTTCGCCAAACACCAACACTTTCGTGTTGAAGATATCTGCCACCATCTGCAGCCAGAGAGGGCTGCGGGCAAATCCCCCCGTGGCATGCAACTCCCGGATCTCCTTATTTTCCGTCAGCACCTTCCCGATGCTGTACAGGCAATAGACGACCCCTTCCATGGCCGCCCTGATCAAATGGGCCTTCGTATGCCCAATCCCCAGTCCGAAGTAAAGGCCCCTTGCCTTCGAATTCCACACCGGGGCCCGCTCCCCCAGGATATAGGGGATAAATAATAACCCTTCCGAGCCCGGCTTCACCGTCGCCGCCAAGGCAAACAGCTGCACAAAATCCTCCTCCGTCTGCAATACGGCCTCTTTCAGCCATTGTATCACCACGGCTCCATTATTGGAGGCGCCTCCTACAATATAAGAGTTGTCGCGGACATGATAACAGAAGGTCCGCATCCGATCGTCCGTCTGTACCCCATGCACCACCATTCGGGCAGCTCCGCTGGTACCGATCGTAATAGCCAGGACATGATTGCCCGTGGCCCCCGTCGCCAGGTTGGCTGAAGCCCCGTCGCTGCTGCCAGCTATCACCGGCATGCCAATAGGGAGGTCCAGCCGGACGGAAGGATCAACCCTCTCCCCGTCATAATAAAGCGTATACCCGGGAGACACCACCTTCGATAACCGGGATGAGGAGATAGCCAAAAAATCAAGGATTTCAGGGCTCCACTCCAGGGTCCTGCTATCCAGCAAACCCGTGGCCGATGCAACGGACGTATCTACGACCATTTCCCCGAACAGCCGGTAAAAAACATATTCCTTGATGCCAATAAACTTACTGGCCTCTTGAAAAATGGCTGGCTGCTCCTCCTTCAGCCAGAGCAGCTTGCACAAAGGCGTCATAGCATGAATGGGAACCCCTGTCGCCTGATAAAAGGCCTGGCCCCGAACGCTGTTACGCAACTGCTCCGCAATAGCGGCGGCCCGGTTATCCGCCCAGATCATACATCCCGTAAGCGGCCAGCCCGTTGCATCCACGGCCATAAAACTGTGCATGGCCGAGCTGAAAGCGACCAGGGAAGGCAGGGATGGCAGCATCGCAACCACCGTCTTGTTGATACACCCGCATACGGCCCGCACGATTGTTTCAGGGTCCAGTTCGCTCCGGTCGGGATCAGGATGCTGCATGGAATAGGATACCTGATGCCGGCCCATGACAGCCCCCCCGGTAGAAAAAGCCACGGCCTTCACCGATGTCGTACCGATATCCACTCCCAGGTAATAATTCATGGTACGGTTATTTGTCCCAAAATACATGGGTCGCCAGGTTGTCCGGCCCCTGATGACTCACTGCTGCATTATAATTGGCGGTATTCACAGACACCTCCCGCACCGGATAGGTAAGCCGGTGAACGAAGGCCCCCTTGACAGCCGGATCGGCCCCCGGATAGGGATTAGGAGCCAGCGAGGGATAACCGCTGCGCCGGAAATTAGCCCAGGCTTCCGTTCCATCCAGAAAAGAGGCGATCCAATATTGGGTATTGATCTGTTGCAAGGCATTTGCCGGATCATAAGGATTAGCCGCCAGCCAGGTAGCCTGCGCAGCCGGTGCAATGGTAGCGGACGCATCGTATACCTTCATCTGATCCATATGCGCCTGCACCCCCGCACTATAAAAAGTAGCCGGGTTACCTGTTATCCAACCCCGCTGCGCTGCCTCGGCCAGCAACAGTTGTGTTTGCGCATACGTGACGAGGAAATCCGGGATATCGATCCGGCCCAGGGTCCGCCGGTTGACCTGCGAATACTTCCAACCGGTAGTAGCCTTGCCGGGAAAGCCGGGAGCCGTACTGATCGTTGCATCACTGTAGCCGAATGGCATCCCTAGCTGATCGGCCGGATTCGTATCCTCCGTACCGGTAGTGGGAGGATTGGCGGAGATTGAACCGCCCGGGTTATCATATTTCACGGCAATGACTGCCAGCCTGGGATCATTCGTTCGCTGCAGCGAATCCACAAAAGGCTTGCCCAGGTATACATTCGCTTTTTCCGTCCCCTGGAACCAGCTTCCCGTAGGGCTGGTGAACGTGCTGCTGAAACGTATATAGGCATTGTCCGCATTGGACTGCATCGTTCCTCCCGCATAGGCCGCCGCTACCAGCTGCTGGGCCCGGCCCGGGTCGGCCTTACTCAACCGCATACCGGCCCTCAGCAATAAGGAATATCCCAGCTTCTTCCACTGCGCGATATTTCCTTTATAGAACAGGTCTCCCGACTCCGTTGGCTTAGCAGGGTCCAGGGCCTGTGTAGCGACGCTCAATTCATTCAGCAGGGTATCGTAGATGGCCTTCTGGTCATCATACTTAGGCAGGTTGATGCCTTCCAGGTAACCCAATCCCGCCTGCGAATAGGGGACATCCCCATACGTATCCACCAGGATCATGAATACATAACACTTCCAGATCCGGGCCATATTATAGAGATTGCTGCGGGACACACTGTCCTTTGTCTTATGGATCACCTCCGCCAGCAACGCCACCGGGCCATTCACGGTAGTGGTAGTCGCTCCGGTTACCGTAGCGCCATTGCCAGTGCCCGTGTACATGAAATCAAACGTCGTGCTGGCATTCGCATCATAAACCACATTGTGATTCCCGCCCTCCGCCACCCCCGTAAAGGGATGGATGAGCTGCTGCACCAACGGTATCTGGTAGTAGTATACCGGAATGGCCGAGCTGGCCTGTGCATTGGAAAAAAGATAACCGGCATCCAGCGACAGAGGCTGGACAGGGTTCGTATTGACGGAGACAAAATTTTTATCGCAGGCGCTCATCCCCGCTATCAGCAGGAACAACACCGGGTATATATATTTTCTTCGCATAATAATATTGTATTAGAATAGCGTCTTAAAATTTACAATTCAGGTTGAGTCCAAAGCTGCGCGTCGTAGGCAGCGTATGCGTTTCGATCCCCGGGAGATTGTCGGAAGCGGACACCTGCGCCTCCGGGTCAATATTGTCCACATATTTTTTTATCATCAGGACATTATACACCACGGCGGAAAGATTCAGCGACCGGATAAAGGACTTTTTGACGAATTTCGACAGGTCATATCCGACAGACAATGTTCTCCACCGGATAAAGCTGGCATCGTACACAAAAGGATTGGCCACCGCGGTAGACCGGTAGGCCGTATAGAAAGTTTCTGCCGGCACGGCCGTCGTATTCGCAGAGCCATCCGCATTGACGGCCGCAAAAGTCACCCCGCCTTCCCGGCCCACCAGGGAAGATTTGGAAAGGCCCTCGCGGAGGAAATTCAGGTTGGAATTGGAAAACAGCTTTGCCCCTGCCTTGAAATCAATTTGTGCCTGAACCCGGAAACCCATAAAAGTAAACGTATTCAGCCATCCGCCCACCCAGGTAGGAATAGCGCTGCCAAAGGTCTTCAGGGCTCCCTGAGCAAATACTCCTCCGCTGGTAAGGATATTCCCCTTTACATCCCGCTTGTAATCAAACCCCCGCAGACTGGCCAGGGGCTTCCCTACTTCATGGGATACCGTGCCGAAAAATTCACCGGTGCCTACATCCAGCCGCTGCTGACCACCAGCCAGCGATAACACCTTGCTGATATTATAGCTTCCGTTAAAACCCGTCTCCCAGGTGAATTGCCGGCTGCGCACAGGGATCACCGACAGTAAAAACTCCACGCCCTGGTTGCGTAATTTCCCCAGATTGACTTTGGTAGAGCTATACCCGGACGCATTGGAGACATTCACATTCAGGATCTCATCGATGGTGTTCTTTCGATAGACCGAGCCATCCAGGCTCAGCCGGTTATCGAAGGCCTTGATCTCCAGCCCCAGCTCTGTCTCCTTCACTTTCAACGGACGAAGGTTGGGATTTGGGCTTACATTACTCTGGATGGAGCCCAGTGCTACCCCATCCCCTGCAGTATTGTTGAAGGTATTGGGATTCACGTAATAATACAGGCTGCCGGAATAAGGGTCCGTATCTCCTCCCACTTCCGCATACGCAGCCCGCAATTTGCCATAACCCAGCCATGTGGGCAGGGATGAACGGAAGGCATCCGTGAATATAAAACTGAGACTGGCAGACGGATATAAGTAATTATTCGATTTCGGGTTCAGCGTAGAGAACCAATCATTCCGGGCCGTTACATTCAAAAATAAATAATTGTTGTAGGAAAATTCCGCCGCGCCATAGAGTGAGTTCACTTCCTTCTTGCTGTAATTATAAAAGGGACTCTTGGTCTGTCCATTGCCGATCGTATAAAGATCCCGCACATAGAAATTAGTGACCGCCGTACCAATGTTGTCATATACCTGCTCCAGTTGGTTACCCCCCAGCGTCACATCGAGCCCGAACTTCCCAAAGCTATGATTGCCTCCTACGAGGAAATCCATGTTCCGTTCCCGGTAAGTAGTCTCATCCTGGTAATAATAGCCATTAAAGCCCGTAGTCACCGACCCTATCGATCGGGTGCCGGTTGGCCGGTCATAATTGTAAGGACGGGTATAATAATCCTGCCCGAACCGGCCCTGAACATATAACCAGTCCGTAAGCTGATAACGCAGCGAGGCGTTGCCGATGATGCGGTCCCGGCGCACGTTCTCAAATCGTTTCAAGGCCACCCAGTAAGGATTGTTCCGGTTGGTAAACCTGGACAAAGGCTGCTCATCGCCCGTCGGTGTCATATAGGTCTGCTTCAACCAATGGACATCGATGGTGTTGGCCATCGTGTATATCGTCGTGTTGGCATTCATGTCCTGGATACCGATCTGCGGCGGATTGTGATTGTACTCGTTGGAATAATTGGCATTCAGCTGAACGGAAAACCGGGGTGTAAACTTATAATTAAGTCCAAGGTTGACAATCTTTTTATGATAATCCGAGTTTGGTACGATAGCATTGGCATCCGTATTGGAAAAGGAAAGCCGGAAATATCCTTTGTCATTCCCCCCGGAAAGGGCGACAGAATTGGTAAAGCTGGTCCCTGTACGATAGAAATCCCGGATACGGTTTTTATTGGCCAGGTAGGGCCGCGTGGACCCATCGAACTGGGGCGTCGGTTTGCCGTCTATCTTCTCTCCAAAAGCATAAACACCCGAACTTTGCGCGTCGCTGACCGAGGCCGGCCGGACGCCATTTTCTCCCTGGCCATACTCATATTGAAAATCCGTGTAGTCCAGGGCCCGGGCAGCCTGGAAGTTGGAATTGATCTCCACGCCGATATCCTTGCTCCGGGAGCCGCTCTTGGTAGTGATGATAATGGCGCCATCCTTGGCCCGGAATCCGTAAAGAGCTGCCGCCGCCGCTCCTTTGAGAACGGTCATCGACTCGATATCATCCTGGTTGATGCTCTGAAGCCCATCCCCCTGATCGGAAGAACCACCCGTGGGGTTGCCCGTCCCGTTGCCGTTCGAGCCCCCGGCCGAAATGCTGGTATTATTGATAGGGATGCCATTTACAACGATCAGCGGCGAATTATCACCCCGGAAAGAAGATTGACCCCGGATACGGATCTTCGAACTTCCCCCTGGCCCGCTGGCCGGCGGCGACACATTTAACCCGGGCACCTTCCCCTCCAGGCTATTCCCAACATTGGTGGTACGGTTCGTGGTGAGCTGATCCGTATTTACCGTGGCGGCGCTATACCCCAGTCTCCTGGCCTCCTTGCGGATGCCCAGCGCAGTGACAACCACCTCATTGAGGTTGCGGGTCTCCGTCACCAGGACCACATCCAGCACCGCCTTTCCGGAGACAGGGATCTCCCGTGTCCCATAACCGACCGAGCTGAATAGCAGAATGGCATCCGCCGCTGCTTCGATCCGGAAATGGCCCAGAGAGTCGGTAGTGGTGGCTTTGCCACTACCCCTTACCTGCACGGTCACCCCGGCCAACCCTTTGCCGGCGGCATCAGACACGATGCCACTCCGGCTTTGGGCTGTAGTTTGAATGGTAAAATATAAAAAGAGGAATAAGAGCAGAAGGAGTCTGCCCACACCTGGGAATAACGTCCCTTTCGTTTTTTCCATAATGGCAAGTTGTTTGGTTATAAATAGATCGTTAGGAGTGAAAAGCCGGTGCTCCTCACCCTACAAAGTATTATAAGTTCCAGCCAAAAAACTTCCAATAAACGACAGCGGTGAATTTTATACTGTTTTAATAACTATCTTTTATACCTTAATTGGGCAAAGCCCAATTCGTACGTGAGGCCCGAAGGCCGAAAGTACAGACGTTATGGTTTGCCGATAAAAAAGTATTTTTATTCAATTTTTTATCGGCACATTTATCGCCCCCATGAATCAATTTTTATGGCAGCAAGGCAGGTCGGAGGAGCTGACACTCTTTCCTCATATCATTGAACTGGGTATGAAAAAGGTCCAGACGATCCAATTAGGGTCTTTCCCCGTTGAAGAAATGACTGGGGTTCGGATCTATTACATCCTGGAAGGGAAATTCGAATGGACCATAAAGGGAAATACCTATCGACTCTATCCTGCTGACCTCGCCATTATTCTGCCTGGCCAATCCTTCGGAGGCGCCAAAGGATTCCTGGACATCGGCACCTTGGCCTGGGTCATGCTGAGACAGACCGACACCGGGCTCTCCCCGGCAGAAAGCAAGTCCATCTGGAAAATATTATCCCTAACCCATACCCCCATCGTCAGCGGCTTTAAAGAAGCCGGTCAACTACTCGCAACGGTGGGCAAAGAATTACAGCAGCAGGAAATAGGGTTCGAGACGAGGGTCCATCATCTCATCGACGGATTGCTCATCCTGCTCGCCCGGCAGCTCACCAAACAGAACAACTCTCAAAGGGATTTCCCGTTGACCTTTATGAAACTGGAACAGGAGCTGAGGGACCATCTTTCCCATCAATGGACTGTGGAGGAAATGGCGGCCCTGGTAGGCTTGGGCACCACTGCCTTCACAGAGAAAGTAAAAAATTTTACCGGTTTTTCCCCGCTGAATTATTTGATCAATATCCGGATCTCGGAAGCCATCAAACTATTGAAGGGGACGGATACCAACCTCACCGATGTGGCGCTGGACACCGGCTTTTATTCATCACAGCATTTCTCGACCACTTTTAAGAAACTGACAGGGTATACGCCCAGCCAGTTCAGAAAAAACAATTCCAACAACACCTAATTCCAAACGTATGAGCACGACAGATTGTATACTAACGATAGACCTGGGGACCAGCGCAGTGAGGATCTTCGCCTTCGATAACAACGGGGGTATTATCGGCTCTATGAAAGGCTCTTACCCTACTTTTCACAAAGAACCTGATTACAGTGAGCAGGATCCGGAGCAGATCTTTATCACTGTGCTGTATGTCCTGAAAAATTTATTGAATGAAAAGATCCACCCCGGTAAATACAAGGTCATGGCCATCTGCTTCAGCGCCGCTATGCACAGCGTCCTGCCCGTCGACAAAAAAGGTATCCCCTTAGGAAATGCTATCACCTGGTCGGATAACAGAGGCAAAAAAGAAGCGCAGGATTTAAAAGGACTGGCCCTGAGTAAGACCCTCTATGATGCTACGGGTACCCCCATACATCCCATGTCACCCCTGCTCAAGATCACCTGGCTGAAAAATCATGATAAAGACCGTTTTCAGCGGGCCGACCGGTTCCTCTCCATAAAAAGCTATATCATACAGCAATTGACCGGAGAGACCGTTATTGACTACAGCCTCGCCTCCGCCACCGGATTGTTCAATATCCACCGGTTCACCTGGGATCAGGATGCCCTGGACTATGCAGGAATTTCGGCCGCCCGGCTCCCGGACCTGGTGCCGGTATTCCACTGCCCGGGTAAGCTGCGCAAAGAATTTCAGACTTCCCTGGGATTGTCATCCGGAATGAAGATCATCGTTGGCGCCAGCGATGGCGCCCTGGCGACACTGGGCGCCGGGGTCTGGGGGGAAGGCAAAGCAACCATTACCATCGAACAAAGCGGCGCCGTAAGAGTGGTCGGCAAACAGGTATTGAAAGATGAAAAGCAACGCTTCTTCAACTATGTACTCACGGAAAACTATTATGTCTCCGGAGGCCCCACCAACAACGGGGGGGTTATCTTCGAATGGTTTACCAAAGAATTCGGGTCTTTTAAAAATGCGTTCGACCTGGAAGACTCCATGAGCGACCTCATCAACGAAGCATCTAAAATCCCCGCTGGCTCCGACGGGTTGATCTTCCTCCCTTATCTGTTGGGAGAAAGGGCCCCTATCTGGAATGCCAATGCCAGGGGCCTCTATTTCGGATTGAATATGCAGCACCGGCAGCAGCATTTCACCCGCGCCACCATCGAGGGTATTTTATTCGAGATCTACAGCATCGGCAAAACCCTGGAAGAACACCGGGCCATCAATACCCTCTCTGTAAATGGCAGCTTTACCTCCTATCCCCTATGGGCGCAAATGATAGCGGACATCTTTGACAAACCGGTACATGTAAAAAATAATTTCGACAGCATCGGGTTGGGAGCCTTCTTATTGACGCTGACGGAAATGGGCGTCTACAACAACCTGGAAGAAGCTGCCCGGACAATAGAAGTGCCCGCCATGTACAAGCCTGACAAAAAAGAACATGGGACTTATATGAAGTATTTTAAAATCTTCGAACGGCTGAGCTATAAACTGTTTGAAGACTTTGAGGAATTGGCGGCGCTTCGGGACTAAGGAGTTCCCCCATAGAGGCTCCTCCACAAATAAAACACCAGGTAGCTCTCCCATCCCTTATATCTTGAAAAAAACCGGCTTATCTTCTCTACTTCGCTGCGCTCTTTTATAACAGCATGATTGGCCAGAGCTGTCAACAGCCCCGTATCTCCATGAGGTATGCTGGACGGCTCCCGCAGGGTCTTCATCAACGTATAATTGGCCGTCCAGATCCCGATCCCCTTCAAGGCGGTCAACGCCTTTTGCCGGCTTTCCAGGTCGGGCAATCCATTAAGGATCTCCCTGCTCAACTCCCCTTTCGCAAAAGAATTGGCCAGCCCGATAAGATAAACCGCCTTGCTTTGAGAAAATTGCATAGCCCTTAGCTCTGGTACCGTCACTTCCGCCAGAACTTCACAGGAAGGAAAAAGATAATAAGCCTCTCCTTCAAAATCCAGCCGTTCGCCAAACTTTTCCACCAATCTTCTTTTCAGCTTATGAGCAAAGGTGAGGTTGATCTGCTGCCCGATAATGGACCAGGACAGCGCTTCGAACAGGTCGACAATGCCGATCAGCCGCAGCCCCCGAAAAGCGGTGCTCATATAGGCCAGCCGCTTGTCCCTGCTCAGTAATTGATAAAAAGGAGTCAACTCCCTATCCAGGTCCAGCCACTCGCGAATATAGTTCCGGATAAATGCCCACTGCCGGCTGTCCGCCGGGAACCCGGCCGGATCACCGTCCGTATCCATCCCGGACTTATTGCCGTCCGTCGGGGCTTCCACCAGCAACTCCACCCGCAGACAATGCTCCCCGGCCGTAATCCGGATCAACACCCCCTTCCCTTCTACCCGAAGAGCTTTCAAAAGAGTATCCCCCTTCACGGTATGCATGCAGTCATTATAGCCCCTGTCCAGGAACCAGGTACACTCGCGGAAATTAAAATCAGCGGGGAAAGGAATGTCGAACTTTTTTTCATCAGGCATATCGCAAAGATACACCTACCGGTGGCGCAGGACACCCACTTCTTGCGAAAGATCCGCTCCATAAAAATAATCCTTCAGGATCTCCTCCCGATGGGCATCATTCAGGATGGCCTTTACCTGCCGGTCGCCATTCTCCGTCCGGATAAACTGATTGTTGATGATACTGATCCTTCCTTCCGCAGTAGGCAGGCTACAAATCAGGCTGCGGGCAAAATGCGACTCCTGGGAGGTCTGATGAAAATGGTTCATGCCGGAGAATTCCTGCAGAACCCGGGGGGTCAGCGTAAAAATATATTCAGTCTTAAAAGCTCTTTTAGAAGCCTTCCATTTAGCTACCGCCAGGTATTCCTCGCCATCTACCACCACCTTTTCCAGGATCTGGTAGGTGGTCCGCCCATCGCTCTGCACCTCTCCCGGCGTGATGGCCAGCGGCTTCAGGGAAAAATCCCCATATCCTACATCTACCAGCCATTTCCTCTCTTCCAGCTCCACGACCAGGGCCATATGCTCGAATGGCCGGCCATACCCGCGGCCATGCAGAAGACGCCCCGCTATCATCGATACCTTAAAGCCGCATACCGATAACAAATGATGAAATAATACATTTAGTTCATAACAATATCCACCCCTGTTCTCAAGGATCACTTTCTTATATAAGGACTCGATCTGCAGAATGATGGGCACGTGGTGGTAGATATCCAGAGTCTCGAAGGGAATCGCAAAGACATGATTGCGCTGCAGCGATTGTAAGGTAGGTAAATCATTGTAAACAACCCCGTCGTACTTTATCCGCTCTAAGTATCGGCTAATATGCATAAAATAAATTTGTAACAAATCCAGATTCTGATGTATATAAAATATAGGTAATGTTTATCAACAGTCAGGCAGGCAAATAATAATCAGGAGTAGTAGAAAATAGGTTATAGGTCTATCGTTTCCCCAACAGCTGGTAACAACAGCCTTTTACCCGCCGCCGCAAAATCCGCTTTTGCTTTTTCCGTGTCGATCTTGATGACAGGCCAGGTATTATAATGGACTCCTACAACAGTATCACATTTTACAAAATCCGCCGCATGAATAGCATCCTGGGGATCCATGGTAAAATTACTGCCGATCGGGAGAACGGAAAATTTCAAGGTTGCCCACAAAGGGATCAATTGCATGTCCATCGTCAGGGCGGTGTCCCCCGCAACATAAAAATCCCCTTCTGCGGTGTTGAAGACAAATCCCATGGGATTACCGGCATAACTGCCATCCCCAAAAGAAGAAGAGTGGACTGCATTAACCCCTCTCACTTTCCCGAAATCAAAGGAAATAGGTCCCCCATGATTCATTCCATGCACGCTGTCAACCCCATTCTTCCCCAGCCATTGAGCTATTTCAAAGGACGCCACACAAAGGCCCCCCGTTTTCTTCGCCACGCTGACCAGGTTGCCCGTATGATCCCCATGCCCATGCGTAACAAAAATATAATCTACGGTAATATTATCCAAATCCCCTTCCCTTGCAGATGGATTTCCCGTTATAAAAGGATCAAATAAAAATCTCTTACCGCCGGCTTCGATCAGATGGGTGCCGTGCCCAAAGAAAGTTAGTTTCATGTAAAAAAATCTAGCAAAAACAATCCTAATTAATTAATGTTCGCCAACGACGCCGTTTTTTTAGCCGGTCTGCCTTCTTCTTACGCCTTTTTCGCCCTTACATACTGAATGGGCCAGTGTAACTCTTTATAATCCAATTCAGTAGCAGCATGTATCGGAAAATAGGGGTCTCTCAGCATCTCCCTGGCCATTATCACTACATCTGCCTGTCCACTAGACAAGATAGATTCCGCTTGTGCTGCATTCGTGATCATGCCTACTGCCCCGGTCATCATACCGGTCGCTTTGCGGATGCTGCCGGCAAATGGCACCTGATAACCAGGCCCTACAGGAATCTTTGCATAAGAGGCTAACCCACCGGACGAGCAGTCGATCAGGTCCACTTCCCGTCCCTTCAGCAAGGCAGCCAATTGTTTCGATTCTTCCTCACCCCATCCCCCCTCTACCCAGTCCGTAACCGAAATTCGTACGAAAAGAGGATAGACGGGAGGCCATACCGTCCTTACCGCCTCGACGACCTCCATGAGCAGCCGCACCCTGTTCTCAAAACTTCCGCCATATTCATCCTGCCGCTGATTGCTCAGTGGGGAAAGAAACTGGTGAATCAGATACCCATGGGCCGCATGGATCTCCACCACCTTAAACCCGGCTAACATAGCCCTGCGAGCCGCCGACCGGAAATCGGCGATCACCTGTCGGATCCCCTCTGCAGTCAACGCAACGGGCATGCCGTAATGCTCGTTAAAGGGCAGGGCGCTGGGTGCTACGATGGGCCAGCCGCCCTCCCTTTCCGGGATCACCGAATGGCCATTCCAGGGTGCCGGCGTACTGGCCTTCCGCCCCGCATGCGCCAGCTGAATACCGATCTCACTACCCTGACCACGAACAAACTGAACTATTTTTCGCAGACCGGGGATATGCTCGTCCTTCCAGATGCCCAGGTCCTGGGGAGATATACGCCCCTCCGGAGATACCGCCGTGGCTTCCGTGAGGATCAGGCCCGCCCCTCCTACCGCCCGGCTGCCCAGATGTACCAAATGCCAGTCACCGGCAAAACCATCTACCGCAGAATATTGACACATGGGTGATACGACGATGCGGTTCTTCAAATTAATATCCCGGATCCAGAGAGGCGAAAACAAATATGACATAATTGAATGTTTTGAAAACGAAGGGCATAAATTTACATATAATTCAGCACCATGCGACGCAGTCTCTCCCTTCTACTTTTTTTACTAGCGACAATTCTTTTGTCTTTTAATGCATCGCATTTTGCTGGTCTGCACCCCACTCATCCCGTATCGACAGCCCCCCCGCAAAAAGAGGTCCTCGTAGCCGCCGCAGCCGATCTTAAATTCGCCATGGACTCCTTGATAACGGTTTTTTCCAAAGAGACCCCGGGTATAACCGTTAAGGCCGTATATGGTTCTTCCGGCAACTTTTATGAACAAATAACCAACGAAGCCCCCTTCGACATGTTTTTCTCTGCCGACCTGGACTACCCGCGGAAACTACAGGAGCAGAACAAAACATTGGCTCCCCCCATCCTCTATGGCACGGGACAGATCGTCCTGTGGAGCAAAAAGACCGATCCGGTAACGGCTAAAATGAACACGCTCCTTCAATCCACTATCACTAAAATAGCGATTGCCAACCCTGCCCATGCCCCCTATGGAAAAAGAGCGCAGGAAAGCCTTCAATACTACAAGCTGTACGACCAGATAAAAGATAAGCTGGTCCTGGGAGAGAATATCTCACAGACAGCCCAGTTCGTTAAGAGCGGAGCAGCGGACATAGGCATCATTGCTCTCTCCCTGGCGCTGTCCCCTGCCATGCAGCAGGAAGGGGGCAAATACTGGCTGATACCTGCCGAAACCCACCAGCCCCTGCAACAGGCATACGTACTCTTACAGCATGCCAGGGGCAATACCGGCGCGGCAACATTCGCAACCTTTGTCAGCTCGCCAAAAGGCAAAATAGTTATGTCTTATTTCGGATTCAAAAATGACTAGTTTTTTCATCGCCATTATGAATATACTATCCGGAAATATTACAGACATCACCACAGAGGATGAAATCTCCCTGGTAAAGGTAGACGCAGCAGGTACTACCTTCACCGCCATCGTCATCGACACTCCGGTAAGGTCCGCTTATCTCACAAAAGGAGCCCCCGTCCGGCTCCTCTTCAAAGAGACTGAAGTAATGATAGCCACCCCCGCCCCCCTCGCCATCAGTGTACAGAACCGGATCAGATGCCAAATTAAAAACATTAAAAGCGGGAAGATCCTCTGTGAGCTGACCCTTGGCCTGGAAGGCAGTGATTCGGAAATCCGGTCCATCATTACCCTCAATGCCTGTAAACAGCTAGCCCTGCAGACAGGCGACAACGTAATAGCCTTGATAAAAACAAATGAAGTAAGTTTATCTGCCCATGATTGACTTCCAACCTTTATGGCTCAGCCTCCGGTTATCCCTGGTCACCACGGGGATCCTGCTGCTCATCGCCCTTCCCCTTGCCTACTGGCTCACCTATAGCCGTTACCGCATAAAAATAGTGGTGGAAGCTATCGTCAGCCTTCCCATGGTACTCCCCCCTTCCGTGCTGGGATTCTATCTCTTACTGGCTTTCAGCCCCTCTCATGCCCTGGGGAAATTCCTGGACCAGACCCTGGCCCTGCGTTTGGTCTTTACCTTCCCGGGCCTGGTCATTGCCTCTCTGTTCTATAGCCTGCCCTTTATGGTAAATCCCATTCTCTCGGGCTTTAAAAGTCTACCCCCCGCCTTAAAAGAAGCTTCTCATACCCTGGGGAAATCTTCCTTTACCACCCTGGTGAAGATCCTTCTTCCCAATATACGCCCCTCCCTGCTGACGGGTGTCGTGTTGAGCTTTGCCCATACCATCGGCGAATTCGGGGTCGTACTGATGATCGGCGGCAACATACCGGGACAAACAAGAGTGGCCTCCCTTGCTATATACGACGAAATGCAGTCGATGAACTATCCGATGGCCAACCTGTACTCTCTTATCCTGCTGGTCCTCTCTTTTAGTATCCTGTTATCAGTGTATCTTATCAATCATCATTTTAATAAGGCCAATCCATTGCCATGACCACCCCCCTGCTCAAATTCCAGGCTACCAAGATGCTGCACACTTCCGGGGGTACACAGCTGTTGGACATTTCCTTTGAACTGGATCCGGGCAGGCTCCTGACTATTTATGGAGCTTCCGGGGCAGGAAAGACGACGATCCTGAGGATCCTGGCAGGACTGACAGACATAGACTCCGGTTTTATCGCAGTAGAAGGGGAAGTATGGGTGAATACGGCAGCAAAGGTCAACTGGCCTGCCCGCAAAAGATCCGTCGGGCTGGTATTCCAGGACTTTGCCCTCTTTCCCCATCTCACGGTAAGGGAGAACCTGGAATATGCCATACCCAAAGGACAGGATGGAAAAATAGTGACGGAATTGATAGAGTGGATGGAGCTCACGGCTCTCCGGGACAAGAGACCCGCGGCCTTATCCGGCGGACAGCAGCAAAGGGTGGCCCTTGCCCGCGCCATCGCCAGGAAACCCCGGATCCTCCTCCTGGACGAACCCCTCTCCGCCCTTGACGACGAAATGCGATGGAAGCTGCAGGATTATATTATCAGGGCTCACCGCGATTATGAGCTAACCACCATTCTCGTCAGCCATCACCTGCCGGAGATCTTTCGGCTGTCCGACGAAGTGATCTGTCTCGATAAAGGACAGATCGTACGGCAGGGCCAACCTTCGGATATTTTCCTGGAAGAAAAGATAAGCAGCAAATTCAAAGTCACCGGAGAGATCATAGAGATCGTAAAAAGCGACATTGTATTTATCGTAAGCGTGTTATGTGCCAACACCGTTGTGAAAGTGATAGCGACGGCGGACGAAATAGCCGGCCTGCGGATGGGGCAAAAGGTGATGGTAGCCTCCAAGGCTTTCAATCCCGTCATCCTCAGAATAGAATAAGGTTCCGTCAGCACCTCAATTCCAAAACCCCTGCGCCTTTATCTGGCTCCCCTCATACCCTTGTCTCTTCAAAAATTTTCGCATCCGCGTTACGGCAGGAGTATAACCGGCAAGGTAAAATATCAGTTCGGAAGGATCTGTAACAGACAGACCCGATACCCACTCTTCCAGGGCCGCATAGTCGCCGGACGAGCCTTTATGCAAAGGCTGAAAACCCAACCGGGAAAAATAACGGGCAAATTCTTCCCGGTGAGGCGGCTGGGCCATGGCGACAGCTCCGCATATCACCGTTTCAATATCCGCCAGCTGCTGCAGGGCAAAAAAATGACCGATGGCCGTCTCATCTCCCAAAAAGACCAGGCGCTTACGGGAGACAGGCTGCTGGTGAGAGGAGCCAATCCCCAGATAAGTAAGCGTATCCCCCGTACGGAGCCCCTTCGCCCAGCGGCTTCCCGGACCATCATGCGCCGTATCGATAAATAAGGTACAGGTCTGCGTTTCCGCATCCCAGCCGGAAGGGGTATAATCGCGGTAGGTAAGGGCATCCACTCTGCATTTCATGTGCTGGGTCCGGCTCCATTTATGCATATCACAACCGGGCATATACAAGTCGATCTCCCGGAAAGTAGCAGGCTCCCATACCCGCACGGCCAGGACAGTGGCCGTTTTTGCCAATCGACCCTCCAACAGGGCTATTGCTTTCTGTGTTATCGCATTCATACGCAAATCAACGACAACATCCCGGACCGGGCAATAGATAAAGGACGGTAAATATTGGACTATTCGCGGTAATGCCGGCGGAAGGCTCCCGGGGTCAGCTGGACTGTCTTTTTAAACAGCCGGGAAAAATACGCGTGATCTTCATATCCCAGCTCATAGGCTATCTCCTTTACACTGCAATCACTGTGATACAAAAGCCGCTTGGCTTCCAACACGATCTCCTGCTGTATCCAATAGCTGACGGAAAAGCCGGTAGCGGCTTTTACCGCTTCATTCAGATAGGAAGGAGAGAGATTCAGCGCAATAGCATATTCCGCCGGGCTCTTCAGGGTCTTGTAATGCAGCGTCAGCGATTTTCGGAATTGCTGGGCGATCGCCAGGGACCGGGGCAATTTTTCAGCATGACCCTTAGCCGGACGTTGGGGTTGCCGGGCATAGGCGGCGGCCACCATGGCGACAAAAGAAGTCAATTGGCCATAGATCATCTGCTTGCTATAGTGCAGCGCAGGCTCCTGCCGGGTGATCATATGTATCAATTGCAAACACTTTATAATAGGGTCCAGGCCCGTTGCGGGGATTGACAGGGGCTTTACCGACAACAAGGGATCTTCCAGCACCCCCCTGAACATATCCGGTACCAGCTCTGCATCCATGGCGATGAACCAGCCCGTGGTAGCATGATCCGAATCCAGATAATGATGCACCTGGCCTGGCAGGACAAAGAACAGGCCGGCTTTCTTAAGGGTAAAATATTGGAAGTCCACCATCATTTTACTGCGGCCCGTCTCCTGTAACAGGAAAATATAGTGATCATCCCGGTGTACGCCCATCAGCATGGCTTCCTTCGCGGCATACCGGGCATACACCCTTTCTATATGAAAGCCCTGGTCCGTGCTCTCTCGCAGCTTATGTAACGGTATGCTTTTTCTGGTGGCGGGCATCCCGCAAAAATAGATAAATAGGCTAAGGGATTGTACAGGGATTTTCTTAATTTTCCGGCATGTCATTGAGTTCATTATCAGTCTGGGAAAGAGAGAGCTTTTTTGCGCCTGCTGACATCGTCATCGCGGGCAGCGGTTTTGTGGGATTATGGAGCGCCTATTACCTGAAAAAATCAGCCCCGCACCTGTCTATCACCATCATCGAAAGAGGCATCATCCCTACAGGCGCCAGCACCCGCAACGCAGGTTTTGCCTGTTTTGGCAGCCTCACCGAACTGATAGCCGATGCACAGAAAATGGGAGAAGACGCCATGCTGGAACTGGTGGAAATGCGCTACAAAGGACTCAAAAGAATAACAAAGCTATTCCACGATAAAGACACCGGCTTCGAACGCCACGGAGGGTATGAACTGATCACCGATGAGAGGGACGTCAACGAGCTCCGCAGCAATATCGACTGGCTTAATCGTAAACTAAAGAAGATCGTTAAACAACAAAAGGTCTTCCAGCTTCAAAATGACAAAATTGAAGAATTCGGGTTCGCCGGCGTTCAACACCTCATCGCCAACAAGGCCGAAGCCCAGCTGCATTCGGGGAAATTATGTCAGGCCCTTTTAAAGCTGGTGCAGTCCATGGGTGTCACTGTATTAAACAATATAACCATAAAAAGCTTTGAGAAGATGAATGGTCACCTGGTCCTGCACACCGATCAGCCCTTCACCTTCACCACCTCCCAGCTGCTGGTCTGCACGAATGCATTTGCCCGGCAGTTATTGCCTCAGTTGGATATAGAGCCGGCAAGAGGACAGATCCTGGTCACCTCTCCCATCGAGCAGCTACCCTTCAAAGGCACTTTTCACTATGAAGAAGGCTTCTACTATTTTCGCGACCTGGGTGACCGTGTACTGCTGGGCGGGGCCCGTAATAAGGCTTTTGAAGCCGAACAGACGGATGAGATGACCATAACGGACACCATACAAAAGGAACTCGAACGTTTCCTGGGGGAAGTAATTTTACCCGGCCGCACCTGGCATATCGAACATCGTTGGAGTGGCATCATGGGAATGGGCGGCGACAAACAGCCCATCATCCGGCCTATCAATGACCATGTATTTTGCGCCGTCCGTATGAGCGGCATGGGGGTAGCCCTGGCTCCCATCATCGGAGAGAAGGTTGCCGCACTGATGACCGGGGAAGAAGCCGCGCAGGAATTCACGGAGTTTATGGAAGACTGACACACCGGAAGCCCACATGCTCCATGCCACTGTCTTCCGTGCTCTTCATCCTCCGGGCAACACGATACCCCGTGCAATAGCTCTCATTACAGAGAAAAGATCCGCCGCGGATCACCCGTTTACGGGCATAAGGCTCATCAGGATCATACGCTTTGATGGGGCCTTTCGGATCCTTTATTCCCCCCGGCCGGTCAACCTCTTTATAATAGGTATTATTATAATAATCGGCGCACCACTCCCATACATTACCCGCCATATCGTACAGGCCATATCCGTTCGGAGAAAATGACCGTACGGGCGCCGTATAAAAAAAATGATCTCCGATGGTATTCCTGTCCGGGAAATGTCCTTCCCAGAAATTACCCTTCACCTTCCCGGTATTCACCGCCTCATTCCCCCAGGGATACACACTGCCTTCCAACCCGCCCCTCGCCGCAAACTCCCATTCTGCTTCTGTGGGAAGCCTTTTGCCGGCCCATTTGCAATAGGCCTGCGCATCGTACCAGGAGATATGAACCACCGGGTAATTCTCCTTCCCTTTTAGATCGCTGCCTGGCCCATGAGGATGTTTCCAGCTGGCGCCCTTCTTCCAGGCCCACCACTGGGAGTAATCCAGCAACGAGACGGCATGATCAGGCTGGGAAAAGACCAGGGAGGCCGGCGCCAGCAAACTTTCATCCGGCTTCTCCGTGCCGGGAGGAAGCTGCTTCTTCAACTCCTCCCAATCAGGCTTCCGCTCGGCCGTGGTGACATAACCCGTCGCCTTTATAAAAGCTGCGAACTGTGCATTGGTGACCTCCGTCACATCGATCCAGAACCCGCTGACTGTCACCGTATGTTTGGGATATTCGTCCTCCGAACCCTGGTTATTATCAGCTCCCATCCGGAAAGTTCCACCCCTCACCCATACCATGCCCGGATGCGCCGCTTTCTCAGCAGCCGTCGGCCCCACCTCAGCCCCATCCCTCCGGCCACCCGGAGCCGCTGCCGCTTTATCAACCCTTCCATCCAAGCCGCTTCCCGGCAGGGCCAGCGTAGAATGGTCAGCGACTTTAGCCACCGCAAACCGGGAAGGGATATTCGACTCACAGCTAACGGCATTCTTTTTCACGGCCGTCGCGGCCGCCGCAGCCGCCGGAACAGAGTCTTCCGACGTCCCCTGCCCCACAGCCGATACAGATCCTTTGTTCCCCGGCCCCTTGCAGGCGATCACGCTTGCAAAAAGCCAAATGCCGAACCCCAGCCGATGCCGCACTGTCCGCCAATACCTGATTGTTCTTGCCCGCAATTGCATAGTTCCTTTTAATTTAATTGGCCGCCAATTCCGGCTCTATATCCGGCCTGGTAAAGCTACGTAATTCTCCGGTGCGTCCGGCAGCAGCCGGCTCATCCCCCACCATGGGGCCATTGACAGCCAGTTCGCTCCCCTCTTTCTTCGACTTGAAAACAGGCCATAGGAATTGAGCATACCATTCTTCCTGTTTGTAATGTTTGATACCGAAGCTGGTAGGATACCGCCGGGTAATGATGCCGGTGCCGAAGATCACATCCCATATAAAGAACATATTCCCAAAATTACCTTTGTAATTGCCTACCCCATCGTCAGCCGAATCCGCATGATGGGCATGATGGGTAGCGGGGGTCGATATCCCTCTCTCCAACACCCAGGCTATTGGATGTAATACCTTGTATTTATAAAAAGGTTTGTCCCAGGGAATGCTGGAATGGGCTCCCAGGGTTATCAGCGATTTGATACCGGTGACGAAGAGGGCTGCATAGCCCAGCCCCAGGTAAGTAAGGGCCGCCGTCAGATAGATCTGGGAGAAGAAGACCGTATAGATGACATTTTGCCGGCTCGCCATCGCCATCCCCATATAGGGAGCAGAATGGTGGGTACGATGAAACCGCCACAACCAGGGCACCTGGTGATGCAGACGGTGATACCAGTATTGCGTCAGATCATCCGCCACCGCGATGATAAAAAAAGCCCAGCCAAAAGGCACCCAGGAAAAAATATTTTTTACCCCGGGAAAGAGAATAGGTAATAGCTTCAGGGTGAAAAAAGTGATCAGCGGCCGTAAGATCACTTTTGGGATGACAAAACAAACGATATCGAGGATACGCTCGTTCTTATTCCATTTATTATCGTACAACCGGTACGCAAACTCAATAACACCCACGACGACCATGATGGCAGGTAACCCCCAGGTGCCCAGGTTCTTAAAAATTGCTTCCAGGAAATGCGACCCGCCCGAAAGAGAAAGACCCGTTGACGCACCCCGGTCCCAGGGTCGCTCGCCGGTAAGGAAAAGGGTAAAAAACAGCAGTCCCACAGGCAGCGCATAAAGGAAGAGGCTGATCACGGCGTCCCTGAAAATTTTTACAGCCATCTGTTTTTGTATTTTCATAAATTTTATTTAAAGTATTTGGATAATAAACTTCAACCCATAGTAAAAGATCAGCAGCGGGACAAGGAATACCAGGATGCCTACCAGGATCTTTTTTATTAATAAGACGATGTCGTGTAATACCATGATTTTATTTTTTAGCAGCTTCACCCACTTTCACATTGGAATGGACCCTTCTTTTCAACACATCATCCCAGTCGATAAAAGGATAGATATTATATTGTTTCGCCTCTTTTTCAAAAAGAGCTTTTAATGTTTCCAACTTCTCCGGGTATTTTTTTGCCAGATCGATCCGCTCGTTGAAATCCTCATTCAGGTTATACAACTCCCAGACATCCTTATCAAAATCCCTAACCACCGGCGTTGCCTTCCCGGACAATACGCCGGCTTCATCTATGAAATCAGGATGATGATACGTCTCTGCCTTCCAGCCATCTTTGTAAATCGATCGTGACCCGAAGATGTAATAATACTGGTCCGTATGCCGGGAGGCCGCACGGGCATCGTCAAAGGAATACACCAGGGAAGTCCCCTGCAGGCTATCCTGCCGGATGCCCCGGATCTGATCGGGAAGCTTGATACCCACGAATTCCGCCGTCGTGGGGAGAAGATCGATCACATGCCCGTACTGATTGCGGATCCCCCCTTTGTCATGGATACCCTTTGGATAAAAGACGATGAGCGGATTCCTGGTTCCGCCTTCTGCATTGGCGTCCTGCTTCCAGAATTTAAAAGGAGTATTGGCAGCCTGGGCCCATCCCAGGGGATAATTGGCTTCCGTGCCGGCAGGAGTGCCGATCTCGCCGATCTTACCCAAATTGTATTGAATAGCTTCCTCATCCGTTAAAGGCTTGGAGAAAAGACTGCGGTCAACATCCCCGTGAAGGGTACCTTCCTTGCTCGCCCCATTATCCCCGATAACCGCAAACACGATCGTATTATCCAGTTGATGGATCTCTTTCAGATAATCCAACAGTCTACCTATCTGGTAGTCTATGTAGGTAAGGTAACCGGCATAAACTTCCATGAAACGGGCGTACAACCTCTTCTGATCGGCAGAGAGGGTGTTCCAGGCAGGGATGTTCGCATTGCGGGCAGGCAGCTGGGCATTGGCAGGTATGATACCCAGTCTTCTCTGGTTTGCAATGACTTTCTCCCTGTACACATCCCAGCCTTCGTCAAACTTCCCTTTATAGCGATTGCTCCAGGAAGTATCCACCTGGTGCGGTGCATGGGTGGCGCCAGGCGCATAATAAAGGAAAAAGGGTTTGCCGGGAGCCGCTTTTTGCTGCCTCCCGATATAGCTGATGGCTTTATCCGTGATCTGTTCATTCAAATTCCTGCCATCCGGAGTGACATGGGCATTGTCTTCCACTAAGTCCGGTTTATACTGATCGGTCTGAGACCCCAGAAAACCAAAGAAATGCTCGAAGCCCTTACCACTGGGCCAACGGTCAAAAGGCCCCGCATCCGTGGCTTCCTCATCCGGCGTCACCCCGTATTTCCCCACGGCAAAAGTATTATAACCATTGTCCCGCAGGATCTCGGCAATCGTTCCCTTGGTGGAAGGCACCCGCCCATCCCAGCCGGGAAAACCTGCCGAAAGAATCGTATGGGAGAAACCTCCTTCATGGACGGAGTGATGATTGCGGCCCGTCAATAAGGCAGCCCGGGTCGGCGCACAAATACCGGCCGTATGGAAATTCGTATAACGGAGACCATTATTGGCCAGGCTGTCAAAGACCGGCGTGTTGATCAGCCCCCCGAAAGGATGGGCGGCGCCAAAGCCGACGTCATCCAACAGGATCCAGACTACATTCGGCGCGCCGGCCGGAGCTTTTACCGGCTCGGGCCACCATTCCTTCGAATCGGCCAGGGTCCGGCCGACCACACCATGATAGGCCGTGTCCTGCGCGCTGGCCCATGAACCAGCAAAGCTAATCAGCATTACCCCAAAAAATATCTTATGCATTTTCTTATATTGATATAGTGAGTGTATTATTTTATCAGGGCCTGGGTGTCACTGCCGTTTGGATGATGGATCCTTTTGTTATACACATCATACCAGTCGATCAGCGGATACAGGTTATTTTTCTTTGCCTGTTCATCGAAGAGCTTCTTTAGCTCCTGTAATTTTTCGGGGTATTTTTTAGAGAGATCTGTCCGCTCGTTAAAATCCTCCTTCAGATTGTACAACTCCCAGGTATCATCCTCAAAGCTTTTATCCGCAACCGGTTTGTCCAGGGAGAAATTGGTCAGATCGACATTGTCGGGATAATGCGCCGCCTCTGCCTTCCATCCATCATAATAAATGGAACGTGATCCGAAAATATAATAGTGCTGAATGAGATGCCTTGACGGGGCCTGGGCATTGGCAAATGAATAAGCCAATGAGACGCCCTGCAGGCTGTCTTGTTTAATACCTCTTATAGCCTCGGGTAATTTCAGCCCCGCAAACTCCAACGTGGTAGGCAGCAGATCGATCACGTGCCCATATTGATTGCGGATCCCCCCTTTGTCGGAGATCCCTTTTGGATAAAAAACGATCAGGGGATTACGGGTGCCTCCTTCGGAATTAGCATCCTGTTTCCAGTACTTGAAGGGAGTATTGGCCGCCTGGGCCCATCCCAGGGGATAATTGGCCGAAGCCTCCGAGGTTCCTATATCGTCTATGTCTTCCAGGTTGGTCTTCAGATAGGCATCCTGCGCAGTAGTACGGGCAGGGTTCTTCCTGGGATTGATCACTCCATGATAAGTCCCTTCCTTGCTGGCGCCATTATCACCGATGACGACAAAGACCAGGGTATTATCAAGCAGCTTGCTGTCCCTCAGATAATTGATCAGTCGGCCCACCTGGTAGTCTGTATACGTAAGGTATCCCGCATATACTTCCATAAACCGGGCATACAATTTTTTCTGTGCGGGGGTTAGCGTATTCCATGCCGGTATGCGGGGATTGCGGTCCGGCAGTTGCGCACTGGCCGGAACAATTCCCAGCCTTCTCTGATTGGCGATGACCTTCTCCCGGAAGGCATCCCATCCATCATCGAATTTCCCTTTGTACTGGTCGCTCCAGTATTTATCCACCTGGTGCGGTGCGTGGGTGGCGCCGGGCGCATAATAGAGGAAAAAAGGTTTCCCGGGAGCTGTCTTTTCCTGGCGGGCAATATAGCTGATAGCCTTATCCGTTATCTGCTCACTCAGGTGTCTTCCGTCAGGAGTGACATGTGCGTTGTCCTCCACCAGGTCAGGTTTGTACTGGTCGGTTTGGGAACCTAAAAATCCAAAGAAATGATCGAATCCTTTCCCGCTGGGCCAACGATCGAAGGGCCCGACATCCGTTGCGTCTTCATCGGGAGTCAGCCCGTATTTGCCCACGGCAAAAGTGTTATACCCGTTTTCCCGCAACACCTCCGCAATGGTGCCGTCTTTGGAGGGTATTTTCCCATCCCATCCGGGAAAACCGGCAGACGTGGATATATGGGAGAACCCACCTACGTGGACAGTATGGGAATTCCGGCCTGTTAACAAGGCCGAACGGGTAGGCGCACAGATGGCGGCCGTATGAAAATTGGTATACCGCAGCCCATTATCGGCAAGGCTGTCGAAGGTTGGTGTACGAATGACACCACCAAAAGTACTGGTGGCTCCAAATCCGACGTCATCCAGCAGGATCCAGATGATGTTGGGGGCTCCGGCCGGCGCTTTTACCACCTCCGGCCACCACTCTTTGGATTCATTCAATGTTTTTCCAACTACTCCTTTATAGGGTTGTTCGGGTGCCTGTGCAGATACCCTTGCCCCCGCTAGTATCAACGGTAATGATAATGTAAGATTTAGCAATATTCTTTTCATATAGATGTATTATTTACTTAATTAATAGCACGGCACGGCATCACCAACCGGGGTTTTGTTGAAAATTCGGGTTACGCCCTCCATACAGGTCGATTTCCGTTTGAGGAATGGGGAACAAAGTGTCCTTTAGCGACGCAGCCACTTTAGGGTTCTTATACATGCTATGCACCGCATTTAAATAATATTGCCCCGGCCCCTTGTCGCCCCTTCGCACCAGGTCGAACCACCGCTGGCTCTCCTGTATGAACTCCCTCCTTCGCTCGTTGAAAACGGAATCCCTGAAATCCGATTGGTTCAGGCCCGCTGACACATTATACGTATTATTGCCGTAATTGCCATTGCTGATATAGGAGCCGTAAGCCCTTCCTCTTACAATATTTATCGCAGCATAGGCATCCGGGGTAGGTCCCCCGTTTAGCTCATTCAACGCCTCGGCATAGAGCAGCAATACCTCGGCATACCGTATCACCGGGAAATTGATCTTACTGTTGGCGCCCTGATTCCCTGCCAGTGCGGTGGTAAAACCCGTGCTTTGGTCGACAAACTTCAGGAAATTAAAAAAAGGCCATTTCACCCATTGCTGGGTAGTCTGATTGAATAGCGAATCATAAAAAGTAGCACCCCTGCGCTGGTCAGCCACATCGAATAAGTTGACGACGATTGTGCTGTCCGCGGGAATATCGGCGGTATACGCTGAATTACTCCAGGTAAAAGAGCTGAGGGTGTTCGTGCTGGTAAAACCTCCGGCCGTCCCGTTAAACTGTGCGGAAAATATATGTTCCTTGCCATTCTTGGTAGCAGCCTGAAATGCGTCCGAAAACTTGGGGAACAGATCATAACCGTAATTACCCGTTGTCGCATCCGTTAGGTTTGCCGTTCCGGCAGTTATCGTTTTCCGGAGTTCGGTTACGGCAGATCCCCAATCCCTTCTTGTCACATACACCTTAGCCAGCAGGGCATGCGCCGCACCACCGGTAACTCTCCCTATATTGGTGCCCGTATAACTGGCGGGTAAAGACACCGCCGAATCCAGGTCCGTAATGATCTGCTGGTACACGGAATCCACGGACGTACGTCCCACCAGGACATTCGCATTCGACAGCGTGGCCGGATCGTGCAACACCAGGGGCACAGCACCGAACAGGCGAACCAGGTCGAAATAATACAAGGCCCTGATAAAGCGGGCTTCCCTTACCAGGTTGGCTGCCGAATGAGTAACATCGATGAATTGAGCAGCCGGGATAAGAGGGATCTTATCGATAGCAATATTCGCCTTATTAATACCCCAATAAAGCTGGGCATAGATCTTATGTACCCTGTCATTCGTGCTTACATAAGTTGCCGTACCCAGTGCCCTTACATCCGGATTGGTATTCGAAGGGCTATACACCTGGTTATCGCTGGGATTATCCACGATGAGGTTCAGGTTGCGCCCATAAATGGGAAAGTCATTGTTAATGTCCGTGGACATTGTGCTATACACGGCCGTTACCGCTGCAATGGCATCCGCCTGTGTCTGATAAAAATTGTCCGTGGTAAGGCTCCCCTTGGGCACTTCGGTCAGTTTGTTGCACGCGAATAAAAAGCTTGTTCCCAGTATAATTGGTATGATCAGTTTCTTTTTCATGTCGTAATGGTTTGTAACCTAAAAAGTTATGTTCAGGCCTGTCTGGAAGGTTTTGTTGTTTGGATACACTCCGTAATCAATCCCCGGTTGTAGATTGTTCTGGTCATAGAAGTTGACTTCCGGGTCTAACCCTTTGTAATGAGTAATGGTAAAGAGGTTCTGAGCGGAGAAATACACCCTGATCTGCTTTGCCCTGAGCTTTGAGGCTATCGCAACAGGTACATTATAACCCAGCGTTATATTTTTCAATCGCAAATAGGACCCATCTTCGATATACGTATCCTGGACCTGCACCACCGGGGCATTCACCACCTTGGGGAATTTACCGCGGGGATTGGCAACGGAATCCCACCTGTCCAACAATACCGACGAGACGTTAGTAGTGGTAGTGGTTTTCTCCAACTGCTGCTGCAAGAGGTTGAAGATCTTATTCCCAAAGGATCCCTGCAGGAAAACAGACAGATCGAAATCTTTATAGGTAAAGGTATTGGATATACTGAGGGTGAATTTGGGCTGGGCATTGCCCAGGTTTTGTTTGTCGTTCGTCGTAATGGCAGCCCCTGTATTACCCGGTGCATGGAGGTATTTCCGGTCTCCCGTCACCTGGGAGACACCCGATAACAACGCTGCGGACTTGGCCCCGTAAACATCACTGGTTGTCAGAAGCCCATCCGTCCGATACCCCCAGAAAGTCCCTACCGGCAGACCCACCTTCACGATGACCGGGGACACCTGCCCCGTAGGCGCCACAGGCTGAAAGGACTGGCTCGGCCCCAGGCTCAGTACCTTATTGGCATTGGCGGCGTAAATGATCGTTGTCTTCCAGATAAAGTCTTTGCTGACGATGTTCTCCGTATTCAAAGAGAATTCTATTCCCTTGTTCTCCAGGCTGCCGATGTTCTCGGCAGCGGTAGAATAGCCCGTTGATAAGGGGATCAATCCTCCACCGGTTATATAGAGGTTGGTCGTCTTTTTATAATAAACATCTACGGTAAGATTGATGCGTTTTTTCAGCAGGCCTGCATCCACGCCTGCATTATACTGCGTCGTGGTCTCCCAGGTCAGGTCCGGATTGGATAACTGAGAAGGTGAGAGCCCGTTGACCCCTGCCAGCGGGTTGCCGAAATAGTATCCGTTTGAATTGATCGTGGCAACGGAACTATAGGCCGGGAAATTGGCATTGCCTACACGGCCGGCAGTCAACCTCAGTTTCAGACTGTTGACCACTTTGTCGTATTTACTAAAGAAACCCTCCTCCGACACATTCCAGGATACCCCGACCGAAGGAAAGAAACCCCATTTTTTATTGGCCCCTGTAGGCGAAGCGCCATCCGCCCTTCCGGTCAGTGTAATATTATACTTGTGCTCGTAAGAATAGGAAACCCTGCCAAGCCAGGAATTCCAGGTTTGCCTGGCTTCGCCGGAACCCGCTACCTTATTGACGGTGGCCAGATACAGATTGTTGTAGCTCAATGCATCCGAAGGGAAGGATTGTCCTGCTAAAAAGGTGTTCTCGGATTTTTGATATTGAGTGGTATACCCCGCCAGTATATTTAAAAAATGGGCGTTATGAAAGGCCTGATCGTAGGTCAGCGTATTCTCATTCAGCCAGCCTGTGTAAGCGATGGTCCCGATAGAGCCGGACCCCGTTATACTTCCACTGTTATTACCGGCTGCCGTATAAGACGGGGCATAATAGTTCAGCTTGGTATTTAACAGATCTGTACCAAAGGTGGTCTTCAACGTCAATTGATCCAACAGCTTGTACTCCGCCGAAAAATTCCCCAGGATACGGGTCAGCTTCGCCTGGTTGGTCGTAGTCACAATGTCCTGTAGAGGGTTGTCCGAAAACTGCTGGCCACTAATGGTATTAATGGTGGGATTAACAGCCGCCTGCAGTTTGGTGTTGTAGGTGCCATCGGCATTCCTTACCGTCTGTAAAGGGTTGGCGATATAAAGGGAAGAAAATGCATTGCTGAAGTTAATACCATTATAGGCGGCGCCTGTCAGCTTATCCTCAGTAGAGCTGCTTCCAAAAATACTGGTGGCAATTTTTAACCGGCTGGAAAAATTCCTTTCATAATTAAGACGCGCGGAGAACCGGTTATAATCCGTTGCCCTTAACAGGCCATCCTGTTTAAAGTAATTCCCCGAAATAGAGTACCTCGACTTTTCGTCGCCGCCATAAATACTAAGCTGATGATTCTGGATATGTCCTGTCCGGATGGCGGCGCCGGGCCAATCTCCCGAGACTCCCGCAGCACCCAATGAATCTATTATTTTCTTGTTGGACGCCAGCCCGGCTTGTATACCTGGTGTGGCGGCATACAGGTCGTCGAATAACCGGGCCCATTGCGGCCCGTTGAGCACGGAAAGCTTTTTACCCGGCTGCTGAACACTGTAAGATGGACTATAACTAATATTGTTACTGCTTCGGGTTCCTTTTTTGGTAGTGATGATCACGACGCCATTGGCCCCACGGGAACCGTAAATAGCCGTAGCGGAAGCATCTTTTAAAACATCGATGGTTTCGATATCCGCGGGGTTAATGCTGGCAAGCGCATTGGTAGACACCCCCGTGACAGCCGTACCCGCTGCAGGTGCCAGATTGGTAAGGCTATTGTCATTGTAATAGATAAATCCGTCGATCACATATAAAGGGTCATTCCCAAAACTCAGCGAGTTGCCGCCCCGTATCCGGATGTTGGACGTAGCACCGGGTTGCCCTGAACTCTGTGTCACGGTCACCCCTGCCACCGCACCTTGTAAAAGGTTATCGAAGGAAGCAGCCGGCCTGCTTAACAGGTTTTTAGACACTGTGCCTACAGACCCCGTGATATCACTCTTTCGTTGAGTCCCATACCCCACTACTACCACTTCATTCAGAACAGCATTGCCGCCCTGCAGATCTATTTCCGCATGTCCATAACTGCTAATGGGGATCTCACGGGTTTTGTAGCCGACAAAACTGACGATATAGACGACGGGGACATGCTGCCCGGTAATGAATTTAAATTCGCCGTTTTGATCCGCAATAACCTCATGCGTGGTGCCCTTAATATGGATGACGGCCCCCGCCAGAGGGTCCTTTGTCTTCTCGTCGATCACCCTCCCGAAAAGGGATACATTATTATTTTGTGCCGTGGCGAAAAAAGGGGAAGAGCCTAGAAGGAAAATAGCGCATAGCCTGATGCTGGTATATTTTTTATACCTTTGAAACAGATTCATTTTAATGATATTTTATCGTTAATCTAATCAGGATGAAAATCAGTAAGTGATTGGCGTTACTGGACTGACTTCATCCCACCGGCCGGCAAGAAGCAATTCTTGCCGGTTTTTTATTTTATCAGCAACAACAGCAGTTTTCCTTTAACAGGATACCACCATATTCAGCTTGCTGAGCGACCGGTCTGTGACCAGGGAGAGCAGAAAAGGGAAGAGTTCTCATAAATCAATTGCTGGTTAATGATGCTACAAATATAAAAACAAAATTATTAGTCTACCAAACTAGTGGACAATTAAATTAAAAAAATAACCTTCCGATCTTACATCCCCTTCCTCTCCCCAGTCTCCCTATCCACAATAACCCTTATCTCCTCCCCGGTCAGGGGTGCTCCGAACAGCTTCACCCGATCCATATACCCGTTAAATATTCTCTTCCCTGGAAACTCCTCATTCCTGCCCAGGGTCCACTTATTCGCCCCTGACAGGTTGACACCACTGGCTACCTGGGTATGGCCTCTTTGCTCACCATCGATATACAAATCCAGCGCCCTGCCCGTACACACGCCGGCTATATGATGCCAGTTCCCCCACCAGTTCGCCGGCAGGTCCACCGTACAGTCCCCTCGTCCCCAGCCTCCCGCAAAAAAACTAAGGCTTTTATTGTCAACAACCTGTAAGACATTGTTATCTCCCTTTGTAAACAGGTCCACCAGGTCCTCTCCCTTTTTTATCGGATAAACCCAGGCCATCATCGTCAGCGTCTCCCCCATGCTATCCAGGCTAAGGGAATTAGGAATTTCTATATAGCCTTCTTTCCCGAACAGGAAGGGGACTGCCGCTCCCTCACTCCGGACGATCCTTCCTGCATTCCCGAAACCGCTCCCGTCCTGCACCACAGAATCCATCGCCGGCAAAAGATCCAACAAGAGAGATTCCTCCGGGCCACTATATACTTTATAACGCTGCCAGGCCTCTGACACGCTCATCATCTGCATGCCTTTTCCTTCGACGGCTATCTCCCGGGAGACCGATTTCTTCTCCCCCGGCTCCAACAACAGCGTGTCCGTCCGGACCACCACCTCGTTCACCTTCACCGGAAGGTGGAACGTATGGACCTCCCCGCCGATATTCTGCACGTTGAAACTAAGCCGCTGCCCCTCTCCTTGCAGGAGTAAAGGACGGACAACCAGTCCATCCACGGCCAGCGAATTTCCTTCATTCCTCAATTTCCTCACCTCCACCTCCATCGTTTTCCCTTCGATATTAAGCTGCACCACCCCATAAGGATAAAGTCGGCATGCGATCGAATCGACCTTCGTAACTCCCGCAGCCACAAGGCAGTTCTTATGCGCTGCTTCCCGGCCATTCGACAATACCTTTACGATCTTCGTACCGGTACTGCCCCTATTCTGTATGGAATATCGTATCCAGAATAATTCATGAGGCGCCACTTCCTTCTTCGAAAGAGAGAAATTCCCTATCCGGAAATCGGGTTGTCCTTCGGATGATTTCACCATACCTGCCTCTCCCGGTTTATCACTCATTTCCATGGTCAATATTCCCCCTTCTTCCATCCATGCGTGGGGCAAACAGTAATCAGGATATTCCTTTTTATTAAATCGCCAGGATTTAACATAGATATTCTTCGCTCCTGCATTCCGGGCCCTTACCACCATTTTTTTCCCATTCCGCAAATTCAGGGTCACCGAAGAGAAGAGCGGAGATCCGATAGCATAAAACGGTTTCCCGGGACATACCGGGTAAATCCCCATCGCACTCAATACAAACCAACTGGACAGGGACCCAAGGTCATCATTCCCCGGCAATCCGCCCGGAGTCGCGGCAAACCGGTTATCCATCACCCATCTTACCCAATACTGCGTCCGGTCAGGTCTGCCGGCATAATTAAAAAGATAGGGGATATGAAAAACTGTTTCATTATCAAAAACAATGGCCTGACTGGTCAGAGCCGAATCCAGCCGGCTGACAAAAGCCTTCTCGCCTCCCATCAAATTGATCAGGTCTTTCACATGCTGAGGTACAAAGAATGAATAGACCCATTTATCCCCTTCTTTATAACCGGTAGTTCCCGGCTGCAATTTAAAATGTTCCCCGTCCCGGGGTAATAACAACAATTCGTCGGGATGGAATAGATTCCGGTAATGAAAGCTTCTTTCCTCCCAGAGGGTCTTCTCCTTCACCCGGTGCAGGACCTGACCGGCAAACTGGCCCAGGGCCCAGTCATCATAGGCATATTCCACCGTCCGCGTGACTGACTCCGGATAGGTAAAGGGAATATACCCCAGGCGATGATAGACTTCCATATCGGGCTGCAGAAAAGGGGCTTTCGCCAGGCTTCTCTTCATGGCGGTGAAAGCCACCGTGCTGTCAAATCCGCGGATGCCTTTCATCCAGGAGTCTACTATCACCGGTATAGCATGATTGCCCGTCATCGACTCTATCGGAAGATGGCCTGTCTGATGATAGATATCCAGCATGGATAAGACCATATCCTGCTGCCGCTCGGGGAACAAAAGGCACAGGAGAGGGTGTAAAGAACGGAAAGTATCCCAGGGGGAAAATTGCCCGTATTCATTTTTCCCGGAGGCGGTATGGATCAGCCCGTCAGCACCCTTATACCTGCCGTCCACATCGGAAATGATCCAGGGCAACAGCAAAGAATGGTATAGCGCCGTATAAAAGATCTTCTTCCTTTCTTTATTCGTATCCTCTACCCGGACCACGGACAATTCCTTCCTCCATTGATCCGCAGTCCTTTCTTTTATCTGGTCAAACCCCAGCCCCCCTGTCTCTTTATCAATATTTTTTTTGGCGCTGCCGGCGCCGGCAGAAGAGACGCTGATCCGGAGAACGATCAC
>DATJJD010000252.1:0-18909 GCA_035492545.1 Puia sp.
GCCATCGTTGCCCTGGCGAAGGCCTTTTCTGAACAAGGTATTAAAGACGGTGTCCAGGTTAACAGTGTATTGCCCGGGCCGGTCATGAGCGGCCGCAGGAGATCTTTCCTTGAAAAATGGTCTAAGGCGAATAACCTTTCCGGGGAGGAAGCTGCCAAAAAATTCCTGGCGGAGGCCCATATCAACCGTTATGGACAACCAGAGGAGATTGCTGAATTAATGGCTTTCCTGGTGTCGCCTGGGGCAAAATGGATGACCGGCGCGGCCCTGCGGATGGATGGGGGGGAGGTAAAAGGCATTTAAAAAAGGTATTTTCCCCCTTTTTATTGGCTTTCACAAAGATTAATATTGTGTACAATAAAAAGGGGGTCATCTATGAATTTATCATCTGGTAGAAAAAACCTTGTTTGGGTGCTGATCCTGATCCTGACCTTACTGGCCGGGGGAGGATACTGGGGATACAACAATGTCAGGGTCTCCACCGAAGCCCTTGAAAAAAAGATATCCGGCCTGGCTGCAGGGGCTATCAACATCCAGGATAGGAAGGCGGTCCAAACTATTGCCGACATCAATGAGGCGCTGCTTTCAGAAAGGTACCTGAAGTCCACCACCAACATTCAGGCTACCTTCAAAACGTTCACGGACAAATGGCGGTCTGCCGGAAAACTGCCTCAAAAGGATGTTACCGCCTTCCAAAAGGAGATGGACGACAAATTCAGTATTGCCCTGGCTTATTGCACCAACCTGAAATGGAACCAGTTCATGGCCATCCTTTATATCTGGCTTATCTATATGGGCGCCCTGTACCTTTTCATGTATACGGATCTTCTGCGGGACATCGTTGGCAACAACACGCGGATCCAGGGACAGGACATTTATAACGAGAATAATAATTGTCCCACCGACACCCAGGCTCCTTATTCACTTTCCCGGACACAGTTAGCCGTCTGGATCACCATTATATCTTCCCTTTACCTGTATGCCATCCTCTGGGATGAGAAAAAGATTACAGAGATCAACAATACAGCGCTCTTACTCATGGGCATCTCGGCGGGCACTTTTGCCATAGGGGCTATCCTGGATACAACGGAGATCCAGCAAGGGACTCCCCGGAATCAGGACGAGCCCTCCAGCAAATGGTTCCTGAAGGATATCCTGTCGGATGAGAAAGGCATTTCCGTTCACCGCTTCCAGAATGTCGTCTGGACCATCGTGGCTATCATCGTGTATTTTTACCGGTATGCCAATCCGCCGGCAGGCCAGGAAGACAACCTGCCTGTCCTGGACAGTACCCTGCTGGCGCTCACCGGCATCAGCAGCGCCACCTATCTCACCTTAAAAGCAAGGGAGAATGGCCCCTCCCCCGATATGATTAAAATACTAAAAATCAGTTTGGCCCCGGACAGCGGTTTGTCGGACGCCGTAAAGGCCAATCTTGCCAAAAATGGCTTTCCCGGGGCGAGTATCACCATCAGCAGCGTCGACGGAACGAATCCCGTTCACCCGGTACCGGACACGGCCAAACCCGGCTTCGACTTCCTCGCTTCCAATATCAAAGCAGGCACGTATAAGATCACGGCCACCTGGTCAGGGACTATTGACGGACAAAAAGTTGACCTGAAAAGCGAGAAACAAGGCCTCTTCGACAATACCGCCAACACCACCAACCCGGTTATCCTGCCGATGAAATGAAATGATCCGAATAGGCTGTATCTTTGCACCGGAGATTGTGAAAAAGCCGTATGTAGATCAGCACCTTGAAAAGATATTTAGTTCCTCTTGCATTAGGCGGATTAGGCATCGGCACCACAGAATTTGTCATGATGGGCCTGCTGCCGGACATCGCCAAAGATTTTCAGATCAGTATTCCCACGGCGGGTCACCTCATCTCGGCTTATGCCGCCGGGGTGGTGATCGGCGCCCCGCTGCTGGTGGCGATCAGCGGCAACTTTCCCCCAAAAAAGATCCTGCTGGCCCTGATGGGCCTGTTTACCCTGTTTAACGGCTTATCGGCTATTTCTCCCGGCAACACGACCCTTTTGATCATGCGGCTGCTGGCCGGATTACCTCATGGGGCATTTTTCGGGGTGGGCTCGGTCGTAGCCAGCAGGCTTGCCGACAAGGGAAAAGAGGCCCGGGCCATTTCCATGATGTTCGCAGGCCTGACCCTGGCCAATCTGCTGATCGTGCCCCTGGGCACCTATGTCGGTCATCATTACTCCTGGAGATATACTTTCTCTATCGTCACCGGCATTGGGGTGATCACACTCATTTTTCTGCAGTTATGGATGCCCGCTATTCCCATCAGCCGTTCGGGCAATTTCAGGTCGGAGATGGGCGTATTCAGGCGTTGGGAGCCCTGGCTGATCATTCTCACCACCGCCATTGGCACCGGAGGGTTGTTTGCCTGGATCAGTTATATCGCCCCGCTAATGACCGAAGTGTCCCATTTCTCCGCCAATACCGTTTCTTATATCATGATCCTGGCGGGTTTCGGAATGGTGGTCGGCAATATTGTCGGGGGGAAGCTGGCGGATAAAATGGAGCCGGTCAAAGCCTGCATCATTCTCCTGGCATCTATGGCTATAGTATTGATGCTCATCTTTTTCTTTTCAGCCTATCAACCTTTATCCTGCTGTTTTACCTTCATCGCCGCTGCCTTGTCCATCGCGCTGGCAACCCCGATACAGGTACTGATGATCCGGACAGCCACCGAAGGGGAACTGATCGGTGCAGCCGCGACCCAGGCCGCGTTCAACATCGGCAACGCCCTGGGGGCCTTCTTCGGTGGTCTGCCTATCGCCGCCGGTTTTGGATACAATTCTCCCTCCCTGGTGGGAGCCGGCATGGCCCTGGTTGGCATAACCTTCGCCAGGATGTTATGGAAAATGCAGCAACGGACCTCGCTTACATTTTCTCACAATGCCGCCGCCTGACGATCAGAACGCCGGAAGCGTTGTCCGAAGGACGGACATTAGCGTAAGTGAACCTTTTTTCGTAGCTTTCTGCCCATCAAAAATAACCTACTATGAAAGAAAGCACCTTCCCCGGCGAAAGCCATGCCAATGCTCTCGCGGGACGCCGCAATTTTCTGAAGTCTGCCGCTGTTCTTGCAGGCGGTGTCGCCGGCCTCTCTTTGTTATCCCCCTCTGCAATGGCCGGAAACCTCACGGGGGATCAATCGACAGATAAGGACAGCAATATCATCGGGCCAAAAGAAGGGTATAGCCCCCAGGTAGGTACGCTGGTATCCATGATGGCCTGGCTTCGTCCCCAGGTAGTGGGTTCCGTCAAGAGTATGACCACAGAGCAACTTGATTTTCTGCTGGATGACAAGGCAAACACCATTGGTGCGTTGCTGTATCACCTGGCGGCGACCGATGCCTTTTATCACGAACATACTTTTAAGGGCGTCTCCTGGGGGAAATGGGATGCAGCCGTAAATGAAAAATATGGCGTGGCCATGGAATTGGGTGAAGAGGCCCGTAAAAAGATCAAAGGCAACAACGCTGACTTTTACCTGAACCTTTTACAGGAATCCCGCGAAAAGACGCTGGCTGAATTCAAGCGGCGTGATGATAAATGGCTCATGTCCGTAGATGAGAAATGGTACTGGGGCCCCACCAATAACTATTGCAAATGGTTCCATGTTTGCGAACATGAATCACATCACCTGGGACAGATCAACATGCTGAAAAGCCGTGTTCCCGGCGCCAAACCTTCCGGAAACGGAGGTTAACCCGCTGGCAAGGTTCAGGCCGGGGCAGGCGCCGGCTCGCGATTACCAGGGGCTTTCATTGTTTGCGCCTTCTGCATCATTGCTAAAGAACTTCCCATTGGGGCCATCCGCCCCAACCGTGGCATATTTTACGATGATCTTTGCGGCATCTTCAACGGAACCAGGCCCACGGTGGTGATTGAAATCAGTGGCGGTATAACCGGGATCGACCACATTGACTTTAAAGGCAGTGTCTTTCAGTTCATAGGCCAGGACTACCGTGTATGCATTCAGGGCAGTTTTGGATGGGCCGTATGCAGCTCCTTTAACCGTATAATACTTCCAGGAAGCATCGCTGTGCAAGGTAAGGGATGCCAGCCCCGAGGTGACATTTACTATTCTGGGCGCGTCCGATTGCTTCAGCAGATCCATAAAAGCCTGCGTAACCTGTATAACCCCGAAAAAATTGGTGTCGAACACTTTCCGGATGGTATCAAGCCCGGTGGAAGCTGTATCTTGGGGGAAGCCACCACTTATCCCGGCATTATTGATAAGCACGTCCAGAGAGTCTACCTGCTGTCTTGCTGCGGTGACCGAGGCAGGGTCGCTGACATCGATGGGTAACAGCTTAACGTTTTCAAAACCCTCTCCTTTCAATTTTGCCACGGCATCTTCCCCATTCCGCCCGTCGCGGCTGCCGAGATAAACAAAATAACCTTTTGCCAGTAGTTGCCGGGCGGTTTCAAAACCAATACTCTTATTGGCTCCTGTTATCAATACCTTTTTCATCGTAGTATATGTTTATTAATACACCACAAAATTACAATTGCCGGCAGGCCGGCAAGGGCATTCCGGAAGGTTTCAATGGTACATTTCCCGGATTGACTGTCTGTATTCTATCGGGGTGAGCTTTGTAAGACGTTTGAAAAACCGGTTAAAATAAGAGGTATCCTTAAAACCCAGTTCAAAGGTAATCTCCTTGATGGGGTGTTCAGTATGAAAAAGCAGGCGTTTGGCTTCCAGGATGAGCCGCTCGTGAATATGGGTGATGGCCGGTTTGCCGCTTTGTCGTTTAACCACCTCGCTCAAATGTCCGGCGGATATATTCAATAGCCCGGCGTATGCAGTGACGTCATGCAGCGCTGTGTACGACTCTTCAATTTTGGCCAGGTATTTCTTTAACAAAACCCGGTCGGGGGCCAGCTCCGTATGGTTAAACTGTGCGGTGTATAACCTGCTTAAGTAAATGAGCAATACATGCATGTGAGCCATCAGCATCCCGTGCTGCCAGTTATTCTTTGTTTGATATTCTGCGTAGATCCTGTCAAGGGTATCTTCCAAATAAAGAATATCTGTCGTGTGTAAGCTGAGTTCGTGCCCGTTATGCGGGTTTTGGATAATGGGCAATTGCTTTAGGAAATGGTTGCCTTCCAACGCTAAGAACTCTGCGGTAAATCCGATGAAAACCCCTTTCAGCGGTTTTGCTTCCTCCTTTAAATGGACCTGGTGCGGCACGGTAAAATAAAAGGTGTCGGGTTTTAAAGTATAGGGTGTCATGTCTATCCAATGCCGGCTGCTTCCCTGCCTCACCAATACAAAAAAATAATAATCCTTACGATGGGGCACCAGGAAATCCGCACGCATGGTACCGATGCCGCCATCGATCTTATGGATCTTGAAGAGCTGGTTGCGATTGGATGGATCCGGTTCCAGCGCATATTTCGGAATGATGGTTTCGGTATCAGGATAATACATGGGGCAAAGTTAAGCCTATAAGGCTTATATTAGCAACTGTATCAATATGATAAGCATATGGAGCTGTCTGTACAGATCACCTGGCTTTTTATTCTGGCCATCCCCATCGCCTGTATCGCCTGGACGGTGACACACGAACAGATCTTTTTGGAGCCCCGGGAATACTGCAAAAGACAAAGCGCGGAAGGTAAAACACTTCTTTACAGGAAATTCTTTTACCTGTTCACCTGTGAATATTGCTTCAGCCACTATGTGGCCGCTTTATTCCTGTTGATCACCCACTATAAGTTGTTGTTCCCGGACTGGCGGGGCTACCTGATCGCCGGCTTCTCGCTCGTCTGGATCGCGAATGTATATATGAGCCTCTTCCTGTTGCTCCGTACGGATATAAAGAAGGAAGGGACGGACGTAAAAGTGAAAGAGGAAGAGTTGAAGCGACCGGATTGATGCCCGCCCGCAATGCTGCTTTATACTTTCGCCTTTGCTATTTTATGATAAGTGATATAGGAACCGAATATGAAGAGAAGGCCTACTATTACAGGTATCCAGACAACGATAGGATCTCCCACCGCCAATCCGGAAAATACAGCTCCGGTCAGATCAAAAGTAAACCCCGCATAGGCCCACTCCTTCAATCTTGGATTACCTGGAACAAGGATGGCAATGACCCCTAATATTTTGGCGACGGCGAGAAATTTAAATATATAAAGCGGGAAGCCTATGTGCTTTGCAAATTCAGCGCCTTGCGGATTGGGAATAAAACTACTTATGGCTGAAAAAAGCATCATTACGATCAGCAGGATGGTAAATACCCAGTAGAGGATTTTTGTTGTTTTCATTTTGCTACCTTTTGGTTGCAAATATAATTGCCACCCTTCGGTTGCGCAAATTTTTTGAATGATTTATTTTTTATATTACTGAAAATTTTAGCGTTGATTAAAAGTATAATGCTGGCGGGACCTATTTCCCTGCTGTTACTGGTAGCCGGATGGCGGCCTCCCCATAACCAGGATGCGGAAGGATATGTGCCCATTTTCGATGGCAAGACCCTGAACAATTGGAAAGGCGATGAGACTTATTGGAAAGTGGAAGACGGCTGCCTCGTAGGAGTGGTTACCCCTTCCACCTTGCTGAAGCGAAATACGTTTATTATCTGGCAGGGAAAGATGCCCGAAAATTTTGAAATTAAAGTCGACTATAAAGTTTCCGGTGAGGGCAACAGCGGGATCAATTACCGTAGTGAGCAGGTGGAAGGGTTACCCTATGCATTGAGGGGATACCAGGCTGATTTGAACGGGCCCAATACCTATACGGGCAGCAATTATGAAGAAAGGGGACGAACCACCCTTGCGGCCCGCGGGGAAAAAGTCACCTTAACCCCCGTCTCTCCTGCTGACTCCCTGAAAGCGCATATTAAGGATAACCAATGGCTGTCCAAAATGGTAACGGCATTACCAGGCAACCCGGAAGCCTTAAAAGCCGCTATCAAAGCAGATGATTGGAATGAATACCATATTATCGCAAAGGGCAATCATCTGTTGCATTATGTCAACGGTATCTTAATGAGTGACGTGACAGACAATGATACGATCAACAGAAGGTTTAACGGTTTGTTGGGGGTGCAGGTTCATGTCGGTCCTCCCATGAGGATAGCTTATCGCAACTTCAGGTTAAAAAAGCTGAAATAATTGTGACGGATGCAGTTTACTTACGACAGGCTAAAACGGGTTAGGGTATCCTGCCATCGACCATCTCCAGGATCCGATCTGATTTTCCTGCAAAATCCAGGTCGTGGGTAACCACGATGATGGTATTTCCCTGGGCGGCTAATTTCCTGAAGATTTCGAGTATGATGGCCGTATTGGCAGAGTCCAGGTTACCCGTAGGTTCATCGGCCATGATGATATCCGGGTTGTTGATCAGCGCGCGGGCAATAGCAACTCTTTGCTGCTGTCCGCCGGATAATTTAGCGGCAATTTTCCCTCCAAATTCTTCCATTCCCATTTCCTTCAGCTTTTCCAATGCCATTTGTTGGATGCTGCCGGCGTCAAACCTTCCCAATTTCAAAGCCGGCAGCATGACGTTTTCCAATACCGTGAACTCGGGCAACAGGAAATGGAACTGGAATACGAATCCGATATGTTCGTTCCTGAATTTGGCAAGCTTATCTTCCTGCAGACCTGTAACTCCAACGCCATTAATTTCAATGGCCCCTTCATATCCGGTATCCAGGGTGGAAAGCAGATACAACAGCGTTGACTTCCCGCACCCGGATTTCCCCACGATGGAGACGAACTCGCCCTTTTGCAGCGAAAGGGAGACATCATGCAATACCTGAAATCTGGACGGTTCATAAAAATATTTATTGAGCTTCTCTGCTCTAAGCACTTCTTTTGACATAACATTGATTTTACCCCCGTAAAATGGCAACAGGGTCTATTTTGGCCGCTTTTAAGGCTGGCAGCAAACCCGCCGCCAGGGTAGTCAGTATTCCAAAAACCATCCCAAATACATAATGCCGAACGTCGAAAGTGACCGGAAAGAATTTTATAACGATCCACTCATCTTCAGGAAAAGGCACTTTTGACAGGCCATAGGACAATAGAAATCCTAACAGGAGGCCAGCCAGTCCACCCATTAAACCGATGATCAAAGATTGCGACAGGAAGATCTGCAGGATATCTTTCCTTGCAAAACCTTGTGCCTTCAGAATGGCGATATCCTTCAGTTTACCGGTGATGACCATGTTCATGATATTGTAAATGCCGAAACCGGCAACCATCAGCATGGTAAAGCTTACCACATAGGTGAGCATATCGCGTATAAGATTACCGGCTTCGAGAGAGGCATTGACAGTCTGCCAGTCGTCCGATTTGTAGTTGTACTTATTTGAAAAAAATGCCGCCATCGACTTTGCCTGGTTAAGGTCTTTCACCTTGATACGGATATCGGTGATATAATCGCGGTTTTTCCCCAGGAGCTGCTGCATGGAGGAGGTGCTGATATAGGCCTTATATTCGTCCATTAAGGCCATTCCGAACTTATACATGCCTACCACCTTGAAACGCATTTGTGCCCCGGAAGGGGCGGTGGCGCTGACGATGTCGCCGCCGGTAACATGAAGTTTGTCCGCCAGCTTATAGCCCATCAGGATGCCGTTCTCGGTGGTCATCAGTTGATCCGGCCGCCCTTCATCCATCTTGCCGGAGATATCGAACAACCGGTCTTCTTCCCGGATATCCACACCGTCGACAACGACACCAAGCTGTACCGGTCCATAGTTGAAAAGCAACTGTACCGATACCAGGGGCGAAACGGCGACAACGTCCTTGTTTTTCCGGAGGTCCGCAATGATCCCGGGGGCATTTTTGAGGTTAAGATGGATCTGTTTGGGCTTGGGATGCCGAACAATGATCCATTTCTCCGGAAGCTGATCGAAATACCGGCTGGAGACAGAGGTTGAATAATCTGTTTTGAAATCATTATACATGTGGATGTCGGGGGTGACGGACAGCATTATATCCTGCAGGAATTGATTTACTCCTTTCATAAAGCTGATCATAAGGATGAACATGGCAATCCCGAATGTCACGCCCAGCATGGCAATCGCGGTTTGTCTTTTTCGGGACAAGAGGTGTACTTTGGAAATCCTGATATTTATAGGCAGTTTCATGGGATTTATTTTTTAGTCATTACGCGTATCGCTGTCTTTTCAGTTATCCCCGATACGATCTCGATATAATCCAGCGTTGAAATGCCGGTTTGAACGCGCAGCTTGTTTTCTTTCCCTTTATGATAGACCAGAACGCTGTCTTTCCCGATCAGGGCTGTTCGGGGTAAGACCAGCACCTTATTTTTCTTCTGCACGATGATATTGGCTTCCACGGAACTGTGGATGAAGGGTGGTATAGCCCCCCTGGTGAAACGGGCATCAACCCGGAAGGTCTGGTCAGTTTCATTCATGACAGGATATATACAGGTAACTACCGCTTCATAGATCTTGCTGCCGGAGACATCGGCCTGAACCAACACGGTTTGCCCGGCCCTTAATTTGTCAACATCCTGCTGGTCTACAGACAGGCGTAGCAGGGGAGGGCTGGAGTCGCCCAGCAAGGCGACCACATCATGGGTTCGAACCGATTCGCCGATTTCCCTGAACGTTTGATAGACAATGCCATCCCGGTCGCTGCGGATGGAGAAATCTTTCAGGTCTTTCCGGGCGGTGCTTAACTGACTTCTGGCGGTGCCGCGGGCAATCCGGATGTCGTTCAAAGCGGAGAGATATTTCTGTTCGGCGATCTTCTTCTGATTCAGGGAGATCTGGTAGTTGCTGTAAGCGTTATCGAGATTGTTTTTCGTGCCGATATTTTCCGCCCACAGGCTATTCCAGCGGTAGTAGGTAAGAGAGTCGTTCCTGAACCTGAGTATCGCATTTTGAAGAGATAACTTAAGGTCATTCAACAATGGCGACTGGTCTGAAAGGTTGCCCTCCTCTATATTGTAACTTATTAAGGCTGCGTCCGCCCGTTCCCGGACCCCTTCATCACTTGCCAGATACAATAGCTGTCCTTTTTTGACCGTATCGCCATCTTTGACCAGTTTCTTTATTATTCTACCGGTACATAATGCGGAGAGGGAATATTCATTTTCCGAAACGAGTTTGCCGGATGCATATACCGTTTCAATGAGGTCTTTTCGCTGTGGATACGTCAGGGGTACCTGTTTACAGCCGAAAGCCAGCATGAATGATGTCAATAAGATCGAGGTCTGGATATAAGTCTTGAATCGCATAAAAGGATGGTTATCAGTAAAGATATCATGGTTGCCGGCCTCGTTGACTGATGCCGGTCAATACAGCCATTGATTTTCATTACCTGTGATTTTTCGTGTGGATGGGGCCCATTTCGGGCTTCCACAGGAAATCTGTAGACATTCTGAGCGAGCTATTAACTCCCCGTTACAATAGGGTTACCAAATCGATAAATGTAAACAGGGTTGATCTTTTAAGCTTTTAAAAACAAAATTTTGCTGCTTTAAAACAGTTCTACCATGCACAATACCAAAATGAATTCTGCCACTGTTCTCACGCTGTTTCTTTTTTTGCTGGCTTGCGGTACGGTCCGGGGCCAGGAGATTACGGGGCTGGTAACAGACCTGAAAACCGGTGAGCCTATGACCGGGGCTACGGTGCTTATCAAGGAAACCGGGAAAATGCAGTACGTCCAGCTCGATGGAAAATTCATTTTTAAAAATGTAAAGCCGGGAAATTATACCCTTGAAACTACATTCGCGAATTGCAGGACCGTTGACCAGGAAATTTCAGTGGCATCGGGGAAGGTATCTAATATTCATATCAGGCTTGAATCGAGAGAGGTGGAGTTGACGGAGGTGACCGTTATGGGAGGCAGGAGCAATTCCGACGGGAATATCCGAAACCTGGAAAGGAAATCCAATCAACTGGTGAATATCCTCTCTTCCAAAAATATCCAGCTGCTGCCGGATATCACCGTGGCGAATGTAATGCAGCGGATGAGCAGCGTTACCATTGAGCGGTCCAGTTCCGGGGAGGCAAGGTACCCCATCATCCGGGGAATGGAAAAAAGGTATATCAATACCCTTGTCAATGGCATCAAGATTCCCAGCCCTGATAATAAGAGCCGTTTCATTCCCCTGGACCTTTTTCCTTCCGAGCTATTGGAGCGACTGGAAGTGAGCAAGAGCCTCACCCCTTCCATGGAGGGCGATGCCATCGGGGGAACGATCAACCTGGTGATGAAAGACGCTCCGGAGACGAAACTATTCCAGGCGAATGTTTCGGTCGGATATAACAGCATTTTCAGGGACCAGCCCTTTATGCATTTCGACCACAGCAAAATGAGCAAATTATCCCCGACGGAGAAAAACGGGAGCGGTTATTCGGCCACACCGGGCGATTTCCCCGTGGGCAGCCTCAACTATAACAATATCAATACTCCTATCAATACTACCTTCGGCTTAAGCGCGGGGAACCGGTTTGGTAAATTTAAACGACTGGGTTTGTTGTTTTCAGGAAGCTACCAGGATATTTATAGCGGTACCCGGTCTACCTTGTTCCTGCCGGATGCCCAGCCCAATTTAAACAACCTTCCTTCCTTCGTTACCTTGACTTCCAGGCGATATTCGACGGAAAACAAGCGGTTGGGGTTGAATGCCAAGGTGGACTACAGATTTAACAGCCGTCATAAGATATCCTGGCTTAATACTTTTGTCCGGCTGGATCAGCTGCAGACGAGGGCCAGCTTTGACACGGTGGCCCTGAATTCTTTGGTGACGGCTTCCTACAGGAGTACCTGGCAGTATCAATCCATCTACAATTCGACTCTCCAGGGCGTTCATGAGCTGACACCGTCTTTTACCGTCGACTGGTCCGCCGGTTACTCGATAGCGAATAATCATGTTCCCGATCAGGCGCAATTCGGCCACCAATTCCCCGTCACGGCGTCGACCGTTTATTCGGACAATTTACAGACCATGTCGAGGATTTGGGCGCATAACAGCGATAAAGATTTTTCTGCTTATGTTAATTTGACTAAACAGGTTAAACTGGCGGGAAGACCTCTTGAGATCAAGGCAGGTGGGCTGATAAGAGATAAGCACAGGGACAATTTTTATAATTCATACACGCTGAATCCCTTATTACCCGCCAACACCTCCTTCCAGACCTATACCACCATTAACCAGGCGACCTTTACGTTTACCGGTAGCAATGCCACACCGGGCCTTAACGGGAATAACTATACTTTTCACGAAGTGATATCGGCGGGTTATATACAGGGAAAATGGAACCTGTCGGATAAACTGGAGGCCTTGGGCGGTCTCCGGATCGAACATACACACCAGAACTTTAATATCAATGTTGACAGCAGCGTCGATGCCAGATCGGGCACTATTTATTATACAGATTTCCTGCCCAGCGGCCAGTTGAAATATTCGATCGGGAGCAGGCAAACCATCCGGTTATCTTATTACCGCGCCCTGGCCCGTCCGCAGTTTGCCGAGCTGATCCCTTTTGGTCCCGATAACTATGAGTTATTCAAGGAGGAAGGAAATCCGAATGTGAGACATAGCCTGGCTGACAATTTCGACCTGCGTTATGATATCCTTCCCAAGGCGGCCGACCAGATCCTGATCGGGGCATTTTATAAGCAGATACAGGACCCTATTGAATATTCTGCTATCAGGCAATTACCTTCCAACCAGGTATTGATGCCCATTAATATCGGTAAGGCGACCAATTACGGGATTGAAGCGGTATTTACGAAATATATAGGCGTATTTGGCATATCCGCCAATTACACCTATACCCGTTCACGGGTTACGAATGACAGCATGCTGTATTATTACCGGAATGCCCAGGGATCTATAACCACCAAATATGTATCTGAAACGAGGCCGCTTCAGGGGCAGTCCAACCATATCGGCAGTGCATCCCTTATCTATAAAAACACCAAACTGGGACTGGACGCTCAATTGTCGTTGGTATATACCGGGGAAAGGATAGCCTTAGTGAGCCCTTATGCGGGACTGCACTACTGGCAACAGCCTCAGACCACGCTGGATTTTTCCTTTGAGAAGAGATTTGCCAAACGGTTTGCCTTTTACGGGAAAATGAACAACCTGACGAACCAGCCTCAGGTCCAGAGCCTTCACATACCGTATGATACTTATATAGCGGCTAGTGGGGCTAAACCCCTGGCCAGCCAGAACGATCCGTCGAAAAAGATCATAGTCCTGAAAAACTATGTCAATCCTTCTTTCTTATTTGGGGTAAGGTTTAAATTATAATTATAAAAAAACGAACATGAAAAGATACTTCTCAACCATCTCCCTGTTATTTATAGCAGCCTTATTTTTCGGCGCCTGTAAAAAAACGGAAACCAGAAATTTGTGGAAAGCGGAGGTAGCGCCCTCTTCTCCGGTCAGTGATGCCGCTCCCTTATGCGGCAGCATTAAAGGGACGATGCTGTCCGGAAAGACCTATACCATCGGTTGCGATGTTTTTGTCAATGCGGGGGACACGTTAATCCTCCAGGAAGGGGTGACGGTAAAATTCACCGGGCCGTATGGACTGGGGGTTAAGGGGGCGCTGATCAGCCTGGGATCACAGGCACATCCCAATTATTTTACCTATGACGGCGCCACCAAAACGGATGTTTATGGGAATGACCCGTCGAAGGATATTGCCTATAAAGGGAAATGGATCGGCATTATAGGCGCCACCACTTGTCCGATGATGATCTTTAAATGGACCCATATTGAATTTGGCGGAGCGGCCATACCTTCCTCCAGCGCCATCAGTCAAATTTATGCCAGCCCGTACCCGATGTTCTTTCAAAATCCCGCCGGCATCCTGGTATTTGAAGATAGCTGGCTCTATGGCAGCACCGACGATCCATTCAGGATCCTGGGTGGAAAGATCGAGATTATGCGCAGTACTTTCGAAAAATGCGGTTATACCGGCGGAGAGGCCATGAATGCCAAGGCGGGAACTATCGGGGATTTTGCCTACAACTTATGTATCGGTATGGCGACCAATGGTCCAAAATTATCGAATATCAGCGCTCCGGTGGGTTTTCCGGGTTCCAACATGCGTATATACAATAATACGATCGTGAATTGCGGGTATCGAAGAGCGGCGACGGGCCGTGGCGGTTCCATTAATTTTGAACAGGGCGCGGGTGGCATGGCGTATAATAACCTGATCGTAAATTGCAAATTTGGTTTACGGGTGGTGCAAAATCCAATTGCGGATACTGCCAATTTGTTTTATGGTTATAACTATACGTATGTCGATTCTTCTATCTCTGCCAATAACATTTATCCTTCCCTACCGATCAGCACCAGTATTACCAAGGCGATGTCTACTGATCTGCCCAGTCCTTCCACCTTTCTGCCCGCGGGCTGGCAACCCGGCGATGCCTATACGGCACCGGCTTCTATCCTCGGTGCGAATGACCCGCAATTCATTAATGGACCCGTGCCCATGCCGGCTGGCTTGCTGTTAAGGGATATTGCTTTTGTCGGAAATTACAATTTCGCGTTGAAACCCGGATCGCCCTGCATCGGGAAAGGGTATACCGGGTTTGCGCCCAGGGCCGACGTACCTGTTGACCTGACCTATGGGGTTACGGAGATCACTGCGCCCGGGAAGGACATCGGGGCCTTCCAGGCTAACGGCACTGGCAATCACCATTAATTCTCTATATATATGTCAAGATCATTATTATTTAGTTCTCGTGTCTGGCATCGGCGGGTTGCCTCTTTGCTTTTTATATTTTTCTTTTTGATTGCTGCCACCGGTTTGATGCTGGCCTGGAAATCCCTGTTCAGTACGACCCTATATGAAGGAAAGCAGGTAATGGCGCCGGGAACGTTTAAAAACTGGTTGCCCCTGGATTCGTTGGAGGCGCTGGCGGCAAGGTCTCTTACGGAAAAGGCGGCAGGTCCTTTTACTCATTCTGAAAGGGCCGATATCAGGCTTTCAAAAGGAACTATCAATTTTCAGTTTAAAAAGAATTATTACGTGCAGGTGGACGGAGCTACTGGCAGAACGATGCTGATCGAGCAAAAAATGGGTGGATGGCTACAGGATCTTCATGATGGCGCTATCCTGGACGGGTGGATATCCAATAAATCGGCTATTTCAAAAAAGATCTATTCTTCTGTGACGGGGCTGGCGTTGTTATTTCTCACGATCAGCGGATTTTATCTCTGGTATAAACCAAAACAGATCAGGCAGGCAAGGAAGACCGGCAAGAGCGGTAAAACCGTGGAGGAGTTGGCCTGATCCATATTTTACCAATGTATGATAAAGCGGTGCAGACTGTTTTCGAATTGATATTGCACCTGCAGCGCTGTCGTTTCGCAGATCTGTTTAATGATGGATAATCCGAGCCCGCTGTTCTCGCTTTGAGAAGAATTCCTGTAAAACCGGCGGAAGATGCGGTCGGGGTCCAGTGGTTGATCAATACCCGTATTACCTATGATGAGGGCCTTCTCTTTACATTCGACGAAGAGGGCGCCGTTGGTTGTGTTGTGACGTATGGCGTTGCTGAAGAGGTTGTTCAACAGGATATCCAGCAGCTCTTTATTGGCGGGGATACATGTCTCCGTCAGCTCAACATGGCAGTGCAGGTTTTTTGGATGCAGTAATTCCTGGAACTGTTGTATTTTATCCTGCAGGGCCAGGTCAATTCTTATGTCCCCGATCTGCTCAAACTGCCGGTTGTCAATTTTGGTCAGCAATAACATCGACTGTTGCAGTCTCGACAGTTTTCGGACGGACGAATAAACAGACTGTAGTAATTCACTTTGTCTGGCGGTCATGTGCTCCTGTGTCAATAAATCCAGATTGGATCTTATGATGGCTAAGGGGGTTTGAATTTCATGAGACGCATTTTCACTGAATTCCTTCAGGTTCCGGTAGTCACGGGTGGCATTCTCCGCCGCTTTGGTAAAATGGGCGTTCATTAATTTGAACTCTTCGATAGGGGAGTCGGGAAAGACAGGATGGGTCTGGTCATTTACTTTAAAGGTTCTTATCGTGGTCAGGGACTGGTGAAAGGGGCCCCATATACGGGATAATACGCGGCGGTTGATCAGCATCAGCAACAATAATGTCAGCGATATCGTGGCGATGGCAATCTTTGCTATCAGTATGGTAAGATGCCTGCTGCCCTCCAGTGGCTGGCTGACCATCACTTTCCACGGTTCATTTTTTATCTGAAGGGTGAAGACCAATTGGCGGGACAGGTGGTTTCTGTTTTGTTCCGGGATGTATAACGTGGAAGAATGGAAGCCGCTGTCCGGGGCAGATGCTTGTCCTTTTTCAAACCGGATCACCTGGTCGTTGAATGCACTTATTGGGGGGATCCGGTCATTCTGCTTTATATAGGTGGTAAGGCGGTTTCTGGTGCGGAGGAGGGCCCCGTCAACTTCGTTTTGCAGTACATTCCGGATCAGGAAATAACTGCTGACGATGGAGATCAGGAAAATTACGATAATAGCAGGGACTATATTGCGATTGTACTGGGTAGTTAGCTTCATTTTTATAAGCTATTCGGGGATGTAAAATTTATAACCCATCCCGTAAACAGATTTTATATAATCCGGGCAGCCTGCTTCTGTCAGTTTTTTGCGCAGGTTCTTTATATGGGAATAGATGAAATCATACGTATCGGTCATTTGCGCCTGATCCCCCCATAAATGGTCGACGATGGAGTCTTTGGTGACCACCCTGTTCTTATTACTGGCGAAGTAAAGGAGCAATTCATATTCTTTACGGGTGAGGTCCAGCGGGGCTTTTTCCGTTTTGGCGCTTTTGTCAACGAGGTTGATGCTGAGCTTGTCCAGCGCTATCGTATTTTTGCCTTCAAAAGATCTTCTGCGAATAATTGCCGTAACCCGGGCGGATAGCTCGGCAAGATGAAAAGGTTTGGTAAGATAGTCATCCGCGCCCAGCTCAAGTCCTCTTAATTTGTCATCCAGGGAATTCTTTGCGGAAATGATCAGTACACCGTCGGACTTGTTTTCTTTTTTCAACCGTCTTAGTAATTCAAGCCCGCTGCCGCCGGGCAGGGATATGTCGAGCACGATGCAATCATATTTTCCACCTGCCAGTTTACTTTTTGCGGAAGGGAAATCGGTGGCAATATCGCAAGTGAACATATTCTGCAAGAGGTAGGTGGAGATATTCCTGGATAGTTCCGGTTCGTCTTCGATGATCAGCAGTGTCAACCTGGTAAATTTTTTGAGAGGCTAATGCCCGAATAATGTAATAATAGCAAGGAGAGATCGAATCACACAAAATCGAAGATTATTTTTATATTAATTTATTATTAATTGAAATGGGAGCAACGGGCTTGGGGCTGCGTTCGCTTGGGTAATCCTCTTTTTTACAAAGATTTTGTAATCCTGCTATACTTTTTGGAAATAAGGTGATTTTTGATTACTTTAAGAGAAACTAGCTAGCATATGAAAAAAACACTTACCCAGGTGTTTGTAACCTCATTACTATTATGGGGTACACACCTATTCACACAAGCCCAAAACAGATTAATCAACGGTAGGGTTGTAAACGAAAACAACGAGCCGCTGGCAGGGGCATCAGTAGTAGCCAAAAACAATCCTGCAAGAGGTACTACCACAGCCGCGAACGGCACATTCACTCTCTCTGTCACTTCCACCATGGATTCCTTGCTTGTATCAGCCGTTGGCTTTGTCTCACAGACAGTTGCCATTTCAGATGGTGTTCTAATCAAGCTGGTCCCTGGCCGCAGCCAACTGGACGAAGTCGTTGTCATTGGTTATGGGACTCAAAAAAGAGTAGATTTAACTGCGCCGGTTACAACGGTAAATACCGAGAACATGCTTAAACGCACTACTGCCACCCCTATGGAGGCGCTGCAGGGTAGTGTTCCGGGCGTACAGGTAGTGAGCACCGGCGCTCCGGGCAGCTCGCCTAATGTGCGGATACGGGGAGTGGGATCTTTTAATAATGAAAGCCCCCTGTATGTGGTTGACGGAATGTTTGTCAACGATATTGGTTTCCTTAATCCGAATGATATTGCTGAAATGTCTGTCCTTAAAGATGCATCGGGAGCAGCTATTTACGGTGTTCGCGCGGCCAACGGGGTTGTCCTGATTACAACCAAAAAAGGGACCCTCAATATGAGATCCAGGATTACCTACAACGGGTATGTCGGTTTTCAGACACCTGCCCACAGGCTTAAAATGGCTAACGGGAAGCAATATACGGCTTTCTCGTTGGGACGGAAATCCGTTCAGGACAGCGGTACGGCCATGCTATCCGCGCAAAAGTTCGGGGGCAGCGGACTTAATCCGACTACGAGCACCGATTGGTATGACGAATTGTTGAGAAGCAAGGCCTTGATAACCAATAATGGTATCGACCTGCAGGGAGGCAGTGACAAGGTGACCTACTCTGCCGGCTTCAATTATACCTATCAGAATGGTATTATGGATGCTATGAACAACTTCAAAAGATATAATATCCGCCTTCAAATGGAGGCCAGAGCATACTCATGGTTGAAAATAGGTTTTACAGCTCATCTCAACAACTCTACTACCTTTAATCCTGCCAGTTCTGCTTTTGCACAGGCTTATTCGTCATCGCCTTTGTTCCCTGTATATGATAGCACCAACACCAACGCATTCCCCGTAAAATTTACGGCGGCTTCGGTAATTGGAAGAGGGGATGATGCAAATCCTGTAGCCACTGCCTATTATAATTACGACCGGGCTAAAGTATTCCAGGTATTACCCACTATATATGCCGAAGCCAGCTTCTGGAAAAATAAAATTACCCTTCGGTCCCAACTGAGCCAGCTGTATAGTTCACTGTCAGAAATTCAATATAGTCCCATGCGTAATCTGGG
>DATJJD010000253.1:0-37189 GCA_035492545.1 Puia sp.
TCCGAGGCCAGGCCTTCCCTCTTGCCCAAATGGGAAAAAAGGTATTGCTGTTGGGCCTGCAGCCCCAAGGCCCAAAAGATCAAATAAAGTGTGCAGCAGCCTGTTCGAAGCAAAACGAAACGGTTTTACCCTCGAATGTAATGAAGTCCGGCGGCATTCGGCCCCAGCTCATACGGGGAAAATGACAATTCATACCTTTATTCTCTCAATTCATACAAGGGATCTCCCGGTTTCTGATGAGAAAAAGCTGTTTGCCGGCGGCAAACAGCTTTTGGATGCAGATGGGAAGGATCAGGATTTAGTACGATATACGAATGCCTCCAGGATAATATTGGTTACTCCGGCAGCTTTTTCGATCCTCATCTTTGTAGGATAGTAACCGTCCGCCTGCACTTTTGCAGGTTGAGGCACCGGTCTTTCGTAAGAGGAGTTGGCATTCAGGAAAGCCCGGGTGATCATGGGTTCATAAAAGATAACGTAACCATCGAACGAACCGAAAAGGAAGGTTTGGGTGAAAAGCTGCCCGTTCAGCTCAGGCGATGTCACATCCAACCAATGGGCTCCCATTTGGGGGACGCCACCAGGGCCGGGTACATAGTTCGGAGGCATATAACCAGGGCCGGGATAATTTTTAAACTTCAGGCTGTCGGCTTCATAGGGGGGGATCGCCAATCGCCGGGCTTCGCTGATCATATAGAAATGAAAATCAAAATGGGGCTGGTCATAGACGCCTGCCGGCTCGTGGCCCTGAGGATTCCAGTCGAGGCCGAAGTGCTGAAAGGGCGTCGCCGCTGCCTTGGGATGGAACGGGAGAGAGATCATGTTCTCATGATGATCTCCGGAACCTTCCCCATGGCTGGTATCGAGTGAATTCATGGCGGCGGCGTCAATGGCAACCGCAATGCGAAGAGGTTTATCCTTTTCATCGGTCTGATACCAGGTCCACGCTTTTCCGTGCTGGAAGGACTGCTCGGGCCCCTTGTAAATATGATCTTCCGAATGGCTATGGTCTTTTTTACAGGCAGTCATACCCATTGACACTACCATTAACAGCGTTAAAACATTTTTCATTGTTTTAAAATTTAAATTTTAAGATTTTGGTTCAGCAAAGTTGTTTATGATCATTCTTCTGCAAAGGCGGGTTGTGTTTGAATTGGCGAATACTGAGGATGAACAGGCGTATGGAAAGCATGCCATTCAAATAATTTCCCGATATGCCTGGCGCATAGCTCTTCGGGTTTGAATCTCGAAAATTCCAGGGCCAGCTCCTTCACCTGATCCCGGTACAGGGGATCGGTCATCACTTTGTTCACGGCCGCGTGGATCTGGCGTGGCAGGGGCTTTTCCGTCCGGAGGTTGATTCCCAGGTTGAAATAGCCTACCCTGGCACAGATCTCGTTTTTACCTTCATGTTTGCCGGCGACCACCAGCGGGAGATGGTGTTTTATTCCCAGCATAACGCCGCCATATCCGCCATTGGTGATATAGACGTTGACGTAGGGCATAACATCTGAAAAGGGAATGAAATCTTCGATGATAACGTTGGGCTGCGGGTATAATTTTCTAAGTTTCTCTGTACCATTGCCTCCTGTCGTGGCGATGACGAGGGTATTGGAATCCCGGAAGGCCTCCAGGGTCGGGACGATGATCTTGTCTGTGTCTTTCTCTACCGTGCCCTGGGTGACCAGTAAGATCTTTTTGTATTGGCGGAGGCGTTGGTCAAACCAGCGGGCCGATTTCTCTGTCTTCGTGTAGGGGAATAAGGGTCCAATAAAACGAATATTCTCTCCCAGGTCGCTGCGGTAGTATTCGAAACCCGGGCTGCCGCTCTGCAGCAGGAGGTCTGACTTGTGGATGAGCATGTCGAAGACGCCCTCGCCGTTATGGGGGATCCCATAGTCATCATACTGACGGTGCAGCACTTTGTTTGGTTCCAGGAAGACAACTCCTTCACAGAGCCGGTGCAGTAGTTGTTGACGAATCTTTCCGACAAAGGAGGTGGAGGGGGTCAGGCCGAGGCCATTGGGCGGAAGGTCCCTTGATTTTTCACCGAGGGGAAATACGCCGATGGATACTACCGGGATCTTCATCAATTCTTTTACAAAGGAGATGCCGGTGAAAGCGCAATCAGCTACCAGGAGGTCGAAGGGATATTCCTGATAGATCTCCAGGATGTCCTCGTAATATTCCGGTCCCCGGAGGATAAAGGCGTGGATGATGTCGAATTTCAGTTTGGCGATCTGCGATTTTTTCTCCTTTCTACCGGGAAGGGCCTTATCGAAGTCGCCATCTTCCGGATCGAGCGCTGTTTTAAAGGGATAATGGGGGATCTGCAATTTTTTTAATTTCTCCGTATAGATTTTAGAGGTATACCATCTCACTTCATATCCGCAATTCTCCAGGTGGATGGCCAGGCCGGTCAAGGGGTTGAAGTGCCCGTCTGCCGGGAAGTTGGCAAAGAGTATTCTTTTTCCGCTGATGGATGTAGCTTTCATTTTTTGTTGGTTAATGTTATTGTAATGAGCGCAAGATTATAGCAGAAAGTGCGGAGCGGAAAGAGGAGGGTGTATGGAGTGGCCAATCAGGGGGATGAATTGAGGGAAGGCCTGATAAAAGAAACGCCGGATCCATGATCCGGCGTTTCTTTCAGGTCAGTGTCGGGAGGTGTTTATTTTCCGTCGTAGGCTTTCTGCAGGCCGGCTATGTCGATTTTTGTCATTTGCATCATGGCTCCCATTACTCTTTGTGCTTTTGCGGGATCAGGATCATTCATCAGTCTGCCCAGGGCGGTGGGGACAATCTGCCAGGACAGGCCAAACTTGTCTTTAAGCCATCCGCACTGAGAAGGGGCTCCACCACCGGCGGTGAGTTTTGTCCACAGGTCGTCTACTTCATTTTGTGTCTCACAGTTTACGTAAAGGGATATGGCTTCGGTAAATTTAAACATGGGGCCGCCGTTGAGGACCATGAACTCCTGTCCTTCGAGCTGGAAAGTACCTACCAATACTGATCCTTTCGGGCCGGGTCCTCCTTCTCCGTTGCGGGTAACGCTGAGTACCTTAGAATTTTTAAAAATGGAGATATAGAAATTCATGGCTTCTTCGGCATTGTTGTCAAACCAGAGAAAGGTGGTGATCTTTTGCATAGTCAAGTTTTTTAGATTGATTAATTATTTTATTCGTAGCGGGTCTTATGCCAGTGACTGAACAAACCGGGACTGACTGTTCCCGGGCTGTGCTGATTTTTTATGATAGAAGAAATAAGATCCGAAGGCCAGGATAAACGGAAGGAGCATAAATGCCCAGCCGGCGCCGGCAGGAGTGGTAGCGACAACGCACCAGGTGGCGCCTGCCAGGTCGAAGACCAGGCCGGCATAGGCCCATTCTTTGATCCGGGGATAACCGGGGATCAGGATAGCGATAACACCTAACAATTTAGCGGCTCCCAGAAAAGGGGGCAGATAGGCGGGCAGGCCCAGTTGTTTGAAGAACTCTACGGATTGCGTGTTGTTGATAAGGTTTTCGATGCCGGAGAATCCCATTAACAGGATGAAAAGGCTGGTGAAAATCCAATAAAAAATTTTTGTCTTTTTCATTTTTGCAGGTTTTACATTTTTATAGATGATGTTGATGAGTGATCAATACATCACAAAAATAGAAACCATTTGCCAACGCGGTGAGGTGCGAAAGCGACTTCCTAAGGGGGTAGATACGACAATGGAGCATTTGCGATTTGCCAATGCCCCATTGGGAGAAGTATGAGAAATCAAAATCTTATTTTGCTGCCTGCTGCGTATCCCTTGTATTCTTTTGCACGGCAATAGCGCCGAACATGGCCAGCAGGAAAGCGAAGGCATAAAAGCCTTTCTCGCTGGGCAGCAGGGTGGCATTCCACAAGCCTACTGTCAGCAATATGATGGATAAAATGGTAGAGAACCAACTGAGGCCATAATAGATATCGGTTACGGGAATTCCTTCCAATCTATCCCGCACACTCTTTTGCAGGGATACCACGGCAAAGAGTCCGAACATCAGGACGGTGAAATAATATCCTTTTTCGTTGAGTAACATCTGGGCTCTCCAAAGCCCGGCGAGGAAGCCTACCATACCGACTCCCAGGGCTATCCAGGAGGCAGCGACGAATGCATTAGACGGTTTTTGTGTCATACGTAGAGTTTAGGACTGTTAAGATATAACGTTGGGAGCATATTTTATAGTGTCCGGAGGCTATTTTAACAGTCTCTTACGCACAGAGGATGTCGCAATCAACCCTTTCTTTGTCGCGGCCGCCCCCTATTTCTTAGGATCGGAAGAGATAGTTTTGTGTTTATGACTACCAACACACTTGAAATAAGAGCGGGAAGACGGGAATGGCTGGGGCTTGCTTCGCTGGCCATGCCCACCCTGTTGCTTTCCGTAGACACCAGCGTCTTGTATCTTGCGTTACCGCATTTAAGCTCCGATCTTTCTGCCAGCAGTACGCAGCAGCTATGGATCATGGATATCTACGGGTTTATGATCGCGGGATTCCTCATTACCATGGGGACGCTGGGAGACCGGATCGGCCGGCGCAAGTTGTTATTGATCGGAGCGGCCGCTTTTGGGAGCGCCTCGGTGCTGGCGGCTTTCTCGACGACTGCCGGGCTGCTGATCGCGGCGCGTGCGTTGATGGGTATTGCCGGAGCTACTTTAATGCCCTCGACACTGGCCCTGATCAGCAATATGTTCCTCAATCCCAAACAAAGGGCGACGGCCATTTCGTTATGGATGAGCTGTTTCCTGGTAGGGATGATCATCGGTCCGCTGATCGGTGGCATTATGCTGGAAAAATTCTGGTGGGGGTCTGTATTCCTGCTGGGAGTGCCGGTAATGCTGGTGTTGCTTGGTTTCGGGCCTTTCGTACTACCGGAATATAAAAATGAACGCGCGGGAAAGCTGGATCTTTTGGATGTATTTTTATCCCTGGCCGCTATCCTGCCATTTATCTACGGGTTTACGGAGATAGCCCGGGAAGGGTGGAAAGCGTCGTCAATAACATCCATCATGGTCGGTATCGTTGTTGGCATTGTCTTCGTGCACCGGCAATTAAGGCTGGAGCATCCTCTCCTGGATCTAAAACTTTTTTCCAATCACGCCTTTAGCGCTACGCTGACCACGATGCTGTTTACGGCTGTCATGATGGGAGCTATGGGATTTTTTATTACCCAGTATTTGCAAACGGTGGTGGGGCTTACTCCTTTAAAAGCCGGGTTATGGATGATACCTCAGTCCCTGAGCATGATCCTTGGAACGATGCTGGCCCCCATGCTGACCCGCCGTATCCAGCCTGTTTATGTTATAGCGGGGGGCTTGTTGATCACCGTTATTGGTATGGTGCTGATCTCCGTGGCGTCCGGTACGAATGGATGTATGTTAGTGATCGTCGGGTTTGTACTGGACACTCTGGGCATTGCACCCACCGTAGTGTTGGGTACGGACCTCGTGATCGGGTCGGCGCCGCCGGAGAAGGCCGGCTCGGCGGCTTCTTTATCGGAGACCAGCAATCAGTTGGGGATTGCCCTGGGGGTCGCCCTATTGGGCAGTGTCGCCAGTATCGTTTACCGAAGCCGGCTGGTCGATATCTTTGCGGGTGAAACACGGGGTGCAGCCGGCGGGACGCAGCGACTGGCGGGTGAAGCGCAGAAGCTAACTGGTGAAGCGCGGGAAAGTATTATCGGCGCCCTGGCGGCAGCAGAAAAGCTGCCCGGGAAACAGGGAGGGTACCTGATCGCGTCCGCGCGGGAAGCCTTTATGGCCGGCATTCATGTCGTCGCCCTGATCGCCGCCGTTGTCTTTGCCTTGCTGGCAGTGCTGGCATTTGTGGCATTGAGGAAGAAAAAATAGGTACTTTCACGGTGGCAGTTGCGGGAAGGAATCGTATATTCAATTATCCTAAACAAATACGATTCATATGCCAACCCCAGATAGAATAATTAATCACCTTCCCGCGGTGGCAGGGATCCCGCTGGCGGCTCTTTTTTCAATTTATTTAATCTACCTGGCAAACCGGTATTATAATTTACGCAGGAAGGAATTCCAGCCCTTACCGGTTTTTTATATGGGGTTGTTCTGGGTATTGTTCTTTTTAGCATTCCTGCTTGCGATCCGGCTATTATGGCCATTAACCCTTCATGGCGAAGCGGAAGATGATCCATCCTCTGATAAAGCAATTTCCATCAATTTCCTCCAGATAAATGATGTATATGAGATCTCTCCTCTTGACAATGGGCGATCGGGCGGCCTTGCCCGCGTAGCGACTTTATTGAAACAAATTAAAGATACGAATGCCAATACCTATTCTGTGTTGTCCGGCGACTTTGTTTCTCCTTCAGCCCTGGGAACTATCCAGCTTCAGAATAAAGAACAGGTCCAGGGGCAGCAGATGATCGATGTCCTGAATTCGGCTAAACTGGACCTGGCCACCTTTGGCAATCATGAATTCGATATCAGCGAGCAGCAGCTTACGGACCGGATGAATCAATCCACCTTTGGCTGGGTGAGTTCCAATGTATGGCATCAGAAGGGAGTGGCCTATGGTCAGTTCATGCAGGCAAAGGGCAGTAGCGCAGACCCTATTCCTGTTACAAAAGTGCTGACTTTTACGGATAAGCGCGGAACTGCCATAAGGGTTGGAGTGCTGGGGATTACCATAGGGTCTACTATCCGCCCCTGGGTATTCTATGGGAAGTACGATTCCTGTATAAATATTGCGTTGGCGCAGTTGCGCGGCCGGTGCGATGTCATCGTGGCACTAACGCATGTGGATCTGGCCGATGACATCCGGATCGCGCAAAAATTCCCGGAAATTAATCTGATCATGGGAGGGCATGAGCACAAAGCCTCGTACAACCAGGTCGGTCATACTATTATCGCCAAGGCAGACGCCAATGTGCGAACGGTGTACCTCCATAATCTTGTTTATTCAAAGAAAGACCACCGGCTGGCTATTTCCTCCAGGCTCCTCCGCATCGATTCGACTTTAAAAGAGGATGCAGACACCCGGTCTGTAGTGGATCTCTGGAATAATAAAGGAGACAGTATCTGGAAAAGCCAGCGACTTAGTCCCTGTGAGGTCCTTTGTCCTCTGGCCACTCCTTATGATGGGACGGAAGACAAGATCCGGTACGACACCACCAATCTTACCAATGTAATTGCCAACTCCATGCTAGCCAGCGTGAAAGGGGCTCAGTTGTGCCTATATAACAGTGGCAGTATCCGCATCGACGACTTTATCCGGGACCGGGTCACTCAATATGACATTATCCGGACCCTACCCTATGGCGGGAAAATATGCCTGGCGAATATCAAAGGAGAGATGATCAAGAAAATGCTGGCGATCAGCGATACTTCCAAAGGGAATGGCTGTTATCTCCAGCATGATACAGCTATCAGGAAGGGATCGGATGGTAAATGGAAACTGCAGGGCAAGGATATTGCGGATGGCCAAAAGTATCGGGTAGCGATAAATGATTATCTTTTAGATGGCCGGCAGGAGAGAATGGAGTTCCTGGCCACTATCAATAAGTCGGACATCGACCGGCCTGATTCAACGGAGCCGCTGCGTATCGATATCCGGCAAGCCATCATTCATTATCTTAAAAAGGGGCCTACAACGCTGCTGCCGTTGAAAGTCCCTTGTTACTAACGGCTGGCTGCCTAAGCTTTCTTTTTTTTAGGAGCCGGCTTTGGTTTTTCCTGTGCGACGATGGTTGGAGGAAACTCGCTTATATAGGTTGCCCCATGGCGCAGGGGCCCTTTCCCATTTTTCTTTGTCCAGAATTGCAGGGGGATTAGCATGTTGGACGGCCCCAGATAATAGCTGACGCTAAATCGTACGTCTGAACCCCGGCCGTATTTGTCGCCGCCGACAAGGCCGATGGGGGTCCCGGCTTCCACTACTTGTCCGGGTTTGACAAAGGCGCCGTCCTTCTTTATGATGCCATACTGTCCGAAAGAACAGTCGTTGTGAACGATCTCTATATAGTTCAGGCTGCCTGTAACGGCGCCGCCGGCGTCATTCTCGCTGCTGCCGACTTCGACCCGGGTGATGATACCGCGCCGGGAGGCGTAGATGGTATCTCCCTGTTTCATTCTAAGGCGGATGGTATATCCACTATCCGGTCCGGAGGAGGCTGCTCCGGGTCCCGTAGCGCCGGAGCCTGTGACATTGCTCAGGATGTAGGCCTGGGCTTCTTTTCCCGGTGCAATGGGCAATAAGTAGGTGAAGGCAGGATTGACGGAGGGGTTGAGGCATCCTTTGCGGTAGCTGTTCTTATACCGCAGTTGTACGTCATGTCCCGGGTTGACCGGGGAGATGGTGAACAATTTATTGGCGCCGGGCTTTACTTCTCCTTCATAGGGCAGAGAATGATCGGACTTTGCGTTTTCCAGGGTGGTGAATTCCACGTTGAGCACATAGTTACAAAAATCCCTGTTCAAACAGGAGAAGATGTAGTTACCCTTGGTGTCCTGTATATAACTGACTTCGATCACCCGCTGGGAAAATAAGGTGGATTGCAGGAATAAAAGAAGGGAAAGCAGTAAACTACTATTTTTCATTTTATTTATTTCTGCGCTGAAGATAGCAATTTTTTTGCGGGTAGTCTGCTCAGCGGGGGTAGTCAGGGTCCATGTCGCCGGGGTACCTGTCCATTGTAGTTGTTGTTGCCATGGAACCAGTCTGCCGCCTGTCCTGCAAGCCATAGATAGTAATCGCTGCCAAGATCGTTGTCGATGCCTACAAACTGCCCGGCGTCGTTGAGTGGCAGCCTGTCATTCGTATTACATTTGAAGATGGCGGTCCCTTCATTTACTTCATCGAACATGGCCACATACAGCATTTCTGCGCCGGCCTCTTTTGCACCTGTAACCTGTTGCCAGAAAAAGCTACCTCTGTTCCTGGGCATGCTTTTGGCCTGTGGGCCATTCATATTCTTCCAGGAAAAGCCCGGAAAGGCCAGCGGTACGTAGTCGATCTGGTTGGAACGGCACCAGGCCAGATCCTTGCTGATCAGTTCCTTGAACGAGGGGTACGTGGTTTCATCATACCGTCCGACAAACCAGGGCGCCACGATGTCCGCTTGTTTTATCAGCCGGTGCAGTTGTTCATCAGGGAGGGCGTCTTTTTCCCTGTCTCTCCAATAAGTGGGTACCCCCAGCATGATACTGAACCCTCTTGCTTTTATACCGTTGATCAGGGTGGCCGCTTCTGCAAAACCATAACGCCGGTGGTCATTAAACCCTATTCCCCAGACGACCACCAATGGTTTATTATGATGATGCAGGTAAGTGGGGCTTTTAGAACCGTTGAGCAGATCGTATCGGGCCGTGAGCTCGTCCAGGTCGCTCAGCAGGATCTGTTCTTCCCCGGGTAACATACCGCTGAGGTCGTACATGATACTGATAGCCCTGTTATATCTTCCGGCAGCGGCCATTGCATTATCGAGTACTTTGTTAAAATGGCGTCGGCCGCTGGCATTCCGGATCTCCGCCACAAACCGCTGCATGAAAACCCCGTCTATGCCATAGTCTTTCATCCATTTAAAGTGCAGGTCAACGGTAGTCGAATCGTAGGCGCTGAACACGGAGGCAGTCTGTCCATCGGCATAGCTGAAGGGGGTCTGATAGGTGGTCGTATACTCGCGGACGTCGGGCCAAAGGTCGATCTCACAGGAGCCTGGAGCAAACCGGCCTCTTCTTTCATAATGGTGCCAGCCTCTACCGCTGCTGTCGCCGGGGGTATTGAACCAGCCCTGGTATCCGGCCATGACCAGCCCCTTATAAGTGGGGAACCTGATCTTTTTCCCGGTGGACTGAGGAATGGCGTGTATAAAAGTTATCAGGGCGACTGTCATCAAAAGGAAGGAACGATGTTTCATTATAGTAAGCATATTCAGGCAAGTAACGTCTGAATGGTTAACAGGCGGTTTAATAAACCCTTAATGGAATCATTAATTGGAGAAAAACCATTTAAATTTGTGTCTATTGGTACAACATGACGACGTTATCTTTTCTTCCTCATCCTTCGATCTCCCAATATGTAAGCGACATCGTGGTGATCGAAAACAACCATGTATACCGGGAGGCTATACTGCCGCTGATCGCCAAAGGTTATCCCAGCATTACTTTCCAGGTTACGGATACGGATCAGCTGTCGGACCCTCAGAAGAAGGTCGATAACCTGGTCCTTTATGGTCAGAATATCAAACCTATTGAGCTCGCTACAGTGGGATATGTCACTGTTATTGCTTATTTCCTGTATCCCTATATGTTAAAACCTCTTTTTGGGTTTGATGCAAAGGAGGTAACGGATATGGGCATCGATGTAAGTCTTTCCCAACCCGCAAGGGGGATGAGTATAAAGGAGCAGCTTATCAATACTCCGTCTTTAACAAGGCGATTGGAGCTGATGAACGAATACCTGCTAAAGCTGATTGAGCGCAGCTATCCGGGTGTAAACAACACTATCCTTTCCGCCACACAGTCGATACAGAAAAGCAAAGGTTTGTTATCCCTGACGGCGGCCCAAAAAGAGCTGCATGTTACGGAAAGGACGCTGCAACGATTGTTCGAGAGTCACATTGGGGTTTCGCCCAAGATGTTCAGCAGGATCTGTCAGTTTTCTTCAGCCTTACAGCAACTCCACCAAAACCAGTTCTCCGGGATGCCGGGTATCGCCTATGAGAATGGTTATGCGGACCAAAGTCATTTTATCCGGGCTTTTAAGGAGTTTACCCATTATTCTCCCCTGGAATATTTACGGCTGGCCAACGCCTTTCCCCGTTAAAGATCCACCCTGTCGGTGAGCCAGGCCTGGGGGAGGGGCTATTTTGTCGGCTTTGTTCTATCCTTTGGCAGGCCCAGTGCGTTACTTTGTATCCTTAAATAAAGAAAAAATGAGAAAGTTAATCGTTTCGACCTGGATCACACTGGATGGGGTGTTTGATGCGAATTCTATGGGTCAATGGTTCAATCCTTATGATAGTAAGGGCAGGCAGGCTATCATTACGGAAGGCATTATGGCCTGCGATGCCATCCTTTTAGGGCGTATAACTTATGAAATGCTGGCCCCCTACTGGTCTTCCTTAAAGAATAATGAGATGGGGATAGCCGCCAAGCTGAACAGCGTGCCGAAATATGTCGTCTCTTCCTCGCTGAAAAAGGCCGAATGGAATAATTCGACGATTATCAAAGAGGATGTGGTGGAGGAAATAACCCGGTTGAAGCAGCAACCTGGCCGGGAAATTCAGATAGAAGGCAGTGCCTCTCTGGCGCAATCCCTGGGGGAAGCGGGTCTTATTGACGAGTATCGTTTTTTGGTCCATCCTGCCATTATGGGAGAAGGGAAGCGTTTCTTTAAGGATGGGATGCATGCAATGAGCCTCCGGCTTGTCAGGTCCCAGGAGCTGGACCTGGGGGTCATGCTGGTGTGTTATGAGCCGGCGAGGTAATCTCCAGCAGAAATAGGAAGGTAAGCCAGTCAGACTCAGGTCCGGCTGGCTTTTTGGGTTGAAGGGGATATTTCAACTAATTAAAAATCAATTTATTGCGCTATTTTCTACTATGAATAGGCGGGGATTTGCGCAGGGGTTCGCAGCTTTCGGTCCGCAAGCTGTTTTTTATGCTGACGATCTCTCTGCAGATGGATTGGATCTCGCAGGGATGCTCTAAAATGTTGAGGCCGCCTAATTTTTCTGTCAAGAGTATAATTCTGGCACGATAATCTGCTAGCCTCACCTCTTTTGAATCGGCGAGCAGGGTTATTTTCTTTGTAAGCATTTCAGTGCTCTTTTTTGAAAAATGACAAAATCTTGTTGTTTCACTGACGAAAAGGATTCCGGGGTTGTGGAACAGAGGTGGAAACAGACGCAGGAGTATTAGTCGGAATGGGGAGGTGATTGGAAACAAAATAGGGGAACTATTTTTTTAGAGCGATTGTTTTGGTAAATTTACCCGCAAGCAGCCTATTCATGAGTAGCGTCAAAACGTTTCACCATACTGCCGATAAACTATTAACAGCCGGACTATTGCAAGGGGGCCTCCAAAAAAGAAGGTCAGAAGAGCAATTGTTTACCAGTTACGCTTATTTTATACAGGAAGGCATCAGGAAGTATTCGTTACAAGAAGAGGATGCTTTTGATGCCTATGCCGATACGGTTCTGTCGGCTATCGAGAAGATCACCAACGGATCTTTCGAGTCCCGGTCTTCCCTGAAAACCTATCTTTATCAGATTTTCCATAATAAATGTGTTGACTTATTGCGAAAAAAGACGACTAATAAGTACAGCGTGCATAGGACGTTGTCTATCAAAGACTCGTTGTTTAATATATCTGATGCTGCCAGGTCGGTGATTCAGCGGCTGGCGGACAAGTCGGATTGGGCTGCGCTGAGGCAAAAACTGGGTGAGCTGGGGGAAAATTGCCGGAAAGCCTTGTTATTATGGGCTGACGGGCACAGTGACCAGGAAATTGCCGCAACTATTGAGTACAAAACAGCCGCAGTGGCAAAGACCAGCCGCATACGATGCCTGGAGAAGCTGAGGCAATTGTATAAAGCGCGATAACAGAACAATATGGAAAATAGCATGGAATACATAGAGGGCTATTTCAGGAAGGAGATGTCAGCTGAAGAAATCACAAAGTTTGAGCAACTTATCCTGGAAGATCCACTTTTTGCTGAAGAGGTAGCTTTTTATCTGAGCGCCCGGCAGGCTGCCCAGGATGAGGGTGTGATAGAAAAGAAGGAGCGGTTTCGTGAAATATACCTTCAGCATAAGCCTGCGGCTCCCGTGCGAGCGATGGGGAGATGGTCATGGTATATTGCCGCTGCGTCTGTTATCGCGGTTGTTATTTTCAGCTGGTATCTGTATCAGCGGTCGGCTGGTCCGGGGCAGTTGGCAAACCGGTATGTTGAGCAGCACTGGCAGACCCTGGGAGTGAGCATGAGTAGCAGGGAAGACAGTATTCAGACCGGGCTGCGCCTCTATAATGAAGGGAAGTGGCAGGATGCTCTCCGGCAATTCGAGGAGATCATCCAATCGGGGGTTGCGGGGTCTGAAGTAAAAAAATATGCCGGTATTGTTGCCCTTCGGCTGAAAGATTACGACAAAGCACTAGTTTACTTTACAGAATTATCCCAATACAAGCTCTATGCAAATCCCGGCCTGTTTTATCAGGCGGTGACCCTTTTGGAACGAAACCGATCCGGCGATCCTGAAAACGCCAAACAACTCTTGCTGCAGGTAGTGCAAAATGATCTGGAAGAAAAGGAAACTGCCCGGGAATGGTTAAGGAAATTGTAATTCCATTATATCATCTATCAACCTTTGTTTATGAGTACAGCCACTTTGCAAAAGAGCAGGTCCATCCTGGTCAACAAAAATAAAGCGTCCCGGAAAAGGAAGATCGTACGATTATTCTATTCGGAGGCGTGCTGGAAGTTGTCTTCCCGCAAGGAACTGAACGAAAAAGAAATAAATGAGGTCATTCGCCGGCTCACGGAGTTCTATTCCCTCTTCCTTAAGAAAAGGGAGAAAGAGCTGGAATCCTTCGGTTTCGAGGTGGATTTCGACCGGGCATCCTCCCTCTTTAATCTCAAAGTAACGCTGTCCTCTTTTGAATTTATTCCTACCACTTCTTTCGATCCTCCCGTCATCGACCTTCCTTTGGACCAGCTTTCTCCGGACAATATAAAGGTCACCCATACCGCCCTTCAAAAAAATGGCAATGCCCCGAAGAATGGAGCCCCCAAGAATGGCCCCGGCTCTGTGGACCCAACTTTACACAACCTTACCTTCGCGGCCTTTGATTCGACCCCGACCCAGGATACAGGCAAGACTCCTCCTCCCATCAAAACGCCCTAAATCTTTTTTTGCCAATGGGAAAAAACCTTGTCTTCCTAATTGCCCATATTGTCTTATTTTCTTTGTCCCTGTCAGGCCAATGTCCTGACAGGGATTCTCTATGGAGAAGGTTGAATTTTTTGAAGGGTGTTAGTCCGAAGGTTATTTCCTGGGACGAACAATTGAAGGAATTAAAAAGGTATGAGGCCGGAATAAAGGACAGGCCCTATCACAATGACTCAACACATGCCTACCTGCTTCAGCGGATAGGGGGAGCCTATTTCATGCTGGAAGACTATGCGAAGACCGTACAGTATATGCAGCAATCCATTGCGATGATAGAGACCTATGCCAGGAAGCCACTATCCAACCGGGATCGCCTCACCTACTGCTATGATTATTATAATCTGCAAATCTGTTACAAGTACCTGAACCGGATAAAGGAGAAAAATGCCGCCATTGACAGCTGTGTATCCATTGCCATGCGGTTTAAGATGATAGACGGGGACATCCTGAGCCTGTTCGGGCAGCATATCCGTTTTCTTTTCTATGTAGGGGACTATCAGCGGTGTGTCCGTTATACCGATCTGGGAGAGTTGTTGGCCAGTCAGTATCTTCACGGCCTTGACAGCCTCTCGTATGCCATGTTCCTATTAACCTGGGAAGCTAATGTACTGATCTTCTATAAAAAATATGATGTGGCGGCCAAACTGCTGTTCAGCAAGGTGGGGATCTGTGAAAAAGCGGCGGCCAAAAGAGAACTAGGGGATATCTATTCACAGATAGCAGATACTTACCTGGGTACAGAGGATTACCCTAAAGCCGTCCTCTATTATCAAAAGGCACTCTCCTATCATCTGGCGGCGGGGGATTACCTGAACTGTAAAATAACAGAGAACAACCTGGGAGAAATTTATTTCAGGCATTTTCATGACGTGGAGCTGGCGCTGGATTGTTTTAAAAAAGCGATCGGGTATGTCAGCCACAAGGCAGATGAGAAGGTGGTCGATGCCTTACAAACCCTGGATAGCTATAACAAGATCTCCATGGTCTATCTCCAAAAAAATGCCTATGATTCCTGCCTGGCTTTTTCGCAAAGGGCCTTTGATCAGATCAAACCGGGGATGCGTGATTCGGACCTGGTGCATCTTCCTATTCCCGAATTCACGGAAGACAGGAATATCGACCTGGTCATCAGCCTGCTGATCAATAAAGGAGATGTCTTCCAGCAGAAATTCTTATCCGGCAAGGATAACCATGCGCTGACGGAGGCTTTACGCATATACCGTCTCACCGACCTTTTTTTGGACAGGCTCAGGGCCGAACATTCCGAGACCGAGTCCATGCTGTTCTGGAGGAAAGCGAGCCGCCGGCTTTATGAGCATGCTATCGAAGTTTGCTGGGTTGCCCAGAAGAATACGGAAGCATTTTATTTTTTTGAAAAAAGCCGCTCAATCCTCTTAAATGACCAATTGAATGAGCTGGGTTCGCTGGACAATGAAAAAATACAGCAGCTTTCGGAGATAAAGAAGAAGATCCTGCAGTTGGAAAGAGAAGAGAATCAGACGGAGCTGGTCAACGAAATTTTCAGCAGCAAACAGGAGCTGGACCGTCTGGAGCAACTGGTGAAAAAGGTGGGGCACCCGGAGCATCAGGATTTTCCGGATAGCGGATTGCACTACGTCCAAAAGGATCTTTTGCGGGACCATCAGGGCTTGCTGGAGCTGTTTAGCGGGGATAGCGCCATTTACTCCCTGCTGATCATTCCCGGGCATGCCCGTCTGAGCAGGATCGATAAGCCCGACTTCGATGGTACAACCCGACGGTATCTTTCTTATGTATCCAATGCTGACCGGCTGAACGGAGACTTTTCGGGTTATGCCGGGACGGCCCATCACCTATATCAGCTGTTATTTCATGATGAAGCGCCACCTAAAGGGAGGATCATCCTCTCCCTGGACGGGCGTTATTTCCCTTTTGATGCCCTTGTCGTGAATGACAACCCTGCTGCCCCGGTGTATTTTGTGGAAGACCATGCCACGAGCTATACTTATTCTGCCTGGTACCTGATGAACCATTTTGCGTATGCTGGTACGACAGCCCCGGTTGGCAATTTTATGGGGGTGGCGCCGGTGCAATATCATTCTTCTTTCCGGCTGGCGGCCCTAAATGGCAGTGATGCCTCGCTGGAGAGGATCGGCGGCTATTTCAGCGATGCCCACAATCTTGTCACTGCCCAGGCCTCGAAAAATAATTTTTTTGTCCAGTTCTCCGGGTATAAGGTCATCCAGTTATACACCCATGCCTCGGACAGCGGCAGTAATGGGGAGCCTGTGATCTATTTCACCGACTCTGCCTTATACCTCTCCGATCTTATCCCGAAAGACAGGCCCGCCACTCAACTTATCGTGCTGTCCGCCTGTGAAACCGGGAACGGGAAATTTCATCAGGGAGAGGGTGTCTTCAATTTCAACCGGGGGTTTGCGGCATTGGGGATCCCCAGCTCCATCACCAATTTATGGATGGTGGAAGACAAGGCGACTTACAAGCTTACTGAACTCTTCTATGAACAGCTTGCCCGCGGAATACCCCAGGATATAGCGCTGCAAAAGGCCAAAATAGCGTACATGCAGGCGGCATCGAAAGAAAACCGGCTGCCGTATTACTGGGCGGCTACCATATTGGCAGGGAAGACGGACCCGATCGCGTATACGAAGGGCTTCCCCTGGAAGTGGTTGGGCCTGGCTGTCGCGGTGGCCGTCTTGTTATTCCTGGGGAAGAAGCTGCGAGGCCGCCGCAGGCATGGCCTGACGGAAGGTGCGATCATCTAACAGGCCGGAGGGCCCAGGAGGCGACGGTAATGAGGGCGAAAACAAGCGTGGTGATGATATGACCTGCGCTGTCGCCACTCGCTACATGAGAGACCATGGCCCCGGAAAAGTCAAAGAAGATGCCCGCATAGGCCCATTCCTGTACCCTGGGGAACCGGGGGAGCAATAAGGCAATGCCGCCCATTACTTTCCAGAATCCCAGCAGCGTGACAAAATAGAGCGGGTAGCCCAGGTGCAGCATGCCATCTACAGTGGCTTTCACGTGTACCAGGTCTGCTATTCCGCCTGACAGGAGGGTAAATTCAAGGATTACGATGGTGGTCCAATAGGCGATGGTGCGGGTCCGGTCCGGGGAGGCGATGCGGCTTTCCTGGCGGGAGGAGTTTCGGAAAATGGTGGATGTGCTCATATGATTTTTATAGAATAAGGATTGAGGGAGGTGGAATTGGACAGCCGGGGATTATTTTTTTTGGCCGGGGGCTACCGATCAGGAAAGGCTGTCGATCTTCTCCCGGATGCCCTGTTTTTCCGTCTGTGTTTTGGCCAGGGAATAAGCCATTTGAAAACTACTTTTTGCTTTTTCGTTGTCCAGTCCCTTGTAAAGTTCTCCGAGCAGGATATAATAAAAATGATGGTTCTCCAATGGTAGTTTTTCGGCTTCGTCCAGAGCGGCTTGTGCCCCCTTCACCTTGTATAAGGCAAAGGTCCTGTTAAGGGCGACGCCGGGGGAGTAATTAATAGGTAGCAGCTGATCGTAAGACCGCAGGATGTCCTCCCATTTCTCCCGGGTGTCTTCTTTTATACAATGCCAATAAGCAATTCTTGCCTCCAAATGGTAGGAGCTCAGTTCACTTCCCTTTACGGAAAGATCTAAAAAATGCCTGCCCTGGCTTATTAAGGCGGCATCCCATAGCTCTTCGTTCTGCTGTTCGTACAGGACCAGGGCATCCTCCTGCGTTTGTCGGGCGCTGAACCTGGAAGCATGAAAACACATCAGCGCCATCAAGGCATTTACTTTGGGCTGGTTAGTCCTTTCATATTCTGTGAGCATTATACCCAGGCGCATGGCTTCCCAGCAGAGGTCTTTCCGTAGGATCTGATCCTGTGTTTTTGAATAATATCCCTCGCTGAACAGTAAATAGATAATGTGTAATACGTTGTCGAGGCGACGGTCTATTTCGTCTTCGGAAGGAAGTTCCATTTTCACCGATTCTGTCCTTAGCTTCTCTTTGGCCCTGAACAGTCTCTTATTGATGGTCTCTTTATTGGTGAAAAAGGCTTCGGCAATTTCATCGATGCCAAAGCCGCAGAGAATACGCAGCGCCAGTCCGATCTGGGCTTCGCTGGCAATGGCAGGAGTGCATATCGCGAAAAGCATCTGCAGCTGGCTATCTTTGATATTCTGTTGAGAGAAGTCCAATTCTTCGGTTTCGTAGTCATTTCCCTGTCGTGCTATTAATTCGGGGGTGACCTTTTTTTCAAATATCTTATTCCTTCTAAAATGGTGTATTGTCTTTTGTTTGGCAACCAGGTAAAGCCAGGCAGTGGGATTCGGGGGGATGCCTTTCAGGCCCCATGTCTCGGCTGCCAGCAGAAAGGTTTCGCTTACGATGTCTTCTGCTATTTCGATGTGTTGCAATCCGAAAAGGCGGCCGATAACGGCCACCATTTTGGAGAACTCCTGTTGAAACAAATGTTTTAAAGATTCCATCGATCTAATGGTGAATGATAGGCCGGATCTCGACACTGCCGCCGGAATCCACGGCAGGGCAGCCATGTGCCAGTGTGGTGGCTTCTTCCAAGCTTTCTGCCTTTACTATGATAAAACTACCCAGCCACTCCCTGATCTCGACAAAGGGTCCATCTGTTACTACTCCTCCGGCTTTAAGGACCTTACCTTCCATAGCAAGACGGGGGCCGTTGCTGACCAGCTTATCCTGAGCGGCAATGCCGCCCACCCAGTCCTGCCATTTCTTTGCCAGGGCCTGCATTTCTTTTGGAGAGGTGTTGCTATAATCGTAATTCGGTTGCCGGAACAATAACATGAAGTCTTTCATTTTTTTGTTTTAATCGTATTTAAAATTAATATTTTCTCTGGTAGCGGGCCTTATTTTGCAAGCACCTTATGCTCCGCCGGCTGATAACCTCCTGCCTTCACGCGAAAGGCAATGTTGATCCTGTTGTAATTGTTGATCGTGATAGCCGCCACCGTCAGGTCGACCAATTCTTCGTCCGAGAATTGTTCGTGTGCCTGTTGATATACAGCATCCGGTACGTGTCCTTCCGTAACTTTTGTGATGGCTTCCGCCCAGGCCAGTGCGGCCCGCTCACGATCGGTATAAAAGGGCGCCTCCCGCCAGGCATCGAGGACGAACAGGCGCTGTTCGGTCTCTCCCTCTGCTCTCAGGTCTTTGGAGTGCATGTCCAGGCAGTAAGCGCAGCCATTGATCTGTGACACCCTATAATAAATTAAATTCAGCAGGGGTTTTTCAACCGAGGACTTCGCCAGGTAGGTGGTGAAGCCATACAGCGCCTTCATTGCCTGCTGGCCTTTCTCTTGCCCGTAAAAATTAATTCTCTGTTCCATTTGTTTATGTTTTATACTCTAATAAGGATCGGGAGAACAGGAATTGGACATATCTATAAAAAAAATTTATGGATTTCCTTTTGTATGGCATCTAAGGCCAAAAAATCAGGTCCATGAAAAGAATCCTTTTTTGCTGCTTATCAGGCATATTATTTTTTAATAATGTGACAGCACAGTCTGATCTTTCCGGCCCGGCGGCGCCAACTATCCGGGTCGATATCCCGGGGCTGTCCCAGCGACCGGCCCTGCTTAAAGATACCCGCCCTCTGAGGCAATCCGCCCAGCCCACCGTAGCCGATAAAAGCAAAGTAATGGACTATTTCCAGAACCAGGAGTTTGAAGAGGCCATCGACTACCTGGGGCCGGCCCTTGGCGAAGACTCCGCCAGTGTATCTGTATTAAACTATCTGGGTTATGCCTATTATATGACGGATAATACCAAAGCCGCTGAAAAATGTTATCAGAAAATATTCGACCTGGATTCCGTGAACAAGTCCGCTCTTTACTACCTGGAAGTCCTTACCTACCGGGAGGACCCGGAAAAGGCCCTGGACTACACCATAAGGCTGGTAACTCTCCAACCCGGGAAATCAGTGTGGTGGCGCACGAAGGGAGAATTACAACGCCGGCTGAAGCAACCTGACTCCGCCCTGTCCTCTCTTTCTCATGCCTACGAACTGGCGCCGGAGGATGCCAAGAATATCGGTTCCCTGGCCGACCTGCTAATCGAGAAAAAGAATTATGGGCTGGCCGATAGCATCCTGGATGCGGGCCTGGTAAGAGACAGCCTCAACTTTTCGCTGCTGAAGCTGCGGATACGGTCGGCTTACTATGCCAAGGATTATGTTGCCGCCCTGGAGCCGGGTGAGAGGACCATGCGGCTTAATCTGCCGGACGTCAATGCCCAGTCCTGGCTGGCCCTCTCCTATTATAACCTCAATAGGTATCAGGACTGTATCCGGGCCTGTGATTTTCTGTTAAACAGCGGTTATGATCTTGAATCGATCTATTATTATGAGTCCAGGGCCTATGCCAAGCTGAAAGGTTATGCCTTCAGCAATACGCTGCTGGAGGTTTGTCTGCAAAAGGCTATCTCTCATACCGCAGCCTGGTATTATAACGATCTCGGAGATAATTATGAAGGGCTGAAGGATTTCAAAGCTGCCTTCGCCAGTTATGACACGGCCTATTATCTTTTTAAAGATCCGATAATGCTGTATAACTGCGGTCGCCTGGCAGAAAGCGGGTTGAAGAATAACCTTCTGGCCCGGAAATATTATCAGCGATATCTTGCGCTGGCGCATCCGGACTCGCCGGAGGAGAAAAAGGCCTATGCGTATGTAAAGGCCCGTTGGGGGGTGAAGAAAGGGGGGAAATGAGGATGCAGGCTGCTACCGGATGCGGGGGGCTGCCGGACAAATATGATATTGAGATAGAGTCATAACGGCGGTCAGGTGAGCAGTGTCATCTCCCGGATGGCGGCAAGGTGGTGGTCATCATGTTCGGCCACAAAATAAGCTAAGTCAACGATTCGCATGGGCGTCCGCAGGCGTGGGTGTAAGGCAGCATTCAGCAAATGCTGCTCTTCCAGGCCTAAGAGCTTGCCTGTTAATTTTTGCCTATGATCTCTGAAGCGTTGCAGGAGTATTTTCAGTTCTGTTGCATCATGGTTGGCCGTATGGGTTGTCTGATTGGTCAGGTCGGCCACTGTTAGTTCCGGGGAACCGTTTATAAGGTCGTCAAGTCTGCCCAGCCAAAGGGGTTCAAGGTCGGATAGATGTCCTATTTCTTCTTTGATCGTCCACTTGCCGTTGAGTTTCCGGGTCAGCAAGGAAGGGTCCAGTTGGCTGGTCATCTCTTCGAGCCGGGCGGGGGTGCCGATCAAGCGTTCGATAATGGAAGGCAAGACCCCATTGTCCTCTATTACGGGGAATATTCTCTTAAACCATTCGGTCCTTTTCATTTTTGGTCAGGGTTGGTATCCCTGCTAAGGTAACAAACCTTTTGCAGACCGGATATCATCACTCCTATGAGGAGCGGAGGCAGATGTCTTTCAAACTGCCAAAATTAAATGCCAAAAGCAAATGCGGATAATCATATAAAATTGATACATTTAAAAAAAGGGGAGAATGGAACGGTTATTCACAGACGATAGGGAATTTGCTGATAACTATGATCTATCAGAAAAATTACTTTCCCTTTTACGCGTGTATTCTAACTCCTTAGATGAAAAAATTTTAAAATATGTAACAGAGAGCGTCGAGTCTTATCTGCAAGATGTTTTCTCCAAAAAAAAAGCAATATCTCACCTTGGCTTTGGTTCCGTCTGCCTGGAACTTTACAGAATAACAAGCGATAGCATCTATATCAATAATGCGCTGACAATTATCAGCGTGGAAGAATCTACGCCAATCGGCCGGTATAACGCCGAGCAGATAATAGTGAGAAATATTTTTACCTTGCTCAATTTTTTCAGCCTGTCAAAAAATAATCATTTGCTGTTCAGGATAAACCTGAATATTCCCAAACTCTTAGGCTATGCTGCCCTTGAGAGAGGAGGGATTTATTGGCCGTACCTATATCGACTGGATGAAAATTTACGCGGGACAGAGGAGCGCCTGCTAAAACTGGTTTTTTTCGGGTTGTATACGTCGTTTAAAAATGAAACATTTCTACAGATTGCAGATAGCATTATTATAAAAAAATCCCGAACGGATAATAGAAGATCCAGCACATTAAGTTCCCGGATTAAAGATTTGGTTTCCTCCAAGGAGATCAGCGAAACGAACCTTGAAGATAACTACCCGGCCATTGCCTATTCGAAGGCCGAAGCCAGGTATATTCTATTATTCAATAAGTTTCCAACTATTGTTTTGTTGCTGAATAACGAGATACCCAAAAGATTGAACCATTTTTTAAGTACTGAAAACCCAATAAAAAACAGCCATGGAATTGTAGCTTTTTTGAAATTTGCCAGAGAAGCATCGAAATCGAACCCGGAGTTAGCTAAATATCTTACGCCCCTATTAAGAATTGAATCAGCCGGCGCTCAGCTAATAAGCAGATACCATTCGAAGAAAAACAGCAACAGTGGCAATATCCATCTTAAATGCAACCTGCTGCAGTTGGAGAATGACAAATTTTCCTTTTCAAGGTCAACCCTTGTGGTAAACGTCAAAATAGTAAATATAAAGTGGAACCGGGTCTTGAAAATATATGTGTGCGTTTTTAAAGATCACTGGCACAATTCCTCTGAGGGTATAGTCGCGCTGAAATATAATCCCTTAACGAACCGTATAGACGAATTTTTAGCAAACCCATTGATAGCCATTATTATCAGGGTTATAAACAGAGAACCTATATTATCCCAGGCAATAAATAAAATATCAGAGCTTGTTGATAACGACAACAATACAATAATCGAGCATATTAAAAAACTCATTGAAGAAGACTGGATACTTATTGGTAATGATTAAAAAAAATATCAAAAATGAAAGTCTCGTTTTGTATCACTTGTAAAAACAGGTTTTTTCAAATATCTAAAACTTTGATTAAAAATTTGAAAGACAACGCATCATCTAAAAATGACGTTGAATTCATATTGGTAGATTTTGACAGTAAAGATGGCTTGAAAGACTGGGTTTTGCCGAACTTCAAAAACGAGCTGACTTCAGGTTACTTAAAATATTTTTTCACTAAAGAACTTCCTAACTGGAATTGTTCGATTGCCAAGAATACGGCTCATTTTCTGGCGACTGGCGACATTCTGGTCAATCTTGATTGCGATAATTTTACAGGGGAAGATGGAGGGATGTACGTAAAAAGGCAATTTACCCTATATGGCTCCAAGCTGGTTTTACATCAAAGCAGTAGTAATGCCGGCGACGGAAGTTTTGGAAGGATCTCTGTTTTGAAAAAATATTTTCGGCTTCTTGGGGGATACGATGAAATGTTCAATCCAATGGGTTACCAGGACATCGATTTGATCCTGCGGCTGGTCAAATTTGGTTTGTTTTATGTGCCTAAATGTAATTTGCTCTATAATAGCGCTATTCAAAATTCCAAAGAAGAAGGTTTATTATATGCCAATTCCCGAAAAACTTACACAGAAATGTCTTTTGAGAATAGGATGTTATCTACGGAAAACTTAAATATTGGCAATATCATCGCAAACAATGGCCTTGGGGGAATCAAAAAAAATGTTTTTAAATATGTAGATGGCGATTTTTTGGAAGTCAACCGGGATCAGTGACCGTGTGCGTCGAAATATTGATCAATATCTTTTTCAGCCATACCGGGCTTAATATCATCAGCATAATGGACCTTTAAGATCCGGAGGTCAATGTCATTGATATCCTGTCTCCAGAGTGTCATATTGGATGCAACGGAGGGATCATTTTTTGTGAAAACGGGCCGGTCCTTTCTATTGAAGACAAAGTCACCCAGGGATTGCAGGAAATAATGAGATACCAATCCTGCCTGCTGATCGTAGTTGAATATGAGTTTTGTATTAACTGTCACTATACAATTATAGATATTGAACAGGCCATCCCATTTTATATACCAGTTACTACTTCCTACAGTAGTTAAATTGATCAGGTAGTTAGCGGAATATTTTTTGTCTGTAAAGGAAATCTTTAGCTTATTATTCACGGCGGGCGATACGGCAGCGATGGTATTTTCCAATTTGCTGATGATCTCTCTCCTGCTCTTTGAAGTACCTCCTTCGATATAGATCATAATATCTTTGTCCCATCTTTTTACCACCGAGTCATTTACTATTCCTCTGCTATTCCTATAACCGGGGTGAAGCGCGACAGCTTTATATAATGCCTTGAAAGAAGAATCGTTGGTCTGGTTGTGGTCCTGGGCAAATACAGTTCCCATAACGAGCAGGAAACTGAAAAAAAGGGGAATTCTTTTCATATTGGAGGGTTTAACAGCCACCAACTTAAGAAATAATTAAAATAAATTGCGGCGGTTAACTTCCGGTTAACGAAACGAACAATAGATTAAAGGAAACATATATATATCCCAATATTCTCCCGGGTTTCTGCTCCGGATCGGCTAAATTTAGAAGTATAAATTGCCATATGCCGATGAAACTCCGAACTGTCTTTCTGCTCTTTCCACTTTTATTACTCCTGCGATTCTCTTCGTCCGGATCCGGAGGATCTGCCGGTACCCCGGTGCCTGAGATCAGCCTTGTCACCGATGCGGCCATGGGGACTCCAGCCCATTATGGCCTGGATAAGCTAACGCTGCTATTAACGGCGAAACATATTTCCTACGAAAAAGTGACTGCGTTGGAACAGGCCAGGGGGAAATATCTTTTGGTAGTGGGGCTTGCGGATGGCAATGGTCCTACCGCCGTTCTGTTAAAGACGGATAGTCGCCGGGTCCCCCGGGAGCCGGAGGCACTGACCATCCGGCACCGTGTCTGGCGGCAAAAGCAACTGGTCGTGATCGGCGGATCTGACAACACCGGCCTGCTGTATGCTCTGTTGGAAGCAACCCGGCAGATCGGCCTGACGGGAACGGGACGGCCGTTATTGAGTGGTCTCAAGGATGTAACGGAAAAACCGGCCATGCGTGACCGGGCCTTATCCATCTACACCATGAACCGGGCTTATTGGGAGAGCCGGTTCTACGATGAAAATTACTGGTCCCACTACCTGGATATGATGGCCGAGAACCGGTTCAATTCCCTGGTCGTCATTTTCGGGTATGAGAATGGCGGTTTCCTGGCACCCTGCTACCCTTATTTCTTTAATGTAGATGGCTATCCGAATGTGCAGATGGTGGGCCTGAGCGAGCAGGAACAGCAGCGCAATCTGTCCGCCATCAACAAACTGATACAAATGGCGCATGTACGGGGCATCCGTTTTACCGCGGGTATCTGGGACCATATTTACCGCGGGGGTGTGCAAGGTGGAGGCATACCCGGCAGTGAGAATGCGCCTGACCATCCTACACCCGGGCTGGTATGGGGTCTCACCGCCGATAACCTGACGGCCTATACCAAGGCGGCGCTGGCAACCTTTATCCGGCAGATCCCCCTTGATGCCATTCAGTTCAGGATGCATGGCGAATCAGGATTGAAGAAGGAGGAGGAAGAGTCTTTCTGGGCCGATGTGTTTAAAATGATACGGCAGGACAAACCCGATCTCCAGATCGATATGCGGGCCAAAGAGCTGCCCCGGTCCGTTATACAGAGCGCCCTCAACGCAGGGATAAAGTTCAGGATCGCCACCAAGGTATGGATGGAGCAGTTGGGCCTCCCCTATCATCCCACCCGTATCAATCCTGAAAAAAGCTATATCCGGCATAGCTATGGCGACCTGCTGCGTTATCCCAAACAATACCAAATGGTTTGGCGGCTGTGGAACGGAGGAACGAGTCGCGTCCTGTTGTGGGGGGATCCCGAATATGCCCGCCGCTTCATGAGAAGCGCGCATCTTTATGATGGAGACGCCTACGAGGTGAATGAACCGCTAGCCACCAAAATGGAGGCCCAGCCTCATGATGCCAACCCCTTCGACCTGTTGCAACCGCAGCATCGGTATTATCAATATGAGTTCGAGCGTTACTGGCATTTCTTCCAGGTATTTGGGCGAATAGGATACAATCCCCAAACTCCTTCCGAGGTCTGGGATAAGGAGTTCGCGGTCCGTCTTGGTAAGGTAGCCGGCCCCCTGGCAGAAAAGGCTTTACACCGGGCCAGCGGCATTTTACCACGAATTATTGCCTCCTGCTATCCTTACAGCTATTTCCCCATGACACGTGGCTGGGCCGAAAAGCAACGGTTGGGCGACCTGCCTTCCTATGCCAAAACAGAGGCCAGCGACCTTTGTCAGTTCGCCAGCTTTGACGATGAGGCCGCGCTGCTGATCACCCACGGCGAGACGGCCAGGATCAGGCCCTCTGCCAATAGCCAATGGTTTGCCAACACCGCCAGGGAGGTGCTGGGACTGATCACCCAACTAAAGAGTGTGGAACCTGATCCCAACAAAGAATTGAGCTCTACTCTTGCCGACCTGGGGATCCTGGCTAACCTTTCGCTCTACCATTCCCGAAGAATCCCGGCTGCCGTGTACTACCGCCTGTATGAACGTACGCACGATATTACCGCGCTTGATTCCGCGATAGCTTACGAAAGCCTGGCGATCCGGGCCTGGAGGCAGATCGTAGTCTCCGCAGGGGATTATTATACCGATAACCTGCAAATGGGAGTAAGTGTGGCTGGTCTCTGCGGACATTGGAAAGATGAATTGGCGGCCCTGGAAGCGGGCCTGGTCAAGCTACAGCAACAGCGTCAAAATGCCGATCCCCATGCCATGACCGCCAGGGCCCCGGTGTTTGAATTTTCTCCTGCCCGGCCTATCGAGGATCTATTTACTATACACCTCCTGGCACCGGATAGCATTCCTGCCGGTCAGCCCGTTAGCATCCGGATGAACGTGACGGCTCCTGCAGGCGTCAAATGGATACGCCTCCATTACCGGGCCCTGAATCAGCAACTGGAATACAAAGACCTGCCGATGGAGCCAGCGGGTAACCCGAATGAATTCCGGGCGACGATACCCGCCGGAGATATAGACCCCACCTATGATCTGATTTATTATGTAGAATTGATGGATAAACATGGAAATGGGAGAATCTATCCGGACCTGAACAAGGAGACGCCTTACAGGATCATTACCCTCATCAGGGCGGGGAAGTGAACATGCAATAATAGTGGCAATTTTTATAGCTTTGCTCAATCATCAATTGCCTATCAATGACCAATGAAAGTGTCATCGTAACTTATGTACGGAAATTTGTGTCGATATCCGACGAAGAGGCGAGAGCATTCAGCGCCGTTTTTAAAGAAGTTAAAGTAAAGAAAAGGCAGTTTATCGTGCAACCGAATTTCGTTGCCAAAAACAGATATTATGTCATTAAAGGGGCGTTGAGGGCTTATGTGATCGGGGATGAAGGGCAGGATCATACTATACAGCTGGCCATTGACGACTGGTGGATCTCGGACTATAATAGTTACATACTTCAACAACCTGCCAGTATGTTTGTGATGGCTGTTGAAGACAGTCTGCTTTTGCAAATCAGCTTTGAAGATGAGCGAATGCTGAAAGCCACCAATTATAAATTTGAAACGTTCTTCCGGATCATTGCCGAACGGGCTGCTGCCTTTATGCAAAGGAGGTTGATTTCCAATCTGACCCAATCTGCGGAAGAGCGGTACGAGCTTTTCCTGGAAAAATACCGGCCAATGGTCAATCGTTTCCCCCAATATGTTATCGCGTCCTACCTGGGCATGACAACAGAATTCCTATCCAAGATACGCAATAACAAGGTGAACAAATAATGTTGAAGTAGTTCAACCTTATTTGTTGAACCACTTCATTTTTTGGGGAAGCCGGCTATTATAGTTTTGTGTTGATGGAAAATATTTTAAATAAAAGGATTCAACATCTGGCGCCCCTATTTCTGCGACTTATCATGGGCGCCGGCTTTATGGCTCATGGCTGGGCAAAGTTGAGCAGAGGGCCGGCCGGCTTTGAAAAATTGCTTATACAGGTTGGCGCGCCCCTTCCCCACTTTTCTTCATGGCTGGTCCCCTTGACAGAATTATCAGGCGGTTTCGCTATTCTGATAGGCGTGCTGGTCTTCTTTGTCTCTATTCCGCTGATGATCACTATGCTGGTGGCCATGTTGACGGTCAATGTCCACTATGGTTTCAGTTCAATCAAAACCATTGGGTTAACTCCTCAAGGTCCCCTATTCGGGCCGCCCGGTTATGAGATCAACCTCTTATACATTGCCGGATTGCTCTCGCTCATGCTGACGGGGGCAGGCGCCCTGTCTGTCGATGGTTGGCTAGCCAGGCGGAAAGAGAAATTAAAAAAATAATCACTATGCAAACGTTAGAAAACAAAAGGGTCTTCACCGTTCCGGCGAGAGCCGATGTATCGGCGCATAATCAGGCAATTTTCGACAAACTTCAAAAGGGCCTGGGTTTTGTTCCCAATCTCTATGCTTATTTTGCCAAAAATGAAACGGCGTTGGGGGACTATCTGGCCTTCCAAAACCGAAGAAGTACGCTAACCGGCAAAGAAAGAGAAGTCGTAAACCTGGTGACCAGCCAGATAAATGGGTGCAGGTATTGCCAGTCTGCTCATACGGTTCTGGCCAAAATGAATGGTTTTACCGACGAACAGGTAATGGAGATCCGGAAGGGCCGTGCCTCTTTCGATCCTAAGCTGGATGCCCTGGCCAGGTTCACCGCTTCTGTGGTGGAGAACCGTGGAAAGGCGTCGGAGGAGAGCAAAGAAGCGTTTGTTTCCGCAGGCTACAATGAGGCAAACCTGATCGATGTGATCATCGTCGTGGGTGACAAGATCATCAGCAATTATATCCATAACCTGACCGGGTTGGAGATTGATTTCCCGCTGGCGGAGGCTATTTAAGGGGTTAATGGTTCGGGGAATGTTGTGACAATTCTTCTCTAAAAATTCCGTTATTCAGGGAATATGTCTAAAATCGATAAGAGATCCCTGTCCTTGCTTTTCATTTTGGCTGTTCTGGCAATGCCTTTGGCCTCACAATCACAGGAATGCGAGAAGATGAGGATTGCAGATTTTCCTAAAAAGGATCTGCCAGCCGACGTCGATCTGGGGCATGTAAAACGTACGGATATAAAAGAGGAGGAGGCTTATAAATACTATTATGGGATTGGGGTACCCGTGGATTACGTGAAAGCACGCCGCCTTGCCTTTATGGAAATGGCGGCATTGGGCGGCCAGGAGGATCCGTTGGAGGGTTCCTCTATTTTAATGATGCTGTATGCCAATGGGTATGGAGTAGATCGTAATCTTGATATCAGTATCAGGCTGGCCTGTGCAAATGTAGGAGGAGCCGGCGCCGAGGTGGAGGGCCGTCTTATCCATTTAAAGGATATAAAATCAGGGAACTCAAAGGAGCCGTTTGATATTTGTGATGATGCCACCAGTGGCTATATGGCCGGATTTTGTGAGTCTGTTCATTCGGAATTGGCTGATATAGCCAGAAAGACAATGATGGATTCTGTCATTAATAAATGGTCCAAGCGGGACCAGGCGGCCTATGAGAAGCTGCGAGGAGCTGCCGGCAATTTCTTTTATCAAAGAGTAAGTTCTGAAATCGATGAATCAGGGACTGCGCGGGTGGCCATTGTGGAGCAAGAATCCGGTTCTTTGGAAGACGGTTTTAAAGCAGAAATTTTGAATGCCGATAAATGTGATTTTATCAAATATTCTGCTCAGGATTTTATAGATGCTGACAAGGAGCTGAACCTGCTTTATTCGAAAATAATGAATGGTCAATTACCCGTATGGGGTACGGTAACGAAAGAGGGAATCCGATCGACCCAAAGGGCATGGATCAGGTACAGGGACGCGTGGGTGGCTTTCGGAGCGGTCCGGTGCCCTGAGATGACGGATATTTCCTGGAAGACTTTCATTACAAAGGAAAGGGTTTCCCAGCTCCAGGAGCTTGCTGATGAATAGGCCGGCCAGCACAGTATAGGATGGCTGTATTGAAATTTATTGTAGCTTTAAACAGCGAATGCTTAACGATGCCGGTCATAGTGAAGTCTGGGCCCGGTTGCTGCAAGGCGATCCGGAGGCACTGGTAACCTTGTATAATTCGTACTACCTGGGTCTTGTGAACTATGGCCTCAAAATGACCAGGGACCGTGAGCTGACCAATGACTGTATAACGCAGGTCCTGCTGCGGTTATGGGATAAAAGAGCCTCTCTTCCCCTTGTCAGGAATCCCCAATCCTATCTCCTCTCCTGCCTTCGTAACGAACTATATACCGAGCTGAAATCGGCCAATACCCGGCTGGCCAGGACCAGAGCTATACAGCGAACCATTGGGGATGCAGAGCCTTCTTATGAGGAATTTCTCATCGAGGGGCAGACTAATAAAGTCCTCCGGGATCATCTTGAAAAAGCCTTTAAGAAACTGACAGTCCGGGAAAAAGAGCTGCTCCGGCTCAAATTCTTCGAAGATCTTGACTATGCTGAAATAGCAATGCGCTGTCATATCACCAAAAGGACCGCTTACAACATCATTCATACGGCTTTAAAAACACTGAAAGCGGGCCTGGTCATCAACCCTGATAACGACTGGGTGAGGGATGCTACTTTCCTGTCGCTGGTTTTCCTCCTGCTGTCGCAAATGGGGTAGTCCATGGCTCGACCGGTGCCTAACCCGGCGCCAACCACCGCAATTCAAAAAAAAGTTCAATTTTCCCTGGTAAAAAAGAGATCTTTTTTTATCCATAGGAAAAGAGCTTGTCAATGAACTATCAGGACTATGAGGCGGAAGACTTTCTGCTGAACCGGAGTTTTCGTAATTACTGCTTAGGAATCAATGAAGAAGACCGCGCCTTCTGGGAGGAATGGATCGTTCTGCATCCGGAGAAATATGGGGCAGTCCTGCAGGCCAAACAGCTATATGAGCTTTTGAATGGGAATAATACCGCCCAAACCTACCGGGACGATGTGAAAGCCTTCCGGGCCCGGCTGGAGCAGCATCTGGCGGGTGAGGGGGCAGTCGGCACCCCGGCAGATCGTGCTCCTGTTCTCCCGGTAATGGGGGGAGGAGATGAAGCCCCTTCTATCGGAAATTCCCGGAGGAGAAGCTGGTCCTCTCAAAAATGGTATTGGCTGGCTGCCGCTGCTGTCCTGGTTCCCTTCCTTTTTTTCATTGCCGGTAAAATGACCCACTCCAATCCGGAAGGCAAGTTCTCCGGAGAATACGCCCGAAGCAGCCCTGCGGGCGAGCGAAAATCTTTCCAGTTGCCCGACGGAACGAAGGTCATGTTAAATGCCGGGAGCATTATCCGCATTGCGAAGGATTTCAATAAGGCAGGGCGGGAGATCTCCCTCGAGGGAGAGGCTTTCTTCGATGTGACCCGGGACGCGAAAGCCCCCTTTGTCATCCATACTTCCTCGATGGATGTCAAAGTGCTGGGAACCACCTTCAACGTAAAAGCTTACCCGGAAGATAAAATGACAGAGGCTTCCCTGCTGAATGGCTCGGTGGAGATACGGGTGAAGAAAGACAATAGCACCATCCTTTTACATCCCAGTGAAAAGATCCTGATCCCCAATATTGCAAGACCTCTCCCCTCCAAATATGCCCAGGAGCCGGAGAAGAATTATTCTGTTGGGAAACTCGTTGCCAATCCCCTCGACAGTTCGATAGCGGAAGTTTCCTGGACGGAGAACAAGCTGGCTTTTACCGATGAGTCTTTTGAGCAGATAGCCGCCGCCCTGGATCGCTGGTATAATGTATCGATCCGCTTCGAAGACCCAATGTTGGAACAGTACCGGTTCACGGCCACCTTTGATAAAAAGACCATCGAACAGGTGCTGAATGCCTTGTCGGCTTCCAGGCCTTTTGAATACCAGCTCGAGGGGGGAAATAAGATCGTCATTAAAAACATCGACATAAAAAACTAACAAGGAGAAGAAAAAAGGGAAATGGATGAGCATTTCCCCTTTGAAGTTTTCTGAGACAGGGTCCTCTGGAAAAGTTTCCTGCCTCATTTATCAAACTTTTAAACAATATAAAGGTATGAAAAAAGGCCTACAGAGCCGGATGCATTCCCGTGTCCGGTCTCTCACCAAAATTGCATTGCTTATGAAGCTGGCTTTTAGTATTGTCCTCATCACTTGTCTACAGGCTTCGGCCACCGGCTATTCGCAGGAGGCGAAGCTCTCCCTGGACATGAAATCCGTGACTATCGGCAAGGTACTAAGAACGATAGAGATCCGGACGGATTATCATTTTGTCTATTCTTCCGATCTCTTCCCTGTCAACTCGCTGGTGAATATCTCGGTCAGGGAAAAACCGGTATCGGACATTCTTAACCTGGTGCTGGAAAAGACGGGCTTCACTTTCCGGAAGGTAGATGACCTTATCATCCTCACCAGTAACAGAGCCGCGGGTGCCCAACAGGAGCTGCGGGGGCGGGTCACCGCTTCCACTACCGGGGAGCCCTTGGCCGGCGCCACGGTCACCATCGAGAACACGGGCATATCCACCGCCACCGACGCGAAAGGGGAGTTCACCCTCAAGGCCCCGGATAAAGGCGTGCTGGTTATCAGTTCGGTGGGATATATTACCCAGCGGATGGTGCTGGGTGGCCGCACAGAGTTTACTATCATCCTGACACAGGCTTCCACCGATCTGAATGAGGTCCTGGTGGTGGGATATGGTTCCAGGAGGAAAAAAGATATTGTGGGCGCCGTGTCCAATATAGGGACAGCGGAGATCGAGAAGAGCACTTCCATCACCCCCGAGCTGGCTATGAAAGGGCAAATGGCAGGTGTCAGCGTCACTTCCGCGGGCGGGGACCCCAGTGCGAGGCCTACGATCCGGATCAGGGGTGTCAATACTTTCAACAGCGCCGATCCCCTGTATGTCGTCGATGGCATTCCGCTGGCAGAAGGCGGCGCGGGTGCAACCACCGATAAGGTCAATGACCCCACCCGCCGGTCGCCCATCAATATCTATACTATTATCAATCCCAGCGATATCGAGTCCATCACGGTCCTGAAGGACGCGTCTGCTTCTGCTATCTATGGGGTCCGGGCCGCCAACGGGGTCATCCTCATCACTACCAAGAGTGGCAAGAAAGGAAGGGTCCGGGTGGATTTTGATGGGTTATACGGAATACAGAAGATCCCGAAGACCTATAAAGTGCTGACCACACCCCAATACACGAAGTTCTATACCGACGCCTACAATGCCAATCCCGATCCTGGCGCCAGCGGCCCACTTCCCATCAGCCAGGCGCAGTACTTCGGGCCTGTCTGGGATCCTACCAGTCCCCGGTACCTTGGCAATAACCCTACCTCCGACTGGCAGGACGCCATTATTAATAAGGATGCCAAGATCCGCAGCTACAACGTGCGGGCCAGCGGAGGCAGCGAGAATGCCACCTATAATTTTTCAGCCGGTTATGCGAAAAACGACGCTCCCTTCAAATTCTCCAATACCGAACGGTACAGTATTTCCAGCAATGTCAATGCGCGGATCGGGAAGTATATAGAGACGGGCATCAACCTGCGGCTGATCCAGGAGAATATACAATTGTCCACGGCCGGCACCAATGACCTTGGCATTTATGCCGGTTCGCCCTGGCAGGCCATCTACGATAAGAGTAATGCCTACGGGTATGCCCCTCTTTACACACTGACGACCCCCATTACTCCTACTACCTTGAATTTTACCCGGTTGTGGGGGGTACAGTTCGTGCCCATCGGCAACTACCTGGGTCAGAACGCCACCAGTCAAAACAAGTATGTCAACCAGAGCGCTATCGGTTCCGGATTTATCCAGGTGCAGCCTATCCCGGGATTGAAGGTCAAGGGTACTTTCAGCGCCCAGCAGTATACGCTGAATAATACCAATTACATTGATTTTGATAACTGGGAGTTCGGGGAGAATCCTTCCAATCCTTTCAGCGGGGTGCCGAATCCCCAGGCGGGTACCCGGCCGGATGCTCTTGGCACTTCCTCGGGTGTCACCACGAATACGGTGAAGTCCCTAAATGGTGATTATGCGCATAGTTTTGGGAAACACAATCTCGATATTACGGTGGACGCTTCGCAGCAGGAGTATACCTGGAAGACCACGTCCGCCAATTCCCATGTCTTTTCCAACGACCCCAGTCTCCGCTATTTCAATGCCACCGGCTCCGAGCAGGCTTCCTATGCATTGAACGGGCATTATGTGCTGATCGGCTACCTGGGCAGGTTGAGCTATAATTACGATAACCGGTACTACCTGGAAGGCGTTATCCGAAGAGATGGATCATCCCGTTTTGCACCTGGTCACCAATTCGGCACTTTTCCTTCCGCATCGGCCGGATGGCGTATTTCCAGCGAAAAATTTATGCGATCGCTGAGCTTTATCACCGACCTGAAAATCCGGGGAGGATACGGCGTTCTGGGAAATGAGCAGACCACCGGAGGATGGGGTTATCTGGCGGTGGCGCCTGTCAACCCTCCTTCCTATAATTTAGGGACCGGCTCCCAGCAGAATGTGTTGGGAACCTCGTTTAGTTTTGCGAACAGCTCTCTAACCTGGGAGAAACTGAAGTCTACCAATATAGGGTTTGATGCCGTGTTGTTCAATTCCTTATCCTTCACCTTCGACTATTATCACAAAAGAACCAATGGCATTATCCAAAGCCTCAAGTTAACGCCCACTTCGGGGATCGAGCAGCCGGCGGATATCAACATCGCCGATGTGTTGAACCGGGGTTTCGAGTTTCAGCTGGGGTATAATAAAAACTTTGGGGAGGTGGGCGTCTCTTTCTCGGCGAACCTGACGACGGTTCATAATGAAGTGCTGACCCTGGCTAATCATACGGCCCAGCGCAGTTCGGGGTACTCCCCTACCAACCTGGAAGAAGGTCAGCCCATCGGATTTATTTATGGCTATAAGGTGGCGGGCATTTTTCAGGATCAGAAGCAGATCGATGACTGGAGGGCTTCGCATGCCGATGCCAACATCGGGCAGAACCTCAGCGACCCCAGCTCCGGGAACGCTTATAAACCGGGGGATATGTATTTCCAGGACTTATACGGTCAGCCCTCTTCAGGTAGTACGGCGCATAATCCCAAAAAAGACAGTGTGATCGACACGAATGATCAGACCATCCTGGGCAAGACCATTCCCGGGTATTATTATGGTTTCTCTGCCAGCGCGAATTACAAAGGGTTCGATATCTCTGCTTTCTTTCAGGGAGTGGGTGATGTGCAGAAATACAACAGCACCCGGGCCACCGCCGAAGGCATGAATGGGTATGGCAGGAATCAATGGACTACCGTCCTGAATGCCTGGACGCCGGACCATCATTCCACCACGATGCCGAGGGCCGTCTATGCGGATCCGAACCAGAATACCCGGGTGTCCAGCCGTTGGGTGGAGAGCGCCAGTTATTTCAGGCTGCAGAACCTGCAGATCGGTTATACCTTACCTAAGATCTGGACGGATAAGACAAAAGCCATCCAGCATCTGCGCATCTATGTCAGCGGGATAAACCTGTTCACCGTCACGAAGTATACCGGTCTGGACCCTGAGAATGATAATTATCCCAGCACCCGCCAATATTTATTGGGTGTAAAGGCTTCTTTCTAACATTATAAAACAGTTATAAATGAAACCCGTATTCATTAAATTAATAGCCGTTTTTTCTTTGGTTATCCTGGTTTATATAGCCTGCGACAAGAAGGCGTTGAATGTTGCCCCTCCGACTCCTACGGAGGAGTCCTACTTTTCTTCGGAAACCGAATTCCGCACGGCGGTGGTAGGCGTGTATGCCTCCATCGTCGATTATTATTCCAGCTCGAATACGGCAGGGGGCAGCGGGTCAGCCGAGTCGGAAACTTTTCTGCTTCCTGGTGATGATCTCACCGTCAATGCCGCAGAAGCCTATGAGATCTTCAGCGGGATCAACCCGGATGCGGCCAAGCTCGGTCAGATCTTCGGCAGCTCCTATATCCTGATCGGGCGCGCCAATACGGTGCTGGAAAAATTACGGACGGTCAAAGATGGGATCTTCACCACGCCCAACCTCAAAAATTATAATATCGGGGAAATGCTGTTCCTGAGGGCTTTTGCTCACTTCACGCTGTGGAACCTCTTCGGAACGGCGCCGGTAGACACCATCCGGCTGGTCTCTACTTCCCAGCTGAATCCTCCCAGCTCCAAGGGAACGGAACTGCTGGACCAGGCTATCCTTGATCTGCAACAGGCGGCCACGTTGTTGCCTACTACCCCCTGGGATGCGGCCAATGTAGGGAGGGCGACGGCCAATTCTGCCTATGGGCTCCTGGGAAAATGCCTGGTATTCCGGGCTACTGTTAACAAGAGCACGTCTGACTATACCGCGGCGATAGATGCTTTTAATAAGCTCAATGGGGTGAGCCTGACGGTCAATTTCGAAGACAACTTCGATGTCAACAAGGAGAACAACCAGGAATCCCTCTTTGAATTCCAGGCCGGTGTACCGATAGCGGGATCGGGGACTACCAACTACTGGCTTTCGAATGATGCGGTCAATATCGGCGTGGCCAGCGCTTATTATGGAAGTTTTGGGGCGCCCAGCGGCAACCAGTATGTGGGCGGAGGCACTTATGTGGCGACCAGTAAGCTGATGAATATTTTCGATCCGGCGGATCCCCGTCTTCCCCTTACGCTGACAACGGGCAGCGGTACTATCAATAAATATATCCTGCATGACAAGACGGAGGGCTGTTGCGGCATCACTTCCGTCAACAATACCCGTATCCTTCGTTATGCCGATGTCTTGTTGTTGCAGGCGGAAGCAGTGCTGCAGTCCGGGGGAATTCCTTCTACGGCCATCGGTCTGATCAACCGTGTCCGCGCCCGTGCCCGGAACATGGTGAGCGGCGGCACGGTGCCGGCTGACCTGGATGTGAATAACACCGATAAGACGACAATAATGCAGTGGATCATGGACGAGCGGTTGCGGGAGCTGGCGGCCGAAGGGCATCGCTGGTATGATCTGCGGCGCTGGGCGCTGGCGGGGATGCTGACGTTGAACAATTCTTTTTTTAGTTCCGTCGCCACTAACCTGAGTTTTGATGCTCATTATCTCAATTTCCCTATCCCCTCATCGGAGACGAGTAAGAACCCGAATATTACGCAGAATAGTGGATATTAAAGCCAACCGTTCCAGGTGAGCCAGTTACGGCATCGGAGCATCCACTCTTCCCGGCTATTCTTCAGGTGTAACCCGAACCCATGCCCGCTGAGCTGATACAAATGCAGTTCGGCGGGTATTTTGTGTTTGAGCAAGGCCTGATA
>DATJJD010000254.1:0-12348 GCA_035492545.1 Puia sp.
AAAAAAAACATTTTAAAAAATTTGGCGAATTAAAAACTTCGCTGAAATTTGTACAGAACAATCTTATTGGACTATGGCACCAAAATCTGATAAGGAGGGAAAGGGTTCAAAGAAATCCGCGCCTCAATCATCTAAGGAAACGTCGGAAAAAGCATCTCCGAAATCCAAAAAACAATTGGATGACGATGATGACGACGACGATGATGATTCCGATACTCCGAAATCCCCCTCCGCAAAAACTTCAAAAGCATCCGCTAAAAGCAAAAAAGAGGATGATGATGATGACGACGAAGACGATGTAGAAGAAGTCGACGAATGGGAAAAAGTAGAAGAGGAAGAAGAATGGGATCCCGACTTTGATGAATTTGATATTCCTAAATCAAAAACAAAAAAGAGCACAGGGGGCAATACTTCCAAGAAATCTGCAAAAGGCACCGAAGAGGATGACCTTGGCCTTGACGACGATTTTAAAGATCTCGATCTTTTCGGTGAAAGCGGATTCGACGAGGAAGAGGATGACTTTTAACAGGCATACCTAACTCCTGCCGGTGAAAAGAACTTTTGTTTCATTCCCCATAACGAACTTTCAATTAATTAAACAGCAGATGTTGAATTGGGCCTCCCGGTTCAACATCTGCTGTTTTTTGGACAACCATAACTATCAGCTCCCTTCTCACTCACTGGAATGCCTGCTGGCTGCCGGAGCAATCGACACTTTTCAGGCTGATGCAGGAAATGCTTTCGACCAGTTGAAAGTGTTTACCGCCGGTAAGAAAGACTGGCTATTCGGACATTTCGCGTATGGACTGGCGAAAGAGACTGAACCTGCCCGTCAGGTTGGCACCGGCCTGGCCCACCCGGACTCTGCCGTTCATATGGTTACGGACCCGGCTGCGCATCCCGGCCTCTCTCATCCGGACGCTGGCCGCCCATCTTCAGCTCCCGATCCCGCCGGCTTCCCCGACCTGTTTTTTTTTGTTCCTGAAATATTGATTGAACTGCGGGCTGATAACATTCGTATCGGCTCCCTGCGGCAGGATCACGCAGATATTCTGGAACAGATAGAACAATCTGTGTCCACCCCATCCTCCCCGGGGACGGCATCCCGGACGGGCGAATGGTCATCTGCGCCCCCCCTGACCCTGCAACCCCGGTTTTCCAGGGAGGAATACCTGGCGACAGTCAGGGCGCTGCAGCACCACATTCTCCGGGGAGACTGTTATGAGATCAACTTCTGCCAGGAGTTCTTTTCCCAGCCTGCCGCCATCGAACCCCTGCATACCTGGTTTTCCCTCAGCCAGGCCTCTCCCAACCCCTTCGCCGCTTTTTATAGACTGAATGAAAGCTATTTGCTCTGCGCCAGCCCGGAAAGGTATTTAAAGCTTACAGGAGACACCCTTCTTTCCCAGCCCATAAAAGGCACCTCTCCCCGCCGTCAGGGCAATCCTGAGCAGGATAAGGCCGGTAGGGATGATTTGTACAACAGCCCCAAAGACCGTTCGGAAAATGTGATGATCGTGGACCTGGTAAGAAATGACCTCTCAAAGATATGTTTGCCGGGTTCCGTCAGGGTAGAAGAGCTTTATGGCATTTACAGCTTTCCCCAGGTCTATCAGATGATTTCCAGCATAAAAGGCGAATTACCTCCCGGTACACACTGGGTTGAGGCTATACGGGCTACCTTCCCCATGGGCTCCATGACCGGCGCGCCCAAGAAAAGGGTGGTAGGCCTGATCGAACAATATGAACGTAGTCCCAGAGGGATTTTTTCCGGTGCGCTGGGCTATGTCTCACCGGAGGGGGATTTTGATTTTAATGTGGTGATAAGAAGCATTTTATATAACAGTAAGTCCGGCTATCTTTCATACCAGGTAGGATCCGGTATCACTTTTTACAGCGATCCCCTGGCTGAATATGAAGAATGCCTCCTGAAGGCAGAAGGCATCTTAAAAGCGTTGAAAAATTGAGGACGTTGCTTTCGCCCGCCGAAGATCTATTTGGCGGCAACTCCCTGGCCAGCTGCGATGGTTCCGGCTGTCTGCTCGGACTCATTCAACAGGAGCTGGACGGATTCATTCAGGATCTGGTATTTATTGGCGGCAAATAATTCCATTTTGTCCGCCGGCAGCTTCAGATCATAACTGTTATTACTGCTGGCCATCACCCTGTCGAACTCAGGGTTGTATCGGCAGAAGGTAGCCACATCCAGCAGGGTATACCGGGCAATGACCGTTGAGTGATATTTCCCGGAAATGGAGATGGTCCGGGCATTCATCAGCTCTTCGGGGCTCAGTTTCCTATGGAATACATACATGGAAGAGCCGGATAGCTGCTCCGTAGCTTCCTCCTTGGTGAGGGTCGTTACACTGCCCTGGCCTTCAAAAGTATATTGCGTACCGATAAACTTCTTTACATGCAGCCTGGACTCCAGGGGCAGAAAGTACTGCAGGTCCCAGAAATTGCGACTCCCGCTGCGACGAATGGCATGGTATACGTTATTCGTTCCTCCGTTGTATGCGGCGATGACTAACAGCCAGTCGCCCAGCTCGTTGTACAGGTCGCGCAGATATAAGGCCGCAGCATGCGTGCTTTTAGTGTAATTTTTCCTTTCATCATTACTCCGGGTCACCTTCAGGCCAAGATCCCGGGCCGTCTGGGGCATTAGCTGCCAGGGGCCCACCGCACCCACCTTGGAGACGGCGCTTGACTTTAAGTTGGATTCGATGACGGCGAGATATTTCAACTCCTTGGGCAGGCCATATTGCGTCAATATGTTCTCGATCAGATTGAAATAGGGTTTCCCCCAGCTACGGATACCTTGCAGTTCCTCCCAGTTGTCTTTCATGTAGTCCTGGACAAAGCTGAGAGCCCTGGGATTAAGCCGGGCGCCATTGCTTCCCCCAATGGTGGTTGCAATAAACAGCTCCTTGAAATCATTTTGGGAATCGGAAGAGGAAAGCGCCGAAGTGGTATTCGAAACGGCCGCCACCCTCTCGGTGTCGGAAAGGACGGTATTTCTTTCGTTTTCAGGTAGAAGGGTCTGGGTAACAGGGTGTATCCAGGCTACACCAAGAACAATAATGATACCCAACAATAAAAGCCTTTTGTTGTTCATGTCCAACGATTTAAGATGGTAAACTACCCATATCGGCGTTTACAATCTTTCATAGGTGTGGATAAGGGAGAATTGCTTACTAAAGCCATCAACCCAACCATTGGTTACGGTAACGGTAGTTTGTGCTTCACGATCTCTCAGTCACATAGAGTAGGATTTTCGTAGGACTTATATTGTTGCATCATCAGATGCGAGAATCGCAGCAAAGATAATTCTTTAAATCGGTTTGTCATAGCCTGAACACCAAAAGGCATGCCATTTGTATGGGTGAAAAGGGGGATAGAAATGCCGGGAATACCGGTTAGATTAGCATAAACTGTATAGATATCAGCGAGATACATGGCAATCGGGTCATCCATTTTTTCCCCGATCTTAAAAGCGGTAGTGGGAGAGGTGGGAAGGAGAATTATATCGAAGTCATTGAAGATCAGATTGGTACGGTCAACCAATAATTTTCTCACCTGCTGGGCCTTCGTAAAGTAGGCGTCGTAATAGCCGGCACTTAACACAAAGGTTCCCAAGAGGATACGCCGTTTGACTTCCTTTCCGAAGCCTTCGGAGCGGGTACGTTTGTAAAACTCTGTTAAATCAAGGTCCTGACCGGCTGTTGGGGTGCGATATCCATACTTTACTCCATCAAAGCGGGCCAGGTTGGACGAGGCCTCAGCCGTCGTGAGTACATAATAGGCAGGGACAATATAGTCAAGAAGCTCAAAATCAATTCCTTCAACCGTATGGCCATCAGCGCGGAGCCGTTGGATATACTGCTGAAGCGTGTTGCGTATCTCCGGATCCAGACCCGGATGTTCCAGGGCTTCTTTAAAGTAGGCAATACGGTATTTCCCCGTGAGATCCTCTTTTCCGACGGACCATTCCCCATTATTTGTATTTGCCGGGAGGACGGTGCTGTCATAGTCATCCTCTCCGGCTATCACTTCCAGGACCTTAGCCACGTCCGGAACGGTAAGTCCGAAGACCCCCACCTGATCAAAGGAGGAGGCATAGGCGATCAGCCCATACCGGGATACCTTCCCATAGGTAGGTTTCAAACCCAGGATCCCGCAGAAATCAGCCGGTTGTCTCACGGATCCGCCCGTGTCGCTGCCCAGGCTGACCATGCAGAGACCCGCTTGTACCGCTACCGCAGAACCACCGGACGAGCCCCCCGGTACCCGGCTCTCATCCCGGGCGTTCAATACTTTCCCGTAAGCCGAATTCTCATTGGTAGAGCCCATGGCGAACTCATCACAATTCAGGTGGCCGATAAGGATAGCTTCTTCGCGGATCAGTTTTTCAACCACCGTGGCATGATAGATCGCAACAAAGTCTTTTAAAATATGAGACGACGCGGTGAGGGGATGGTCTTTATAGGAAAGTACATCTTTCAGGCCGACCACCACTCCGTGAAGCTTGCCGGGCGCCTGCCCGTTACTTCTCTTCTTGTCCAGTGACCGGGCCGTCTCCAGGGCTTCTTCCCCGTATATGCGCAGGTAGGCATTCAGATGGGCATGGGAGTCGATCTCCTTTAAATAATGCAGTACCGCCTCTTCACAGGAAACAGTACCATCCCCTAAGGCTTTGTGATAGTCTTGTATTGAGTGGAATGTAAACAAAGGCTGGTACGATCTCTTTTATAACGAAGATCGGGCGACAGAAGGTGGTGTTAGGAATTTATGGCTGAGAAGTAGTGCTGGGACTAGCAGCTTTTGTATCCTTCTCGTTCATCCCCTTTTCCAGTTCCTCTTTTACATTGTTCTTGGCATCATTGAATTCCCGGATCCCTTTTCCAAGGCCACGCATAAATTCAGGGATCTTACGACCGCCGAATAAGATCAACACAGCCAGGATAATCAGTATCCACTCACTTCCACCGGGGGCTGAGATCAAAAAGATGCAATTCAAAAAATTGGTAACCATAATCAAGTCTTTAATTAGAGGAACAAAGTTAACTCTTTATGAAATGATAACGTTTTTTTAGCCGGCAATTTATTATCTCTAAGAGGATAAGGGGCGTAATTAACGTCTGTCTAACAAAAAGGCCATCTCCGGGAGGGAAATGGCCTTTTAATATATTCGCCAGAGGCTTATTGTGCTGCCACAGCCATTCTTTTTTCCTTGATACGGGCGCTTTTACCGCTTCTTTCACGCTGAAAGTAAAGTTTGGCGCGACGAACACGACCCACTTTATGCAGCTCTATGGATTCGATATTAGGCGAGAAAAGAGGAAAAGTCCTCTCAACACCTACTCCGTCAGAGATCTTACGAACGGTAAAGGTCGCCGTATGACCAACGCCCTGGCGTTTGATGACATCCCCTTTGAAACCCTGGATACGCTCCTTGTTTCCTTCTAAGATCTTATAATTGACAGTGATATTATCACCGGCTTTAAACTTCGGAAACTCAATTTTCCCGGTCAGTTGCTCATGCACAAAGGCTACTGCAGCGTTCATAACTCAATTTTTTAAGGATGGCAAAGGTATCAATACTTGACCGAATCTCCAAACTTTATTTGATCTAAAAAATGTGCAAATCCGGCACATGCTTATCTGGCCACATTCACCGCCCGTTTCTCCCGGATGACGGTGACTTTTATCTGGCCGGGATAAGTCATCTCCGTTTGGATCTTCTGGGCTATCTCAAAACTCAGCTTATCACTGTCCACATCGGTGACTTTATCAGCTTCGACGATCACCCGCAGCTCGCGGCCCGCCTGGATAGCATAGGCTTTTTCCACACCTGGATAAGCCAGGGCCAGGTTTTCCAGGTCTTTGATACGCTGCAGGTACTGCTGCATGATTTCCCGGCGGGCGCCCGGACGGGCACCGCTGATCGCATCACAGGCCTGGATGATCGGTGCGATCACATACTGCATTTCCACTTCATCATGGTGAGCGCCGATCGCATTGACAACGGCAGGGTTCTCCCCGTATTTCTCTGCCAGTTTCATCCCCAGCAGCGCGTGGCTCAGTTCTGTCTCCTCATCCGGTACTTTACCGATATCGTGCAAAAGACCGGCCCTTTTGGCCAGTTTGGGGTTCATGCCCAGCTCAGCGGCCATGATTCCGCACAGATTGGCCACCTCACGGCTGTGCATCAGCAGGTTCTGCCCATAGGAGGACCGGAACCTCATTTTGCCGACGATGCGTACCAGCTCTTTATGAAGACCATGTATACCCAGCTCGATAACCGTCCGCTCCCCGATCTCCATTACCTGCTCCTCGATCTGTTTGCGGGTTTTCTCCACAATCTCTTCGATACGGGCGGGGTGAATACGACCATCGGTCACCAGGCGCTGTAAGGACAACCGGGCGATCTCCCTGCGAAGGGGGTCAAAAGAAGAAAGGACAATGGCTTCGGGAGTATCGTCTACGATCAGGTCCACCCCTGTGGCAGCCTCGATAGCACGGATGTTACGCCCCTCCCTTCCGATGATCTGTCCCTTGATCTCATCGCTTTCAAGGTTGAAGACCGTGATGGAGTTTTCTATAGCCTGTTCGGCAGCCGTACGTTGAATGCTTTGAATTATGATCTTGCGGGCCTCTTTATTGGCCTTCTGTTTGGCATCATCGATGATCTCCTGCTGCATGGCCAGGGCCCGGGTCTGGGTCTCCTGTTTGAGACTCTCGATAAGCTGATTCCTGGCTTCTTCCGCTGTAAGGGCGGCTATCTTCTCCAGCCGGCGGATATGTTCTTCCTGGTGTTTCTCCAGCTCCGTCCGCTTCTGATTTACCACCTCGATCTGGCGATTGAGGTTTTCTTTGATGACATCATTGTCCTTGGATTGTTTGTCCAGGTTCTCCAGCTTTTGATTAATGCCCTGCTCTTTCTGTTTGATCCTGGCATCTCCTTCATTCAGCTTCCGGTTCCTTTCCAATACTTCCTTGTCATGCTCTGCTTTCAGTTGTACAAACCGCTCTTTGGCTTCCAGTAATTTTTCTTTCTTCAGGTTCTCGGCAGTGATTTGCGCATCGGCTACTAATTTTTTGGCTTGATGCTCTGCTTCTTCGACCTGTTTTTGCGTGTTTTTGGCAAAAAGGAGCTTACCGGCAATGATCCCTATCACTAATGCGATAACTCCTACGGCAATATCTATAACCATCGAATCTAAAATTTAAAGCGTTCACAATCATATATTTCTTATTCGGGTTCATGATTGCGTGAAAATGTGTTAGTTGGCGAAGATAGTGAAATAGAGGCAAGCTGCAAGCAATATTGGGCTGTAACCTGCGTCCCTACCTCACCCGGGCCTCCTGATCCCCGTCGGGCAAGGGTTCCGGCCCCTACAGCACTCTGTCCAGCTGCTGCTCCATCCGGGCCAGGGATTCCAGCACCGAAGGGCTCAGACCCGGGCCCCGGTCACCGGCTGATGCCTGGGTCGCATACCATAACAGGACCATAGCGATATAATCCTGCATGTCCTTCCCGGCAAACTGGGTCTTATATTCAATGATTTTATCATTCATCGTCTTCAGAGTCTTTCTGACCAGCTCCTCGTCGGCCGGTTCTATCTTGATCCGGTAGGTGCGATCACCTATTACGACATTTATTGGTATTAAATCTTGCATAGATCAAATACTTGTTTTAAATTTATTCACACCTTGTGGATAACTGCCCCCGATACCGAGTGAAGGTAAACCCAAATTCTCCAAACAGTTCTTTAAATATCCTTAATAAAAACATAAGTTTTGCTCACCAATACCCTATCTAAAAACTACGAAAGCCATGTTCTTAAAAGTAAAGTCCCCCGTATTTATTGACAGGTTGACATTCCAGGTTGACCAACCCCAAAAATGCCTTTTCAGGGCCGTACTTAAAGATGACACCGGTATCGTCTGCGGCGCCATGGAAACAGAGGTGGAAAAAGATCAGCAGGAGCTGAACTGGAGCGGCCTCAACGACCTTCCTTATGGTGTGTATACCCTGGAAGTCTCCCAGGGAAAAGATGAAATGAAAATGCGCCTGGTTAAAAGGGTCTGACCGGTTTCACTCACTCAATAATGCGATACACCGGTCAATTTCCCGGATGTACTGGCCAAGCCTTTTTTCCAAGACCCTTTTTTCCGCTTCACTCATTTCTCCCTTTGTCGTTTGAAGGATCTCCACTTGTTGTTGTAGCTGTTCCAATCGTTCCGAATGTCCTTCCCGGGACTGTTGTAATAGCCGGATTTCTTCTTTCATTTTACCATTCTCCTTTAACAGGGATTCCCGCTGTCTGAGCAATAGCTGTAATTTCTCCTGGATCCTTTTTACCTGAAGCTCGACATCCCCCTTGGGGTGCCCACTATTGTTTTCGTTGGCTTCGTTCATGGCATTTCTTTTACAGTGTTGGCTCAGGACGGGGCGGACGGAAATTGATTATTTCCTGATCTCCACGTTCAGCTCTTTCTCCAGCGCCCCCATAATCTTGCCTACCATTCCGTCGATTTCCTTATCCGTCAGCGTTTTTTCTTCATCCAGGAAAGTAAAGCTTACGGCCAGGGACTTCTTGTCGGCTCCCAGCTTTTCACTTTCAAATATATCAAAAAGCTTTATTTCCTGTAACTTGGAGAGACGCACGCCGCGTATCGTCTTTTCCACTTTTTCAAAGGGCAGTGACTTTCCTACTATCATCGCCAGGTCCCGCTGTACCGGTAATTGCTTTGGCAGCTCCCGGAATTCGATCGTCCTGCCTGCCGCCAGGTCCATTAATACGTCCCACCGGATATCGGCAAAGAACAATTCCTGTTTACAATCGAATAACCGGGCTACCGAAGGTTTCACCGGGCCGGCTTCCAGGACCGTCTTTCCATTGAAAGTGATGGAAATGCCGCCCGTCAGCTTCGGGTGAGCAGGTTCTTTCACTTCCCAGCTCTCCCGCTTATCCGTATCGACGAGGGCGCCCCAGCCTGCCGGTTCCAACCCCACTATCCGGAATATCCTTTCACAAAGCCCCTTCACATAATAAAAATCCGAAGGCGCGCCCTTGGTTTTCCAGGCATCCTCCCGGAGGGATCCGGTAATAAAAAGGCACAAATGCATTGCTTCTGTATAATTACCTACCCCACTGGTAGCATAAGACTTGCCAAACTCAAAAAACTGCAGGTTCGTATTCTTCCGGTTGAGATTGAAGGCAATGGACTCCAATCCCGTCTCCAGCAGGGACGGACGCATAATATTCAATTCTGCGCTGAGATTATTGATCATTTTCACCGAAGTCTCCAGCTCCTCCTGGCTAAAATAAGCGCTGTTGGTGATCGAATTGGTAAGGATCTCGTTGAATCCCTGCCCGACGAGATAGCTGGCGACAGCGGATTTCCAGGCAGACTGCGACCGGTCTTTTTCCACGGAAGGGGAAATGGTGATGGCTGAAGGAATAGCGATATTGTCCAATCCATCAATGCGCATGATCTCTTCCACGATGTCGGCCGGTAAGCTTACGTCCGGTTTGTGCCAGGGTACGGCTACATGAATGGCGTCGATCCCTTCCTTGATGATCTCGAATCCCAGGGCTGAAAGGATGGTTTTTACCGTATCGGGATGATAATTCTTGCCACTTAGCTTCTTCAGGTAATGATGTTTGAGGATCACCTGCGTTTTATTCGCAGGGTCCGGATAAACATCCACCAACTCCGAGGCAATCTCGCCGCCGGCCAGCTCTTTGATGAGCAGGGCCGCCCTTTTCAGCGCATTGACGGTAATGGAAATATCCATCCCCTTTTCATAATGGGTGGCGGCGTCCGTCCTCAGCCCGTGGCGGAAGGAGGTCTTGCGGATTCCCAAAGGGGCAAACCAGGCGCTTTCCAGGAAAATATCCGTGGTATCGCCCTTTATCCCGCTGTTTAATCCCCCGAATACGCCGGCCATCGCCATCGCCTCTTCTGCATTACAGATCATCAGGTCTTCCGCCGATAATTTCCTTTCCTTCTGGTCCAGGGTAGTGAAAAGGGTTCCTTCCGGCAAATTTTTTACGACGATACGGTTCCCCTTGATGGCCCTGCTATCAAAAGCATGGAGGGGCTGTCCCATTTCATGTAAAATGAAGTTGGTGATATCGACAATATTATTGATGGATCGGATACCGATGGCTTTCAGCTTATCCTGCATCCACCGGGGGGATGCCTTAATGGTAATGCCCCTCATGCTGATACCGGAATATCGACCGCAGGCCTTACTATTTTCGATGCTCACCGTAACGGGCAGACTATTATTATCCGTTTTAAAGGCGTTGAGAGAAGGAACCTTAGGCCTGTATTCTTTATTCTCGTGATGGGAGAGCCAGGCGCATACATCCCGGGCCACCCCCTGATGGCTCATGGCGTCCATATGATTGGGGGTAAGCCCGATCTCGATGATATGATCCGTATACGGATGAAACCAGGCGACGGCAGTCGTTCCCGGCTTAGCTTCCGCGGGCAATACCAGGATACCTGCATGACTTTCTCCCAAACCGATCTCGTCTTCGGCGCAGATCATTCCATGGCTTTCCACCCCTCTGATCTTTGCCACTTTCATGGTGATGGGTTCCCCCTTGGTGGGATAGATCGTGGTTCCGGGGACGGCGACCACCACTTTTTGCCCTACCGCCACATTGGGTGCGCCACAGACGATAGCCAAAGGCTCCGCCCCCCCTGTATTTACTTTTGTCAGGGTCAGCTTGTCCGCATTGGGATGAGGACTGCATTCCAGCACTTCTCCGATCACCAATCCCTGTAATCCGCCTTTCACCGCTTCATACTTTTCCAGACTTTCCACTTCCAGTCCTATGGAAGTAAGGATCTTAGACAACCTTTCCGGATCGACCTTTACCGGTAAATAATCACAAAGCCAGTTATAACTAATGGTCATGACGACAATTCCTGTTTATTTAAAAAAATGAGCTTCCGCCCGGTTGCGCAAAGATAGTTTTTTATCCCTACCCCCACCCGGCCTCCCGGGGCAGAATATTTAGGGAATAAATTCGTTTTCGAAAGGGAAACAACTAATGATAATCAAATGTTAATACTTTTGGCAAAATTATACTTTGCATGAATAATGCAATCAAACAAGTGACCTATAAATAAATAACCTATAAGTTTTCGAACTCCTTAAAGTCTGGTTTATGAAAAAGCACCTGTTCTTCTTAGCCATTGCGGCTTTGGTATTAAATGCCTGCGGCCCTGTTTATGTAGTACACCAGGATCCGCCGCCGCCGGCCCCTGCTCCTCCCCCTCCTCCGCCTCCCGATCCCGGGCCGGAAGTATCTTATCAATCCTTTTATGATCAGCTAAGCCCCTACGGCCAATGGGTCGATGACCCCAATTACGGATATGTCTGGCTGCCGGATGTCGGTCCTGATTTTAAACCCTATGCCACCAACGGCCAGTGGGTCTATACGGAGGATGGCTGGACCTGGGCCTCCAATTATCCCTGGGGCTGGGCTGCTTTCCACTACGGTCGCTGGTTTTTCCAGGATGGTTACGGGTGGATGTGGATGCCCGGAACAGAATGGGCTCCCGCCTGGGTGAGCTGGCGCAGCAGCCAGGATTATTATGGCTGGGCGCCGCTGGCGCCGAATGTCAGCATGGACATCGCCTATGGCGGAGGGTACAATCCTCCCCCCCAATACTGGTGTTTTGTGCCTCACCAATACGTCGGCAGCCCACAGATCCGTAATTATTATGTGAACGAGAGCCGGAATGTCACCATCGTCAACAATACCACCATCATCCGCAATGTTACCGTCATCAACAACCAGGGGAATGGCCGTACCCGGAATGTCAACTATGGACGGGGTCCCGATCCGCAGGAAGTTGGAAGGTATTCCGGCACTGCCATAAGACCCTATACCATCCGGCAGAGCAATGCCCCCGGCGAACAGGTGAATAACGGTACCCTGGCTATCTATCGCCCAAGGGTCAGTTCCGCTCCTCAGGGCAATAGAGGGAATGGCAACAGCAATACGCCCCGCGTAGCACCTTCCAGGGTCCAGACGCTGAATAACGTCCGGCCTGTCAACACAGCCGTCTATGGACGCAATGACGGCCGTGGGAATGACGGACGTGGGAATGACAATCGAAGCAATGACGGCCGTTTTAACGATAACCGTGGCAATGACGGTCGCAACGGAAACGATAGCCGCAACGGAAATGATAACCGCAATGGAAACGATAACCGCAACGGTAATGAGGGGCGGAATGGAAGTGATGGACGTAACGGCAATGATAACAGAGGTAACGACGGTCGTAACGGGAATGCCCCGGCCAATCAGAATCCCG
>DATJJD010000255.1:0-18878 GCA_035492545.1 Puia sp.
GTAACAAATTTCTGGAGCGAATCTCCCTGCAGGTGAGTAAGACGGGCAATATATTCACGGGGATACCGGAAATCGACATAATATTCCTGCTCTTCTTTCACGAGCCGCTTCTTCAGCCGCTCCCGCATCTTGTCCCCGGAACTGGCATTGCGGAACAGGTCTATGCTGACCCCTACTCCATCCGCCCCTTTCCGGTCCCTCTCCACTCTCGGGGAACTGCCATGGTCATAGATCCAACTATATTCATTTCTGCGGGCCATGGAATCCAGTTGATAATTGCTAAGGCTTCCTACCGTGACAGCCTGCAGGGTCTGCGCCTTAGGTTCCAGGTAGATCGGATAATCACCGGACAGCATATCGCTGGTGACCGTAAGCGTGTCCGCCCTATACCCTATCATGGTAAAGATCACCCGGTCGCCTGGCATCGCCTGAATCCGATAGCTCCCATTCTCTTCAGAAAGATCATAATGCTGGTGAGTGATATTATGGATGCTGACGGAGACGAGGATCTCCGTACTTTCTTTCTTAAACAGCTTCCCGGTTAGGAATTGCTGGGCATGCCCGCTAAAAGAGAGCAGCATAAAAAAAAGGATAGCATAGGTAGTAGTGCGCATAGTTCTGTCAGGAGGGGGGCAAATTAGGGCTAAAGGCCCGTATTTATACTAAGAATTTTCAAAGCTTTTGTTAAAACAACCCATCTGCTTACTTTTACCCAATTACCTTAATGTTGATATTCAATCGTTATACCATGAGAATCTTCGCTTTAATTACCCTTTTAAGTTTGCTAAATTCTACCATCGCCTTTAGCAACGCCTATGCCACCGCGCCTAAACAGGAATTCTATTCGATACGGGTCTACCAGCTCAAGACGAAGGAGCAGGAAGAAAGAGTAGATAAATACCTGCAGGGTTCTTTTTTACCGGCCCTGCACCGGATGGGAATCCCAAAGGTCGGTGTATTCAAACCGGTAGGAAATGACACCGCCGCTGTCCGTCGCATCTATGTGCTGATCCCTTTTCATTCCCTGGATCAATTTGCCGGCTTCCCGGCCTCCCTCCTGAAAGATGCCGCCTATCTTTCCAGCGGAAAGGATTATCTCGACGCCACCTATAATGACCCGCCCTATGCCCGTTTCGAATCCATTCTTTTGCAGGCCTTTCCCGACATGCCTCGTCTGGCGGCACCCTCGGCCCTGACCACTCCCGCCTCCGAAAGGATCTATGAATTACGCAGCTATGAAGGTCCGACAGAAAAATATTTTGTCAACAAAGTGCAGATGTTCAACCAGGGCGGAGAAGTTCCCTTATTCAAAAGATTAGGCTTCAACGCCGTTTTTTACGCTTCCGTCCTATCAGGGGCACACATGCCGAATCTCATGTACATGACCACCTTTGACAATATGGCCTCCCGCGAACAGCATTGGAAAGCTTTCGGGGATGATGCTTTCTGGAAACAACTGGTTGCCGCCCCCGAATACCAGCATAATGTCTCGCATGTAGACATCGTGTTCATGCACCCGGCGGACTACTCGGACCTGTAGTATATTTTCTCCCCGAAAAGGTTATAGGATAGTTTTAAATTTGTACCACTCAAAACCATCCTATATGAAACAGATTATTCCGGCTTCACTCTATGATTCGATCAAAGACATACTGCAACAAGCCCGCACCAGGGCCTATTACGCGGCAAATTCCTCCATGGTCCTGGCTTACTGGGATACCGGCCGCCTTATCGTGGAAAATGAACAGGCCGGTCAGCGGAAAGCCGCCTACGGGAAGGCCATCATAAAGGAATTATCCACAAAACTCACCAGGGATTTCGGCCCGGGTTTCAGTGAGCAAGGCTTACGTAACTATCGCCAGTTTTTCCTCACCTTTCCAAATCGCTCCACACTGCGGAGCGTTTTGACCTGGTCGCACTACAAAGCCCTGATCCGGGTATCCAATGCCGCTGCCCGGAACTATTACCTGACGGAAGCTACCACTCAGCAGTGGACAGTCCGCACCCTGGAAAGACATATCCATAGCTTATACTACGAAAGACTGCTCCATTCCCCGGACAAAAAATCCCTTGAACTGGAAATGGCGGCTCCCCCGATGCAGCCCAGGGATATCCTGAAGGATCCGCTGGTGCTCGAATTCCTGGATCTTCCCTCCCATCTGGACTATAAGGAAAAAGACATGGAGAAGGCCATCATCGGCCATCTTCAGCATTTTATGCTGGAATTGGGGAAAGGCTTCGCTTTTGTGGGCCGGCAGCAATATATACGGACAGAGAATTCCGACTTTTTCATCGACCTTGTTTTCTACAATTGCCTGCTGAAATGCTACGTATTGATAGACATAAAAATGGGGGCCCTTACGCACCAGGATATCGGCCAGATGGACATGTACGTACGCATGTACGAGACCTTCAAAAAAGCCCCGGACGATAACCCCACCATCGGCATCATCCTTTGCAGTGAAAAAGACCAGGCCGTGGTAAAATTCTCTGTCTTACAGGAAAACCGGCAGCTTTTCGCCACCCGTTACATGTTATACCTCCCCACGGAGGAAGAGCTGCAACAGTTGATAGAGACGGATCGCAGCATCCTGGAAGAAGCAATGGCCACTTATAATACCTGGCCCTAAAAAACATCCCGGTCCGGGCACACTATTTGCCTTAAACCTTGCGTTAACCAGGTATAATCCAATTATAACCCTTAATAACATTGCACATGAAAAACGCCGACAGACCATTCATCGGACTCATCCTCCTCTCTATTGCCATTCTTTACAGTGTCATAGCACTCGTAAGTTAGTCAAAACCAGGTGCCGCATCGTATCTTTACCGGTATGGAAATCCTGATCCGGACTATTCAGCCTGCCGATAACAAAGATATAGCAACCATTATCCGGGGCGCCCTTACAGAATTCGGGGCTAACCAACCCGGAACCGCTTATTATGACCAGGCTACCGACCTGATGTATGAAACCTTTCAACTTCCATCCAGCCGGTATCATGTCGTACTGATGGATAACGAATTAGTGGGTGGAGGAGGCATTTTCCCCACACCGGGATTGCCATCGGATACCTGTGAGCTGGTGAAAATGTACCTGGCCGCCCGGGCCCGGGGAAAAGGCCTGGGGAAATTAATGATCGAAAAATGCCTGGAATTCGCAAAAGAGGCCGGCTACCGGCACGTCTACCTGGAGACCATGCCGGAACTGCAACGGGCCATGCCGGTCTATGAAAAATTCGGGTTTCGCTACCTGGACGGTCCCATGGGGAATACGGGGCATTTTGGCTGCCCAATCTGGATGCTGAAAGACTTATAGGCTACACTTTGGGATTATGGATCGTCAGGGGTTTTACCTCATAAATGGGGCTGAAAAGATATAATTTACCGGTGGCTACCTCCACGCATTGAAACCTTTTTCGAAGTTTCTTCCCTTTCCGGAATACCCTCCCGTCCTCCAGGCTGAACGAGTCGCCCTCTTTTATCTGTTCCACCAGCAACAGGTTGCCGGGATTGGCATCATATCGTTTCAGGATCCGCATCAACCCCTCGTCCGCGCAGCTGCTGGCAGGCAGGTCATGCAGGTTCTTCTTCAGGGCGGCCAGAATATCCTCCGGGAAGACAGCCAGCTTTATAAAATCTTCCAGCTCCTTGCGGTAAATCTTCTTCCATTCCTTACCATGGGACTGGACCCCATTTCCGAATTCCATAAAAGTGACCAGGTGGGCCAGCTCATGGATCAGGGTGATCAAAAAAGAATATTTATTCAGATTGCCGTTGACGCTGATCCGGTGGTTCTGCGCCCGGGTAGCATGCCGGTAATCTCCCAGAACGCTTTTTCGCTCCCGGGTGATAGTCAGATGCACGTGGTAGTGGTTGAGATAATCCAATACCAGGGGGGCGGCCTGTTCCGGGATAAATTGACGGAGATATTCCAGCGGGGCTTCTTTCTTAGGCATTTTTAGGCAGCTTCTTGATCAGTCGCATTAAAACTTTGACCTCTAGCCAAGTATAGAGGACATAGAAAACAAAACACCCGATAATGGCCATTTTGCTGACGGATGCCCCTGCGAAGAAAAGATATAGCAGGGTGGCTACCAGGCTAAACCCCATTTTTATAAGAAGGCTGGTGTAGAGCATGCGGAGGAATACCTGCACATTGGCATTGCGTAAGGCCTTGTTATACAAATAATAAGACCAGGCCGTAGCCAGAAAAAGGATCCCATTGCCTGTCAGCAGGACAAGGTAATCCATATTCCATCCGGCCAGCCATTGCCGGGCAGCCAGAACAAACAGGCTGGTGACGACAAACACGATAATAATAGGCAGGAAAGGCCTGCCCGCGGCTTTATTTTCCATCTTTATTCCTGGAAGTTTCCTTTACCAATTTTATGATCAGTACCACAATTACCAGCAAAGGTAAGGCCCAGGAAAATATGGGAAAAGAAAGAGAAACCCATTTATCCGCTTTTATACCAATAAATATGGAAAGCCCCACAGAAGCCACCACTTGCGAGGACAAACTAGCATACCGATACAGCTCCCGTCGGTTATTGGCTGCCCGGTTTTTATTGGAATCCCCGGAATTATCCGGCGGCGAGTTCAACATTTTTTACCTCTCTCTTTACCTCCTGGGCGGGTTTGCTCGTAGCAGCAGCGCTGACGGCGCCTGTCATATGGCATTCCCCATTAAAATTAGCGGTAGGTTCGATCTGTAATTTGGCAGCCTTTATATTCCCACTCAGATGGCTGCCCCCTTTCAATTGCAGAAGGTCTTTCACGGTGATGGTGCCGGTGACCTTACCCATAATATCGGCCTGCTGACCGTTGATATCGCCCTGGACAACCCCATTCGCGCCGATCACGACCTTTGCCGAGCAATGAATATTGCCCACCAACGTGCCATCGATACGCAGATCGCCATTGCTGGTGATATCGCCTTTCATAGAGGTGCCGGCCCCGATGAGGCTCGTGCTGGTTCCGCCGGTGGAGATTTCCACCAGTCCATCAGATTTGGTTTTTCCATTGAACATAAGTATCAGATTTTTAATTGAACATTAGGATTTTGAAAACACAAAAACGTATATAAGCTCAGTTGCTAATCATTGATTTTTTCAGCCTTGGGGATCTTCAGCGTCGTCGTATCCAGTTTCACCGTCGTATTTCCCTGCAGCACATTCCGGATGCTTTCCAGGTATTGATCCTTATACCTCACCTCCTGCTCTAACGAATCAGTACGTATTTTTAGTTCACGCAAGTCCTTGGTATTGTTCACATCTCCATAACCGGGTATATATAATTTCAGGGGGGTGAACACGATCAGCGCCACGGTCAGCCCCGTCAACAATACAAAAATCGTGCAGAGAACAATATAGACGCTCAGACGGGATAACTTGAAAGTCACTACCTCCTCATACGTGTCATCGTTCATCACCACAAGACGGTAACGGTTCTGGAGGCGTTTCAACGTGGAATTGGCATCGAATTTGGCCATATTAATGGATTGCCGATAAAGATAATAAACTCCCCCTCACTAAAAAAGGTCTTTTTCTATAATAAATTTATTAAAAAGCAGTTATAGGGGAAATCATTAGCTTGCGGTGCAAAGCAAAAGGACATTGTGACTCATAGTAAAATTCTGCTATTTGCTGTCTTTACCTTGTTCTCCCTGAGTGTTTTCGGGCAGATGGGCGTTGCCTATGAACTAAATAAACCCCAAAAGTTCGAAAGCAGGGTCCTGGCTTCCGAAAAATCCAATACCGGTAAGAAGATCAAAAAGCCCCGCCGCTTCGTACAAAATACCATCACCCATTACAATTACTTCTTCAACGCCAACGTCAAGCTCGACATGGTGGTCGCCCGGGCTAAAGCACAGAACAGGGACGATTATACCCGCCTCCTCCCCTTTTATAATTATAGCCTCGACGCTACCTCCGCCCAGAAGAAAGAACTGGATTCCGTCATCTATAAATGCACCATGGGCATCCTTATCCATGATACCCGCAATGACTGGATCGACAATCTCTACATGCTGATCGGAAAGACCTATTATCTGAAAAAGGATTTCGACTCGGCCTATATCACCTTCCAATTCATCAACTACGCCTTTGCCCCAAAAGAAGACGATGGTTATGACAAACCTATCGGCAGCAATGCCAACAGGGATGAAGGCGGCAGTGCCGACATTGTTTCCACCAAAGAGAAAAGGAACATCCTGCAAAAAGCCTTTTCCCTGCCCCCCAGCCGAAATGAATCCCTGATCTGGAAGGTACGCACCTACCTGGCAAAAGACCAGTTTCCGGAAGCCTCCAGCCTGATCGAGATCTTACGAAGAGATCCCCTGTTCCCCCAACGTCTGCAGCCTTCCCTGAATGAGGTCCGGGCCCTCTATTTCTATAAACAAAATGTCTACGACAGCGCCGCCTTCTATCTGGAAAGGGCATTGCCGGCTGCAGAAAATAACGAAGAAGAGGCCCGCTGGGAGTACCTCATCGCCCAGCTGTATGAAAGGGTGAACCGGTCTTATGAGGCAAAGACCTTTTACGAAAGGACGGTGCGCCATACTTATGACCCCGTCCTGGAGATCTATGCCCGCCTTAATTCCATCCGCCAGAATAAAGAGGGCGGGGAAGATTTTATTCAAAAGAATATCCAGGCCCTGGTCAGCATGGCTAAAAAAGACCGGTACGAATCCTACCGCGACATCATCTATTATACGGCCGCTCAAATGGAGCTGGAAAGAAAGAACAGGCCCGGAGCAGAAGCCTTTTTACTCCTCTGCACCCGGGCTTCGGCGACCAATGGCGGCGGTACGCAACGGAACAAGGCCTTTCTTCAACTGGCCAATATGTCCTTCGAGGATAAAAAATACCGGGCAGCCAAAAACTATTACGACAGCCTCAACGTCATGGAAGTGGCCGCCCTCAGCGATGTGAGTTGGCTCCCCGATCGCAAAGCCGCTTTGGCTATCATCGTCACCCAGTTGCTGGTGCTCGAACGACAGGACAGCCTGCAGCGCATCGCAGCGCTTCCCCCCGATCAACGGGACGCCTATGTAAAAAAACTGGCCAGGACCCTTCGCAGACAACAAGGGCTCAGGGACGACGATCAATCAGAGCCATCCGGCAATAATAGTGCGTTTAATAACCCCAATGCCCCTGCGCCCGATCTTTTCAACACCGGGTCCGGCAACCAGGACTGGTATTTTAATAATGCCTCCCTGAAAGCCAGGGGTTACACCGACTTCAAAACCAAATGGGGAAACCGCCCCAATGTCGACAACTGGCAGTTAACCTCCCTTGTCAAACAACAACAGTTGGCTAAATTGGGAGATCGACCCGCCACCGTCCTGCCCGATCTGGGCGGGAAAGCGGGGCTGACCGGCCCGGACAAAATTGACTTCAAGTCCCTGATGGCTAATTTACCCCTGACCCCTGAAAAGTTAAAGAAACTGAACGACTCCGTCGACAATGCCCTCTTCACCCTGGGTAAAGCCTACCAGGAAGGGATAGCCGATTATTCCTCGGCCATCAACGCCTATGACAGCCTGCTGGAAAGGTCTCCGGATTTCCCCCGCCGGGAAGAGACCCTCTTTTCCCTCTACTACTGCTATAAAAAGATGGGCGATGAAACGAATGCCCAAAGGATCCTGGCCCTGATGAAACAAAAATATCCTTCCGGAAAGCTGACCGGCAAGGCTGTCAATCCTGACTCTGCCGAGAATGCCAGCAACAGCCTGAAAGTAAATGCTACCCACCAATACGAAAAGATCTATAACTCCTTTATAGAAGGAAGGTTTGAGGAAGCCCTGGCCTTAAAGAAGACGGCCGACAGCCTTTACGGGGATAAATACTGGACACCCCAGCTGCTATACATCGAGTCCGTTTATTATATCCGCAACAGGGAAGATGGCCGGGCCATCGCCACCCTGACCAATATAACGTCGAAATATCCCAAAACGCCGATGGCTGCCAAGGCAGCGACCCTGATCGACGTGCTCAAGCGGCGCAAACAGATTGAGGATTATCTGACCAACCTCCAGGTAACGAGGGTCCCTGACGACAGCATCGTCATCGACGCCACCCCCACCCCGGGAACGACAGGGGAAAAAGGCACCAGACTCGTCCGCAACGACTCCAATATGCTGGTAAAAGAAGATACCTCCCAATTGGCCAGGGCCAGGGTCCACGCACCGCCTTCCCCGGCAGCCCAGGGCGGTAAGAAGCCTACACCGACCGTCGCCGGCATGGACAAGCTAAAAGTCGATACCACCAGTCTCAACAGTATAAAAATGGATGCGGGGCAGCTGGCTGCGCTGCAACGGCAGGTCGACTCCATCAATGCCGCCATGCAAAAGGCAGCGGCGGACTCCCTGGAAGTTGCCAGACTACGACACCAGTCGGATTCTATCCAGACAGCCGTGAATAAATTAAAAGCAGATACCGCCCAGTTGCTGGCTAAAGTCCGTAGCTCGAATTCCGCTTTCGACTATACCCCGGAAAAACCTCATTCGGTGATGATACTTTTGGAAAAGGTGGACCCTGTCTATGTTACGGAAACCCGCAACGCCTTTAACCGGTACAACCAGGAAAACTATTATGGCCAGTCCCTCACCATTGACAATTCGTCGGTCAGCGATACCCTGAAACTGGTGGTGATCGGCTCTTTCCCCAACGCGGCAGCGGCACAGGAATACATGCACAAGGCCCAGGCGGCAGCCCCACGGGAAGTCGTTCCCTGGCTGCCCGCCGACAAATATTCTTTCTTTATCATTTCCGGCCCGAACCTTGAGTTATTATTAAATAACAGGGACATGCCGGCTTATAAGAGATTCGACAAGCTGGTGAATCCCAATGAACGACACTGATTAACATCATTTTTAAGATACTTATTTATAATTTGCGCTGCATATGTCTTCTAAACTGGTTCGCATTTTCTGGAGGGTCTTTTTCTACGGGTTGGGCGCCTTTGTCCTCTTTTTAGTTCTGATCAACCTGGGCGTTTTTGGCTCCCTGCCTTCTTTAAAAGAATTGGAAAACCCCTCCATCACCCTGGCTACGGAAGTGTTTGCAGAGGACGGCACAGCCATGGGGAAATATTATAAAGACAAAGGCAATCGCAGCAATGTAGAATATAAGGATATATCCCCCAACGTAGTCAACGCACTGGTCGCCACGGAAGACGAACGATTCTACGAACACTCCGGCATAGACGGCTTTTCCGTGATGCGGGCGGTGATCAAACTGGGCAGGGATGGAGGAGGCAGCACTATCACCCAGCAATTGGCCAAGAACCTGTTGGAACAGGGGTCCAAGAATTTTATCCGTCGTTTCACGGAAAAACTGAAAGAATGGATCATTGCCATCAAGCTGGAACGCAACTTTACCAAACAGGAGATCCTGGCCCTCTACCTGAACGAAGTTCCCTTCGGAGATAATGTATATGGCATCCGCAACGCCTCCCGTACCTTTTTCCAGAAAGAGCCCGACCGCCTGAATGTGGACGAAGCTGCCGTATTGATCGGCATGCTGAAAGGCAATACCTTATACAACCCCCGTAAGAATCCCAAGGCAGCCATAGAAAGACGCAACACCGTGATCAATCAAATGGTGAAGAATAATTACCTCACCGCCCCCGACGCGGCCAAGCTGAAAGCCATGCCCATCGACCTGAGCAATTATAAAAAGGTCGATGAGAACAATGGCCTGGCCCCTTATTTCCGGGATGTTATCCGGGATGAGCTGAGGAAATGGTGTAAGACTCATAAGAACCCCGCTACCGGCGAACCTTATAATCTCTATGAAGACGGCCTGAGGATCTACACGACGATCAACCCCCGGATGCAACTGTATGCCGACGAAGCGGTAGCTAAACAAATGCCCGTTCTGCAGCGGGCGCTCAGCGCCCAGTACAGCCTGCGCAAGGGCCTCGTCTGGAAAGATCATCAGAACATCCTGGAAGCGGCTATGCACAACAGCGACCGCTGGAAAAGCCTGGAAGACGACGGACTCAGCGACGCAGACATCCGCAAGACCTTCTACCAGCCCGTCTCCATGAAAGTATTTGCCTGGAATACCAAAAGGGAAAAAGATACCGTGATGACGCCGATGGATTCCATTAAATACCATCAGCAGATGTTACAGACTGCCTTCATGGTGATGGACCCGGTTACCGGTGCCGTCAAGGCATGGGTGGGAGGCATCGACTTCAAGACCTATAAATTCGACCATGTCAATATCAATACGAAGCGGCAAGTCGGCAGCTCCATCAAACCCTTCCTCTATAGCCTGGGCATCGAAGATTTTAATATGACACCCGAAACGCAATGCGAAACGGGACAACAATACTTCCCTGGCTTCGGCTATGTACCCGCCCGCCCTGACAAACATGAAGGCGGGTCCATGACGATGGCCACCGGTCTGGCCTGGTCCATCAACGGAGTGGCTGCCTATATCATGAAACAGGTGGGCCCCAAGCAATTTGCCGATTATGTCCATAAGATCGGCATCCCCACCAGGATAGACCCCTATCCTTCCATGGCCCTGGGGGCCTGCGACCTCTCCCTCTATGAGATGTTATGGGGTTATAGCATGTTTCCTTCCGGAGGCTTTAGCACGAGACCCTATTATATTTCCCGGATAGAGGACAAGAATGGCAATGTACTGGAGCGCTTTGATATGAAACCAGAACGTAAGGAGGTCATCAGCCAGGCCACTGCTTATACCATGACCCGCATGATGCAGGGCCCTGTGGACTTCGGTACGGCCGCCGGCCTGAGGAACCGTCTGGGCGTGGCAGAGATGGGAGGCAAGACCGGCACCACCAACGACAATTCCGATGCCTGGTTCATGGGGTATACCCCGCAGCTGATGGCCGGCGTCTGGATCGGTTGTGATGCCCGTTTCATTCACCTGGAGAGCGGATTGGGATATGGAGCCCAGGCGGCCCGGCCCATCTGGGAATACTTCTTCGCCAAGACACTTGCCGACAAGACCCTCGGTCTCGACAAACAAGCCAAATTCATCCAACCGGAAGATATGCGTAAAGAGATGATGTATGATTATATGAACATCATCGATAAGACGGCTCCTCCCGGAGCTGAAGGAGCCAATGAAGGCAACGGAAAAGCCAATCAATACCTGGATACTTCCGCTCCTACGGTGCCCCTGGACTCCAAGCTCTCTCCCGAAGAACAAAAAATACTGAAGGAAGCCACGATCAACCGCAACGACAAAGCAGGCTCGGTCAAGATCACGGTGACCGATACCAAAAAAGAAGAGCCGAAGAAAAAACAGGGGTTTTTCAAACGGCTCTTTGGAGGCGGTAAAAAAGATAATTAATTAAATGATGGTCATTTGAGATGTGCCCGTAACATCCAGGCCATTTTCTCATGCTCTTCCATCAGCCCGGTGATGAAGTCACTGGTGCCCGCATCGCCATACTCATTGGCAAAACGATTGATATTCTCCCGGATAAAAATGATGATGTTCTCATGGTCGACAACCAGCTCCTTGATAAATCCCAGGCTGTCATTCTTCTCACCCAGTTTCTCCGTAAGATGGGTAAGGGAAAGAAAGCTCTGCAGCGTGGCAGGCGCATAATGTCCCAGCTGCCGGATACGCTCCGCTACACTGTCCATCGTATCATCCAGCTGATTGTACTGCTGTTCGAAAAATACATGCATGGAGTGGAAATCGGATCCCTCTACATTCCAATGTGCATTCCGCGTCTTGGTGTACAGGACGAATTCATCGGCTAATAATTTGGTCAGCTCTGCTGCCACCGCCTGGAGATTCTTTGGACTGATGCCAATGTTTGTGTTCATGAATATGAGTTTTTAGTGTTGAAACGATTTAGCCAGAAAAAATGTTCGCTTCTGAACAACCGAACGTCCGTTAACGGACAGTCACAAAATATCAGGTTTACACGATAGTGTTAACTATCAGGTCATTATGCAAATGTAACCTTTTTGGCACTGCTTTGGTCTCATTAAGAGAAACTTGAAATTATGAAAAAGTTATCCATCGTAGCCCTATTCGCACTGATACTGATCAGTACCGCATTTGCCAACAAGACGGCCAATCCTGACTTTTCAGGAATGGAGAATTTCAACAAAACCTTTCCCCAGGCCACCGGAGTTGTTTTCAAAGTAACAGAAAAGTATACGGAGGTGAGTTTCACCTGGCATAATCTGAAGCTCCAGGCCTTCTATGACCTGGAAGGAAACCAGATCGGCACCAGCCGCCAGATAGCTGTCGTAGACATGCCTTTAACTTACCTGCTCAGCATTAAAAAAGAATTCCCCGGCTACGAGCCGACGGAAGCCATAGAATTTGACCATACGGATTCGGGGTTGAGCTATTATGTCACGGTGGTAGCTCCCCAAAAAGCTTATGTGCTGGAAGTCTCCGCTAACGGCGCCATCAGTGTTTTTAAGAAAATGAAGAATTAATCCTGCCCTGTAGTGTATGTAGGCGAGGCCCCTTTAGGGGGCCTCGCCTATTTTATTCGTTTTTAGCTGCGAGTCCTTCATCCGCTTCCAGTGGCTTTTTCTTCCCCAATACATCCACCCGCACATGCGTCAGGCCCCTGCCGGTATACCCCAGCCTGGCCGCCGCCGCATGGCTCAGGTCTATCAGGCGCCGGTTACGGGGATGCATTTTATCATTGATCCTCACCAGCACCGTTTTATGATTACGCAGATTGGTCACCCGGACCCAGGTATGCATGGGAAGCGTGTTACTGGCAGCCGTCAGCTTATTTTGTGAAAAGATCTCATCCGTATAGGTCTTGCGGCCTTCGAACTTATTGGAATAGAAACTGGCAACCCCATACTGAACTTTAACAGCTTTAACAGCAGATTTGTGATGGCCCCGGGGAACCGTATCCCGGACAGGCCTTTCATCCCGGCCAAGAACGGCTATCGGGAACAATAAGTAGGCAAGTAGCCCTGTTTTGATTTTCTTTGACATGGACAATAGTTTGTTTCAAAGGATTGGAAAACGCCCCCCTTGGGGACTATTTGCAAAAATAACCTTTTAGCCCACAAAATACTAATAAAAGGCCCCCGACCTGCGGTCGGGGGCCCCTATCTTAACATGGTTTTAATGCCTTAATAAATAGGCTTATCGGCAAAATAAGTATCCCGTAACTGCCTGTCCTCCCCATAAATGTCATCATGAAAGAGAATTTTGCCCTTTTTCCCCTCACAGGTCACATACCGGATGAAAATAGGTACCCGGCTAAACCCATAGATCGTATGCTTCTCCTGCCTTTTGATCCAGGCTCTTAAGGTATCCGGCTTATAACGGACGGTGTCATTGCGCACGAGAAAATCCGCCATTTTCTTCCATTCCTTTACCCGCACACATCCATGGCTCAAGGCCCGGAAAGACTTGCCAAACATCCAACGGACATTCGTATCATGCAAATACACATCATACTTATTCCTAAAGTTAAATTTCATGACCCCCAAGGAGTTATCATCACCCTGTCGCTGTTTTATCTGGTAGGGGAAATTATTTTTATTAAGCCTTCTCCAGTTGATCTTTAGCGGGTCCCGCACACTGTCATTGTCATCGACCACCATCAGGTTCTGTTTTCGGAGATAATCTACATTCTCTTTGATCTGGGGCAACATCTCCTTAAAAATGATGCTGGTAGGCACCGTCCACTGGGGATAAGTGACAAAATTGGAAATTTCACTGGTTAACAGGGGAGTCCGGGTCTTGGGAGCCCCCACGATCACCTTGGACTCGAATACTACCGTGTCGCTATTGATCACCTGCAGGTTAAAGCCAGGAAGGTTCACCCAGACATAGGTCGTGGGCAGAGAATCCGGCAAGAGCTTATACCGGTCCAGGTTGATGGCGATACGTTTGAATTTCTCCCAGTCCGAATTATCCATCATATTGACCAGGTCCTGGGATACTTTCCCCGTTACTTTTAATTTATTGGCGCGCTGGTAATTCCTCACCGCCCCAAATAGGGCGGTAGTGTCGGTGGAGGTGGCCGCTGAATCCAGGTAGCCGACTTCCTGCAGACGCCGGGTCAGCGACTGGTAAAAGGCCAGCGAATCTTTAAAGGGATAATCCAGCCAGGTGAGCTTCCGGAAACGGGCCGTCGCTAAAAAATCCCTGATATAGGCCTTCAGAGAATCATAACGGCTGTTCTTTGGCTCCAGGGGCTGCAGGGTGGCGGTAATGTCATGCGTCTGAAGAGCGGAGGTCAGGGTCCGGGTATAAAGATCAGCCGGGAGGAGAGTATCCTTCCTGAGCGTGACACTGTCATAGGGCAACCTTCCCTGTTTCAGGTGTTTTACCAGGCTAAAAAATGCGTCCGTGAACAGCAGGTCAGCCCGGGCCCACATCGCAGGACTCTTACGACTGATGGTATCCTCCAGCAGGATCCGGTGAATAAAGGCTAAGGACGAGTAGTGATAATCAGAAGGAAACAGGCCGTAGTCCTTCACGTTCTCAATAAAAGAGAAAAGGCTGTCCGCAGGAGATAGCCAGTGCTCTTTGTCACTCCACAGCGGGGTATAGTTATTTTTCCCATAGAGACTATCCAGCAATTTTCGATTACCCAGGGAAACCGTATCATTCAACTTATCTCCATGGTCCGTAGCGAACTGAAGCATTTTCTTCAGGTCCCCTCCCACCTGCTCATCCATCTGCGCCGGAGTTTTAACGGTATCTTTATCATCCGTCTGATGGGCCTGATGATGGCAGGAAAAAAAGACGGTTTGCAACAAAATAAGAAACCCCAAGAGAATACAACGCTTTCGATAATTCATCCCCGACAATATATAACTATTTTTTTATTATTTCCTCTTCTCCAACGACGGCTTCCAGGTTGATAGGGCCATATATATGCGGAAAGGTATCTTCCAGGGAAGGAGACCAGTCATAATAAAGAGGGCTGGTCAGGCGAAGGGTCTCTATGTGCAATTTCACCAGTTTTGTCTGGCCCTGAAAATACCGTTCCAGCACCCCGGAGATCTGTCGCTCCTCGCTGCAATGAATAAATCCTTCTTCAGCAAGCGAAGGAGCTTCATACCGACCTTTACCTTTTGCCTGAGACCATTCCTTTGGAGTAGTCAGGTGATAAATAATTGCCATAAGACATCGTTGTAAGGGGTTATTTAAGGGGAAATTCTTTTGATATGCTGTTCCAGCAGCAGGAGATCCGCCAGCACGATAGCCGTGACCGCTTCCAGCACCACCGGCACCCGCAGCGCAATACAAAGATCATGGCGCCCTTTTACGGAAAAAGGCTCCACCTCCCCGGTCACCCAGTTAAGGGTCTGCTGTTCCTTGGGCGTAGAAGAAGTAGGCTTCACGGCTACCCTGAGCACCAGCTCATTGCCATTCGTGATCCCTCCCACCACTCCGCCGGCGTGGTTGGTCCTCGTCCTTCCCTGCAGGTTCTCTATGGCATCATTGTGCTGACTGCCAAACATTCTGGCCGCGGCAAAACCGGTGCCGAACTCTACCCCCCGTATCGCCGGGATGGCAAATACAGCATGGGCTAACAGCGACTCCACCGAATCAAAAAAAGGCTCTCCCAGGCCGACCGGTAATCCGGCGACCCTGCATTCGACAATGCCTCCGATCGTATCCTTCGCATCGATAGCCTTTTGCAAGCCCGCTTCAATATCCTGCTCTCCGCCAATCTCCAGGATGGAGGCACCCACCTCGATGCCATTGCCCACCGTGGCCAACAGTTTTTTAGCGATGACCCCGGCCGCCACCAGCGCCACTGTCAGACGGGCGGAAAAATGCCCCCCGCCGCGATAGTCCTCAAAACCGCCAAATTTCTTATTGGCGACAAAATCAGCATGGCCCGGCCGCGGAACGGCCCGTTGCTTCTCATAGTCGCCCGAACGGGTATTATTGTTCTCAAACAGAATGGTCAGCGGGGCGCCCGTGGTCCTGTCATTAAAGAGACCGCTCTTGAAGATCGGCAGATCGTCCTCCTTGCGAGGGGTGGTCCCTTTCTGAATGCCGCCTTTACGCCTTTCCAGGTCGGGCAAAAAATCCTCCAATACCAGCGGCAGCCCGGCCGGGCACCCGTCAAGGTTCATGCCCACGCTTTCCCCATGGGACTCGCCGAACATACTTAATCTGAATATACGACCGAATGAATTCATACTTACTATTTATTACCGATGGGTTCCTGGTTCCTCACCCCAACTCCCAGCTTTTGCAGGTGTTCGTAAAAATCGGGATAAGACTTATTGATCGCCTGGGCCTCTTCGATGACCGTGTCTCCTTTCGCCCCCAGGCCCGCCACCGCACAGGCCATCGCGATACGATGATCGTGACGGGAATGTACCAGGGCCCCACGAACGCCTTCGCCCCCTTTTATCAGCATCCTGTCCCCATCCAATTGGACCGGTACTCCCATCTTCCCAAATTCTTCCTGTAGGGTGAGGGCCCGGTTGCTCTCCTTATGAGCCAGCCGCCCTACCCCTTCGATCACGGTCGTTCCCTTACAATACGACGCCAAAGCTACCAGGGGTGGGAAAAGGTCCGGACAGTCGGTAGCATCGAACCGGAAGGCCTTCAGGGTACCTGTTGCAACCGCCCCTCCTGCCTCGCCCGTTCCGACCGGTCCTACCTCAATCTCTTCCCCCCGTATCGAAAGGCTGGCCCCGCTGTCCCGCAGCGCCTGTAAAATGGCTTTATCGGCCTGGGTAGAATCGACATCCAGCCCCTTCACGGTTATCTTCCCCGCAACGGCTCCCGCCACCAGCAGAAAAGCTCCGCCACTCCAATCTCCCTCGACCGTATATTGCCGGCTGGCCTCGCCGACCGGACCGGTCCCGGACTCGCCGGTCACCGCCTGATTGGTCCCGGGAAAATAGAATTCAGCATACTCCCTGTTCTCTACCTCCCAGCCAAAATGCTTCATCACCTGTAAAGTGAGGTCGATATACGGTTTGCTTTTAAGATTATTTACTTTGATCGCGACATCCTTCGCACCAGCCGCTGCATAGGCAAACAATAATCCGGTGAGAAATTGAGAGCTCAGCGATCCGTCAATTTCAAGGTTGCGGGGCTGTAACGGCCCCTGTATCTTCAGCGGCAGCTTTCCTTTATTCGAAACCACCCGGATCCCCAGCTGAGGAAAGATCTCATCAAAAAAATCCATCGGCCGGGTCAACAGGCTGCCCTCTCCATTCACCCTTACCGGCTGATCACTCAACGCGATAATAGGCGCGAACATCCGGATCCCCAGCCCACTCTCCCCGCAGTTTACTTCCGCCTGGCCGGGTTTTACCCCCCTGCTGCTTATTTTCAGGGAGCCGTCATCCAGGGTGGCGACCTCCGCCCCCAGTCCATGGATCACTTCCAGGGCAGCTTTGTCATCATTCGAATACCCGGGATGCCGTATCACCGTCTCTCCTCTGCTGAGCAAGGCTGCCGCACAGGCCCGCTGCATCGAACTTTTGGAGGTAGGTGCCTGTATGATTCCTTTTATAGTAGATGGTATGATCGTCGTTAGCATAGCTGGCTGGTTTAACGTGCCGTTATAATGGATTGTAACAGCTTGTCCAATTGCACGATCGGTATGGATTTTACTACTCCCTGACCGATCTTGTTCAGTAACACATAATTCATCGAGTCCCTCTCCTTCTTTTTATCCATCCGAAGGACATTCAGGACTTCCTTGCCATCGAATTCAGCCTGGGTAGGCAGCCCGTATTTTTTCAGCGTGGCGATCACTCTGTCCGTATCTTTAAAATCCGTCAGCTCTTCCGAGATCATACAGGCAGCGGCCATGCCGATGGAAATAGCCTGCCCATGCGATAGCTCATATAGGTTTTCGATGGCATGCCCCAGCGTATGCCCGAAGTTGAGCAGGCGACGGTCTCCTTTTTCGAATTCATCTTTTTGAACCACCGTAGACTTGATCACCACGTTGCGGCGAATGAGTTTGGCCAGGGCCGCGTTGTCTTTCTGGTAAAAGCTCAGTTTATTTTTCTCCAGCTCTCTGAACAGGGCTGCGTCACGGATGCTGGCATGTTTGATGATCTCCGCAAAACCACCTATCCATTCTTCTTTCGGCAAGGACTTCAGCAAACTCATGTCGTATAACAGAAAATCCGGCTGCCGGATAGTGCCTACCAGATTTTTATAGACCCCGACATCAATCCCGTTCTTCCCACCGATAGAAGCATCGACCATGGCCAGGATGGAAGTGGGCACAAACCCAAAAGAGAGGCCCCGCATGTAAACGGCTGCGGCGTAACCGGTGATGTCCGTCACCACGCCCCCGCCCACACCTACCAGGAAAGTCTTTCTGTCAGCCCCCAGATCGATGAGCTGTTCAATGATGGAGTTGATCGTATCCTGTACCTTAAAAGCCTCTCCGGCCTTGATGACGATGGTATTCCAGCCCCCGAATTTCTTCTGATGAGAACGGAAGATGTTTTCGTCGGTAAGCAATACCGCCGTCTTCTTATCCACCAGCTTTTCCAGGTGGGAAAATCCGGCATCAAAATAATACGTGGTCGTCTTTCCCGAAAATTTGTATTGTAATTTCTTCATGATAAAATTGGGGCTTTAAATACCTCCAGCTCGCTCTCCAGTGTTTTTGATTTATGATACTCTTCCTGTTTACCAATAAAATCAATCACTTGTTTCAGTCCGCTAGGGCTTACGGAATAAGCGGCATAGCTCTCTTCCCATTCAAAGGGAGTAGCCAGGAATTTGTTTTCGTTTAGCCAGCGGGAGGATCCCGTCTTGATGCTCCTTACTACCTGGACGAGGTTCTGCGAAGGCATCAGCTGTACCAGGCAATGGATATGATCTTCCACTCCATTCACCGCCACGATCTTCAGCCCCCTCTCCTCTCCGTCTTTCTGCATGTGCGC
>DATJJD010000256.1:0-9497 GCA_035492545.1 Puia sp.
AGGGTTTGGATTCTGATCTAACAACAAAAGTTTTATAGGAATATTGGAAGCATTCATTGTACAGCCCGGCTTCCGTGGGTGCGGACATTCGAGTTTTTCATTGTACGGAGGGCTGTACAGTATTAGGGCAAAAGTAATACCGACAGCCGGGATATCATAGGGGTTTCTACGAAGTAAAAATACGATGCCCGCTTAATGTCCTGATACTGAACAGGCTATTGTCCGAAAACGGACAAGGATAAAAGACTTGATTTTTCTAAGTCCTTGGCTGACACTTTGTTAAGAAATCGGCATTTTTTTGGACGCTAAAGGGCATGCTCAAGAACTATTTCAAATTCGCCCTGCGTACGCTGGCCGGCAATAAATTATATTCCGGCATCAATATTATTGGCTTATCGGTAGGCTTGACCGTAGCCCTGTTGATCGGCCTATGGATCCGGGACGAGTACTCCTATGACCGGTATAACGCGAATTACGACCGGATTGCCAGGGTCATGCAACATGGGCGCCTGGACGGCAATACCTATACTACCTACTCGATGCCAATACCGCTGGGCAATGAGCTGCGCACTACCTACGGGCATTATTTTAAACAGGTCGTTCTGTCGTACTGGCTTCGGGACCATGTATTAGCATTCCAGGATAAGAAATTGACGGAGAAAGGCAAATTTATGGAGGAGGCCGCCCCGGACATGCTGGCCTTGAAAATGATAAGGGGCTCCCGGAATGGCCTGAAAGATCCGGGTTCGATCTTATTGGCGTCCTCCGTTGCCAAAGCCATCTTCGGAGAGGCGGATCCTATGGGTAAGGCGATGATCGTTGATAACAAGATGAATGTAACGGTCACCGGGGTTTATGAGGATCTCCCTGACAATTCGTTTTTTCGGAATACCTTGTTCATTGCTCCCTGGGACTTACTGGCCGCCAATGATCCGGATGTAAAAGACAACAGGACTGCATGGGCCTGGGATGCCACCGAACTGTATGTGCAGCTGGCGGATGGTGTTGATATCAACAAGGCTTCCGCTGCTATCCGCAATAGTACCTATGTCCATTTGAAGGGACCGTCGGAGACCTCCTATAAACCGCAGGTTTTTTTGTTTCCCATGGACCGGTGGCACCTGTATTCGGCCTTTAAAGAGGGGATCAATAGGGGCGGCGCCATTCAGTTTGTTTGGTTATTCGGGACGATAGGCTTATTGGTATTGCTGCTGGCCTGCATCAACTTTATGAACCTCAGCACCGCGCGCTCGGAGCGGCGCGCCCGGGAGATAGGCGTTCGTAAAGCCATCGGATCGTTAAAAGGACAACTGATCCTGCAATTCTTCTGCGAGTCGATGGTGGCGGCGGGTTTTGCTCTTTTAATAGCTGTCGTGTTCATCTATCTGGCTTTGCCGCTCTTCAATCAACTGTCCGGCAAATTGATGGCCCAGCCCTGGGGCCAGCCTTGGTTTTGGCTGACCGCATTGGGTTTTTGCCTTTTCACGGGTTTGATCGCAGGGACCTATCCGGCCTTCTATTTATCCTCCTTCCAGCCGGTAAAAGTATTAAAAGGCACCTTTAAAGCAGGCCCCCTGGCGGCTATCCCCCGCAAGGTGCTGGTGGTATTGCAATGCAGCGTCAGCATTTTGCTGATCGTCGGTACGCTGATCGTATACCGGCAGGTACAGTTTGCCAAAGACAGGCCGGTAGGATATATCCGGGAAGGGTTGCTGACAGTACAAATGACAACGCCCGACCTTTGGAAGCAGCGGGAAGTGATGCGGAACGAACTACTCCGGACAGGGGCAGTCGCTGAGGTAGCCATTTCTTCCAGCCCGGCAACCGGTGTATGGCAAGGCCTTACCGGGTTTGACTGGCCCGGTAAAGACCCCTCCACACAGGGAGAATTCGGCGCCATCTCCGTATCACCGGAATACGGCAAGACCATCGGCTGGCAATTTATGGAAGGCAGGGATTTTTCAAGAGAATATGCCACCGACTCATCCGGTCTTATCCTGAACGAGGCCGCTGTAAAATTTATGGGTCTGCGGAATCCCGTGGGGGAAAAGATAAATTGGAATGGACAACCGTTTAAAGTGTTGGGCGTCGTAAAGAATATGGTGATGGGGTCGCCTTATGAACCAGCCAACCAGACCATCTATTTCCTGTCGAAGGATAACGACGCCCATTTCATGCTGTTCCGGGTAAAACCTACGGCTGCCATGGGAGAGGCCTTGTCGGCTATACAGCATGTATTTCAACGCCTGGCGCCTGCTGTTCCCTTTGACTATAAATTTGTCGACCAGGAATATGCTAAAAAATTTGTTGCGGAAGAGCAGGTGGGAAAATTGACGGGCCTCTTCTCCTTACTGGCGATCTTTATCAGCTGCCTGGGTATCTTTGGAATGGCCTCGTTTATGGCTGAGCAGCGGATCAAGGAGATCGGGATCCGAAAAGTATTGGGAGCTTCGGTCCTGGGCTTATGGAATTTATTATCAAAGGATTTTGTACTCCTGGTCGTCATCGCTTCCCTCATCGCCATGCCGCTGGCCTATTATATCATGTCTCACTGGCTGCAGAATTACCAGTACCGGACGGGCATGGATTGGTGGATCTTTGCGGCAGCAGGCCTGGGCGCTGTCCTCATCACCCTGGTGACGGTAAGTTTTCAGGCGATCAAAGCCGCCCTGGCCAATCCGATAAAAAGCCTAAGGGTAGAATAAGCCAGGCCACTTAGCCAGCCCTTCTAGGATGGGCCGTTCTCGCGTCCTCTTGAACGGAATGACTTGAACAGTATATAAGACCGCTGGTATAAAAATACCCATCGTATAGAGTGGATTCGGGTATCTTGATGGACCGATGAAAAGACACCACTTTTATTGCTTCGTGGTAGCCAGCTTCCTGTGGTTTGTGGGTAGAACGCAACCTTCTGAACCACAAAAGACCGATACACTGTCTACCGTGACGGTGCGGGGAACCCACCTGCCGGTAAAACAAGTGCCGGGCAAGACCATCGTCAATGTAGATGCCAGCATCACCAACGCCGGCGCCACGGCGATGGAAGTACTGGAAAAGTCGCCGGGCATATCGGTCAGCCGCGACGGCACTATCAGCCTGAAAGGAAAACAAAATGTATTGATCCTGCTGGATGGCAAACCGACTTATGTATCGGGTGATGCCCTGGTAGCCCTGCTGAACGGCATGAGCGCCTCACAGATCGACCAGATAGAGATCATGACTAACCCGCCGGCGGGCTACGATGCGGCGGGCAGCGCCGGTATCATCAATATCAAAACCAAGAAGAGCCGGCAACATGGCTTTAACGGCAATCTCAGCCTCTCCTATGGTCAGGGCCGGTACCCGAAGACCAATAACAGCCTGCTGTTGAACTACCGGACGGAGAAATGGAACGTCTTCCTCACCTACAGCATGAATGTCAACCATGGTTTCACGGACCTCTATGCCTTGCGCAGTTACTACCAGGCGGACGGCAAAACCCTGGAGTCGCAATTGGAACAGCCTACCTATATCCGGTCCAATGGCTATACACATACACTCAAGACCGGAGTGGACTATTTCATCAGCAAGAAAACTACGGCGGGTATTGTGTTGACGGGACTATTACTGGATCGGAACAGCGAATCCTCCGGTCTGGCCCAATGGAAAGACGCGGCCGGCGCCACAGATTCGGTGATCCAAACGGTGAGCAATAGCAGGAGCCATTGGAAGAATGGCGGATTCAATGTTAACTGGCGTACCGTATTCGATGCTTCCAGGGAATTGACGGCAGATGTCGATTGGCTGGTATACCGGCTCGGCAGCAAACAAAGCGTTGAGAACACACTGGATGGACCGGGAGGATATACAGAGCTCTTACAGGGCAACATCCCTTCAGACCTGCATATTTTTTCCGCCAAGGCCGACTACGCACAACAAATTGGAGACAACCGGGTAACTATCGGTTGGAAATCTTCCCGGGTGAGCACCGACAATGTCGCAGACTATCAGAATAAAGTAGACACCGGATGGCAGCAGGACCTGGGCAAGACCAATCATTTCCTGTATACGGAAAATATTCACGCCGTCTACGGCAACCTGGAAAGAAAGGCAGGACCCTGGGAGATGCAGGCAGGGCTGCGTTATGAATATACAGGTTATACTGCTAACCAGTTAGGCAACGCCCTCCGAAAGGACAGCTCTTTCTCCAAAAACTATCACAATCTTTTTCCAACTGCCGTCATAAGCTACAAGGCAGACTCACAGAATGTATTTTCCCTCAGCGTGGGGAGGCGTATCGACAGGCCCGCATTTCAGAAGCTGAATCCCTTTGTGTTCGTCATCAATAAATATACCTACGAGCAGGGTAATCCCTACTACAAACCTCAGTATACCTGGAATATGGAGCTGAGCCATCAGTATAAAGACATCCTGGTCACTACGCTGGGCTATAGTGTGACAAAGGATTATTTTTCACAGATCTTCCTTACCGATAGCAACGGGCTGATCATTTATACGGAAGGCAACCTGCGGAAGATGGAGAATCTAAGTCTGTCCCTCAGCGGGCAGTTCTCTCCTCTGCCTTTCTGGTCGGTCAACCTGCAGGGTACCCTGAATTATAAGACCCTGGGTGGATATGTCTGGAACGATCGTCAGGCTACCATGTTGGAGGTGACATTGACGATGAACAACCAATTCCGTTTTAAGAAGGGGTGGGCGGCCGAGTTTTCCGGTTTCTTCACCGGCCGTGAACTGGAATTACAGGAGATCACCGATCCGACAGGCCAGCTGTCGATAGGGTTATCCAAACAGGTCTTTCAAAATAAGGGAGCGATCAAGTTGAATGTACGGGATATCTTTTACACGCAGGCCATGCAGGGGCTTACTCATTTCCAACAAGCCACGGAATATTTCAAACTGACCCGGGACAGTCGCGTGTGTACCCTGGCTTTTACCTATCGTTTCGGCAAAGCCTTGAAGGCGGGCCCCACCAGACAGGGCGGGGCAGGGGATGAGATCAAACGGGTAACATCGGGGGGATAATGCGGCCGTGCTGCTGCATCTGCATGTCTGGCGCCGGGCCTCATGATCTGCTGTCCACGCTGGCGACAATTCAGCTCATCGCATCATGAAAAATAATACCCAGCGTATGACGCTGTCCGCTGTGGACGGGACTTACCCCATGTTTCATATTCACCCGGTAATACCCCTTGCTGCCTTTTACCGGCCGGAAATTAGTGGTGAACAGCAGCATGTCACCCCGTCGCGGCTGCAGCACATTCGCCTTGGACTGCGCCCTGGGTATTTGTTCCGTCAGGACAAACTCCCCTCCCGTATAGTCTTCCCCCGGCTCGTTGAGGAATAATACCAACTGCATGGGGAAATAAATGTCCCCATAGAGATCCTGGTGTAACGTGTTGAAGCCGCCTTCTCCGTACTTTAAAATAAGGACGGTGGGTTTGGTCTGCCCATGCCGATGACATTGCTGTTTCAATCCTTCGTGCGTAGGGGGAAAGGTGGTATCGATGTGAAGGACCTCCATCCATGTATTGGCGATGGGAGCTAAAAAAGGGTACACGGTCTGCCGGATGGCTGTGATCAGGTCCGGTAAAGGGTATTGAAAATATTTATATTCCCCCAACCCAAAGCGATACCGCTCCATCGTGATCGTTTTCCGATAGGTACCATCGGCATTATAGGAGCCGATAAGATCCCCACATTCATTTTTGTTCAGGACATTCCCGACGACGGCAAATCCTTGTCGATGCAGGTCTTCGGTTACCTTATCCCAGTTTTTTGCCTGGAGGCGTTCAATGATTGTTGTCATACCTCAAAATTACTTCGGCGGGACGGCAGGGGCAACCCGGAACTTGCTGAATCAAAGAGTTCCCTACTGGACCGGGGGCCGGTCAGTGATGGCTTTCCCAAAAGTCAGGTTGGGTTCGCTGCCCATGGTGATCTTCAGATGTCCTCCCTGTAGAATATCGCCGTGCGTAATATAACTTTTGCGATAAGGCTTGCCATTTAATTCTATTGAGCGGATATAGATATTGGACGCGCTGTTGTTGACGGCCTCGACAGTGAAGGCCTTGCTTCCCGGTAATTGAATGGTCGCTTTTTTAAAGAGGGGACTTCCCAGCACATAGATGCCGCCGGCCGGCTGTACCGGGTAGAAGCCCAGCGAAGAAAAGATATACCAGGCCGACATGGCGCCGCAGTCTTCGTTACCGGCAAGCCCATCGGGCTGATCGGTATAGAATTCTTTCATGATCTGCCGGACTTTTTCCGCCGTCTTCCAGGGATAACCTGCAAAGGAATATAAATAAGCGACGTGGTGGCTGGGCTCATTCCCATGGGCATACATCCCAATAAGCCCGGAAATATCCGCGGAGGCATGGGCGCCCATATCGCCCGTGACATGAAAAAGGCTGTCCAGCTTAACGGTAAAAGAGCTGTCTCCACCCAATAACCGGATCAGTCCTTTGGGGTCCTGTGGGACCAGCCAGGTATATTGCCAGCCATTGCCTTCCGTAAAGTCTCCCGTCTCATGGATGGAATTGAAAGGGTCATAGGGGGTCCGCCAGCCTCCATCGCTCATGCGGGGACGGACAAAACGAATGGTAGAATCGAAATAGTTTTTATAATAGAGAGACCTTTTGGTATAGTAGGCATAATCCTCTTTATTACCCCTTTTCTTTGCCATCTGGGCGATACACCAGTCGTCGATGGCATATTCCTCCGCTCTGGAAACGGATTCTGTTTCTTTATCCGCAGGAATATACCCCCGGTCTTTTACATATTTCAGGCCCAGGTCATCCCGCATGGAGCTGGCCTTAACGGCTTCGTAGGCCAGATCCGCGTCAAACCCTTTATATCCTTTCAGCCAGGCATCCGCCACCAGGGGAACAGCGTGATAACCCACCATACAGTCAGTCTCATTACCCATCAGGGGCCAGATGGGTAATTTTCCCTGCTGCTGGTAGATAGCCAGCAAAGAGCTGATCCAGGAATTGACCTTCTCCGGGTGAAGGATGGTGCCCAGGGGAGCCCAGGACCGATAGATATCCCAAAGGGAAAAAACGGAGTAGTTGTCAAAGCCCGGCTGGGTATATACTTTTTTATCGGTCCCCCGATAAGAGCCGTCATGGTCATTGTATAAGGCCGGAGCGATCATCGTATGGTATAGGGCCGTATAAAAAACGGTTTGGGCAGCTGCATCGGCGGTCTCGATCTTTATCTTCCCCAATTCCTTATTCCACCTGGCAGTGGCTTTAGCGACCACTCCATCAAAATTCCAATCGGGGATTTCCGCTTCGATGTTGTCCAGGGCGTGGGCGCTGCTGACGGGTGAGATACCGATCTTCAGCATCACTTCTCCCGGTGCATTGTCGAAGGAGAGTACCCCTTTGAGGTTGGCCGACTCTCCGGCGCTGGTCTTTAGCAGGAGGCTGTCGTCATAAAGGGCGAAGTCTTTCAATTTGATGGAGGTCCGGATGGCAAAATACAACCGCCTGTCCCTGGCCCATCCCTTCGAATGGCGAAAGCCCAGCAGCGTACTGTCATTGAGCTTTTGCAGATAGCCAATGGCTTCGGGTTTGCTCCACTTGTTGTAGATGCCTTGTTTCAGATCGATGAGGATATGCCCCTTGCCGGCCTTTTCAAAATGATATTTGTGAAAGGCCACTCTTTCAGAGGCTGTCAGCTCCACTTTTACCGGGTAGTCATCCAGCGTCAGCGAATAATAAGCCGGGCTGGCTTTTTCGTTCTGATGAGAATAATGGGAGGAAATGACAGGATTGGGATTTACTTCCCCGCCGCTGCTCATTTTGACGGGGTCCGTATAAGGCATCACCAGGACATCGCCCAGGTCGGCAATACCTGTTCCGCTGAGATGGGTCTGAGAGAATCCGATGACCAGGCTATCCGAATAATGATAACCCGAGCACCAGTCCCAGCCTTTCGCACTATTCTCCGGTCCCACCTGTACGGCGCCAAACGGCACGCTGGCCCCGATAAAAGTATGCCCATGACCTCCCGTGCCGATAAAAGGATTTACCCGGTCGGCAGGAGCGACCTGCGCCTTTGCTGTAATGACGAGGAGCAGACAAGCCGATATATTATATAGTCTTTTCATATTAAAAGGCGAAGGTACCGAATCAAAAGAAATAAGTTAACTTTCAGAAACTTGTTTGCGCTATGAAATTTTTACGTGTTTGTTTTTCCCCGCTTTTTATTTTCTTAGTATCCGTTTCCTCCCTGCAGGCGCAAATAACACATCGCGATCTGCTGCAGAAATTCTCCCCACAGCAATTGTCACAGTCTTTAATCCCTATCCATCAGTTCAAGCCTTTTCCGCAAACCCCAGAAGGATGGAGGAAGATACTGCCGGACAGTCTTATTCAAAAGATGATCGGAAATGGGGAATCGGCTTTGAAAAAAGAGTTTGTGGGCATCCCTGCAACGGTGATGCTGGATTTTATACGTAACGGCAACCGGATAAAATTTGAAAACATCTCCTTTGGCAAACGGGTTGAATTATTTAACCTGGTGCTGGCCGAATCCGTGGAAGGAAAGGGCCGTTTCGTCGACCACATCGTGGATGGGATCTGGTCTATCTGTGAAGAAAGCTTCTGGGGAATCAGCGCACACGTAGGCGCTCAAAAAGCCGGCGCCGGCCTCCCGGATGTGGAAGATCCCATCGTGGACCTGTTTGCTGCGGAAACAGGAGCTGTACTGGCCTGGGCGGATTATTTTGTCGGGCCGGAGCTGGAAAAGGTCTCTAAGCTGGTGCGGCCGCGTATTCGCTATGAAATGAACCGGAGGATCTTTCAGCCCATGGAGACTCAACAATTCGGCTGGGCAGGTGCGGGCAATCCGGAGGCCAAATTGAATAACTGGGCGCCCTGGATCGTCTCCAACTACCTTACGGCGGCGTTGCTGATAGAAGATAAAGACGAGGTTAGGCTGGCGGACGTCAGCCGGGGTATCCGGATCCTGGACCAATACATGAATGGCCTGGGAGAGGATGGGGGTTGCGAAGAAGGACCTACCTACTGGGGGGCGGCCGCGGGTTGCGTATATGACGCGCTGAATTTATTATATGATGCCACCGGAGGTAAGCTGAATATCTACCAGGAGCCCTTTGTTCAAAAGATGGCATCCTATATCTACAAAACTCATATCGCGGGAAAATATTTTATCAATGTGGCCGATGCTCATCCGGAATTTATCCCCGACGGCCTGATGTTATTCCGTTTTGGAAAGAGTATGGAGGATTCCCTCATGATGCAATTTGGAAGCTGGAGTTGGCGGAACCTGGCCAGCGGGCAGATCTTTATTGACATCTTTCACCGTACCCGTGTCCTTTACAACCTGACCGGCCTTGCCGCCTGCGCTGCCTATCCGGCCAAAGAACCGGTTATTCCCAACGTTTGGCTCTCCGACGTACAACTCATGGCTGCCCGTTCGGCGGGCGGGCTCTTTGTGGCCTCACATGGAGGTAATAATGGCGAAAGCCA
>DATJJD010000257.1:0-202365 GCA_035492545.1 Puia sp.
GGCAGCAGTAAGAAATGTGGCTGTGGTATCAGCAAAGGTATGTCTGGTTATTAAAGCAGTTTGGTTATTAAAAGATCTGATTAGTAAAATCTAATAAAAAATGAAAACTTGTAACAGAGATTTGCTTGTTCTTGTGAAAGATGAACACATGAATGAACAATCAATGGAGCAAGAGCTGGAACAACTAAACGAACTCTTATTCCAGTTTGAGACCATTGAAAGTTTTTGTGTTGCTCATGAAGTGTTTGATATCAACAAACACAAAACTCTTTACAAGCGCGACACGATGCAAAAAATAATAAGGGAAAAGGAACTCAAACCTTTTGTCTTCATCTGTAATAAAAACTAGCTGATTACTCAAGTCTACTCATCGCCTCACGTAATTTCTTGATCATTTCTTCTATATCCTGAAGGTGACAGGTGCCTACGCTAAGCCTGTACCAGGGAGAGCTTTTAGAAGCCCCAAATGCTGAAAAAGGAACAACAGCCAGGGCAGCCTCATTCAGCAGATAAGAAGTCACCGCCGCCTGGTCCTCCAGCAATTTCCCCTGACGCGTTTTTTTACCCGCCAGATCAATCTTAATGGTAAGATAGATAGCAGCCTCCGGCGCCAGGACATCCACCTTGAATCCCTCTTTCTTTAACTGTACGAATCCCTGATGGATCTTCCGCAGCCGCTCGGAAACGGCAGACCGGAACTGATACAGGTATTGGTCAACTTTTTCTTTTTGCAATAGATAGCCGGCCGTAGCTTTTTGTTCGGCCATCGGAGCCCAGGCACCGATATGAGTAAGAATAGCCTTCATTTTATTGATGACTTCCACAGGGCCAAAGGACCAGCCCACCCGGACACCCGTAGCGGCAAAAGCCTTGCTGATGGCGTCAATGAAAATCGTATACTCCCGCATAGCAGGATATAGAGAGACGGGATTGTAATGCTGAATATCTCCATAAGTCAACTGCCAGTACATCTGGTCATACAGCAGGAATAACTTTTTCTCTCCGGGGCCGCGACGGGCATTTTCTTCCAACACCAATTCACAGATGTCCCCCAGGTCTTTCCGGGAGATGGTCGTGCCGGTAGGATTTTGCGGAGAACAAAGACAGATCAGCGTGGCTCCTTTACTATGGGGCCGGATGGCATCGGCCGTAGGCATGAAATTGTTTTCCGCCGTGGCTTCGATCACCACATGCTCGCCCCCGTTGAGATGCGTATAATGATTGTTGTTCCAGGAGGGAACAGCATAGATAACTTTATCTCCCTTATCCACCAGGGTTCTGAACAGGGAATAAATAAGAGGACGGCCACCGCTGGCCACTAAGATCTCTTCCGGGGGATACCTTAATTGCTCTCTTTCTTCCAGGAAGCTGGCAATAGACTCCCGGAGATCCAGATTGCCTTCGGCAGCAGGATAATTGGTAAAGTGCCGGCGATAAGCATCGATGATACCCTCTTCCAGCTCCTTTGGAATAGGAAAAATAGCCGGATCGAAATCACCTACCGTAAAATTATAGATCTTCTCTCCCTGTCGTATCTTTTCGCGGATCTCTCCCCCCAGCTTGACAATTTCAGATCCGATCAGTGTTTCAGCTAATGTAGATAGTTTCATAAAATAGGTCTCGCCCCTTTTGTGGGGCGAGAGAGGAAGGAGAGCCGACCATCGGACTCGAACCGACGACCCTTTCATTACGAATGAAATGCTCTACCAACTGAGCTAGGTCGGCTTAAAAAGAGGGCAAATTGCCGTCTTCCGACGGCAAAAATACAGGTAGGAAGGCTGCTTACAAAATAAATGTGCAAGTGTTTAGCAGGAGTCTGTTTTGTAACTTGGGGCCTGATTTTAAAAACTGCCCCATGTCGAAATCATCTTTTTTAGTAGCCCTTTGCACCTGTTTCTTCTTTGGTACCCTGTCTGCTCAGGACCTTCCGGTTACGGATGGGTGGAAATTCACCACCGGCGACCAGCCGGCATGGGCTTCGCCGACGTTTAATGACTCGTCCTGGGCCCCCATCCACGTCGGCGCTCCCTGGGAGTCGCAAGGTTATGCCAACTATAACGGGTTTGCCTGGTACCGGCTGCATATCGTCATCCCCTCATCCATTAAAGAAAAGGCCTTCCTAAAAGAAAAACTAAGAATAGACCTGGGCAAGATCGATGATGGAGATGAGGTATACCTCAACGGCACCTTCATCGGCAGGAACGGCGGCGCAGGCGGGGCCATCCAGGATGGTAACTGGAATCTGCCGCGTTCCTATACGATAAGCCTTGGCGATCCCCGTATCCACTGGGATCAGGAAAATGTCATCGCCGTTAGGGTTTACGATCATTCAGGCGACGGGGGGATGTTCGAAGGCCACTATGGGATCAGCGTAATGGACGTAACGGATTTTATCACCTTCAATACCACAGACCCCTTCCGCTTCACTGCCGGCCGGCAATTCAGCAAAAAGATCTCCCTGCAATCCACCAGCGAAAAATACGATTTCACCGGCAAGCTGAATATTCGCGTAATCGACCCTTTCTCCGGCGCCGTCCTCTTCAAACAGACCATCGGGGCAGACTTCGCCCACAACCGGCCCTTTGAATACACCGTTAAAACCACTCTCCCGGAGAACAAATCTTATGAGATCCTATACAGCTTCGAAGAAGGCAGGAGCAAAAAGCTGGTTACGGCAAAGGAAGAGATCCCCTATATCCTCACCCCTGCTGCGACGGCAACCCCTCGCATCAATGGCGCAGAAATTGTCGGGACAAGACCCGGAGCCCCCTTCCTGTTTAGGATACCCGCAACGGGAGAACGGCCGATGGTCTTTGAAGCCACGGGTCTGCCAGCCACGCTGAAGCTGGATAAGCAAACAGGTATTATTACAGGGGCACTCCCCCAAAAAGGAAACTATAAGCTGAAGCTTAGCGCGAAGAACAAGGCCGGTGTCGCAACCCGCGGCCTGACCATTCTCTGCGGGGAAAAGATCGGCCTGACACCGGCCCTGGGCTGGAATAGCTGGAACTGCTGGGGGCTTAGCGTCAGCGATGAAAAAGTAAAAACCTCCGCCAGGGCGATGGCGGCTCAACTGGCCGACCATGGCTGGACCTATATCAATATCGACGATGGCTGGGAAGACAAACGAGACGGTCAGGGTGAGATCCTGCCCAATGGTAAATTTCCGGACATGAAAGGGCTTTGCGATTATGTCCATTCCCTGGGTCTTAAAATAGGCATCTACTCTTCTCCCGGCCCCCGTACCTGCGGCGGTTACCTGGGAAGCTACCAGCACGAACAGCAGGATGCCACTGTTTATGCCCGCTGGGGCATCGATTACCTGAAATACGACTGGTGCTCCTACGGAGAGATTGCCCCCCCAGCGCCTTCGCTGGACGACTATAAAAAACCCTACGTCCTCATGAGACAGGCCCTGGATAAAACAGGGAGGGACATCCTCTATAGTCTCTGCCAATATGGGATGGGCGATGTCTGGAAATGGGGTGGGGAGATAGGGGCCAATTCCTGGCGTACTACGGGCGACATCGTCGACACCTGGGGCAGCATGTCCGGCATCGGTTTTGGCCAGGATAAATGCGCTCCCTATACGGCCTCCGGCAACTTCAACGACCCGGATATGCTGGTGGTGGGTCGGGTAGGCTGGGGGCCCAGCCTACACAATAGCCGGTTGTCCCCTGACGAGCAATATACCCATATCAGCTTATGGTCTCTGCTCTCTGCCCCCCTGCTGATCGGCTGCGACATGAGCCAGCTGGATGATTTTACCCTGGGGCTGCTGACCAACGACGAAGTCCTGGCCGTCGACCAGGATGCCCTGGCAAAACCGGCTATCCGGACCTGGAATAAGGATAATGTTCAGGTGTGGGTGAAAGAGCTGAAAGATGGAAGCCGGGCTCTTGGTATCTTCAACCTGTCTGAAAAGCCCCTGACTTCACCCATCGCTTTCACCAGGATCGGGTTGCCGGCACAGGTAAAACTCCGGGACCTTTGGCGTCAGCAGGACCTGGGCCTGTTCAAGGGCTCCTATACGGCGAAAATCCCCGCACATGGAGTGGTATTGCTAAAGACCGGGGTCCCCACTGGCCGGTGAAAACTTTCTTTTATATCGTGCTATAGTCACCAGGATGACAGGCACTCCTATGGCCGCGGGGATCAGCCAGAGGATCCATCCCGGCTTTAATTCAATATTCACCACAACAAAGGCGGTCAGCGTGGCAATATATCCGCCTCCCATTCCCCCGATATGAGTATACCACCAATGCATCTTTTCCTTGGGTCCCCTGATGAACTTATTCAGGTCATTGCGGAGGAACAGACACCCTAAAGCACCAAAGACGATGGCGACAATTCCCATTCCTACTCCCCATACAACGAAAACGATCCCCCAGCAGAGAAGGTACACGATAAAAGCCCCGGCTATAATAACGATTGCCCAGTCCAGGCCTGTTGGCTTCTGACCCTTCCCCAATTTTTTCAGGTACAGGATTCGGTAGCCCCGGACGACCATATAATAACTGAAAAACCCTACCATTAACAGGAATGGCTTATGATGGCCTATCGATAAAGCGACGGCGCTGATAAAGACGGCTGTCATACCTCCGAAATAGAATTTCCCGCTCAGCCGGTGATTTTTGCCCCCTTTTTGGGTGGTAATGGCAAAAAGGCCGCTTAGCAGGGCGACGGTGCCACCGATGATGTGCAGGATCAGCAGGCCCCCTAAAAGTTTTTCCATAATAAGTGCGAAATGTTTGTACCGGCAAGCTACTCCGGCCGGGAGCAGGTCACAAGTCGCTGGGACGGATGGGAAGAAAATTGGGACGGCTGACAAGGCTGGTTATCTCCTTGTTGAGATTACGGGAGACGGGGATGGCCGGCTCTACTCCGTTAAAGTGAAGTTTGTAACCCTGGGCATTACCACTGATATGTACTACGTTTTCCAGGTTGACGATATAAGTGCGGTGGCACCGGTAAAGACGGTCATATCCTTTCAGCCCTTCCTCCAGCTTTTTCAGGCTGCTCCGGATAATCCGTTGGGCCGGCCTGTCTTCCGACCAATAGAAAACCTTTACATAATTGTCCGCCGCTTCGGCATATAAAAAGGAAGAAAGGGAAAGACGGAAGGTCTCCTGGCCATTTTCCGAGGAGAAGGTTATCTCCGGAGGCGATCCGGTCATTTCTGCCGGGCCCTGTACCTGGCGGTCAAGCAAGGCCGCCTGTTGGCTATAGGCCTTCATCAACCGGAGCTGACGGGTCAGCACGAGGATCGTAACGGGAAGAATGGCTACGCTGAACGTAATCCAGCCGAATTTGAGGACCAGCCCCCCATCTAGAACTTCTCCAAAATAATAATGCGTGAAAAGGATATTGCCGGCAGCGACGGCTAGCACACACCCTATAATGTGCAGGATCTCTTTCCAGACAGTCCAGCCCGATTCTGCAAACAGGGAAGGCAATAGCCGCGGAAGCAACAGCAACCCTCCCAGTAAAACGATGACACAAACGACGCCATATAAAAAAGCAGCCCGGGCCAGGGAGGCCATCCTCATCTCCTGCAAGCCGAAGGGACGGAAAACCAATAGGAATAAAAAGACGAACAGCCCAAAAAATAAGGCTGTTAGTACCCGGCCGGCCGTCTGCCCGGACTTAGGGAAAGGCTGTCGTAGCGAGGAGAGCAGCATCCTCCGCAAGATAATGCTCCTGCTGCAGGAATGACCTATTGATCTTTCTTTTCCGCGTTGTATTTTTTCTCAGCATCCTTTGCTTTCTCAAAGTCGAGGACCACCCCGTTAATGCAATAGCGAAGACCTGTAGGGGGAGGCCCGTCATTAAAGACATGTCCCAAATGAGATTTGCATCGCCCGCACTCTACCTCTGTCCTTTCCATGCCGAAGGAGTTATCAGCCTTATAGATGATACTGCCTTTACTGATCGGCTCATAAAAGCTGGGCCAGCCGCAGCCACTCTCAAACTTTGTATCACTTTTGAACAAAGCGTTGCCGCATACGGCGCAATAATAGGTCCCCACTTCATGGGAAGCTTCATAAGGGCTGGTCCAGGGTCTTTCAGTGCCTTTCTGCCTGGCTACCGTGTACACATCCGCAGGCAATATTTTCTTCCATTGCTCATCGGTCAGGTTAACGGGGGCATTATCTTTCCGGGAATAGGCCGGGTTGTCTTTCTTTGTTGTATCCATGTTGTTCAATTTCAATGGTTTGGATGCCTGCGAATAACTGCATTGCTGTAAAACCAGCGCCAGCAGCACAATAGCGGTATTTCGGATGAGATGAGTCATAACTGTATTTTATATTACAAATCTACGCACGCTAAGTTTGGTCAGATTGTCACTAAATAGACAATTAAAGGGGCTTAACATTCTTTTACATATAAATCGTAGGCAAATCCCTAACCGGAAGCGCCTTTTTTGAGGGAATCCGGAAAATGTTAAAGGATTTATAAGGTTCCTACATTATATTTGTCAACTCACAAGGGTAACAGAATTATGTTCAATTTAATTTTATTTGGCCCGCCCGGGAGCGGAAAAGGAACGCAGTCAGAAAGGCTAATATCCAAATACGGATTGAAGCACCTGAGTACAGGAGACCTGCTGCGCAGTGAAATTGCCGGCCAGACGCCATTGGGATTGGCCGCCAAAAGCTTTATGGACAAAGGACAACTGGTGCCGGACGAAGTAGTGATCGAAATGATCAGCTCCGCCCTGGACAACAACCCCCAGGCTAACGGTTTCTTATTCGACGGCTTTCCCCGGACGAATGCCCAGGCCGAAGCCCTGGATAAGCTGCTCACTCAGAAAGGCACGGAAATAGCCGTAGTCCTGGCCCTGGAGGTTTCCGAGAACGAACTGGTGAAAAGACTGTTGAACCGGGGTCTTACCTCCGGCCGCAGCGACGATATCGATGAGAATATCATCCGGACGCGTTATGCCGAATATCAGAAAAAAACATCCGCCGTCGCCGATTATTATAAGAACTACAACAAGGTGATCCATATCAAAGGCGAAGGCGATGTCGACGAAATATTCGACTCCCTTTGCAAAGAGATTGACGCCCGCCTGGCGGCGTAAACCTTATTTCATTTCTCCCGGCAGGGCATGAATGGTCTCTTTCCGGCCATTCCTGAGGACTTCCAACTGTACCGAACGTCCAATCACCCCTTCCCCTAATTGCTTGTGTAATTCATCTACCGTGCCTATCGGCTTGCCGTTAAAGGCTACAATGATGTCACCAGTTCTCAATTCATTATTATAAACGGGCTGGTCCGGAACAATTTCATATATATACACGCCGGTATTCCTTTCCAGCCGGTTGGCCGCGATCATACGTCCCGTAAGGCTGACCTGCTGCCCGGCAATACCCAGATAAGCTCTTTTGACCTTTCCTTCCATGATAAGCTTGCCTGCCACAAAAGCAGCCAGGTTGGAAGAAACGGCAAAGCAAAGACCCTGCGCGGAAATAATAGTGGCCGTATTGACCCCGATCACCTGCCCCAAAGAGTTTACCAGGGGCCCTCCGGAATTGCCGGGATTTAAGGAGGCATCGGTCTGTATAATATCGTCGATCAGACGACCATTATTAGCCCGAAGGGTCCTGCCCAGGGCGCTGACTACCCCCGCTGTGACAGTATGCTGCAATCCCAATGGATTGCCGATCGCAATGGCGATCTGCCCCGGCTGCAGGGTCTCCGAATTGGCAAAGGAGAGGGCTTTCAGCCCCGTTTCATAAATCTTTAATACCGCGATGTCTGTGGATGGGTCCGTTCCCTTCAATTCGGCATTCACCGTCCGCCCATCTGCCAGGGAAACCTTTATCTCGCGGGCATTCTCGATCACATGATTATTAGTTACTACAAACCCATCCGTTGAAATAATAAATCCGGATCCCGAGCCCGGCGTTAGCTTCTGTTCCCTTGTCCTGCGGTCACTGACCGGCTTGCGGACCTGTATGTGCACGACGGCTTCAGCTACCTGACCCACTACCCCGGTGATCGTCCTGGAGTAGGCATCCAACAGCTCGCCATCCGTCTGAGGAGCATAGTTTATAAGGGATATCTCTTTTTCCATGGATTAACCAGTTCAAAATATTTACCAATCCCTTTTTAATGACAGAGTGGCATTAATGGCCCCAAAAATTATATTTCGACCATTTTTTGCCCTAATTCAATAATTTCGCCAGGAGATAAACGATTGTAGTTATGCCTAAGCTTGGAAATTACGTAGCCGGGAAATGGATCACCGGAGAGGGAGAAGGACAGCCCTTGTACAATGCCGTCAACGGCGAGCCCATTGCCTATGCCAGTACGAAAGGAGTTGATTTTGCCTCCCTGCTGGACTATGGCAGAAGAGTGGGAAATCCGGCCTTACGTAAAATGACCTTTCCCGAAAGGGGGCGGATGCTGAGGGCCCTGGCCCTTTACCTGAAGGAGCCCCATCGCCTGGAGGAGTTTTACAAGATCAGCTATCTTACCGGGGCCACCCGGGGCGATAGCTGGATAGACCTGGAAGGAGGCATCGGCAATTTATTTTCCTACGCTTCCCTCCGGCGAAAATTCCCGAACGAACCTTTCTGCTTGGATGGCGAAGGACTCAGCCTGGGCAAGGCCGGTACTTTTATGGGACAGCATATCCTTGTGCCCAAAGAAGGCGTCGCCATTCATATCAATGCCTTTAATTTCCCCGTCTGGGGCATGCTGGAAAAAATAGCCGTCAACCTGCTGGCAGGGGTGCCTGCCATCGTGAAACCCGCTACGGTGACCTCTTTCCTCACGGAGGCCGTGACCAGGGAGATCATCGCTTCCGGCATCCTGCCCGACGGCGCTTTGCAACTGGTCTGCGGCAGCGCAGGCGACCTGCTGGACCATGTAAACGCACAGGATACCGTGACCTTCACCGGCTCTGCCACCACCGGCCTGCTGTTAAAGTCCCACCCCAGGATCCTACGGGAAAATACCCCTTTCAATATGGAGGCGGACTCCCTCAATTGCCTGGTATTAGGAGAAGATGTAGACCCTTCCATGCCGGAATGGGACCTTTTCATCAAAGAGCTGCGAAAAGAAATGACCGTGAAAGCGGGGCAGAAATGTACAGCCGTCCGCAGGATCTTTGTGCCGGAGAATAAAATGGAAGACGCCTGGAAGGCGCTGACAAAAGCCTTATCCCAGACCACGATCGGCAATCCGGAGCATGAAAAAGTAAGGATGGGACCGTTGGCCGGAGGTTCGCAGCGGGAAGAAGTGCGGGCGCAGGTGCGGCAGCTGCTGGCTTCTTCACAGCTTATTTATGGCTCACTGGACAGTGTGGAAGTCTTCGACGCAGACGCCGTGAAAGGCGCCTTCCTCAGCCCTTTATTGCTGTTGAATACAAGGCCCTTCGACCACGAAGAACCGCATACGGTGGAAGCTTTTGGCCCCGTCAGCACCCTCATGCCCTACAAAGGCGCCGAAGAAGCCATAATGCTGGCGAAAAAAGGGAAGGGTTCTTTATGCAGCTCAGTGGTGACAGCGGACCCCGCCATTGCCAGGTTATATGTGCTGGGCGCCGCTACTCATCACGGGAGGATCCTTATCCTGAACCGTGAATGTGCAAAAGAGAGCACAGGCCATGGAAGCCCCCTGCCTTTACTGGTTCACGGCGGACCGGGGCGGGCAGGCGGAGGGGAAGAAATGGGGGGCCTCCGGGGTGTCAAACACTATATGCAGCGGGTGGCGGTACAAGGCTCTCCTTCCATGATCACCGCCCTCACGAACAATTATCAGCCGCATGCCCGGCAGACCACGGAAGACAAACATCCTTTCCGCAAATACTTTGAAGAGTTGAAGGTGGGGGATACGGTGGTGACGCACAAACGGACGATCACAGAGGCAGACATCGCTAATTTCGCCAACCTGAGCTGGGACCATTTCTACGCACACACCGACTTCACCTCTTTGGAGGGGACTTTGTTCGAAAAACCGGTAGCGCATGGCTATTTTATTCTCAGCGCCGCCGCCGGTCTCTTTGTAGATCCGGGCAAGGGCCCCGTATTACTCAACTATGGGCTGGAAGAATGCCGGTTCCTCAAACCGGTGTATGCAGGTAGTACCATCGGGGTAAGGCTTACCTGTAAAGAGAAGATAGAACAGGAAAAAAAAGAAGAAAAGGACATCCCGAGAGGCATCGTAAAATGGTATGTAGATGTCTATGATGAGACGGGGGAGAGCGTAGCCATCGCAACGATCCTCACCATGGTGCAAAAAAAATCTTAAAAAAACTGCTATGATAAGCGAGATCAAAGACGGTTATGTAAAAGTAGAACGGCACCAGGGTATTGCCACGATTGAATTTTTCCATCCCCAGAGCAATTCACTGCCGGGCAGGATGCTGGAGGAATTGACCCATGTCATCCATGGGGCGGGCAACGATAAGGAGACAAGGGTGATCATCCTCCGCTCGGCCGGCGGAAAAGCCTTCTGCGCAGGAGCTTCTTTTGATGAGCTGCTGGCGATTGAAAATGCTGAACAGGGATTAAATTTTTTCAGTGGTTTTGCCCACCTGATCAATGCCATGCGCAAATGCCCCCAATTCATCATTGCCCGGGTACAGGGTAAATGTGTCGGCGGGGGAGTGGGCATTGCTGCAGCCGCGGATTATGCCATCGCCACCGAAGATGCCGAGGTAAAGTTGAGTGAGCTGGCCGTGGGCATCGGCCCTTTTGTCGTAGGCCCCGCTGTGGAAAGAAAGATGGGACTGGCCGCTTTCAGCAGCCTCTCCATCGATGCTTCGATGTGGCGTAACGCGGAGTGGGCGAGAAGGAGAGGTTTGTATGCCGAACTACATGCCACAGAGGAAGGAATGGATGAATCTATTCGCAGACTGGCGGAAAACCTGGCGCATTCCAATCCCGAAGCGATGGTCCTCATGAAAGAGGCATTCTGGAAGGGAACCGAACACTGGGACCGGCTTTTACTGGAAAGGGCGGCTATCAGCGGACGCCTCGTGCTTAGCGAGTTCAGCAGGAATGCTATCCGAAAATTCAGGAAAAAGTAATACTTTGTAATCATGCCCCAATCATCCGACGAGGAGGCCTTGCTCTGGTTGCAATTTAAAAATGGCGACAGGGAAGCATTTGCCGCCATTTATCAAAAGCACAGCATCTCCCTCATCGCATATGGCATGAAACTTTGCCCGGACCCGGATCTGCTGAAAGATCAAATCCAGGAGCTCTTTGTCGAATTATGGCATTCCCGGGAAAATCTCTCTCCCACGGATTCCGTGAAGTTTTACCTGCTGAAAGCCCTCCGGTATAAACTAATACGGCAGGAGAAAAACAATGCTGCCCGTATCGGCATGCATAGGTGGTCCGTGACCCTCACAGGCATACATCGGGAAGAGCCGGTCGAGACTTCCCTCATCGAAAAAGAGATCCATGAATCCCAGATGGCCCTGTTGCGTAAAGCGATTAAAGAACTATCCCTGCGACAGCAGGAGATCATCCAACTCCGGTTTTACCAGGGATTGTCCAACGAACAGATCGCCGAGCTGATGAATATGAATTACCAGTCCGTGAGCAACCTGCTATACAGGGCGCTTTGCCGCCTGAAAGACCTGACCCGGATGCCTGCTTTTAAGACCCTCCTTCATTTCTTCTTATTCGCCTGAAAAAAAGGTCCTTTTACTGAGTATATAAAGGGCGATGTTGTCATTTCTCTATAGTTACACGCATTTCTATCATTCACTAACGCAACTTTTTCCGTGAAAAATTTAGACAACGAGATCTGGGAGTTGTTACAGGACGACCAGTTTATAAAATGGGTTCATTCTCCCGATGCAGGATCGATAGCTTATTGGGAAGAGTGGATGAAACAGTATCCTGATAAGGTAACGACACTGTTCAAAGCCCGTGAAATAGCCCGTGACCTTGCTTATATGGAGAAGCCTGATGGGGCGGAACAACTTTCGGCCACAATCTGGACGGGAGTGCTGGGCCAGATGGGAGAAGAGACCCACCGGAAGATTTCCGGGAAGGCGATTCATGGAGAAGAGGAGAGGGCTGGCGCCAGGTCCGGAGAGGCGATCGCCCTGGAAGTGAAAACAGTCCGGAACAGACGGACCTGGTATGCGATAGCTGCCTGTCTGGCGGGGCTGCTGCTGATAGGAGCGGTCTTTTTTCGGTACCGGTCTGCTAATCGTCCGGCGGCTGTCATAGGGGCACAACAGGTGGCCAGCCTGCTGGGCAAAGAAGGGCTGCAAAGGACCAACCGGACAACAGGCAACCAGGAAGTATACTTGGTGGACGGCTCCAGGATCGTCTTGCAACCGGGCTCCAGCATCCGGCATGCCGCTTTCTTACAGAAAGACCGAAGAGAGGTGTACCTGGAAGGCAACGCTTTCTTTGAAGTGGCAAAAGATGCCGACCGCCCCTTCTATGTCTATACCAACGACCTGGTAGTCCGGGTGCTGGGTACCAGTTTCAATGTTGCAACAGACCAGCATAATGGGGACGTCACGGTACTGGTCCGGACCGGAAAGGTCTCCGTATCCAAAAAGATCAGCGCCCGGCAGGAGCTGGTGCTGGAACCTTACCAGCAGGCTTTATATAAGGTGGCAACCCGGGACCTCATTCAGTCAGCCCCGGTCCGCCCAAAAGGAGCCTCGGCTATAATACCCGTTGCCCCCGCCATCCCTTTCAACTTCGAAGAGGCGCCTGTAGTGGAGATCTTCAAGACCCTGGAAAAAGCCTATGGCATTCCAATGCATTACGACGATAAGACCTTTTCCGCCTGTGTAGTTACCACCTTTTTGACCAATGAAACTTTTGAAGAAAAACTAAAGATCATTTGCGCCGCGATCGGCGCTGCCTACCGGATCGACGACACCGGTGTCGTTATAGAAGGGAAGCCCTGTCTGAGATAAGCTATTTTGAATCGCTAATTATATAAACCCAACTCAACTCACGCATGAATACAGAAAAGATCAACGCATAAAAAATGGTGGTGCGGGAACACCACCATCCGATAATGCTCCCCTTTTCGCAGGTCAATACTATGATCAGGGGATCAATTTTGCCACGCTTTTTCAAAACTGACAAAACTCACTAAAGTTATGAACAAAAACGGAAAACCAAAACAAGCTGTTTTATTCATTATGAGAGTAACACTTTTACAATCCTTACTGGTGCTTAGCTGCATCAGCTGTGCATTTGCCGGCAAGGCGGATGGGCAGGAGATCTTAGATAAAAAAGTGTCTCTTAATCTTCCTTTTCGGGAAATAAAGGCCGTACTAAAGACCATTGCCGCTTCTACAGAGATCGGGTTCACTTACAGCAGCAATGTGCTGCCCGGCCGGCAGAAGATCACCGTCATCGCCGAAGAGGAAAGACTGGGAGATGTATTGGAAAAAATATTCAAACCCCTGCATATCTCTTTCGAAGTGATAGGGCGGCAGGTCATCCTGAAGAAGGAGTCCGGCGCCACAGCGCAGGTTTTACCCTCCGGCAACGGAGAGGTTGCCGCTAAACCTATTGATGGAACCGTGACAGGAGCCGACGGCGCTCCCCTGCAGGGTGTTAGCGTAACGATCGAAGGCACTACCCGCGGGACCACAACCGATGCCAAAGGGCATTTTCAGCTGCAGGCGAACGAAGGCGAGGTCCTGGTCTTTTCTTCCATCGGCTACCTGGTTTCAAAAGTTAAGGTAGGGACGCCCTCCAGCATAGAAGTCTCCTTGAAAAAATCGGATAACTCCATGGGCGAAGTAGTTGTTACAGCCCTGGGCATTAAAAGAGAAGCAAGGTCCCTGGGTTATTCTGATCAACAGGTCAGCGGAGGGGATATTACGAAAGTAGATCCTCCCAATGTTGCGCAGGGATTGATGGGGAAAGCCGCAGGGTTGAATGTCTCCGTCCCCAACGGGGTGGAAGGAGGCTCTACCCGTATCGTCATCCGGGGTAACAATAGTATGTTGGGTAACAATCAGCCGCTCATCGTAGTGGACGGAGTCATGGTGGATAATGAACCGATCCTGCCACAAGGACAGAACCTCTCCATACAAAACGCATTAGGCACAAATACAGACGTTCGGTCCACACAGGGTACGGACTATGGCTCTTTTTTAAATACCATCAACGCGGACGACATCGAGAGCATCAATGTGCTGAAAGGACCAACGGCGGCCGCGCTGTATGGAGCACGGGGCGCCAACGGGGTATTGCTCATCACCACGAAAAAAGGCGGAAAGGAAAAGGGCCTGGGACTCAGCTACAATTTTTCCAACCGCTGGAATGACCCCTACCGTAAGGTAAAACTGCAACACGAATACGGCAGCGGCATGACCGAAACCTTATACTCGGCTAATCCGGCATTTTATAAGGATGGCAGCGGCAACGACCGGCAGTTCAATGAGAACGATCAGTACGGACCCCATTCCCAGGTACCCGGCGGCGACAACTTTTATGCATATATAGGCTTTCCGGGCGATGGCGCTTCCTGGGGACCCAAAATGGCAGGACAACCATTGACCTGGTGGGATGGGACCACCCGCCCTTATACGGCTAACGATGACATCTTTAAAAGCTTCTACAAGACGGGCCATACCTCCACCCATAACATCGCTTTTTCCGGCGGCGGCGACGCAGGCACCGTACGCGCTTCTTATACCCGGACTACCAATGATGCCATTACCTACAACAGCAATTCCTCGCAGAACGTTTTTAATATCGCCTCCGCGATCAACGTCAGCAAAAAAGTAAAGGTAGAAGCAACGGCCAGCTATACGAACCTGAACCGGCTGAATGTCCCCAACACTACCGGTTATGATCTTAGCGGAAACGCTATCCCCAGTACGGGTTATATCACGATGTACGGTTTGCCGGCGGACTATAAGGCGATAGAGAGAGGCCTATATATCAATCCCGACGGATCCAAAAATACAACGCTGAATGCCAACGCTCCCTATCCGAGTATGGGTATGCAGGACTATTGGTGGAATACCCTGCAGAACAATACCACGTTCACACAAAACCAACTGCTGGGCTCTGTCAAGCTCACCGCGGACATCCTTCCCTGGCTGAATGCTACGGGACATGCCGGCATAGATTATTATACCAACCAGTTTGAGACAAAGAACAAACCGACCGATGCGGAAGGTCTGACCGGCGGATCGTATTCCAACGACCTGTCCAAAGTAACGACGGTTAACCTGGACGGATTGCTGACTGCGCACAAGACGGACCTGCTCCCTGATTTCGACGCCAGCCTTAGCGTGGGCGGCAGCTACTATCATAACAAACTCTATGATCTGTATGCCAGCAACCCCGGGCCCTTCCTCTATCCATTCACCTATAACCTGACAAACTATGCAGGAACGAACCCTTTCCCCAGGCCTACGGAGAACCGCAATGAATCGGAGATCCAATCAGCCTATGGAATTTTGAACCTGGCCTATAAAAAATATCTTTTCCTGGAATTAAGCGGCCGGAATGACTGGTCCTCTACCTTGCCCAAAGCCAATCTTTCCTTTTTCTATCCATCCGCCAACCTCAGCTTCGTCTTCACCGATGCTTTTAAAATGGACGCGGTCAGCAACTGGTTAAGTTATGGCAAACTCCGGTTTGCCGCGGCGGGCAGCGCAAACGGCTATGTGCCCTATCAAACGATCTATACTTATTTGCAGCCCACCCTGGGAGGTTTTACCGGCGGCCTGACCGTGCCTTCGACCCTGCCTTCTTTAGGACCGCTGGTGCCGCAAAAATCGAGGTCTTACGAAGTAGGTACCGATCTCGGGTTTCTTAATAACAGGATCAACCTGAATTTTACCTACTATAATATCTATTCCTACGATCAGATCCTGGCGGTCAACATCCCTACCTCTTCAGGTGCGGACCGGTTGACGATCAATACCGGTGCATTACGTAATGCCGGCATCGAGTTTATCATCAGCGCCAAAGTCATCAGTCACAAGGATTTCGGCTGGGACATCTCCGTTAACGGCGCACACAATAGAAACAAAGTGGTCTCCATTGCTCCCGGCGTGGACCAGATACCGCTGGGCTCCTGGTTTGGCGGAGACGGCGTCAACATGAATGCGCACGTTGGCGATGACTATGGAACCATCTATGGGTACGATTACCAGTATATGAATGGCCAAAGAGTGGTCAACCTGATCAAGGATGGCAGCGGCAACGTGATCGGCTCCCAATACGCCACCACCCCCGACCTGGTCAAGATCGGGAATGCCAACCCCAAACTGACGGGAGGGATCTCCAACACCTTTCATTATAAAAATTTCAGCTTGTACGTGCTGACGGATTTCAAAATAGGCGGTCAGATCTGGTCGGCCGATTATTCCTCGTTGATGGGTCAGGGTGAGGCCCCGGAGACCGTATATGAAAGGGATGGACATGGATTGCCCTTTACCTTCCCGGACGGCACCACGGCTAATGTGGGCGTGATCCTGCCCGGTGTGACGCCGGACGGCAAACCCAATACGGCCGTAGTGAATTCCTGGTGGAAATATGCCGGCAACTACCAGTCGTGGAGTAATGTACCCCTGGTCAGAAGTAATGCCATCTTTACCAATAGCTGGGGCAAACTGCGCGAATTAAGCCTTACCTATCGCGTACCTCCGGGCCTTATCAGCAAGACAGGCATCTTCCAGAACTTGTCGGTTTCCCTTATCGGCCGTGATCTGTTCTACCTGTTTACCACACTGCCGGACAGGCTAAACCCCGAAGGCATCAACGGCACCAGCAATACACAAGGCATCCAGTGGGCACAGTTACCGGGAGTCCGGTCCTTCGGCCTTTCTGTAAAAGCAGGCTTTTAAAGAGGATGCAATTTTTATTTTTTAAGATTAATAACTTCTTTATGAAATATAAAATGAATAAGCTGGGTTTAAAAATAGGAGCTCCCTTGCTGGTCTTGTGCATATTGAATTCCTGTACCAAAAAATTCGAAGAGATCAATACCCCCTGGAATGGCTCCCCTGCCGCCAGCCCGCAACAATTATATGTTGGTTTTGTCAGCAACCTGCTGCTAACCTACGGAGATCAGGGCACCATGAATGCCTATTGGTATCCCCTCTCCCAACAGGGTATCGTATACACCAAACCGGACTATTCCTATGACGGAGGGCCTTCCAGCGAATGGACCAACTTCTATCATAACCTGTCTAATTACAAGGCAATGATGAGTGTCATTGCCGCTGCTCCGGATTCCACGATCTATACCAACCTGAAGGCGATGATGAAAACGCTGAAAGCATACGAGGCAATAAGACTGTCCAACTTCTATGGTGACATGCCCTATTCCCAGGCAGGTAATGCCATCGACGGTAATCCGGCGGACTTTTCCCCTCCCTATGACAAACAACAGAGCATCTATGTAGCCAGCCTCAATGACCTCGCCTGGGCTGTCAATAATTTCAGCGCTACCGACACCAAACAATTCTCCCTGGGAAGCGGAGACCTGGTGCTGCTGAATGATATTCCCCAATGGATCAAATTCGCCAATTCACTCCGGCTGCGGCTGGCGCTGACGATCTACGATAAGGACCCGACGGATGCCACCCCCCATATCACCGACGCCCTTACCAAACCCCTGCTGACGGACTATGCAACGGATAATATTGGTCTTTATCCCGCCAATATCCCCAACCTGGACCTGGGCGCCAGGGAGTTTTCTTTCGGCCAGGAGTGCCGGCTGCGCATGGGGACGACGATGTGGCAAATGATGTCGTCTAATAACAACACCGACGGCAGCGGTATCTTTGACCCCCGCTGCAACATCTTCTTCGAACCCAACAACGCCGGCCAGTGGAACCCTTTTCCGCAGAATCCCTCCTCGGGTACTACAGATGGAGGAGACCCCTATAACCACGGCATCCGCGATGCCGACTGGGCTAATAAAAATGGCAACGGCACCCCTCCCACCGTCAACCAATATTCGGATTTCAATTATTACTGGGGTCGGGATAAAAATATCCCCGAACTGTTCATAACGGCAGCGGAAGTGCATTTCATGAAAGCGGAGATCTATGCACGGGGCCTTGCCGGGGTTTCCGTAAATATGGCTACCGCAAAAACAGAATATGAGGCAGGCATCACTGCTTCTGTCAACTTCTGGACGACCCAGGCGATGAACTCCGCGGTCTGGGTGGTAAATAAGCCGACGGCACTGCCCAATGCGGCAGCCATGACAGCACTGCTTACCAATCCGACCGTACTCTTCAATACTACCAATGCCGTGCAGCAGATCTATGCCCAGGAATGGCTCGATCTGTTCCGCGAACCCTGGGAAGCCTGGACACTCATGCGTCGGACAGGTAATAAGACACCGACGGATCCTGTTAACGCCTCGTACTACACGCAGACCTATGGCGGGTACCAGCGGGTACAGTACCCTTCCTCCGAGCAAACGTACAATTACAAGAACTGGTTTGCCGAGACCGCCGGATCAGATCTTATAGGCACAAAGATTTGGATCACACAGTAGATAAAAGAAGCCCCGGAATTCCGGGGCTTCTTTCACATTAAAGGTCATCGTATTCGTAGAGCGAATCCATCTTCGTATTCGCATTCATTTCAAAGACGGGTTTGATCAGCCCATCCTTTAGCCCATAGACCCATCCATGCAATTGCGGCCGCTGTTCTTTCTGCCAGGCGCGCTGGATAATGGAAGTCTTGGCAAGATGAGTCACCTGCTCCTGGACGTTGAGCTCCGTCAGCCGGTCGGCCCGCTGATCGAAATCTTTTATCGCGTCCAGCTCCGCACGATGATGCCGGTACACATCTTTAATATTCCGCAGCCACATGTTCAGCACCTGTTTGTAATCGTGGTTGGTCATGGCCGCCTTGATACCACCGCAGCCATAGTGACCACAGACAATGACATGTTTTACCTTGAGATGGGCGACGGCATATTCCAACACGCTCAACAGGTTCACATCCGTATGGACGACCATGTTGGCGATATTGCGGTGTACAAATATCTCACCAGGCTGCGTGCCGGTGATCTCATTGGCGGGCACCCTGCTGTCACTGCAGCCGATCCATAAAAATTCCGGCGTCTGTAAGTGGGAAAGCCGCTCAAAATATTCCGGGTCATCCGCTTTCTTCTCCGCTGCCCAGGCTTTATTTTCTAATAGTAGTTTATCAATTGAATACATATTGGGCGGTTTTTATTAGTGCAAAAATAAGGGCATTGTAGTTTATGCAGCCCGTTCATTTAATGGAGCCTCTCCATTCGCCTGCGGCTGATCATTTATCAGCTGATGAAGGGATTTATAACGGCTTTTCTTGATCTCCACCTTGATATTCTTCAAATGGGCATGATGCAGGAACTCATTGACAACATCAATTACGTCTTTGTCAATGAAGTCGGCCCGGGTCATGTCGATCAGGACAAAACAATCGGCAGGCACGGCCTCCAGCTTCTCTTTTACGATCGGCTTGTTCAGAAAAGAGACATCTTTCCGGAAACGGACCAGGTACTTGTTGTCATCGTGTACGATCATCACCGCCGAGCGAAAATTGCTCCTTACCAGGAAGAACAGGGATACCCCCATCCCGATCAGGATGCCGATCAACAGGTCGGATAAAAGTATGGCTATGATGGTTGCCACAAAGGGTACCAGCTGATCCCATCCTTTCCGGTGAAACTCCCGGAATAAAGTGGGCTTCGCCAGCTTATACCCGGTAGCGATCAGGATGGCCGCCAACGCACTGAGGGGGATCAGGTTCAGCAATCCCGGAATGAAAAGGACACTGAGCAACAGGAAAATCCCGTGGAATATCGTAGCAAACCGGGTCTTGCCGCCGGCATTCACATTGGCCGAGCTGCGGACGATCACCGAGGTAATGGGGAGGCCGCCCAGTAAACCTGACACCAGGTTGCCCACCCCCTGGGCCTTCAACTCCCGGTTGGTAGGGGTACGCCGGTTGTAAGGGTCCAACTTATCGACCGCCTCGATGCTCAACAGGGTCTCCAGGCTGGCTACCAGGGCAATGGTAAGGCCAGTCACCCAGACATCCGTACGACCCAGGTATTCCCATCGGGGAAACTGTAAAAGACCGGCCGCGGAAGAAAGCCCGTCGGTTACCGGCAGGTTGACCAGGTGATTGGCCTCCAGGGCGAAAAACCCACCGGCCTTACCCAGCAAACTGTGTAAAATGACCCCTATCACAACGACCATAAGAGGAGCCGGAATGTATTTGAAGATCTTTTTATGCTTGAAAAAGGGCAGGCTCCATAACCCTAACACCCCCAGGGATATTACTCCGATGAGGATGGCGCCCGGCGATAGGTAATTCAACGAATAGACCAGCTCCGAGAAAGTATTATTCCGGTCAATCTGAATAAAGGCCTCATCCCCCTGGAAATTCTTATCATAGCCTACCAGATGGGGTAATTGCTTGAGAATAAGGATAATACCAATGGCAGCCAACATGCCCCGAATGACGGCATTGGGGACATAGTCTCCCAGGATGCCTGCCCGGAGGAAGCCAAATAACACTTGTAAACCCCCTGCTATCACTACGGACAACAGGAAAGCTTCAAAAACCGGCATCTTGCCGATCGCAACGGCTACTACGGCGGTAAGACCGGCCGCTGGACCGCTGACGCTCAGGGAAGAGCCACTGAGCGACCCGATGACCAGCCCCCCGATAACACCGGCGATAATACCGGAGAACAGGGGGGCGCCGGAGCCCAGTGCGATCCCCAGACAGAGGGGTAGGGCTACCAGGAATACAACAACAGCAGCGGGAATATCGGCCGCCGCATTTTGAAAGAATTTATTTTGCTCGCGCATGATTTTTTCTTTTAGGAATTAGTCAATATTCGGGTGTACAAGATTGACCCCGCCATCCATCCAAAGGAATTGGCAGCGTGCTCCGGTCAATACAATCCGAAAGTTAAGGGCAAGCAATAAAGGACTGGCCTGCGGTTAAGGCAGTTCAGCAAAATTCATGGGGGATCAGCAATTGGGTGGGGGAGTGAGGATATCGTCTGCATGTCTGCCTTCCAGGCCTTCAGCCTGATGAGAAAGCGCCAAATGAGAGCCGGGTAGCACAGAAGGGACGAGGGTAGGATAATAAACGGGCAGAAAGTGTTTGTGCAGGTCATCTCCGGAACGGCTCTTTTTGCCCGTATCGTCGGTATGGACCAGCTCTTCCGTCACCTGGTTGCCGAGCAACCAGGCAATAGTCTGCTTCAGCGGTAATAGCTGTATGCATAATACCAGCAGCAGGAAAACAGATATGATCTTTCGAATTATCAAGTGGTGCAAAAATAGCCTTATACAGAGAGACCAGGAACCCCGTCTCCCCGTTTTAACAAATTTCTATCAATGGGCCTTTGCCCATTAATAACTCAGCCCGGGACTTCGCTAAATATTTAGCCCCCCACAAGTACTGATCACCTGCCCCGTAATGTAGGAGCTCAGGTCACTGGCCAGGAAAAGGGTAGTATTGGCTATCTCTTCTGCGCTGCCAAAACGGCCCAGGGGTATCTTTTCCAGGAAGGCCTTGGAGCCCTCCCCGTCTTTGAGGTAATGGGTCATATCCGTCTCTACAAAACCGGGAGCGATGGCATTACACCGGATGTTGCGGCTGCCCAGCTCATGGGCGATGGACTTCGTAAATCCGATGATCCCGGCTTTTGAAGCGGCATAGCTGCTCTGCCCTGCATTTCCCCGGATGCCGACGATAGAGCTCATATTGACGATAGAGCCTTTTTTTGCCTTCATCATAGGACGGATGACCTGTTTGGTCATATTATAGACACTCTTAAGATTGACGTCTATTACCTCATCCCATTGCTCGGGCGTCAGGCGCAGCAATAAATTATCTTTGGAGATACCGGCATTGTTCACACAGATATCTATAGTTCCGAATTCCTTCAATACATCGTTCACCAGGGTCTCGCATTCTGCATAGACCCCGGCATTGCTTTTATAAGCCTTTGCCTTTACCCCCAGTCCCTTCAATTTATCCTCCAGCATCTTCGCCTTTTCATCACTGCTGAGGTAGGTAAAAGCGACCTGTGCGCCCTGTTCAGCTAATTTAACCGCGATGGCCTCGCCAATTCCACGGCTCGCGCCTGTCACAATAGCAATTTTTCCTTCTAATAATTTCATGTTGGATTTAGTGTTTTTTCTGGTTTTTTCCGTAAACTTTCTCAAATATATAAACTCGTTCGGTTGTTGGTGAAAAAATATATTTATTTGCATTCTTATGCCCCGCCAGAAATATTTATTGACAGCCATCCTGATAGCTTTTGCGGCGGAGACCCTTAGCGTTACCTGGTTTGAAAAATTCGCCGGCTGGGCCCCCGTTTTTTCCATCCTTTATTTTTTGTCCGGCATCAGTTTTGCCGTTCTGCTATTATCCTTTCCCGTTGTACAAATGCCGCGCCAGGGCTTGTCGGGATGGAATACACATGTCAACCATTACAGGCTTATCATCATCGGGCTGATAGCCCTTGCCATGTATTCCTGGTGTAAATACTGGTTCGAGGAAATTCCCATCGACATCAGCAACGCAGATATGCTGCCTATTATTAAGGTAATGGGGGACCGGTTTGTCGCGGGTCATCACCGGCAGGTATATGACACTATTCCCTGGATCTGGAATGGGATACAACCCATTTATCTGCCGGCCATGTGGCTGCCCTATGTCCCGGCCATTGCGATGGGTATCGATATTCGCTGGATTACCATGACAGGTCTCCTATTCGCCTTCAGCGTCTTTTTGTTCATCTACCGGCCGAACAGCCACCGTTATCTCTCCTTTTTTACAGGAGTACTGGCCTTCCTCCTGTTCTGGTGGATATTGGCGGATAATACACCCGGCATTATCAGCGTCTCGGAAGAAGGGGTGGTCATCGCTTATTATGTGCTGTTGGTGCTGGCATTGATATCAGGGAACCCCTTTTTCATCGGTGTCACCGTCTCGCTGTGTATGCTGAGCCGTTATTCCCTTGTAGGATGGATACCTGCCTACCTCCTCTATTTGATGCTGGAAAAAAAATGGAAACAGATCCTGATTTTCAGCGCCACCGGGTTATTGTCCTTTGTGCTCCTGTTCCTGGTGCCTGTCGGCTGGCAGACTTTCATACGGCTGGTGAGTTTACCCGGCAATTATATTTCGTTCGCGGGCCGGGTATGGAAGGACAGCCCCGAAGTATTTTCCGCCGCACCGGGACTGGCCATCTTTTTCGGGCCTAAAAGAATACCCTTACTGCATCATACCCTGATCTCGCTCAGTTTTGCTGTACCTTTTTTATTCGTCGTATTTTGTCGCCTGAAAGGGAAGGTGCGGCAGGTAGCCAATATCCCATTGGCAGCCCTGAAGCTTAGCCTGGTGATCTTTTATTGTTTCATCGATGTGCCCTACCTGTACCTGTTCTATACCTCTTCCTTCGTAAGCCTCATCATACTGACCCTGCTGATCAGGAAAGAAGCCTAACTCATGGCGGGTATCAGGGCGCAGATCTCCTCCACATATTTCCGGTCATTGGAAAGACGGGGCACTTTATGCTGTCCTCCTAATTTGCCCTTGCTTTTCAGCCAGGTACTGAAGATGCCTTTCTCCAATACATGCAGCACAGGCATGCTCAGGGCAATATCTTTGTATCGCTTGGCCTCGTAGTCGCTATTGATGCTTTGCAAAGCCTTGTCCAACTCGTAGATGAATGTGGAAGGGCTTTCCGGTTCTTTTTCAAATTCCACCAGCCACTCATGCGCCCCATTGCCCTTGTCGCTGAAGTAAACCGGCGCGGCCGTATAGTCGTTTACGATGGCACCCGTTCGCTGACAGGCTATGGCTATGGCCTTGTCCGTATTGTCCACGATCACTTCTTCTCCAAAGGCATTGATAAAATGTTTGAGCCGGCCGCTGACCTTAATGCGGAAAGGAGCTTTTGACGTGAACCGGATCGTATCACCCAGCAGGTATCGCCACAGCCCCCCGTTGGTATTAATGACAAGGGCATATTGCTGACCCAATTCCACATCCTGCAAACCGATGGTCTCCGGGTTGGGCTTTCCATATTCTTCCACCGGCATAAACTCCATAAAGATGCCATGGTCCAGGAACAATAACATCCCGTCGTCGTTGGGACTGGCCTGTGCGGCAAAAAATCCTTCACTGGCATTGTACATGTCAAGGTAATGGATATCCTTTCCGATGAGCTTTTGGAATTGCTCCTGATAAGGAGTGAAGGATACGCCCCCATGGATATACAGTTCGAGGGAAGGCCACACTTCGGCCAGAGAATTTTTGCCGGTGATCTCCAGGATACGCCGCATCAATACCAGGGTCCAGGTAGGCACCCCGGAAATAGAAGTGACATTCTCTGAAATGGTGTTCCGGGCCAGCCTTTCAATTTTATCTTCCCATTCATCCAGCAGGGCGATGCTGAGTTCCGGCGTTCGCAGCCAATGGCCCCAGAAGGGTGTATTCTGTAGCAAGACGGCGCTGAGATCTCCGTAATGGACCTCTTCATTTACCTGGTTGATGGTATGGCTGCCGCCAATGACCAGCCCTTTGCCAGTCAGCAGATCCGATTCGGGGTTGAAGTTATAATACAGGGACAAGACGTCTTTGGCTCCCTGATAATGACCATCCTGCAGACTCTCTTCACTTACGGGGATGAACTTGCTCTTATCACTGGTAGTGCCGCTGCTCTTGGCAAACCAGGTGATGGGGGTATTCCATAATATATTTTGTTCCCCCTGCATAATGCGCTGGATATAAGGCTTTAGATCATCGTATTCATGAATGGGGACAGCCTGTTTGAACTCCCGGAGAGAGAAAATTTTGGAAAAATTGTATTTCCGGCCAAATTCTGTGTACTGCGCAGAAGTGACCAGGTGCTGCAAGACCTCCCTTTGTACCGCGACCGGGTTTTGCATCCACTGTTCGATACGCCACAGGCGGAATCTGGCAAGTCGTGATATGGCCGGGCTAAGTAACTTCATCTCTGGCAAAATAAAGAATGATCGGGACATGACGAAATAGTTTGCCGGAGTGGGGTAGCCTTAGAGCGAAAGTCCGGAAGATGGACTTCCGGGCTTTCGAATCTCATTATTGCCCTTCGGGCAAAACGCCCGTGGCGTTTTTTTCCCCTCGTTGCTTGGCTTCTTCGTAAAGGTAATCCTTCCTTTTCAGCTCAAAATTACGTCCCAGGTAGAGTCGCCGGACCTGCTCGTCTTCAGCCAGCTCTTCAGCCGTACCATGTTTGAATATTTTCCCATCTATCAGAAGGTAGGCCCGGTCGCAGATGGAAAGGGTCTCATTTACATTATGGTCGGTGATCAAAATGCCGATATTCCTGAATTTTAAACGGGCCACAACGCTCTGGATATCTTCCACCGCAATGGGATCGACCCCGGCGAAAGGCTCGTCCAGCAGGATAAATTTGGGGTCTACCGCCAGGGCTCTGGCTATTTCCGTCCGCCTTCTTTCCCCCCCGCTGAGCGAATCTCCGTTGTTCCTCCGAACATGATGCAGATGAAATTCATCCAGCAGGGCTTCCAGCTTTTCCCGTTGTTGCTTCCGGCTCAGCTTCGTCATTTCCAGCACGGCTTTTATGTTATCTTCCACACTGAGCTTCCGGAACACGGAAGCCTCCTGAGGCAGGTAGCCGATCCCCATCTGAGCCCTTTTGTACATGGGCAGGCGGGTGATGTTGGTGTCATTCAGGAATACATCTCCCTCATCCGGTTTGATCAATCCCACCACCATATAAAAGGTTGTGGTCTTACCGGCTCCATTAGGCCCCAGCAATCCGACGATCTCCCCCTGTTCCAGCTTTACCGAGACATGATTTACCACGGTCCGGCTACGGTAGCTCTTAACAAGGTCTTGGGAATGAATGGTCAGGCTCATAGGGCAAAAATAAGCTGCCGGCACCAAGCTACAAGCTTCCATTGGGAAATTTATAGGTGTTTTAAGACTTATCTATTATGTTTGCGAAATTATGAAGGTTATAGAGCATATACAGGAGGCAAAAAGCACCCTTGTTTCATTCGAGATACTCCCTCCGCTGAAAGGGAAGACCATTAGTTCCATTTATGAGCATCTGGACCCCTTAATGGAGTTCAGGCCCTCGTTTATCAATGTCACCTACCACCGCAGCGAGACTATGTTCAAGAAAAAGGCTGACGGTACCTTTGAAAAAGTGGAGGTCCGCAAAAGACCCGGCACCGTAGGCATCTGTGCGGCAATCATGAACCATTACCAGATAGATGCGGTCCCGCACCTGATCTGTGGTGGTTTTGCCAAACGGGAGACAGAAGACGCGCTGATAGACCTCCATTTCCTGGGGGTGGACAATGTGCTGGTTCTCCGGGGAGATGCAGCCAGAAATGAATCCTCCTTTGAACCCGAGCCCGACGGACACCGGTACGCCATCGACCTGCTGAAACAGGTGGCTTCGCTCAATCATGGCGTATACATAGAAGAGGATATCAAAAATGGGGGAAAGACCAATTTCTGTATCGGGGTCGCCGGCTATCCGGAGAAACACTTCGAGGCGCCCAACCTGGACACGGACCTGATGTATCTCAAAGCTAAAGTAGACGCGGGGGCTGAATATATCACCACCCAGATGTTCTTCGACAACCAAAAATACTTTGACTTTGTCAAATCCTGCCGGGACGCAGGCATCCATGTCCCGGTCATACCGGGCTTGAAACCCATCACCAACAGGAAACAGCTCAGCATGCTGCCGAAGGTTTTCCACGTAGACCTCCCTACCGATCTTTCGAATGAGATCATGAAATGCAAAACGGATGAAGAAGTAGAGAAGGTCGGTACGGAATGGCTGATACACCAGAGCCGGGAATTAAAAAAGGCCGGGGTGCCCGTATTGCATTATTATACCCTGGGCAAACCCAAGGTCATCTGGAATGTAGTGAAAGCGACCTTTTAGGAACCTACTTCGGCAGACTGGCAAATACCTTCTCCCCGATAGTGACAGGATATTTCTTTTTGAGATCGGCGATCCATTGGTCTTCCAGGTAAGTCTGATAATCATTGATGACAAACCCCCGGGCATCTTTATAATTACGGGGAGACCGATTAAAATACCTGGTCTGGAAATAAGCAAAGCTTACGGTATTATCTCCTTTGTTGGCGACGATGGGGGTAAAGGCCCCTGAGCTTAAAGAAGGGACATAGGCGCCCGGGATCTGCGACAGCTCATAACGCCCTGAATCGGCCTGTACAGAGGCTCCGGCGCTGTCCGTCACCTTTCTCCAGTTGACGGCGCCAGGCATCAGGGAAGACTGTATCGCCAACGCCGTCTTTTCATTATTACAGGTAAATATAAGGGCATCCGCACTGGAGTCCCACCAATATTTGTCCTTATGGGACTCATAATAATTCCGCAGGCCCGCACTGTCCGTAGAAGCCTTGTCCCAGACCTTCCTTTGCATGATCTCAAAAAGCAGATTGCCTTCTTTAAACTCCGTCAGCTGGAAGGCGAAATCCTTATTGTATTCCTCCAGGTGATTGCGGTAATATTCCAGGGCAACTTTTTCTTTGTATTGCTCAAACAGCTCTTTATTCGTCTTGTTCCCGGGCGTGGCCCTTGCCGCCCTTACCGTTTTGACATAATCCAGCCATTCTTTTAGAGAATATTGTTGTTTGGTGAAAGAGAACAGGGTAGTGGAATAACTAAGCCCCCTGAACGAGGAGAGACCCATGTTCAGCATGGCGCTGTCTGTAAAGGCCCATAAGTCCTCCTCGGAAAATGGGGAGGGCCTCCAATCGATCTCCTGAAGGATCTTTTTCAAAAAAGCCTTTCTGGAGAGCCCGATCCGGGGGTCGCTCATCACCTGTTGTCTCAGGTAAGCGGCCGTTTCTTTATTGAACTGCCCGGGAAAGGGGGTTCTCGATAACCGTTTGATGATATGATAACCAAAGAGACTGGGGACAGGCCGGCTGATAGAGCCGTCTTTGTCAAGGGCAAAAGCGGCCGCTTCAAAGACGGAATCATATTTCCCGATGCCGAACTCGGGCATCTCCCCACCGTTCTGGAAGGTTAGATTGTCCCCGCTGTATGTTTGAGCTTTCCCGGCAAAATCGGCGCCTTTCAGGAGACTTTCATAGATGGAATCAGCCCGTAGACGGACGGCATTTCTGCCCGCTTCCGGGGCGCCGGGGGGAAAGGACAGCAGGATCTGGGCGACTTTTATCCTTCCCAGGGCCTTCCTTTCTCCTTTGTTAAAGAAAATATGATAACCGGCTTTGCTGCGGTAGGGTTTTGAAAATTTGCCCGCCGGGGTGGAATAGGCCAGGTTCTCCAGCTCATAGGGCAGGGAAAAAACGGTGATATACCCGATATCCCCCCCCTTGTCCCTGGCAGAGGGATCACCGGAATAAAGACGGGCGATCTCTCCAAAATCCCCCCCTTTTTTTAAAGAATTGTAGGCTTCCATGGCCCTTTCATAAGCTTTTACCGTATCGGCGGGAAGGGGATTTCTGGGCAGCGCGATAAAGATATGGGCCAGGTGAATGTCCCGCTGGCCACGGGTAAAGACCTCGCCAACCATCTTATCAAGGCTTTCTTCGTCTTTCAGATAATTTTCCGCTACCTGGGACCGGAAGTTCTGCAGCTCAGCCCGCTGACCGGGCAGGGTATCCAGCTGCATGTCATAGGCAGCTTTAACCTTTAACTTATAACGTATATATAAATCCAGGTAATCCCGGTAGGTCTTTTCGGTGGCCTTTTCGCCCGTATTATTTTTATTGTAAGCTTTCAGGAAATCTTCTTTACTCACAGCCGTGCTGCCACAGGTAAACAGGGTCTGGGCACTAAGCCCTGAAAAAATGAATAGGAATAAGATAGGAATGAGGATCAGCTTTCGCAAAAGTTGATTCATATCAATTGGATTTTGCATGCGTAAGTTTCAGATTAATGACCTGGTCAAGTTGTTCGTACCCGAGTTTTTTTGCAATGATGCGTTTGTCTTTGTCCAAAAGGTACAGGATAGGAGTCTGGTAGACATCGTACAATTGCTTATAACCGGGTCTCCCCGCCGCCTCGTCGGATTCCTGCTGGGCCTTAGGTTCATAAACGTGTATCCAGTCCCTTAAATTGTGGTCCTTAATGAATTGTAACCAGGCCTCCTGGCCTCCGTCGACCATAACTCCGTATAGTTTCACCCCCTCCTGCTTCCATTTGGATTGGAAAATGGAATCCACTTTAGGCACGATCTCTTTACAGTGCCCGCAGGTCGCGTCCCAGAAACAGATCACGATGAAAGGGGCCTGCTCTTCATACAAAGGCCGGGGTTTGCCGGTAGTGTCCACCATTAGCAGGTTGGCGGCAGGCTGTCCGATAAGGTTGGCCATCAGGCTATAAGCGCGGTTATTCAGAAATTGCCGGTATTTTTCCGTGAAAAATTCGGCCTGGCCGGTGTTGATATATTTTTCGAAGAGGTGTACAAAAACGGCATCCTGCCCCATGTACTCCGGGTTTACGTATTTCTGCACAAAGTAGACGAGCAGAAATTGGTACAGGGGTTTGCTGACGCGGGATTGCAGCAGCATCATGTCCGCCTCCCGTTCGATGGAATCGGGCTCGGGAGGCACCAGGTCCCTGAAGTACTTATCCAGACGGGGCTCAAAAACAGGAGTCCGGGTAAGACGCTCGTCCGTGAAGGAAATGCTATCCCAGTAATGGGCTTTAAAATAACGGTAGGCAAAGAGGCTGTCGTATTTTTTGCCGGGCTGTTGAGCCGCCGGGGGCACCACGGGCTCCTTCATGGTGTGGAACAGGGTCGTCAGCAGGGAGTTAGGATATTTGATGGTAATATTTTCCCGGTAGGATTGGATTTCCGCATTGTCTTTCTTTATCTTTTCACGAAGCCGGGCGGAGTCGGTCTTGTTATGCATATTCGCCAGCTCTTTCTGACTGGCGACGATCTCACTTCCCTTTGCATTGGTAAAATTGGTATACGCCTGAAAAACAGTATTGTCCGGAGACCCCGTGAAGGTGATGCTGCCGGGCAGATTCACCGTGTCGGCCGAGATGGAAAACTGTTGCTGGTTATCTATCAGCAATTCGAAGAGGATCGCCTTACGGGGGGAAACGATAAAATAGACGCCGCCCGGCAGTTTTTCTTTTCCGGAAAAAGTTGCTCTGCCATTACCATCCAGCATCGCCGAGTCGGCGAGGGCTTTTATCTTTCCGTAATAATACCCCAGATAGATCTTACCTTCTTTATAGGGTTTCAGGGTGAGTTGAATTTGATACCCATTCTGAGAATTGGCACGAAGGAGAAAAAGACAGGTTACCAGGGACAAAAGGATTTTACTCATACGCCACTAAATTAAATAAACTATTTGCTTCTTCAAACCGGGCCATTTCGCGAATATCTTATTTTTGCCGCTGTGCGTAGAAAAAATAAAACAATAGAGCTCAGGCAGATCCTTGTTCAGGATTATGCCGCAGAAGGAAAATCCATCGCAAGAGTGGACGGTAAGGTGATCTTTATCGAAAATGCCATACCCGGGGATATTGTAGATGTTAAACTTTTCAAAAATAAAAAAGACTGGGCCGAAGGGTTTATTACGGCCTGGCATCAGTATTCTCCGGACCGGGTGCAGCCCTTTTGTTCGCATTTCGGCGTATGCGGAGGCTGTCGCTGGCAGATGTTGCCTTATGAAAAGCAATTGCAGTACAAGGAAAAACAGGTCGCCGATGTGCTGGAACGAATAGGGAAAGTGGCCTTACCTCCGCTGATGCCTATCCTGGGGGCGCCCCAATCCACGCTTTACCGGAATAAGATGGAATATACTTTTTCCAACCGGCGCTTCCTGCTGCCGGGAGAGCTGCATAACCCGGACGTCACCTCCGAACAGAATGTGGCGGGTTTTCATGCCAAAGGCCTGTTTGACAAAGTAGTGGATATCGATATCTGTCATCTGCAGGAAGAGCCTACCAATCTTCTTCGTAAGGAGGTAAGGGATTTCGCCCTGGAAAGGCAGCTTTCTTTTTATGACATCAAGGCACACGAGGGATGGCTGCGCACGATGCAGCTGCGGATCTGCACCACGGGAGAGATCATGGCCAATATTGTCCTTGGCTATGAAGATGCGGCTGCCTGGTCGGCATTACAGGACCGGATCCTGCAAAAATTCCCCCATCTTACCACGCTGCTCTATACGATCAACCCCAAATGGAATGACAGTATTTCGGATCTCGAACCCCGGGTGGTCCATGGGAAAGGGTATGTGATAGAAAAATTGGAAGACTTCCGGTTTAAAGTGGGCCCCAAGTCTTTTTTCCAGACCAATACCCGCCAGGGCGAGCGCCTCTATCAGGTGACCCGGGAGTTTGCGGAGCTCAGTGGAAAAGAGACGGTGTATGACCTTTATTGCGGAACCGGCAGCATCGGGATTTTTTGCAGCCGCCTCGCTGCCCGCATCGTGGGGGTGGAAGTGATAGGAGAGGCTATTGATGACGCCCGGGAAAATGCGGCCCTCAATGGCATCGGGCATACCCGTTTTTTCACCGGCGACGTGACCGATGTCTGCAACGACGAATTTTTTGTCCGGGAAGGCCGGCCGGATGTCATCATTACGGATCCTCCCAGGGCAGGAATGCATGAAAAGCTGGTGAAAAAGATCCTGGAGACAGCGGCGCCGACGGTGGTGTATGTGAGCTGCAACCCCGCGACCCAGGCCAGGGACCTTCAGCTGCTGGATGAAAAATATGCCGTTACTAAGGTCCGTCCCGTGGATATGTTCCCGCATACCCATCATATTGAGAATGTGGTACAGCTAAAATTAAGGTAATTCGGTCCCCCACTCCTTCAAAATATAGTAATTTGCATTAATTATTTAATGGATTAGCGTATGACAGAATTTCGCCCGGGCAGTTTTCAGATGATACCGCCAGTTATTAAGAACCTGATCATTATCAATGTATTGGTGTTTCTCGCTCAGCAGACTTTAGGACCGGTAATTGAGGAAAAGATGTATAATTTGCTCGCGCTGCATGATATACACTCCGTGTATTTCCGTCCGCATCAGTTGATTACCTATCTCTTCATGCATGGAGGATGGGACCACATCTTTTTCAATATGTTCGCTTTATGGATGTTCGGCGCTATCCTGGAGAATTACTGGGGAGGCAAGCGATTCCTCGTTTTTTATATGATTACTGGAATTGGTGCGGGCATCTGTCATTTGGCGGTCTTATACTATGAAATGGCGCCAATCGCGGACATGTTTCATCAATTATCGGCTGATCAGCAGCAGGAACTTCTCTATTCTTCCACGTTTAAGCTTAATGAAGCCACGGTAGGCGCTTCGGGCGCCGTATTCGGCTGCCTGGCCGCTTTTGGATATCTTTTCCCCAACAGTCTGATTTACCTGTATTTTTTCGTACCGATCAAGGCCAAATGGGCGGTGATAGGGTATGCTGCCATAGAGTTGTTCTCCGGCATCCGCAGTTCGGCGGGCGATAATGTGGCGCATTGGGCCCATTTGGGAGGTGCAGCGGTAGGGCTTTTGCTGGTTATCTACTGGAATCGTAGTAACCGACGCAATTTTTACTAAACTCTTTACGATATTAAACTGTTAAGAGGGAGTAGACAATTAACTTTATGCGTGTAATGGAAGATAGCTATCGTAAAAAATTGACCCTGGGGGATGATGGCAATGCTTTGATCCAACTGGTCGTGGTCAACGCCGTGCTATTCGTGATCCTGAAGTTTATCTATGTTATCTACCTACTGCAGTCGCTTCATCCGGATGCTTTTTACAGCAATATATTAAACTGGTTTGTCCTTCCGGCCAGCCTGGACAAACTGTCCACCCGGCCCTGGACAGTGCTGACCTATATGTTTTCGGATCAGCTGGTTTTCCGGTTTATTGCGAATATGTTCTGGCTCTGGGTGTTCGGTTATGTATTACAGGACCTTACCGGCAACCGCAAGCTGGTGCCCATCTACCTCTACGGAGGAATAGCCGGCGCTATCTTTTTCGTATTGGGTTATGCCATCGTGCCCGGGCTGCAAGGTCAACTGCATACCGCCTTTATGGCCGGCGCCAACCCGGCCGTGATAGCCGTAGCGATAGCTACCACCACCGTAGCTCCCGATTACCGGATCTTCCCCATGATCAATGGAGGGATCCCTCTCTGGATCCTGACCCTCGTCTACCTGCTCATTAATTTTTCCAGCATTTCTTACGGGGACTCAGGCGCCTATATCGCCAACCTGTCCGGCGGCGCTGCCGGCTTCTTTTTTATTTACAGGCTGCGCAGGGGGCATGACGGCAGCGTCTGGATCAATCAGTTTTTTGACTGGTGCAACAATCTTTTCAACCCCGACCGGAAAAAAAAAGGCCGGTCGCCCAAGGATGAATTTTATTACAAAGTCTCCGGCACCCAGCCTTTCAAAAAGATCCCGAATGTGACCCAGCAAAGGATCGACGAGATCCTGGACAAGATCAATCAGCAGGGCTACCGGTTTCTAACCGATGAGGAAAAAGAGATCCTGAAACGGGCCGCTGACGAAGAAGATTTGTAACTTAGGGGTTATCCATGGCGACTCTCCGACATTTTACCCGGCGCCTGTTCATCATTTTGAACATTGTTGCGGTCCTTCTTTTCCTCCTGGCTTGTGCCAATGTATTTTTGCACCCGGGGAAATGGTGGATTATTTCAATGTTAGGGCTCATCTTCCCTTTGTTACTGCTTATCGTCCTCCTGTTTTTCGTGTTCTGGCTGTTCATTCCCTGCCGCCGGGCCTGGGCCTGGCTTTCCCTCATCGCTCTCCTGGCCGGATGGCCCAATATCCATAGCTTTTTTGCTTTTCACCCCGGACAGCATTTTACCCCGCAAAAACCCCCTCACTCCCTTCGGGTCCTCACCTGGAATGTACGTAGCTGGGATGAGTTCATGACCAAAAAAGGAGGAGTTCCGGGCCACCGTTCGGGCATGATGGAATTTGTCCGGGACCAGCAAGCCGATGTATTGTGTTTCCAGGAATTCTTCGAATCGCATAATACCCGGGAATTCGCCCCGAATATCCCGTACATCCAGCAACAGCTCCATTATCCTTATTATTATTTTTCGCGTGATTATCGACGGTACGACGGCATGTATGAGGCAGGGGTGATCATTTTTTCCCGGTTCCCTATCGTAGATACTTTTCTTTTGCGCTTTACCCATCGGGATGGTCCCCGGGACACGGAAAGCCTTATCGGCGCGGATATCGATGTAGCCGGCAGCCGGATAAGGGTTTTTACGACACACCTGCAATCCGTCTTATTCCGGCATAAAGATTTTCATGATATCGAGATCATCAAAAATGTAGATGACAGTATCCTGCAGGCTAGCAGGTCTATTGTAAAAAAACTGCGGATCGCCTACCGGCACCGGAGCGACCAGGCAGAAGAGGTGAGGGGGGCACTCGATAAAAGCCCTTATCCGGGCATCATTTGCGGGGATTTCAACGATATCCCGAACTCCTTTACCTATTTTACAATCCGGGGTGGGTGGCAGGATGCATTTATACAGAAAGGCTTCGGTATCGGCCGTACCTATGTGAATTTATCGCCCACACTGAGGATCGACTATATCCTCTCAGACCGCCGGCTGGAAGTGCTGCAATGCCGGAAATTCCCCCTCCCTTATTCGGATCATAATCCGGTGATGGCGGACCTGAAAATGCCGTAGGCATTTTGCCCCGAAGGGGCCATCATTAGACTCGATGGCCGGACGGTTCATCCGTTCCGGCCATCGCTGGAATGCAAATATTAACGCTTCAATTCTGATAGCAATAATTCTACGATAGCTTTGTATCTTAGCACCCTTATTATTGAATGTCAGAATATGAGCGCACTAAAAGTCCATAATTCGTATACGCGTCAGAAGGAAGTTTTTACACCCCTTACCCCCGGCCATGTCGGCATGTACGTGTGCGGCCCCACAGTTAGCGGGGAAAGTCATTTAGGTCATGCCCGTCCATTCATAACGTTCGATTTTATCTATCGCTACCTCCTGCACCTGGGGTATAAAGTGAGATATGTGCGCAACATCACCGATGCCGGCCATTTTGAAGAAGAGGGCAGGGATGCAGAAGATAAAATAGCCAAAAAAGCCCTGATCGAAAAACTGGAGCCGATGGAGCTGGTGCAAAAATATACCAACCTCTTCCATTGGGCCATGAAGCAGTTTAATAACCTCGAACCGAGCATAGAACCCACGGCGACAGGCCATATCGTCGAACAGATCGGCATGATCGAAAAGATCCTGGAAGAAGGATATGCTTATGTAGTAGATGGCTCCGTTTATTTTGACGTAAAAAAATATGCCGCAAAATATCCTTACGGCAAGCTGAGCGGAAGGATCCTGGATGACCTGCTGGAGACAACCCGCGAGCTGGACGGACAGGACGAGAAAAGGAACAGGCAGGATTTCGCGTTATGGAAAGCCGCACCCCCGGAACATATCATGCGATGGAAGAGTCCCTGGGGAGAAGGTTTCCCCGGATGGCATATCGAATGCAGCGCCATGAGCACCAAATACCTGGGGGAGCAATTCGACATCCACGGAGGAGGTATGGACCTGCAATTCCCCCATCACGAGAGTGAGATCGCACAAAGCACGATCTGCAACAAACATATTCCCGCCCGCTACTGGCTGCACAACAATATGATCACGCTCAACGGAAAGAAGATGGGCAAGAGCTATGGCAACCAGATCCGGCTCACGGAAATGTTCACCGGCAGCCACCCGTTATTGCAGCAGGCCTATTCACCTATGACCATCCGTTTCTTTATCCTGCAGACCCATTATCGCAGCACCCTGGACTTCAGTAATGAGGCTTTACAGGCAGCGGAGAAGGGAATGAAGAGATTGTGGGAGGCCTACCAGGAGCTGGAGAAAATGGATCATGACCCGGCTAAGGAGATCAATACGGAAGTCGAAGAGCATTTTTATAAATATTGCCGGGAATTTGACGAGTTCATGGACGATGATTTTAATACCGCCAAGGTTTTGGCCAATATGTTCTCCCTGGTGAACAGCATCAATTCTCTAAAGATGGGGGCCCTGGAAAAATATACCTTGTCGTCCGAATGTTTTAAGTATGTAAAACAGCAATTCCGGGACTATCTGGAGAACATCCTGGGCCTAAAAGGGGAATCCCTGGGGGACGACAATAAGCTGACCGGTGTCGTAGAGCTGTTGATCGATATCCGCAAAGACGCCCGGACAAAAAAAGATTATGCTACTTCCGATAAGATCCGCAATCAATTACTGCAGCTGGGGATTGTATTAAAGGATGAAAAAGATGGGGGTGTAAGTTATTCTTTTGCTTAACTTACTATAAAATCTTTTTCTTGGAATATCTCACGCATCTGGCAAAGGATAAAAAGCTGGGAAAGCTCATCAGTCAGCAAGACCCTTTTCATCTTGGCAAACAGAAAGATATTCATCATTATCTCTGCGCCTCCATCATGAGCCAGCAGCTATCCACGAAAGTTGCGGACACGATCCATCGGCGGTTTTTGAATTTATTTGAGGGGCGTGTGCCGCTGGCGGAAGAGATCCTGTCTACCCCTTCCGAATCATTGCGGGCCATCGGGCTCTCGAATGCAAAAGTCAGTTATGTTCACAACGTGGCCCGGTTTGCCATCGAGCAGGGGATGGATCACCGCCGTCTGGCTAAGATGACCGACGAAGAGGTGATCGAATATCTCACCCGGATAAAGGGAGTAGGGAGGTGGACGGCGGAAATGTTATTGATGTTTGGGCTGGGGCGGGAAGACGTATTTGCCGTGGACGACCTGGGCATCCAAAATGCGATGATCCGCCTCTACAAACTGGACCGAACGGATAAAAAGACGTTCAGGGAAGACCTGTTACGCATCTCTAAGAAATGGAGCCCCTACCGGACCTATGCCTGTTTGCATTTATGGCATTGGAAGGATAATAGCCCCGCGCCTGCCGCCCCCACAAAGAAAAAATAAAGGGGCAACCCCACTCTTTGTACGCTCGTATCGTTAATTTTAAGAGGGCATTAAATATTCGACCAAAAAACACCATAACACCACATCATTATTCACCTTAAAATTTAAAATTGTGAAAAATCTTACACTTTTCTCCTTACTGACACTAGTTACCTCTTTTGCTATGATCGTGAGTTGTAAAAAAGGCGATACAGGTCCGGCAGGCCCTGCAGGCCCCGACAGCGTCCAATATTCCAAATGGACAGTCCTGAATATGTCTCCCATGGACGCGGGCGACACCTCTTTTTATGAGGATTTCACCGTTCCGGCGCTTACCCAGAAGATATTAAGTAAAGGGGTGGTACTGGGATATATCGGATATGTCAATTCCCAAAATGATACGATCGTGGAGAATGTCTCGGAAGTAATGGCGCAATTACTGGCCGTTGGCACCATCGAGCTCCAGTCGTATTACTATGATTTCAGCCAGAATTTCTTTTACCGCTATGTCATCGTTCCCGGCTCAGTCTCCATCAGCAGCCTTCCCGGCTCGGGGTCAGGCAACACCTATACGGTAGATGACCTGAAGAAAATGAACTATTTACAGGTCTCCCAGTTAGTGGGGATCCCCTCCAAAAACACCACGCTGAAGAAACTTACCAACTAAAGAAACAGCCCCGGTACAAAGTACCGGGGCTGTTTTCTTATTGAACAGCCCTTACTAACTTTAACTCCTTGACAATGTTGGGAGCCCCTCCCAGCTTGTCTATGCACCACAATACATAACGGACGTCCACACATATCGTGCGGTTATACTGCGCATCGAAGGCAATCTTATGACTAAGGGCTTCGTAGTTGCCGTCAAAAGCCAGCCCGATCAGCTCGCCATTGGCATTCAGGACCGGAGAGCCGGAATTCCCGCCCGTGATATCGTTGGTCGTTATAAAGCCGACCACCAGGTCATTACGACTCTTATCTATATATTGCCCGAAATCTTTTTTCCTGGCCAGTTCGACCAGCCGGGGAGGCAGGTCAAACTCATAGTCTCCGGGTACATATTTTTCCAGCACCCCTTTCAGGGTTGTTACATAATCATAATGTACCGCATCGCGGGGATTATACGACTTCACATTTCCATAGGATACCCGCATGGTAAAAGTGGCATCGGGATAACGCACTTTTTTAGGATCCATCTGCAGGATCCCTTTCAGATACAACCTGCCCAGCTCATTATTCGTACTCATGAAATCCTGATAAAAGGATTGGTATTTTCCCTGCCAGTTCCGTAAAAAAGCATTGGCGTGCTTATAAGCAGGGTCGTCTTGCAGCAGGTTGGCGTCGGGATGAGCGACAAAAGCTGCCCACCGGGTATCGTCGAAGATCATGGTGTTCGAAAAGATGGATGCCGCATATTGCTTATAGGTATTTTCCCCGCGCAGGTCGCCGAAGCTGGCTTTCAGCGCCTCATAGAAGCCAATAGGATGCTGGTTCTGGTCGACATCGGTATAATAGAGCTGCGTGACGGCGGCGAGGATATTCTGATCGGAGGCCTTGTTCTCGTCTTTCAGGAAATTCTTCCGGGCTTCACTGGCTGCCTGGAGAGCTTTCTTAGGGTCTCCGCCTCCCGGTTTTACCAGGGCGTTCTCCAGGTCCTGCAGGGTCGAGGCAAAGGCGATCAGGGGGCTCCCGAAGATACCCTCGGCCAGGTACATCCGATGTTTGGAATAAGGACGCCATTTGTCATAGGCTTTGGCCCAATCACTGAAAATATGTTCAAATTCAGGTTTGTTCTCGGCCCATTGCTGAAAAGAGGCTTCCTGTCCTTTCTTTTGATCATAAATACCGTATTTGACCAACTGTTGGGATTCACCGTCGAAGAATTTCCAGTAATTGGCAATACCGGCATAATTGGAAGCCAGCTGCAGCTTGACAGCGGGGTCTTTTTTCATCTCCGCGAACATGTATTTCAGACGGAGGTCCCGGAGTTTTACCAGAGTGGGATTATCAATGTCGATCTTCTGTTTCACCCCATAGGAGGTCTCATACCGGTTGGTGCCGCCGGGGTATCCATAGATCATCGCATAATCGCCGTCTTTCAGCCCTTTCAGCGATACGGGAAGGGAATATTTTGGCTTGAGGGGAATATCGTCCGGAGAATACTCGCAGGGCTGGCCATTCTTGCTCATATAAACCCGGAAAATGGAAAAGTCACCGGTGTGCCGGGGCCACTCCCAGTTGTCCGTGTCGCCGCCAAACTTACCAATACTTTCCGGGGGAGCGCCTACCAGGCGAATATCGCTATAACGCTGATAGACAAAGACCAAAAACTGGTTGCCTTTAAACAAGGGGCTTACTTTGCCGGTAATGCTTTTGGTGCTGTCGGAATACCGGGCATTGATAGCTGCCAGCACGGTACGTAATTTGGCGGCCCTCTCAGCGCCATTCAGCCCTTTGGCGGAATCCTCCACCTCTTTGCTTACATCCTCGATCTTTACCAGGAAGTCGGCATACAGGCCACGGGCAGGTATCTCCTCCTGTTTGCTTTTGGCATAGAAACCGTCGTGCAGGTAGTTGTGCTCGATAGAACTGGAAGAGGCGATGGCCTCATATCCGCAATGGTGATTGGTAAAGATCAGCCCTTCGCCGCTGACGATCTCGCCGGTGCAGCCCCGGCCAAAGATGATGACGGCATCCTTGAGGGAAGCCTTGTTGATGCTGTAGAGCTGCTCTTTGGTGAGCTTCAGCCCTTTTTTTACCATGTCATTATATACCTGCTCACCCAGCAGGAGCGGTAGCCACATGCCTTCATCGGCAAAGCCGCGAAACAGGATAGTGGACAGGACCATCGTCAGGAGAAGCTTTTTTGGATTCATATGGTTAATATTTTGCAGGGCAAACCTCTGCAAAAATATTAACATGCCCAAAAGAGCCACCGGCGGGCTTCCGGGGTCGTCAGCCGCCGGCACGGGTTATTTTACTTCCGTTACTTCTACATCTTCTACCATACGGGTATTGGAATTGATCTCAAAGCTCTGGACGGAGTTGTCCTGGAAATTCCGGATGACGAAAGTGAGTTTGCCATAACTTCCCGCGTCGGAAATTTTAAATTTCTTGTCAAATTTCTTGTCGGTATAGATACCCTGGAAAAGCTGATGCCCTTCGTTGTCCAATACCTTTACGCTGAATCTGGCGCCGGTGGTGTTGTTATACATGACATTGAATAAGGGGTCGCCCTCATTGCTGCCGATGTATTTGACCTCCGCGGTGCTGGCGCTGCCCTCGTGTTTCTCCACAGGGTCGTTAGCGGCGGCCCGGGTGAGCAGACTTCCCGCGGTCAAAGACAGGGTCAGGACAGAGAGCCTCAGCGCTTTTTGTGCGTTTAAAATGAGCTGGTTCATAATAATGGTTTTTGCTGTTAAAAAAATGGGTGGATGAATGGATTACTGTAGTTTTTTTACGGCGACGTCTTCGACATAACGGCTGTTGACATTGATCTCGAATGTCTTCACGGTCTCGCTCTCTTTATTATTCCGGATGACAAAGGTGAGTCGGCTCCTGTCGGCCCTTGGCAGCCTGAATTGTTTGTTAAAGTCCTTTTCGGAGTAGACATTCCTGTATAATTCACTGCCGTCCTGGTCTTTTACGAGCAGACTGAAGGCCGAACCGCCGGAATTTTTATAGGTGACGTTGAACACTACCAGATCATCCTGAGTTCCAAGGTATTTTACCTGGATAGCCTCTTCTTTAGGAAGATCCTTTACGGCAGTGGACTGGGCCTGCGTTGTTGCAGCGGCCAGAAGGAAGATGGTCGTGGCGATGAGTAGTCTCTTCATAAAAATGTTTTTAATAATTAACATTTTATGACAGAACAATCGTCCTGACAGACACAATCGCCGGAATTTGATCAGATGGACAATCGAAGGGAAGGCAATAGTTTTGACGGCAGGTCAATCGGGCAAGCGAATTGGAAGAGGAGACAATCGTAGAACAGCTTATGGCAGGCCGCTGAATGGAAGAACGTAAAAGAACGTAGTGTTATTGCGAATGTACGACGCCTTTTGTTAAAATGCAATAGGGGAATATAAATTTTCTGTTAATCCTCATTTAATACCTTCCACAAAAGGTCTTTTAATACAAGGATGCCCTGCTGGGTGACGGAAGAAATAAACAGGTGTGGGATGCCGGGAGGAAGTTCTTTGGAAATGGCCTCTTTCAGCTCTTCGTCCAGCATGTCACTCTTACTAACGGCAATGACAAATCGCTTGTGGAGCAATTCGGGATTATATTTCTCCAGCTCTTTTTTCAGGATCTCGAATTCCTCGCCATGGTCTTTGCTGTCGGCGGGAATGAGGAAGAGGAGGATGGGGTTGCGTTCGATATGGCGCAGGAAGCGGTGTCCCAGGCCCTTGCCTTCCGCGGCCCCTTCGATAATTCCGGGCAGGTCGGCCATACAAAAAGAGCGGCCGTCCCGGTATTCCACCATGCCCAACTGGGGAGTTATAGTAGTAAAGGCATAGTCGGCAATTTTGGGAGTGGCGGCCGTCATAACGGATAATAGGGTGGATTTACCGGCATTGGGAAAACCCACAAGACCTACATCGGCCAGTACCTTTAACTCCAGTACCTTCCAGCCTTCTGAGCCGGCTTCACCTGGCTGGGCATGTTCCGGCGCCTGGTTCGTGGGAGTGGCAAAACGGGCATTGCCCAGCCCCCCACGGCCACCCTTGATCCAGATGATCTCCTGTCCGTCTTCCAGTATTTCAACTTCTTTCGTATTGGTCTCTTCATCCCGGGCAATGGTCCCCAGCGGTACTTCGATAATGATATCCTTCCCGGACCGGCCGGTACAGTTGCTACCGCTGCCGTTCTCGCCATTTTCCGCCAGCACGTTCTTATAATAACGCAGATGCAGCAGCGTCCACAGGTGTTTGCTTCCCCGTAAGATGATATGGGCCCCACGACCGCCATCTCCGCCATCGGGGCCGGCCATGTCATTATATTTGGTATGCGCAAAATGTTTGCTACCGGCTCCCCCGTGCCCGCTTCTGCAAAAAACCCGTATCTGGTCGACAAAATTTGATTTCTCCACTCCCGGTATAATTTCAATTGAGGCGCAAAGGTAGGCTTTTAATTTATTCTTCTTCCGCCGGACCCGAACCCTTCCAGGGCTGATAGCGCTGCCCCCCTTGCCGCCCCGTTCCGGTATTCTCCAGCCCGTCGTCTTCCCCTTGCCGCTCCGCCCCCGCATCCGGGGCCTCCCGTAAAGGCTCGCAAGGCCCCCAGCCCTCCTGCATGTCCTTTGGCAGCGCCTGGTACAGGGCGGTGCCTTCCGTCTTCCACCGGATCATCTCCTCGCTGACAGTCTTTATGATCCTGGCGGGATTGCCGACGACCAGGCTCCGGGAGGGTATCTTGTCCCCCGTCCGGACCAGACTCAAAGCCCCGATGATACATTCATCCCCGATCTCTACCTCATCCAGTACAACGCTGTTCATGCCTATGAGGCAATTGCGGCCGATAACAGCTCCGTGAATGATGGCCCCATGGCCAATGTGAGCCCCTTCTTTCAGCCATACCGTGGTGCCGGGGAACATATGGATGGTGCAGTTCTCCTGCACATTACAGCCGTCTTCAATGATGATCAGCCCCCAATCTCCCCGGATAGCAGCTCCCGGGCCTATATATACGTTCTTCCCGATACGGACATTTCCTGTGACGGCAGCCTGCGGATGGACAAAGGAGGAGGCGTCTATGATGGGTTGGATGCCTTTGAATGCATAGATCATACAAATCTTTTTATGCTCCTTTAAAGATAGGAGCCCTTTTCTCCAGAAAGGACTGTACCCCTTCCGAATAATCATAAGTAGCCGAGGCCTGTTGCTGTAATGTATCCTCCAGCTGCAACTGCTCCTCCAGGGAATGAGTGGGGGATTGGTTAAGCGCCTGTTTGGTCAGCGCCAGGGCTTGGGTGGGCAGCCCGGCCAGTTTGAGGGCCAGCGCTTTGGACGCCTCCGGAAAATCCCCGTCATCAAAAACTTTATAGATCATACCCATTCCTTCCGCCTCGGTGGCGCCGATCTTATCCCCCAGCATGGCGATGGCGGAGGCTCGCTGCCAGCCAACCAGGCGGGGCAGGAAATAAGTCCCGCCGCTGTCAGGGATGAGACCGATCCGGGAGAAGGCCTGGATAAAAGAGGCCGATCGGGCAGCCACCACAACATCACAGCAAAGGGCGATATTGGCGCCGGCACCGGCTGCTACCCCCCCTACCGCTGCCAGAACAGGCTTGGGAAGCTGGCGGATCCGGGTTACGATAGGATTATAATGTTCGCTGAGGATGGTATGCAGGCTGGGGCCATTGGGGGCGGTGACCTCCACCAAATCCTGACCCGCGCAAAAACCCTTGCCAGCCCCCGTCAGGTAAACAGCCCTCACTTCAGGAAGACGGGCACATTCATCCAGCCTGTCCTGTAACAGCAAGGCCATTTCCCGGTTGAACGAGTTGAGCTTGTCGGGACGGTTGAGGGTAATAAAGGCGATATGGTCGCGGATCTCGAATAAGATAGAAGACATAGAAAGGTAGTTAGACGTATAAATGACAAAAATAGTTGGTTAGCGTCAGTGGCACTTAAAGTAATCGAACGGCTCTTTACAATCCTCGCACCGGTACAGCGCTTTGCACGCTGTGCTGCCGAACTCGCTGATCAGGGTAGTATGGTGCGAAAGACACCGGGGACAGGCTATCGCTTCTTCCCGGTGAAATAATCCCGGATGACATACCTGCTGCACGGGCGTCGGCGGGGCAATGCCGTATGCCTGTAATTTATTTTTACCCTTTTCCGTCATCCAGTCGGTAGTCCAGGCCGGTGAAAGCACAGTCTGAACGTCTACCGTCTTATACCCCTGCTGCAATAAGACCATTCGTATGCTCATCCGGATGGCATCCATGGCCGGGCATCCACTATAGGTGGGAGTAATAATGACGGTTGCCTTGTTCCCCTCCAATTTTACATCCCGTACGATGCCCAGGTCGAGTATGGAAAGGACAGGAACCTCCGGGTCATTTACTTCCTCCAATAAGGACCATATTTTCTTTGTTGACGGGTCGTTCATAATCTTACCATTCACAGCCAGGATAGGCTCTTTGCAGGAACTGCATTTCCGCGAGAATATAACCCAGCTGCTCCGTATGCCGGCCTTCTTTGCCGCCGGATAATCCCGCCCGTTCGGCAGGGTAGGAGAGCTGCGCCTCGATAAAGATTTCCCTTACCTTTTCTTCCCATTTGGGTTGCAGCAGGGAGAAGTCTACCCCGATACCTTCCCGGATCAGCACTTGTTCGTATGGCGCGGGGACAAACAGCTCTCCGGTGAATTTCCACAATTCCTCCAGGGCCTTTTCCAGCCGGGCATGGCTTTCTGCCGTTCCGTCTCCCAGACGAATAACCCATTCGCTGCTCCAACGGAGATGATAGGCGACTTCCTTAAACGCTTTTTCGCTGATAGCCGCCAGCTGGGTGTCCTTACTATATTGCAGACGTTCGTATAAATAATATTGGGCAGCACTGAAAAAGAATTGTCTTAATAGAGTCCGGGCCCAGTCCCCATTGGCCTGTTCCACCAATAGACAGTTCTTAAAATCCCAGCCATCGCGCAGATAAGCCAGCGAATCTTCCGTTGTCTCCCCCCCGGCGGTGAAGGGCATCCACCCTTCTCTCTCCGATTGAGGGGATTCCTGGATGAGCCGCGCGGCATATTGATAGAAATTGCGAGCCTGGCCGATCAGGTCCAGTGCGATGTTGGAGATAGCAATGTCCTGCTCCAGGATAGGACCATGTCCTGTCCATTCACTGTTACGGTGACCCAGGATGAGGGCATCGTCCGCGAGATGTAAGGTAAAGTTGATGAGCGAAATAGGATGGGACATTGTTACATATGCTTTAATTCGTCCGGAAGATCATAAAAAGTCGGATGGCGATAGACTTTATCGTTGGCCGGATCGAAGAAGGAAGAGGCCTCGTCGGGATTGGAAGCATGTATATATTTACTTTCCACGACCCAGATACTCACCCCTTCCATCCGGCGGGTATATACATCTCTTGCATTTTCGATAGCCATCTGCGCGTCCGTGGCATGAAGGCTGCCGGCATGTTTGTGATCCAGTCCTTGCTTGCTGCGGATGAATATTTCCCAGAGAGGCCATTGCTGTTCCGACATATCGTTATTTATTTATAATTATGCGACGGCCTTGCTTTCCCGCTGCTTTCTTTTTTTGGCATGGGCCAGGGCCGCTTCCCTTACCCAGGCCCCGTCTTCATGGGCTTTTACCCGGGCCGCCATCCTTTCTTTATTACAGGGTCCGTTGCCATTGATGACCTGCCGGAACTCTTCCCAATCAATAGCCCCGAAATCATAGTGCTGTTTTTCTTTATTCCAGACCATATCAGGGTCGGGGAGGGTCATGCCCAATAGCTTCACCTGCTCTGCACAGATGTCTACGAAGCGCTGGCGTAACTCATCATTCGTGAACCGTTTGATCTTCCATTGCATGCTTTGCGCCGTATGAGGCGAGGCATCGTCATTGGGGCCAAACATCATAACCGAAGGCCACCACCAACGGTCGATGGCGTCCTGGCACATCCTCCGCTGGGCCTGGCTTCCCCGGCTCAGGACCAGTAATATCTCGAATCCCTGCCGCTGATGGAAGCTTTCTTCCTTGCAAATGCGCACCATGGCCCTTGCATAAGGACCATAGGAGGCACGGCATAAAGGAACCTGATTCATGATAGCGGCTCCATCGACCAGCCATCCGATCGCACCCATGTCTGCCCAGGTCAGGGTGGGGTAATTAAAGATGGATGAATATTTGGCCTTCCCGCTATGTAGCTGCCCGATCATCTCGTCACGGGTAATACCCATGGTCTCTGCCGCCGAATAGAGGTATAAGCCATGTCCGGCCTCGTCCTGCACCTTTGCGATGAGGGTCGCCTTTCTTTTAAGGGTAGGGGCGCGGGTGATCCAGTTGCTCTCGGGCAGCATCCCCACAATCTCGCTATGCGCATGTTGGGATATCTGCCGGATCAGCGTCTTCCGGTAGGCATCCGGCATCCAGTCTTTTGGCTCGATGCGGATGTCATTGTCCACTTTATCCTGAAATATTTTTTCAAATTCCTGCAGGGACATATAACAGCATATTGAATACCAAAGATAACTTTTTTTTAGAAAAATACTAACAAGTGTTAGCTCTCGTTATAAATTGAAGCGTAAGCAATAAGAGGGATAAAAATTAGGTTTCCTGATTTCAAAAAGGTTTGAATAATTTTGGTCTGCCGTAGGAATCAGGGAACGATAGCACTATACATGGAAAACGAAAATTCTTTTTCAGGAGACTACTCATTGATCCTTCTGCAGCAGATCGCTGCGGGAGATCAGGCTGCATTCAGAGAAGTATACCTTTCTTTCTATAAAAGGCTCTATCAGTTTGCCCTGGCGATCGTGAAGACCCGGGAGCCGGCGGAAGAGATCGTGGAAGACGTTTTTATCAGGATCTGGCAGCAAAAAGAGGGACTGTCCTCCATCCGGAACCTCCGGGTCTATCTATATACGGCCACCAAGAATACAGCGCTGAATTATCTGTCAAAAAAAGCCAGGGCCAGCATCACCGAGCCCTTTGACCATATCCAGATCGAGCTGAACGGGTCTGCCATTACACCGGAACAGATCCTCATCACAGCGGAGATGTACAAAAAGATACAAAAAGCGGTGGAAGCCCTGCCTCCCCGCTGTAAGATGATCTTTAAACTGGTGCGGGAAGACGGGCTCAGGTATAAAGAAATAGCCGAGATCCTGAATATATCCGTCAACACCATCGATGTGCAAATGGCCATTGCGGTGAAACGCATCGCCTCTGCCCTGGAGTCGGAATTTGGCTTTTCCCTTCAAAAGGGAGTCCCCCGAAAATAGCTGCCGCTGGCCTTATTCGACCGGCTTTTCCAGGAAATTTCATTTTTTTTTAACTTTCCTTTAGTAGATGCCCTTTATTTCCTTGTCTTTAGGAATGCGGGAGGTCCATTTTTGGAAATATAATGTACCACCCGCATTCAATTGATGTCTGTCCTTTCGGACAAGAGGCTTCCAGCCTCTTAATGTAAGAGCCTGCTATATGATACAAAACAACCGCTTATGGGTATTGATGTCCCGACGCCTGTCGGGCGAAGCTTCTCCTCCCGAAGCGGAAGAATTGCAGCAATTATTGGAACAATCCCCCGACAAACATTACCTGCTGGAGATCCTCCACTCTTATTTTACAGTACTTCCTGACAGCATAACCGGACCGGGGCTTGAAGATACGGACCTGGAACAGCGGTGGCGGAAGATCATAGATCTGGGAAAACAGGGGTATTTTGAGCTGGCCGACGAGGCGCAGGAAAAGCCTGATATCGGGCGGTCCGAAGCCGGCCAGACAGCGGAGCCGGAAGAATATAACGGCCGGTTGATCCGGCGGCCTTTCCGGAGAACGATGGGTTATGCCGCCGCGGCTGTCGCCGTGGTCCTGCTGGGATGGGGGCTGTTCAGGGCCCGTACCGGAGTGCCGGACAATCTCAAAGAAGTAAAGGGGGGAGAAGTCCTCTCCAGGCCGGGGGCCAGGACAAAACTGCTGTTGCCCGATGGCACGCAGGTATGGCTGAATTCAAGCAGCCGCTTAAAATATACACACAATTTTGACGGTCCTTCCCGGGAAGTAGAGCTGGAAGGAGAAGCCTATTTCGATGTGGTAAAAGATCTCCAGCGTCCTTTTATCGTACATACTTCCGCCCTCGACGTGAGGGTCCTGGGTACCGCCTTTACCGTCAAATCCTATCCGCAGGATGAAACGATAGAGACGACCTTGCTGAGAGGGGTAATCGAAGTCTCCCGAAAAGACAACCCCAATACACCCAGGGTAATCCTCAAAGCCAACGAAAAACTGGTCTTCAACAAACACCTCTCCTCCCCATTGCCGCCGGCCCACTTATCGGATTCGATGAAAGCCCGGTCCTTCCCGGCTCCCCCCGATATTGCCGTGAACAGCATTCCCCGGAATGTGCCGGACAGCGAGAAAGTGGAGACCGGATGGATGTATAACAGGCTGGTATTTAACGGAGACTCTTTTAAAGAGCTGTCGGAAAAGATGGAACGCTGGTATAATGTAAAGATCTTTTTTAAGGACCAGCGCCTCTATAACTATCGTTTTGGAGGATCTTTTACCAATGAGACCATACAGGATGCCCTCGATGCCTTGCAACTAACTGCCGATTTCACCTATAAAATTAAAGGGAACGAAATTGAACTATATGGGAAATAATTATAATAGTGGCTGAAGACCACGATCCACCAAAATAAAAAACGGGAAATGTTAGCGCATTCCCCGTTCAGGTTGAAAACGGAAACCAATAACCAACTGGGAGGGCGGTCAGAGGTTTCCCATTTAATAATCCTTAATCATAAATGTATGAAAAATTTGCAACCCCCCATAGGGAGGGGGCGGTTACGATTGCTCTTTAAATTCGTTGTCATTATGAAGCTTTCCATTCTGTTGATCCTGTTTGGCATCCTGCAGGCGAGGGCGGATGTCCGTGCACAGGGCTCTATTACCTTGAACATGCAGCAGGCAGAGATCGCCAAAGTATTGAACAAGATCGAAAAGAAAGGTGAATTCCGGTTTCTTTATAACTATGACCTGGCATCCCTTCGGAAGAAAGTCAACGTCAATTTCAACAACTCAGACCTCAAATCAGCTTTAAAAGATCTTTTTTCCGGAACGGACCTTGCCTATAAGGTGCTTGACAACAACCTGGTAGTGGTTATTGCCACCGGACCAGAAAAGCAACCCATTCGTATTACCGGTGTCGTAACAGGCACGGGGGGCGAACCCCTGGCCGGCGTAACCGTTAGGGTAAAAGGGACTACCATCGGTGTCTCCACCGGCAATAAGGGAGAATATACGCTGACCGCCGAAGACAATGCCACCCTGGTGTTTTCAAATATCGGCTATTCAGATAAAGAAGTTGCCGTTGGCGGACAGAATGTCGTCAATGTGCAATTAACGGTATCGGATAAGAAACTGGACGAAGTCGTAGTAATAGGTTATGGCAGCCAAAAGAGAAAAGACCTGACAGGCGCCGTATCCACCGTGACGGCCGCCGATATCGCCAACCGCCCCATCGTAGACGCAGGCGAAGCCCTCCAGGGTAAAGCCGCCGGTGTACAGGTGGTCTCCAACTCCGGTAAACCGGGTGCCGGCCTCACCATCCGGGTGCGTGGCTCCTCTTCCATCAGCGCGGGGAATGACCCGTTGTATGTGGTGGACGGAATCCCCCTGACGGATATATCGGCCTTCAGCCCCAATGACATAGAAACCATCTCTATCCTGAAGGACGCGGCTTCCGCCTCCATCTATGGTACCCGTGCCGCCAACGGGGTCGTCGTGATAACGACCAAGAAAGGAACAGCCGGAAAATCCCGGATCAACTTCAGCGCTTATGGCGGGATCTCCAAACCGACCAAAATGTTATCAGTACTGAATGGCAAACAATACCAGGACTATGCCAATGAACTGAACGCCCCGGTAGTGGCAGTGACCGACTCGATGGTGAATGCCAACAATGTCGACTGGCCAAAAGAAGTGTTCCAAACCGGTAATCAACAGAACTATCAATTGTCTGTTGCCGGCGGCACCGAAAAAACCCAGCACTATATTTCGTTGAACTACCTCACCCAGAAAGGCATTGTTAAACCGGCCACCTTCGACAGGTTAACCGGTCGGGTAAATTTGACAACAAAGGCAAATGATTGGCTGACTTTTATTACTAGTACGGTGATATCCCGTTCGCATAACAACGGAGTACCAGACAACCTTAGCGTTGCTAAAGGAGGGGTGGTACTGTCAGCCTTGGAAACTCCCTGGATCGTTCCAAAATTCGAATCGGATGGACGTATCGGCTACAATCGGCTGAAAGGCTGGTCCAACCCCTATGGCGCTATTCTGGGAAGGTATACGCATTTCGTGAACGATCGACTGCTGTCCAACCTGGGCGCAGACGTGAAACTATTCAAAGGGCTGGTATTCCAGACCCGTTTTGGTCTCGATTACCAGAATGATCAGGCCCGTAGCTTCGTAGATCCCTTCCTCACTTCGAATATTGCTACTACCAACCCCAGCGATCATTCCCAGACCAACACCACAGTACTTACATGGCTGAGCGAACAGACCCTGACCTATACCAACACCTGGGGACTCAACCATTTGACTGCACTGGCTGGATGGACGGCACAGGATTCCCGGACCAATAGCCAGACCATCGGTGGTTCGCACCTGGCAAACGAATACCGGCTGCTGCCCTGGGATGCCAGCTTTGCCCGGGATTCCATCCACCGCCCCGGAACGACGGCCATTGACGAATGGGCCCTCATCTCCTACTTGGGCAGGATCTCCTATGACTTTGATAGCAAATATTTGTTCCAGGCTAACATACGGTCGGACAATTCTTCCAAATTCGCTGCCGGCAACCGGACAGCCGTCTTCCCCTCCTTCTCTGCGGGATGGCGCATCTCCGGCGAAGAATTCATGAAAAACGTCAACTTTATCAGCGAACTGAAACTGCGGGTCGGCTGGGGTAAAAATGGTAACCAGGAAGGCATCGGCAGTTATGATTACCTGCCCCTGTCCAAAATTACGGTCAGCACCGATTCGGCTACCAATGGCTCTGTCATCAATTCCACCATCGCACCCGAAACCCTGACCTGGGAGAAAAGCACGCAGACGAATATCGGCGTCGATGCCAGCTTTTTAAATAACAGGATCTTCTTCTCGGGAGACTTCTACATCAAAAAAACAAAGGACATTTTATATAGAATTCCCCTGCCGGCCCAAGCCGGTTATCCCGATGCACCGGTCAACGGGGCAACTATGCAGAACATCGGGGAAGAATTCCTGATATCCACCAAGAATGTGGTAAGAGGGGATTTCCGGTGGAGCACCGATTTTACCCTTTCCTTCAATCAAAATAAAGTGACGGGCCTGATCGATGGCATCAAGGCTTCCCCTGTTTATGGAGACGTCTCCTTAAATGGCGCAGGTACTCCCCAACATGCCGTTTCCCTGGCAACAGGTTATGGATTAGGAGAATTTTATGGTTATATCGCCAAAGGAGTGAATCCGCAAACAGGACATGAAATGTATCAGACCAATGCAGATACCTTGTCAGACAACCCTTCCCCTACTTCCCGTCGTTTTATCGGTAACGCCCAGCCAAAATTTGTCTATGGCATGACCAATAATGTCTCGTATAAAAACTTTGACCTGACGGTATTCATCCAGGGTTCACAAGGTAATAAGATCTACAATGTGGGCAGGATGGAGGCCATGTCCATGCTCAACTCCGCTAACCAGAGCTCGGACATCCTGCGGAGATGGAGGAAAAAAGGCGATATCACGGATGTTCCCGGCGTAAATTGGGCCAACAATTCACTGATCTCTACCCGTTTCCTGGAGAATGGCTCCTACCTGCGTTTCAAGACCATCACCTTGTCTTACCGGTTTGATCAGAAGCTGATCGACAAGCTGGGTCTGGCGGCGGCCTCCATTTATGTATCGGCCAACAACCTGATCACCATCACCAGTTATAAAGGCTTTGATCCGGAAGTAAGCTCCAATGGCAACCCCATCGTGGTAAACCCGGATGGCAGCGCCAGCAATAACAACAACGCGAGGAATATTTCCCTGGGCCTGGACAACGGAGCTTATCCCCAATCCAAGCTATTTATGGTTGGATTAAATATCAGCTTAAAATAACGATCGTATCATTCTATTAGATATAAAATGCTTCAACATGAAAAATAAATTATTGCACATAACCGCCTTCTCCGGGGTATTGGCAGTGCTGATTTTATCAGGCTGTACCAAAATGCTGGATCAGCGGCCCGTAACGGATGTAGTGACTTCCAAACCAACCGATTCTTCTATCTCCGCATCGGGAGCCGAAAGCGCCATCCAGGGCGTATACGGCGCCTTCAAAGGAGCCGGGTATGGACCAGGCATCGAATTCAACGTGCTGGACCGCATTACCAATGGAGACGTACTCTCCGATAACTGTTATGCCGGAGGGGACAACCCGGATAACATGGCCATCGACCTGTTTACCTTCAACGGTCTGAATGGAAATATCGCTCGCGACTGGAGTGACTGTTACTCCGTCATCGGGAATGCCAACACCGCCATCGCCCAGATCGGCGCCTGCACGGACCCGGCCCTGACCCCCGCCCGTAAGAGCCAGATCCTGGGAGAAGCCCGCTTCATGCGTGCATTCCAATATTTCGATGCCGTAAGGCTTTGGGGAAGTATACCGCTTGTGCTGGTTCCACTGGACCCAACCAATTCCGAGACGCTGATCAAAACTTCCGGAGGTTTGCCGGCTCCTCCTGACTCGGTATACGCCGCCATCCTGAACGACTGCTGGTTTGCCAAATCGACCGTGGGTGACGTCGGCGCCGACCCTTCCAAATTTACTGTCTCGAAAGGGGCCGTTTATGCCCTGCTGGCCAAGGTCTATGCCACTAAGTCGCCCGTTAACTGGGATTCCGTGGCTTATTATTGTGACCAGACCATCCCCCATTATACCTTGCTGCCGAACTATGCCGATCTTTTTGATATCAATCACAAGAACAACAGTGAGTCTATCTGGGAACTGCAATATGATGGCTACAGCAGCAGCGTAGGCAACTGGATACCCTCTCAGTTCATCGGAGATGGCTGGAAAAAATTCGAAACACCTACCAATGACCTGGTGAACACCTTCATTGCAGAGGGTGACAATGTGAGGCTAAATGCCAGCATAACTTTTGTTACTTACGGATGGCCTGATAAATACTGGACGACACCGACCCATTACCCCGTGCTGTCCAAATATACCGACCCGAACAATGGCTTCAATAATATGTATATGATCCGGCTGGCGGATATATTATTGTTAAGAGCAGAAGCCTATGCCGCCAAAGGGGACATCGCCAACGCGGCAACCCTGGTCAACCAGGTACGCGCCCGCGTAAGTCTGGCGCCGACCACGGCCTCCAGCCAGAGCGACATGGTCCTGGCCATTGAAAAAGAACGGAGGCTGGAACTGGCTTTTGAAGGCCAGCGCTGGTTCGACCTGGTAAGAACTGGAAGGGCCGTAGCGGTAATGAATGCGCAAAAAGATGCCAGCGGCGCCTCGCTTAACTATAATGTGCAGACGTATCAGCTGATCTATCCTATCCCTCAGACCCAGTTGGACCTGAACCCTTTGCTGACGCAGAACCCCGGTTATTAAAACAATAAGCCTCCGTGCCGAAGGCGCGGAGGCTTATTAATTATTTCGAATCAAAGTCAACCACTACTCTTTCCGTCCTGGGATGAGACTGACAGGTAAGGATAAATCCGGCAGCCAGCTCTTCCTTCTCCAAAGCATAGTTCACCTCCATCTCCACCTTGCCTTCCGTCAGCCTGGCCCGGCAAGTACAACAGACACCCCCTTTACAGGCAAAAGGCAGGTCGGCTCCTTGCTCCAGAGCGGCATCCAGGATCGCCTCCCCGTCAAAAGGCAGGTCGAAGTCATAGCTGATCCCGTCCAGTTTGACAGTGACCTTGCTGGTCTTCCCTCTAAGGGCAGCCTCCTGTTCCCCCCGTCCCTCTATCCGGTTGTTTCTTCTTCCCGTCGCAACGTCGGCGGCGGTGTCCAGGGGATTGAATAATTCAAAATGGATCCGTTGAGGGTCGGTCCCTTTCACTTCCAACCAGTCTTTTACGGAAAAGATCATTTCTGCCGGTCCGCAGATAAAGATCTCGTCCATCTTTGACAGGTCGATGAGCTTGCCGCATAACTCGCCGCATTTCTCCGTAGTGATCCTTCCCTGGTTAAGGGGGATATCCATTTTTTCCCGGCTGAGGATATGATGGATAGCCAGCCGCTGCATGTAGCGGTTTTTCAGGGATTCCAGCTGATCCCTGAAGATAATGGAGGCACGGTGGCGATTGCCGTACACCAGGGTAAAATGACTATGAGGTTCCGTAGCGAGAGTAGTTTTGATCAGGGAAAGGATGGGTGTGATACCACTGCCCGCGGCAAAAGCCAGGTAGTTCTTCCGGTGAGCGGCATCCAATTCTGTATAGAATTTACCGGTCGGCGGCAACACCTCCAGTTCGGCCCCTTTATGAAGCTGGTCATTGATATAGGTGGAGAACAGGCCACCCGGTACCTTTTTTACGGCGATGCGCAATTCGTCTTCCAGGGGGCTGCTGCAGATCGAATAAGAACGCCGGATCTCTTCTCCGCCAATCCGGGATCGAATGGTAATATTCTGGCCTTGACGGAAACTGAATGCTGACCGAAGCTCGGGTGGAATAGAAAAAGAGACCGATACACAGTCCGCTGTTTCACGCCGGATATCTTCTACCTGTAATGTTCTGAAATGACTGGCCATGGGTAAAACTATTTTTTCAAGCCTTCGATGAGGTATTTCACCATATTCGATTCCAGGTCTTCCGCACTGGTGGTCTTACGGGATCGCTGCCAGGAATCGATGCCGCTGATAGCGGACAGAATAGTCAGAACGGCTACATAAGGCTCAATATTTTTCATTTCCCCTTTTTGAATGCCGTCTTCAATGATATTGCCCAGCCGCTTCCGGTAGCTTCTCCGCTGGCTGAGAAAATTAGAGAGATAAGGCTCGGAGAGATGCCTCCATTCATGGTCGGCGATATATACGAATTCATATTGGTCCAGCATCATACGGATGTGCCGTCGGATGATGTCCTCCATTTTTTTCAGGGTGGACTGGGCGCTGGATTCCACTTTCTCCAGATTGGACATGAATTCATTGGCTACCTTGAAACAGATACTCTGCAGTATCTCGGATTTTGATTGGATGTGGTTGTACAGGCTGGCTGCTTCGACGCCTACGTGTTCTGCCAGATCGCGCATGGAGGCCGCCCCGAAGCCTTTCTCACGGAATAATTTGGAAGCCTTTTCAATAATAACTTCCTTTTTCGTACCGTTCTTTTTACTCTGAATCTTTGCCATAAGAAGCTATAAAGATAGAAGAAACTAACAATCGTTAGTTGATTTTTATGAGAAATTTCGTGTAGGTTTGCACGGCTTTGCCTTAAATATAAATATTATGTCTTTAATTGTTGTAGGATCAATGGCTTATGACGCTATCGAAACCCCTTTCGGAAAGACCGACAAGATTGTTGGCGGCGCGGCTACTTATATCGCTTATGCGGCCAGTAATTTCGTCCGGCCTGTTAACCAGGTATCTATTGTTGGATATGATTTTGCTCAAGAAGAAATGGAGCAGCTCAGCAACCGTGGGGTAAACCTGGAGGCGGTGGAAGTGGTTCCTGATAAGAAATCTTTTTTCTGGAGTGGGAAATATCACCTGGACATGAATACCCGGGATACCCTGGTGACGGACCTGAATGTGCTGGGAGATTTTAAACCGGTTGTCCCTGACAGCTACCAGGGCAGCGAGTTCCTGATGCTGGGTAACCTGGCTCCATCCGTACAGATCAGCGTGATCCAACAGATGAAACAACGCCCCAAGCTGATTGCCATGGACACGATGAATTTCTGGATGGACATCGCATTACCCGAACTGAAACAGCTGCTGGGCATGGTGGATGTACTGACGGTGAATGATAGCGAGGCACGCCAGCTCAGCGGGGAATTTTCCCTGGTTCGGGCTGCCAGGGCCATCATGAAGATGGGCCCTAAATATGTCGTCATAAAAAAAGGCGAGCATGGCGCCCTGCTTTTTCACAGCGACCAGGTCTTTTTTGCCCCGGCCCTTCCCCTGGAAGAAGTATTCGATCCCACCGGCGCAGGCGATACGTTTGCAGGTGGTTTTATCGGTTATATTGCCAGCACAAAAGACGTCTCTTTCGAAAATATGAAGACGGCGATCATCGTAGGTTCTGCCATGGCCTCTTTCTGCGTGGAGAAATTCGGGCCTACCCGGTTAAAAGAGATCGGCAAAGCGGATATTGATGCCCGGATCCGCCAGTTCGTGGACCTGGTGAATTTTGATATTGAGCTGGTAGGCAAATAAAATTTGGAGAAAAATTTTTTATGCCTATTTTTGGGCCCGTTATGAAAATGATCATGAAACATACAAAGCAAATTAAGAAGCAGTTCCCATCGCGGGAAGGGGTTTGATTGTTTTGTATGCCAAGATAATAAAAGCCTTCCCGGATCGGGGAGGCTTTTGACTTTTAAGAGTATTTATTAGTAACTATAAAAACAAAATCTTCCGCTTCCGGCGGAAGGAACCGGAGGGTAACAACCATGAAAGTTGCAGTCGTAGGCGCCACGGGCTTAGTGGGCACCAAAATGTTAGAAGTATTGGCAGAGCGGAATTTTCCAGTAACAGAGCTGATCCCCGTCGCATCGGAAAGATCTGTTGGTAAGGAAGTGGAATTCAAGGGTAAGAAGTATAAGGTAGTCAGCGCCGACGACGCCATTGCAGCCCGTCCTTCCGTCGCCCTGTTTTCAGCAGGCGGCAGCACTTCCCTGGAATGGGCTCCTAAATTTGCAGCGGCAGGTATTACCGTTATTGACAATTCCTCCGCATGGAGGATGGACCCTTCTAAAAAACTGGTGGTGCCGGAATTGAATGCAGATGCCCTGACAAAAGAGGATAAGATCATTGCCAATCCCAACTGTTCGACTATCCAGATGGTCGTCGCACTGAATTTACTTCATAAAGAATATCAGGCAAAGAGGATAGTAGTCTCTACCTATCAGAGTGTGACGGGTACCGGAGTGAAGGCCGTGACTCAACTAATGAATGAAAGAAATGGCGTGCAGGGAGAAATGGCGTACAAGTATCCCATCGATCTGAATGCGATCCCCCAGATCGATGTATTCCTCGATAATGGATATACGAAGGAAGAAATGAAGATGGTGAATGAGACGAGGAAGATCATGAGAGATGATACTATACGGGTAACGGCTACGACGGTCCGCATACCGGTAATGGGAGGACATAGCGAATCCGTGAATGTAGAGTTTGACAAAGAGTTCGACCTGCTGGAGGTAAAAGCCTTGCTGAGCAGGACGCCCGGAGTGATTGTAACGGATGACCCCTCCAGGCAGCAATATCCCATGCCCAAGGATGCTCATGAAAAAGACGAGGTATTCGTGGGAAGACTGAGAAGGGATGAGACCCAGGCGAAGACTTTAAACATGTGGGTGGTAAGCGACAACCTCCGGAAGGGTGCAGCGACCAATGCGGTGCAGATCGCAGAATACCTTCTCCGGCAAGGCCTTCTTTAACGAAAGCAAGCCTGGCTGCGGCCGGGCTTGCTTTCGTTACGCCATAGCATGATTGAGAAAACCAATGAATCCCTTCATCGTCTCAAATGTCTTTAATACTTCTCTGAGGAGAGATTTGGACTGTAATTCCGCATCGGTGAATGGCCGGCTGACAATGAAACTTTTCATTTTCAGGTATTCAATAGCCGGGTTCTCCGCGTCATAACCTTTGGGCGGTCTTGCCAGGATATCGATGCCCTCCACACCTTCGGGAAAGATCTTTTTAAATGGTCGATGCCCGACGATCTTTTTCCACTCGTCGAAATTATAATCTATTTCCTGACGGACTTTATTCAGCTCGGGAGCCATTGGCATCCACAAGCCGCCACCCGCCATATTGCTGCCGGGCTCACAATGAAAATAATATCCCGCTGTCGGGACCTTCTTGCCTCCTTTATTAAAAGAGGCGCCCATATTGGTCTTGTAAGGAGTTTTATCCTTTGAGAACCTAACGTCCCGATAGATACGGAACAGACAATCCTTGGGCAGCAGCGGTGCAATGTCTGCATCCAGCTTTCCCAACCCGTCGATTACCTGTTGCGTGAAATGATCTATATCCTCTTTCGCAGCCAGATAAGCGCTTTTGTTCTTTTCAAACCAGGGCTTATTGTTATTCTTTTTGAGGTCTTTCAGAAACTTGATCGTAGCGCCTTGCAACATAACTGTATTTTCCTTTCTGGTTTTTCATTTCCTCCGGGGAGGAGAAGTGGCTACTATTTGATCCTTCCCCAGTTTTCGCCGCTCTTGATACGATACATCGTCATCTCGCTGACGTTGTATTTCTCCGCCAGCTTCTTGATGGTAAGCTGCCTGTTCTTACTGGAAAGCGTTTTCTTAATGGTCTTTACCTGGGAAGCCGTCAGCTTCAGCCCAACGGTGCGGTTGGCCTGGACTTTCTTGTAAGCGATCTTCGCAGGGCTCTTTTGCTGATGAGCTATCATCTCTTCTAACGTAGCCCACTTTAAATTTTTGGCTGCGTTGTCGAGCTTGTTGTGATTCACGTGGATCACATACTTGTGCTTTGCAGAAGCTTTGGCCAGGAACAAGCGGGCAATCTCACGATGAATGTACAGCGTGCCATTGTTGCCGGGCCGATGCAGGTTTAGCGTTTTGTAGCCGGTCGTAAGACTACCGTTGAGCAATTTGCCGTCGGTCAGAACATCTTCTGAGTAACTGGCTACACGACCCAGAGATGAAAGTGCATATTTTTTTCGGAGTTGTTTCCAGCCGGGAAACTGCAAAGGTTTCCACACTTCGCCGGTGAGTTTTCTAATCATGCCTACAATTTTCTTAAAGTTACGGAAAAGATTTTCGAATTACCAGTAACGTAAGAAAATATTCTTATATGTTTAGCAGTCTAATAAACTCGTCCTCTGTGAGTATTCGGATCGAGGGTATTTTTTTTGCCTTTTCCAGTTTACTACCGGCATCCTCCCCTACCACCAGGTAGTTCAGCTTGCTGCTTACCCCGCTGAGCAGTTTCCCCCCGTTGTTTTCCACGGTTTCCTCGGCGTCGGACCTTTTCAACCGGCTTAGGGTGCCCGTGAATAAGAACGTTTGCCCATCCAGGTTGCCGCCCCTTGCGGCCCCGGTAGATTTATGGCTTGTCAGCGTTAGACCCAGCCCTTCCAGCTCCTTCAGCGTTGCCTGGTTGACGGGGTTGCGGAAGAACTCAAACACGCTGGCTGCGACTTTGGGGCCTACGTCCTCCAGGTTCAGCAGGTCTTCCAGCGATCGGTCGGAAAGATCCGTGAGATGCTCCACCGAGGCGGCCAGGACCTTTGCCGTGGTCTCACCGACATAACGGATACCCAATCCGAAGATCAGACGGTGCAGGGGTTGCTTTTTGGAGGCTTCGATGGCGGTCTGCAGGTTACTAACGCTTTTTTCACCAAAACCCTCCATTTCCCGGATCTTGTCATAAGGAAGCTGGTAGATGCCCGGGATGTTCTTCAGGTACTCCAGCTTGAATAACTTTCGGACTATGGCGTCCCCAAAACTGCGGATATCCATGGCGTCCTTACTGGCAAAATGGATGATACGCTCTACTACCTGGGCCTCACAGCTGATGTTTACACAACGCCATACGGCTTCCCCTTCCGGCTTCTCCAGTTTAGTGTGGCAGACGGGACAGGCAGTAGGGAAGATTATAGCTGTTTCGTCCCCCGTGCGTAGCTCCGCCAGCGGTTTTACAATATAAGGTATGACATCCCCGGCCCTTTCTACCAATACCCGGTCCCCGATCCGGAGGTCCTTCTCCCGGACGACGTCTTCGTTGAACAGGGAGATCGAGCTAACGGTAACCCCACTGAGTGGTACCGGGTCGATCTTCGCCACCGGGGTGATACTGCCGGTGCGGCCCACCTGGAACCGAACCTCTCGTAAAGTGCTGGTGGCCTGCCGGGCTTTGAATTTGAACGCGATAGCCCAGCGGGGATGATGGGTGGTCATACCCATCTTATCCTGCAGGGCAATGGCATTCACCTTGATCACCATGCCGTCGATCTCGTAGGGCAGCTCATCCCGTTGTTTTTCGAATTCGTGGCAATAGTCGATCACGGCCTGTATCCCTTTTACGATCTTTTTCTCTTTTTGAGGGCTGCGAAAACCCAGGTCCCAAAGCATTTTCAGACAACCACTATGGGTCTTTAAAGCTTCGTGTACCGGGGCGTCCGCCACCCGGCCGGCTTTTTTGCCAGCCCCGTCCCGGCGGCCCGCCTCCTGGCCTTCCGGCCCCGAGAGATGCCCATCCACCATCTGCCAGCCTTCCAGGGTAGTAAAATAGCTTACATGGTAGAGGAAAGCTTCCAGGTTGCGGCGGCTTACTTCCTTGGGATCTTTTATCCGCAGGGACCCGGCGGCAGCATTGCGGGGATTGGCAAGGGGCGGAATATTCTGCTCGGCCAGCTGGTCGTTGTATTTCTTAAAATTGTCCTTGTTCATCAGCACCTCCCCCCGGATCTCGATCTGCTGCAGGCCATACCTGGAAAAAGCAGCCGAAAGAGGAACAGAACGGATCTGCCGGATATTAGTGGTTATCTCATCGCCAGCCACCCCATCCCCCCGGGTCACTCCCCGAAGCAAGTGGTCGTTCTCATAGATCAGAGAAATGCTGGCGCCGTCAAACTTAGGCTCGACACAATATTCCAATTCCCCCAGCCCCGTTAGCTCCCTGGCTTTCCGGTCCCAGTCCAGGAGGTCCTCTTCGTTATAGGAGTTCTCCAGGGACAACATGGGCACCAGGTGCTGAACCGTGGGAAATTCCTTGGTAAGGCCCTTGGCTACCCGCTGTGTGGGAGAATCCTGGCTTATCAGTTGCGGAAACTCCGCCTCGATCCTCTCCAGCTCCTTATATAAGGTATCGTATTCGAAATCCGAGATCAGCGGATCGTTCATAATGGCATACCGGTACTCGTGGAAGCGCAACACCTCTCTCAGCCCCTTAAGGGCAGCTTTTTCCAATGGATGTTTGTGTGTGGCCGCTAACAAGGCCGTTGTCTGTTTTTGCAGCTGATGGGTCTGTTCGGAAGAATACATACGGGAAATTTGATGCTGTAAATTTACATGTTTAAATTCGTAGTTCTATGAGCCCTAAGACACCTTCCGATCAAGCTTCCGCAACAACCGACAACGCACTTGCCAGCCAAACGAATATTAAGACTATTCTAAAGCAACTGGAGAGTGACGGCATCATTGGTATTTCCGTGGACTGTGTAATTTTTGGCTTTGACGACAATGAGTTGAAAGTTTTACTGATCAAATCCGATCTCGAAAAATTCGATAATAAATGGTCCCTGCTGGGCGACCTGGTGCATAATCATGAAGACCTGGACCAGGCAGCTTACCGTATATTAAAGGCACGTACGGGCATGGACGATGTTTACCTGGAACAGGTCAAGGCATTCGGCCAGGTAGGCCGGCATCCTGCTGCCAGAGTGGTCACCATCGCCTATTGCTCTCTTATTAATATTGAACACCATAAACTAAAGATCCTCGACAACGAATTACACTGGCACCGGGTCACGACCCTGTCCGAAATGGCTTTTGATCACCGGATGATCCTCAACGTTTGTTATGAATGGCTGCAAAAAAGAATACAGGAACATCCGCTGGGTTTCAGCCTCTTGCCCAAACAGTTCTCGTTAAGAGAGCTGCAGAATCTGTATGAGGCTATCCTGGATGTCAAACTGGACCGGCGCAATTTTCGTAAGAAATTCTTCTCGATGGGATTGCTGGAGGATACCGGTGAACTGGAATCGGATGTCCCACACCGCCCGGGGAAATTATATAAGTTCAACTACGACAAATACCAGAAAAAAGAGCGGAAAAAATGGTTTGGCATTGATTTTTAAGCCTTTCCACCGCCCTGGCCAATCCTAAAAACAGGCTCGTAAAAATTTTGGGCTGAAAAATTGGCAGAATGGAATATTTTGTTAAATATTGTGTATTATTTACACATTTAATAGTGTAAATAATACACAACAAAACTACACAATAAACGACTAGTTTATGAGAAAGAAACGATTGCTTGCGAGGGCGAAAGTCCTATTGCTGCTATTATTGTTATGCCTGCACACCTTCTCACAAAACAGGCTTATTTCCGGAAAAGTTACAGACGCAAAAGATGGTAGTCCCCTGCAGGGCGTTTCGGTTATACCCGTGGGTTCAGCCCGTGGCACCACGACGAATGCCAAAGGGGAATTCCAGCTTTCCATAAGCCCGGCGACGAAGAGCCTCGTCTTTTCTTCTGTGGGATTCACCACCCGTGAGGTTGCCATCGGGGGGGAATCGGTTAGCGTCTCCCTGGTGGCTAATAATTCCAGCCTGAATGAGATCGTGGTGATCGGTTATGGCACCCAGCGGAAAAAAGACCTGACAGGTTCCATCACCACGGTGAGTGCAAAAGATTTTCAGCAGGGAGCCATCAGCACCCCGGACCAGTTGATAACGGGTAAGATTGCGGGTGTGGTAGTGACACCCAACAGCGGCCAGCCCGGTGTCTCCAGCACGATCCGTATCCGCGGCGGCTCTTCCATAGGGGCCAGCAACAACCCGTTGATCGTGATCGACGGAGTCCCCCTGGAAAATATCACCAATTCAGACGGGACCTCCTCCATCTCCGGTGCACCCAACGCGCTGAGCATGCTAAACCCTAATGACATCGAATCTTTCACGGTTCTGAAAGATGCCTCCGCTACCGCCATCTATGGCAATCGCGCCTCTAACGGGGTCATCCTCATCACTACTAAAAAAGGCAAGAGCGGGGGCGCCCTGCGGATAAACCTGAGTTCTCTGAACTCCCTGGCTGTTAAAACAAAGGATGTTAATGTCCTCTCCGCCGGGCAACTCCGTCAAATTGTAAACACCCAGGGTACGGCTGCACAAAAAGCCCTGCTGGGAACTGCCAATACCGACTGGCAGGAACAAATCTATCAGCATGCATTTACTACCGACGACAATCTCAGCATCACCGGGGGCGTCAAACACCTTCCCTACCGGATATCTTTAGGTTACCTGGATAACAATGGTATCTTAAAGACAGGTTATCTGAGAAGAAAGTCGGCAGCACTGAATCTCAGCCCTGTCCTGCTGGATAATCACCTGCACATCGACGTTAACCTGAAGGGCACCTATGCCGATAACCGGTTTGGCAGCTCCGGGGCTGTCGGAGAGGCCGTGCGGATGGACCCGACCCAGCCGGTCTATGATAAGTCTTCTCCTTATGGAGGATATTTTGAATGGCAACAGGGCAACATCCCCAACGTGTTGTCTACCCGTAATCCCCTGGCTGACCTTATGCTGACCCGGGATATCAGTACAGTGAAACGCAGCATCGGGAATATTCAATTGGATTATTCGCTCCCTTTCCTGCCCGAACTAAGGGCAAATATGAATGTGGGGTATGATATATCCAAGAGCGAAGGAGGGAAATATATCGACCCCAAATACGCCGGGTCCTATACCAACGGCGGATCGCAGAGCGCCTACTCGCAATACAGGAGGACCAAGCTCTTTGACTTTTACCTCAATTATACCAAAGAATTGACCTCTATCCGAAGCCGTTTTGATTTAACAGCCGGGTATGAATACGAGGATTTTTACAGGGCATCTCCCGCCACCGCCACCAGGAGTGTTACGGGTTTTAACCCGGTAAACAATGCTCCCGCGCAGACCACCTATGGCTTGCCGGATTCCTCTCAAAGCACGTTGCTATCTTTTTATGGCCGGTTGAACTATAGCTTTAATGACCGCTATTTGCTGACGGCCACGGTGCGCAGGGATGGCTCTTCCCGTTTTGGCCCCAACAACCGCTATGGTACTTTTCCTTCCATCGCCTTTGCCTGGAAGGTCAACCAGGAGTCGTTTATGAAGACCCTCCCGGTATTTTCCGACCTGAAACTGAGATTGGGATATGGTGTAACGGGTAACCAGGATATCGGGAATAACTACGGCTATCTGGCCAACTATACCCAAAGTACCGCCACCACACAATACCAGTTTGGCACCACCTCTTATTATACCTATCGTGGAGAAGCCTATGCCGCAAATATCCAATGGGAACAGACAGCCGCCTATGATGCAGGACTGGACTTCGGTTTTTTCAAACAACGGCTCAGCGGTAGCCTGGACTTCTATTATAAAAAGACCTCTCACCTGTTACTGGATGTCAACCAACCCTCGCTGTCCAATCTGAGCAACCACGTCATCACCAACGTCGGTGACCTGGAGAACAGAGGTGTGGAGCTCAACATCAACGCACTTGCTGTGACGAGCAAGGATTTTACCTGGAACGTCGGATTCAACTTTTCCTACTATAAGAATAAGATCACCAAGCTGAGCCTGGTGATCGATACTACCTCGCCAGGTTATCAGACCGGCGCTATCGGGGGCGGTACCGGCAACCAGATCCAGATCAACTCAGTGAATTACCCGGTCAACTCCTTCTATCTCTACAAACAGGTATATGACCAGAAAGGCTTGCCCGTGGAAGGAGTATACGCGGATGTAAACAAAAATAACGGCAAGAACCTGTTCTACCACTACAAGTCGCCGAATCCCGCCGCCACCATCGGTTTCAGCTCTCAGTTCGGTTACAGGAGCTGGAGCCTGGCCTTTGCCATGCACGGCAATTTTGGCAATTATATGTATAATAACGTAAAATCCAATCTGGGTACCTTCAGCAGCATCTCAAATCCCAATAATTATATCGGGAATGCCTCTACCGATTACCTGCACAGCAATTTTCAGAACGCACAGTATTTTTCGGACTACTACGTAGAGAACGCCTCGTTTGTCCGTATGGATAATATCTCGCTGGGCTACAATTTTGGCAAGGTCATTCAGAAAAAGATCAATCTCCGGCTGTCGGCGATTGTCCAGAATGCGTTTGTCATCACTAAGTATACCGGGCTGGATCCGGAAATTCCCGGAGGCATCGACAACAATATTTATCCCAAACCCCGGATCTGGTCCCTGGGAGTCAACCTGGACTATTGATTGGCCAAATCAGCATTTAAAAAATTCGAGTCATGAACATAAAGAATCTATATAAAGGAATGATCGCCGGAGCGCTGATGGTATCAGCAGCCTCCTGCACCAAGGACCTGAACAGGCTGCCCATTGTCCAGGTCACTTCGGCTTCTGTTTATAATAACCCTGTCACCATCAAGGAAGCCCTGGCCAAGGTCTACGGCGGCCTGGCCCTGAGCGGACAGGATGTCAGTACCTCCCCGGATATCAATGCCCCGGACGTGGGCTCTAATACCTATTTCCGGAATTGGTGGGAAGCAGAAGAGCTGCCGACGGACGAAGCAGTCATCGCCTGGAATGACGGAGACCTGCAACAATACCATACCATGAACTGGACACCCCAGATGGCGTACCTCACCCTGTGGTATAACCGGGTCTTCTTCGAGATCTCGTCCGCCAATGAATTTATCCGGGAATTGCCCGACTCAAAAATCAGCAGCTTCGGCGCCTCCGATGCGGCCAATATCAAGACGTATCGCAATGAGGCCCGTTTCCTCCGCGCCCTGGCTTACTGGCATGCGATCGATCATTTCGGGAATATCCCTTTTGCTACGGAGACTTCCGGAGTGGGCCAATTGCCTAAACAAGCGTCCCGTGACAGCGTGTTCAAATTTGTAGAGTCGGAATTGCTGGACCTGCAGACCCTGTTGCCTGACCCGGGCCAAAATGAATACGGAAGGGCCGACAAAGGCGCCGTCTGGACCCTGCTTGCCAAACTTTACCTGAATGCGAAAGTCTATACCGGCCAGGACCATTCGACGGATTGCATCACGTTTTGCAATAAGATAATATCGTCCAACGCTTATTCCCTGGCTGCGAACTATGCCAACCTGTTCGAAATAGACAATCATACTACGTCCAAAGAGATCATCTTCGCCATCCGGGCTAACGGCCTCACCTCCCAGTCTTATGGGAATTCCACCTTCCTCGTGCATGCCGCTATCGGCGGCAGTATGGATCCCAGCCAATTCGGCGTAGGTGGGGGATGGGGCGGTCTGCGCGTTACTTCCGCCCTGTACAATCTCTTCTCCGATCCTTCGGGGAATACGGATACCCGGGCAATGTTCTATACCAGCGGACAGACCAAGGACATCGCAGACCTAAAGAATTTCAATGATGGCTATGCAGTCACCAAATTCAAGAACATCAGCTCGACAGGCAAGGCTGGCTCAGACCCTTCCGGGAATTTTGCGGACCTGGATTTTCCCCTGTTCCGCCTGGGAGATATTTACCTGATGTACGCAGAGGCGGTATTGAGAGGCGGCGCCGGCGGCGATGCCGCAACAGCCCTGGGATATGTCAACGCTTTACGGGACCGGGCCTATGGCAATACTACGGGAGAGATCACCGCAACAGACCTTACCCTGCCCTTTATCCTGGATGAAAGGGGACGGGAATTATACTGGGAAGGCGGCAGACGGACCGACCTCATACGCTATGACCTGTTCACTTCAGGGACTTATCTCTGGCCATGGAAAGGCGGGATCCTGAACGGTACGGGCGTAGATGGGCATCTGAACATCTATCCCCTGGCCAGTACGGATATCGTAGCTAACCCCAACCTGAAACAGAACCCGGGATATAATTAACCGTTGCAATTTTAAAAATAAATTTTATGCGAAATATATTCAAACTCCTATCTATAAGCACCCTGCTGATGCTGGCGATGGCTGCCTGCCGGAAAGAGGAGACGCGAACTACCCTGCATCAGGGGACCTTCTATACGGCCGCATCTCCCGGTCTGGCGGCTTCCACTACTACGCTGGTGCTGGACAGTGCGAATGCTTCCGCCACCAAGGCTATAACGTTCAACTGGCCTGTGGTCAACTTCGGGGACAATGTCCTGGTGAGCTATACGCTGCAACTGGATTCCGTGGCAGGAAATTTCGCCAAACCTGTCAGTGTCTCACTGGGCAGCGGCCTTTCGCAATCCTACACAAAAGCGGATTTCAATGCCCTGGCCCAGTCGCTGGGGCTGGTTGCCGGCACAGCAGGTAAGCTGATCGTCAGGGTCAAGGCGGATGTTACCCAATATAACGGGGCGGCCTCTACCGTGCCTTCCGCTCTTTCCAATACCGTAACGCTGACGGTGACCCCCTATTCCAACATACCTCAGCCAAAATATCCCGTGCCGGCCAACCTGTATATCGTAGGCAATGCAACCCCGGGCGGGGAGACCCATGGATGGGACAACCCCGTTCCCGTACCCAACCAGCAATTTACCCGCATCGATGCCAACACCTTTGGCATCGTGCTGCAGCTGATTGGCGGCAAACAATTCTTATTGCTGCCTAAAAACGGGGACTGGAGCCATAAATATGCTATTGCCGGCACCGGAGATCCTGCCGGTGGCGCGTTCGAACCGGATGCCGCCAATAATATGGCAGGCCCCACGACAGATGGTCTCTATAAGATCATTGTCGATTTTGTAAAAGGTACCTATACCATCACACCGGCGGTGGCGGGCGCCATTCCCGTCAATTTATTTATCGTGGGAGATGCAACTCCAGGTGGGGATGCACATGGATGGGATAATCCCGTTCCCGTGCCATCCCAGCAGTTTACCCGGATCAGCTCCGGGGAGTTTACCATCACCATTTCCCTGTTCGGAGGTAAGGGATACCTGTTCCTGCCGGTGAATGGCGACTGGACGCACAAATACGGAGGCGCCAGCAAGACCGGAGGAGCCCTGTTGGCGGACAATGCCGTGCCCAGCTCGAATACGCCCTCACCGGATGTCAGTGGCAGCTATACCATCAACGTAAATTTCTTTAGCGGACAGTATACGGTAAAGTGATATAATACACATGAGGAAACAGGATATCCATAAGAGACTCTTGGCAAGAGTGTTGTTTTTTGTTGTTTACCTGGCAGGGCTTACCGTCAGCGCAAAAGGGCAGCTTCTTGCCGAGAGTCCCTCTTTCCCTCAGGATACCAGTGGCCTTTCCATTACGGTAGACTGCTCGAAGGGCAATCAGGGCTTGTTCAATTACACTTCCACCGGTGACATATATGTGCATATAGGCGTCATTACCAATCTCAGCACCGGCTCGTCCGACTGGAAATATGTGCCATTTACCTGGGGAACGACTGATCCGCTGGCCCGGGCAGTCTACCTGGGGAATAATAAATATCAGTATACCATCCCGCATATCCGTTCTTTTTTCAATGTGCCGGCGGGAGAAACCATATTAAAGATGGCTGTTTTATTCCGCAACGGCAGCGGATCGCAGGTGCAGCGTAACGCCGATGGCAGCGATATGTACCTTCCTGTCTATAACAACGCACTGGCTGCCCGTTTCCTGCTTCCTCCTTTTCAACCCTACTATACCCCGGTACCGGAGCCGGTCCAAAAGTCGATAGACGATACCCTGCCGGTGAAGTTCATGGTGAACAAGCCGGCAGCCCTCAGTCTGTACTTCAATGGTGCGCAGGTGCTGACAACCGGGTCGGCGGACTCCCTTCAGACGGTTTTGACGATTACCGGCTCCGGGAATCAGCAGGTCATCGCTACCGCGAATGACGGTATAAATTCCCTGGCGGACACGATAAGTTTTTTTGTGGCAGGGGCAGTGAATACGGCCCCCCTCCCCTCGGGAGTGAAGGAAGGGATCAATTACCCTCCGGGAGATACTTCCGCTATTTTAGCATTCTATGCTCCGCACAAAAATAAGATCGTCGTTACGGGTGACTTTAATAACTGGACACAACAGACGGCTTACCAGATGAACAGGACGCCGGACAGTAATTATTACTGGCTGACAATAAGGGGGCTGACGCCGGGAGTGGAATATGCTTATCAGTATGTCGTAGACGATACCCTCGTAGTGGCAGATTATAATACGGAGAAAGTACTGGACCGCAACGTGGATCCTTCCATTCCCACCGCGATCTATCAAGGCCTGAAACCTTTTCCGGTAAAAGCAGGCGGGACGCTGGTCAGCATCATCCAGACGGCTAAACCTGCCTATGCCTGGCAGGTTAACTCCTTTCAACGACCCGACAAGAGAAGGTTGGTGATCTATGAGCTGTTGGTCCGGGATTTTATCTCTCCTGCCGACTGGCAATCGCTCCGCGACACATTGGGCTACCTGAAACGGCTGGGAGTTAACGCCGTGGAGGTGATGCCTTTTAATAATTTCGAGGGCGCCAGCAGTTGGGGGTATAACCCTAATTTTTATTTCGCTCCCGATAAAGTATATGGGACGGAGACGGCTTTGAAACAATTCATCGATGCCTGTCATCAGCAGGGCATGGCGGTGATCATGGATATGGTTTTGAATCATTCCTTTGGCAGCTCTCCCATGGTGCAGCTGTACTTCGATAATGCAAAGGGTGTTCCGGCAGCCAATAATCCCTGGTTCAACCAATATACCACCCATGCTTATAATGTGGGCTACCAGTTCAACCATGAAAGCCCTGCTACGAAGACATTCACGCAACGGGTGTTGGCGCACTGGCTGAACAATTACCATATCGACGGCTACCGGTTTGACCTGGCCAAGGGGTTTACGCAGCGGCGTACCTGCGATGCCATGGGCAATAACTGTGATGTCAACGCATGGGGTGCTTATGATGCCAGCCGGGTAGCTATCTGGGATACCATCTATCAGCAGCTCCAGGTTATTTCCCCCGACAGCTACTGTATCCTGGAAATGTTTGCCGACAATTCGGAGCAGAAGGTGGAGTCGGACCATGGGATGATGCTCTGGGGCAACATGAATTATAATTTCAACCAGGCCACCATGGGCTACTCCGATGGGTGGGACCTGAGCGGGGGGCTTTATTCTACCCTGGGCTGGAACCAGCCCGGCCTGGTGGTCTACCAGGAAAGCCACGATGAGGAGCGGCTCATGTATAAGAACGAGCAGTATGGCAACAGCAACGGTTCTTATAATGTTAGGGATAAAGCTACCGGCCTGCGGCGTAATGCAATGGCGACGGTCTTCTGGGCTTTGTTGCCCGGCCCGAAGATGCTGTGGGAATTTGGTGAGCTGGGCTTTGATTATTCCATTAACCGGTGTGGTGACGGGACGGTGGATGCCGGCGGCAACTGCCGAACGGATCCCAAGCCGTCGGGCTTGTCTTTCCTTACGGACACCAGCCGGATAAAATTGCATGATGTTTATGCCGCGATGCTGAAGCTAAGGGCTTCCTATCCGGGGTTGGCCACCCCCTCTGCCATCAGCTCCTCGCTGGACGGCGCCTTTAAAACCCTTCAGGTTTCCACGGATAGCCTGCGTGTCATGGCCATGGGAAATTTCGATGTGATGCCGGCTAACGGGCATGTGGTATTCCCTGTCACAGGAACCTGGTATGATTATTTTACGGGACAACCATTCCCGGCTTCCGGAGGGGTGCAGTACTTTACCCTCTCTCCGGGTGAATACCGGGTCTATGTCAGCAGGAACCTGGCGAATGTAGCAGCCGGAGGTAATGGAAACAGCGGGTCCAATCCTTTCGATATGAAGATCTACCCCAACCCCGTAGTGAATGGCAGCGCCATTCTGGAATACCAATTGCCGGAAGAAGGGCCAACCTCGGTCCTCGTGGCAAACATGATGGGACAGACCCTGGGATCGGCTGACCTGGGCAGCCAGGCGGCGGGGCCTCATACACTACGCCTGGCGCAGCTATCCCTGCCGCTCCCTTCCCTGGCCAATGGATATTATGTGCTGAAGTTGGTTAGCCAGGGGCGATCTTCCCGTTCTACGTTTATGATTATACACCCATAGCCGGCGGGCTGGTGTTCAACCACTTATTCCCGCCGTCCCATCCGTTTACTGCACCTCTTTCTGATGATCGATAATGAATTGGATGATCGTTTCCAGCGGCTGATCGATGCGGGCGATGGCGTCGCTGATATCATCCCTGCTCACCTGGGCGGCGAAGGAAGCAGTCTTTAGTTTCTTTAAAATGCCCTTTACATCCATGCCTTCATAACGGGTCGGGCGGATGAGAGCAGCGGCGTGAATAAAGCCGGACAATTCGTCAAACACATAGATCATTTTGTCCATAGTATTCTCCGGCTCTACCCCGAAATACTTCGGGCCATGGGAGGCTATGCAGTGGATGACCTCGGGATCGATATTCAGCTCTTCCAGCTTTTCGATAATGATGCGGCAGTGCGCTTCGGGGTGTCGCTCCCAGTCGGCATCGTGGAGAAGGCCCGCCAGCTCCCATTTAAGGGCCGTTTGCTCATCAGCGCCCTCTTTTTCCTGGGCCCAGGCCTTCATGACGGCGCTAACCTGGCGCATATGTAGCCGGAGCCGTTCGTTGGGCACCCACTCGTTCAGCAGGGCATGGGCCTCTTCCAGGGCTAACAAATTACCTTTATTGGCGGGGTTGCCGAATTGGCTGCGTCCTAATGCGAGAATGGGGGAACTCATGAGATTATTTTCGGCAAATTAAGGAATAGCCTGATTTTTTGTAGACTTGCTTTAAACTTAGTCAAAATTTTTATTGAAAATCAGCCTATTACAGAGGCTCCCTTCAAAATACTTCCTCATTTTCTTGGAACTTGGCGTGTATTAGACCTACCTTTGCGATCCTTTTAATTTAGTGTCGCTGGGATAGCAGCGGCTTCATGTAAAAAAACAAGACAATGAGCAAATTACATTTCACCACCAAACATGCGAACGAGGCTACCGTTAAACGCGACTGGTATGTTGTGGACGGTACTAATCAAACCGTTGGGCGCGTGTGTTCAAGAATTGCCGCTATCTTACGCGGTAAGAACAAGCCTTATTACACTCCACACGTTGATTGCGGAGACTTCATCGTATTTATTAATGCCGATAAGGTAATATTCTCCGGGGACAAGCTGGAAGATAAGATCTATATCAATTTCTCCGGATATCCCGGCGGTAAAAAAGAAGAGTCTGCAAAGAGCCTTCTGAAACGCCGTCCCGAAGCCGTGATCGAAAGGGCTGTTAAGGGCATGTTGCCGAAGAATCGCCTGGGCCGTAAGATGTACAAGAAATTGTTCGTGTATGCCGGTGCCCAGCATCCGCACGCCGCACAGCAACCTAAAACATTAACCTTCTAATTTTTCAGATAAATGGAAAAGCAAAAAAATGCAGTTGGTCGCCGTAAACAGGCTGTAACCCGGGTGTTCCTTAGTAAGGGCGAAGGTAAAATAACGATCAACGACAAGGACTATAAACAATATTTTTCTCTGGTATACCTCCAGAACCAGGTAGAGCTGCCTTTAAAGACAGTAGAGCTGGCCGATAAGTACGACGTGAAGATCAACGCCACCGGCGGGGGTATGAAAGGACAGGCCGAAGCTGCCAAATTGGGCATCGCACGTGCGCTGCTGGAAGTCAACGCTGAATTTCGCCCGGTCCTGAAAGCCGCCGGCCTTTTACGTCGTGACCCCAGAGCGGTTGAACGTAAGAAACCAGGTCGCAAAAAAGCAAGAAGAGGCTACCAGTTCAGCAAACGTTAATCGCAGCGGCAGCAAATTAAACCTGATAAAAAATATTAAAATAATACAATGGAAAATAACACTTCATTACAGCAACAACTCCTTGAAGCCGGTGTCCACTTCGGTCACCTGCGTAAGAAGTGGAACCCCAAGATGTTGCCTTACATCTTTGCTGAAAAGAAAGGCATCCATATCATTGATCTGAACAAGACCACCGAAAGCCTGCAGGAAGCAGCTTCGGCCCTGAAGCAGATCGCCAAGAGCGGCAAAAAGATCATGTTTGTAGGCACTAAGAAGCAGGCAAAGGAGATCGTGACCGAATGCGCCAAGAAAGTAAACATGCCCTTCGTTACCGAGCGCTGGCTGGGTGGTATGCTCACGAACTTCAATACGGTCCGCAAGAGCGTCAAAAAGATGCAGAATATCGATAAAATGCTGAATGACGGCAGCTTCGACAGCATCACGAAAAAAGAAAGGCTGACCCTTTCCCGCGACAAGGATAAAAAAGAGAAGGTACTGGGCGGTATCGCACAGCTGGGCCGTGTACCCGCAGCTCTTTTCATCGTGGACATTGGTCATGAACATATTGCACTGGCTGAAGCCAAACGCCTGGGAGTGATTACTTTCGGCATGGTAGATACCAACTGCGATCCCAATAAAGTGGATTTTGCCATCCCTTCCAATGATGACGCTACCAAATCCATTGCCATCATCGCGAACTATGTTACTGCTGCCATCGCCGAAGGTCTGGCGGAAAGACAGGCTGCCAAGGAAGATGACGTAGAAGATACAGGAACGGATGAAAATGAAAAGAAAGCAGCCCGTTTGCAGGCTGAGGCCGAGGGTGAAGCTGCCCGTAGCCGTGGAGATAAGGTAAAAGGAACCAGCCAGCCCAAACGCCGTGTACCGAATTCCGGACCCAGGCGTCCCGGAGGCGGCGGTCCCCGCTAGGCGATAGGGGAGCCGTATTTTTGAATATTCAAAACTTCAAATTATATTTTTATGTCAACTGCAACTATAACAGCAGCCGATATTAATAAGCTGCGCCAGACGACGGGCGCCGGCATGATGGACTGCCGCAAAGCGTTGGTGGAGAGTGATGGGGATTTCGAAAAAGCGATCGACTACCTGCGCAAAAAAGGCCAGAAAGTCGCCGCTCTTCGCAGTGATCGCGAAGCTAAAGAAGGCGTCATCATCGCGGTAACTACTCCCGATAATAAGACCGGATTCATCGTTACCGTAGCCTGCGAGACGGATTTTGTGGCTAAAAACGCGGACTTTGTCGCTTTTGCACAAAGCATCGTCAACGTAGCGCTGGCCAAAAATGTAAAAACGCTGGAAGAACTGCTGGCCGCACCGTTGGATGGCGCTACCGTCGCTGATAAGATCAATGATCAGGTAGCCAGGATAGGAGAAAAGATCCAGCTGGCCCGGTTTGAAAGACTGGACGCGGAAGGAGTAGCTGCCTATATCCATGGCGCTTACCGGATGGGTGTTCTGGTAGGTCTTAGCAAGAATTCCGCAGTTGTATTGGAAGCCGGTAAGGACCTGGCCATGCAGATCGCTGCTATGAACCCGGTAGCCGTTGATCCGGATGCCGTTCCCGCCGAAGTAGTGGCAAGGGAAAAAGCCATCGTGACCGATCAGATCAAGAACGATCCTAAAATGGCCGGTAAGCCCGATGAGATGATCGATAAGATCGCCGTCGGCAAGCTGAATGCCTTCTTTAAAGAAAATACCCTGACAGCCCAGGCATTTGTAAAAGATGCCTCTAAAACAGTGGGAGATTACCTGAAGAGCGTGGATGCAGGAGCAAAAGTGACGCAATTCAAGCGCGTTCAATTAGGATAAAAAATTCAGAAAAAGCAGGTGAACCGTTCACCTGCTTTTTTTTATTTTTGCATTTTATTTTCCCAACTAATAAGAATCATATCTGAACATGGTGCCCAAGTACAAGCGCGTTTTACTCAAATTGTCCGGAGAAGCCTTAATGGGAGATAAGAGTTTCGGTTTTGACAATGCCGTCATTGCTCAATACGCGAAAGATATCAAGAGTATCGCGGAGCTGGGAGTACAAGTTGCGATTGTTATCGGAGGCGGTAATATTTACCGTGGCATGAATGAGGCAGAGACAGGAATAGAAAGGGCCCATGGTGATTATATGGGGATGTTGGCCACCGTGATCAATGGCATGGCCATGCAGGCCGGATTGGAAAAGATCGGAGTATATACCCGTTTGCAGAGCGCCATCAAAATGGAACAGATCGCAGAGCCCTATATCCGGCGCAGAGCGATCCGGCACGTGGAAAAAGGCCGTGTGGTCATATTCGGAGCCGGTACGGGAAATCCCTATTTTACGACAGACACAGCCGGTTCCTTACGGGCTATCGAGATCAATGCCGAAGTGATCCTGAAAGGCACCCGCGTAGATGGTATTTACACAGCGGACCCGGAAAAAGATCCCGACGCAAAAAAGTTTGAGACCATAACTTTCCAGGAATGTATCTCCAGGAACCTCCGCGTAATGGATATGACCGCCTTTACCCTTTGCATGGAGAACCAACTGCCTATCATCGTTTTCGACATGAATAAACCCGGAAACCTGCTGAGAGTCGTGCGGGGCGAAAAGGTTGGAACCCTGGTAAGAGACTGATTATACGAGGATTATGCAGAAATCCGAAACAATTTGTATATCTGACCAAAGCATAGTAATTTAAAGGCTGATAAGCCAAACACCTTCAGGTGTTTTTTTGTTGCTTCCCTCCCACCGTCAATATTCCCTTGAAAAACGGCGATTTAGTTGATCATCCCTGAAAGCTATAATACAGATAGTGTATTTAGTAGTAGAGTAGTTTTGGTAACCAATTAGCTCCGAACCGTTATGAACACCTTAAACAATCTGGACGTAATATTAGGATTTCAGCTGGTCATGGGCCTCCCTGAAATCATCATCTGTGAACTGGGGGCCCTTATCCTCGGCTTCACGATTCACTTTTTCTGGAACTCCAAGAAGAGTCTTCGTATCAGCGACCCCAGCGCCAATACCGGTATCAGTGAAAATGATAACTGGAAGCTGAAGTATTATAATGATATGGATATGCAGGAGAGATCGCACCAGCAACTGCGTGACAAACTGGCCCAGGCGCAGGAGAGCGAACAGATCCTCTTCATCGAACTGGAAGAGACCCGCAAAGAACTGGAAGACCTCCGCAAGGAATTAGAAGATACCCGGATAGATCTGGAGGAAGCGGGATACAGGCTGGCCGCTAAAACCACGGCCCCCGTCACCGCACAGGAAGGAGAGGGCTTATCCCCCGCCCAGCCCGGCGCCCTCAACCAGAATGCCCCCGCCTCAGACTACCTTTCTCAATTGAAGGCAGCACAGGAAAAATTGGTCGAACACAATAACAGTATTTATCGCCTGCTGGAACATACCCAGTTATTGGGAGAGGCAGAGAAAAAGAACCAGGACCTGCAACGGCAGAATGAGCAGTTGAATGAAGATTTACGCAGCTCCGGTCAATTGCTGGTAGAAAAAGAGAGCGAGATCAGCTATCTCCGCCATCAGCAGAAACTGGCCGAAGAAATGTCTTTGCGGCTGGATAAAGCGTATGATGAATATAATTCCCTGCAGGAGAAATTGCAAAAACTACAGGGATACCTGACGCAACCCCATAAGAAAAGCGCGGATTACGAAGAATTAAAGGACACCTATTTCAAACTGGGGAAAGAGCATGACGAAATGAAATTACGCCATATCTCTCTGCGGGAAGAAAACCAACGCCTTTCCCGGATATTGGCAGATACGGAAGAGAAGTTGAAAGAGGCCAATTTCCAACGGCAGCAGTTTCAGAAAAGATCGGCATTCCTGGAAGAACTGAATCATGATCTGCAGGAAATATCCGAACATAATAAAAAGATTGAAAGTCAGTTACGGAGGGTCAGCGACATGGAAACCCTTCTGGCAAAGATCACGGGATCCACCAATGAGGACTTACACAACGAGTGATCGTTGCTTTTCAGTAGTTTTGTAGCATGAATACCATCGCCGATATCAGGAAAGACTATAAACTACAATCTTTCTCTGAACAGGAAGCCGGGAAAGATCCTTTTAGCCAGTTTGACAAATGGTGGAAAGAAGCCCTCGATGCAGGTGTCGATGAGGTAAATGCCATGACCCTGGCCACGTCTTCCGCGGATGGAATGCCCGACGCCCGTATCGTTCTGCTAAAAGGATTTGATGAAAAAGGATTTACTTTTTTTACCAATTATCATAGCTCCAAAGGACAGCAGCTGCTGGAAAATCCCCGGGCCTGCCTGGTATTCTTCTGGAAAGAACTGGAACGACAGATCCGCATCAGCGGCCTGGTGATCTTTGTCAGCGAACAGGAGAGTGATGAATATTTTAACAGCCGTCCGGAAGGTAGTCGTATCGGAGCCTGGGCCTCACCACAGAGCGAGGTGATTGACGGTCGTGCCTGGCTGGAACAAAATGAACAAAAAGTCCGGGAGGAATTTCTGACCGGGGAGATAAACCGCCCCCCTCACTGGGGAGGCTATCGCGTCAAGCCCACCCGCATAGAATTCTGGCAGGGAAGACCCAACCGGCTACACGACAGAATCCTGTATAGATTACAAGGTAGTGGAAGCTGGAAGATCGAACGCCTGGCGCCCTGAGGGCGAGTAGTAAATAGTGGCGATCACTACTTACTACTCAGACATTGTTACTTGGTCTCTTTCTTATCTGCTGCCGGCGCCGCTTTTTTAGCGGGTTTGGCAGGACGGCTTTTGCCGAAAGAAGCCTTGAAGATCTTTCCTTTTTTTGTCTTTTTGTCTCCTCGTCCCATATTGAGTGATTTAGTTGTCTTCTTTATTATATAGTTATAAAAAGCCCCGGTACCTGCGCACGGATGCCCGGTAGCGGAGCTTACAAATGCATTGGTGCAGCATTATAATTTTGCAGACAGTTCTTTACCTGCTTTGAACTTAGCTACTTTCTTGGCTTTGATCTTGATAACAGCACCAGTCTGAGGATTGCGACCGTTACGGGCAGCTCTCTTAGATACAGAAAAAGTACCGAAGCCTACCAGAGTAACTTTGCCGCCACCTTTCAGTGTTTTAGTGACTGCTTCAACAAATGAATCCAGGGAAGTGTTTGCCTGAGTTTTTGTAATGCCAGCATCATCGGCAATCTTTGCGATTAATTCAGCTTTGTTCATAGTGTAATTTTTTTTATTAGCTGCAACAAATATACCCGCTTTTTGAATCCGACAAAATTTTTTTAGTTTTTTAACGCTCTGTTGCAAGTTGCTCTAAACCGCGTCGGGCAAGGATTAGACGATATATTTATTCGTAAATATCCGATGCAAAACTTACGTGGTATCTTCGAAAGGCTTGCCAGTACAGTGTTTCACGCGATGCGGCCTGAAATCCTTGCCAGTGAAGGCTTTGGAGAGAATTTACAATAAATTTTAATTCGATGGTCTTTTTTTAATTCTTTTCCACAAATAGTGCACAAGTTCTACAAAAGCCGTCCCGCACGTCTTTTGCTGCCATCAGCCCTCCTCCACCAGTGACATGATCGTACGAAAAGCAATAGTTCCGTCCCCCCATTTATTCCGGCTTTCTTCCTGTCGGGCCGGAGCGAATTCCAGCATATACTGCTGGTAATTTTCCAGGGTCAGCGTAAAATACTGGACGACAAAAGTGGGACCTTCTTCCTCATCCTGCTCCAGCAACCGGAAGAATCTATAACTTTCGAACAGCCCTGAGCCCAATACCGCCGGTATCTCTCTCTCCAGTACCCATGCCAGCCATTCTTCGAGGATCTTCCAATTAACCTTTATAGTAACGTTATATACGATCATGATTATCTTTTTGAGCAGTGGCTTTTACCATTTTTAAACTGAGAGATACCAGCAATAATAGCACCAGCAGGATAATACCCCACAGGATAAAGCCAGAATGATCTTTTGTCTGCACGGGCTTGTCAACAGGATGGCCTTCCGCCCGAATAGGCCCCGGCAGGAGCTCCAGCGGATCTCTTGTCAGACTATCGACAAAATACTTAAGATCATAATCCGGGGGGCCGGCTTGCGGATTGCCAGCTACCAACTGATAAGTTATACCCGGCTGAAGATAGGTCAGCAGGTACTGATTCAACTGCGCCGCTGCCACCCTGCTTATAACGAGAGGCGGGTTATCTGCATTGGTGATATCCAGGAGAAGGCTATGTGTCTTGGTAGATGGGATCCGGAAAGACGTGGTCCGGGGATCGAGATCGACGGCGGCGATGGGCCAGCCATGCTCTTTTTCATTGTCATAGACCAGGGTCCTTCTTTTATATAACCTGGGCTCTTCTATGGTAAGCTCCAGCCTGTCGATCCGATAGGACTCTCTGTATTCCAGGATGAGATAGGTATGCCGGTTGCTGCTGTCCTTTTGCCGGACGATGAAAGAATCAGGGATCTCCTGGTAAGCGGCAGCAGCGGAATCCCCACTCTTCAGCACATAAGGGCTGAACTTGCCGTCTTCGCCGCGGATACGCAGATCGCCAAGATCCTGCCGGCACTTGGCTACCCATTCAGGCATCAGGGGTATCTTATAAAAAGCAGCCTGTCTGATGGTGTCCAGGTCCGCATGCCAGGAGAAAAGCTCCTGCGCCTTACCACCAGGACAAAACAAAAAGACCAGCATCCCGGTCAGCATTATTTTGTCAAACAGTTGTTTTTTCTGCATCCTCGATGATGATTTTTTTCAATCGTTGGTACATAAAAGAAACTACTAATAACAGCACGCCCAGACAGAAGAATGCCGCTATCTTCCCGGCGACGGGGATATTACGAATATCGAACAGGAAAAGTTTTAGTAAAGTAATAGAAAATAATACCAGCGAGATAATACGCAGGGGTTTAAATTTATAATGCATTCCCAGCCACATAAAGGCAAAAGAGCAAAGACCCCATAAGATAGGAAGGCCCGTTTTATGATAGACCCGCTGGATTCCTGACAGGGAATGTTGCTTATCGAAGAAAAGGTCATTCACCAGCAAATGTATTTCTGCGCTGAGAAAGGTCACGACTACCACACACAATAGCCAGGGCGTGGCAGGATGGGCGGCTGCCGCCTTTAGCTTTCCGGACTTCAGCCAGCCTGTCAGAATGACGATCATCAGGGCGACCAGTCCATCGCCCCCCCAATGGGCGATAAAATGGGCGTGATAGCGGGCGGATTCCAGCATGTCGCTTTGAATGCTAAAACTTTCCGGTATCAGGATCAGGTATACGATCAGGCACAATAGCAGTAGCCCTCCCGGATAAGTATCTTCGCGGAACCATTTCCGTCGGTTGCCGGCCATCGTAGTCAAAAATGCCAGCGCATAGCCATATAACGCCAGGTATAGGATGAACAGGTCCGTGCCCGGATAATAAAAATTGAACTGATAATGGATCTCCAGGGCGCCTCCGATCAATAGGATCAGGACGCCTGCAACAGGAGCTGCATGACGGGCGACCCCATCGCTGCGGACAACCTTAGGGGCGTCCGGCTTCTTTCGCAACAGGAACAAAGCATAACAACACAAAGCCGAATAAAGGGTCGTCATGAATCCTTTATTAAAGACTATCGGCAGCGAGGCGGCATCATGGCCATAAACAGATACCCAATCCATCAGCAGGCTTATCAGCATGGCCATCCAGATAAGAGCAGCAGCGGCTCCGATGATGCGGATCTGTGATTTGAGATAAAGCCAATACAGCAGCACGGATTCAGAGGCCCAGAACAAGGTGATATAATGGCCATGTAATTGCAGGGGGGCCGTCAGGGAAATAAAACTAAAGGTGATACCGATGAGTAAGTAAAGAATATTGCTGTCCACTTTTTTCTTCCGGAAAAGGAAATAAGACGTGATGAGGTTAAAGGCGCCCATACCCGCGCTGAATAAACCGCGATATTTCGTCATTCCGGCTTCGGTGATCAGGTATAGGCCCGCTGCAAAATAAAGACAGGTATTCGCCAGCAGAATGCCGAAGTCCGAGCCGATGAATTTTTTATTCTCTTTGATATTATGGGCGATATTGATAATAAAGAAAAGGATAAAGAAAGCCGTCACAAATAAAAAACCGCCCTCGTAGGTGGAGATTGTCGCATCATAGGGTAGGGTAACGAGCCAGGAGGTAAATAAAAGGGCCGTAAAACCAAAGGCCAGCAAGTTTAACAGTCGCCAGGCTTTCCGATAAGCTATGGCCAGCAGGCCGCTATTGAGGATCAGCAGGTAGCTGAATAGTATTTTATAGTTGCCACTGCCATTACTCACCAGGAAAGGGGTAAGGAAGCCTCCCGCAAGGGCGATGATGGCCAGCTCCTGACGATCATATAACAGGGACAGCGCCACGGCAAAAGCCGTTATGACCAGCATGATAATAAAGGCCAGCGCCTGGCTGAACAAATGGTACTGATGGTAGGCGAGGGCTATGGTAAAGTAAAAGACGGCCAGTCCGCCGCCGACCAGGACGGAACTGAAGGCTTTGTAATTATTCCGCAGGAGATGAGCAAGACCTATCAGGATGGCACCGCATAACAAGCCGATCCCGACTCGCCCGATCGGCCCGATCCAATCATTGTCGATGGCATATTTTACAAAAAAGCCGATAGCCAACACCAGAACAGCTATGCCGATCTTGCTTACCAGATTCTCTCCGATGAATTTTTCCAGGTCGGGGTGACGATCGAAAAATCCGGGGGAAGGCGGCGCATTCTCCACTGGCCGTACTGTCTCCGGTGGCTGCATCGGCCGCACCGGCTCCATGGTCACAGGCTCCGCCGACACGGAGGCTACTGCCACCAGCTCCTCTGCCACCGGCTCCGGCGCCACAGTCGGCCCGGCGGTAGCTTCCTTCAAGGACGCTGCCGGAGTCGGAATTACTTTTTCCTCCGTCCTGCTTCTCTCCGGGATGGCATAACGCCCCAACTCCCGCCTTAACTGTCCGATCTCCTCTTCCAGGCGGTCAATACGACGAAGAGCCGTAGCGCGAAAAGAGAGGATCAGCACAGCGAGGAGGCTGAAGAAGAATATGACAAGTACTTCCATGTTCCGATAAAACTGGTGACCGATAAAGATAGAAGGCAAAATCGGAAAGTGGAAGGCCCCGGCCGTTTATTTTGTCTCCAGCTCGAGGTAGACGGGACAATGATCGCTCTGTTTGACATCAGGATAGATTTCCGCCTTTAACAAGCTGCCTTTCAGGGGGTCCGTTACGTTTATATAATCGATCCTCCACCCTTTATTCTGTAGCCGGACGGAAGGGAAACGCTGGCTCCACCAGCTATAATGATGGGCTTCTTCATGAAAGTGACGAAAAGTATCGACCCAGCCACCCCCGATGAACTTATCCATCCAGGCCCGTTCTTCGGGCAGGAAACCGGATGTGTTCTTATTGCCTTTCGGATCGTGTATATCGATCTCTTGATGGGCGATGTTATAATCCCCGCAGAGGATAAGCCTGGGATGTGTCTTCTTCAGGTTTTCCAGGTAATTGAAAAACTCCTCCAGCCATTGGTATTTGAAACCCTGCCTTTCTTCTCCGGTAGTACCGGAAGGAAAATAAGCATTGATCAGCCTCAGTTCCCCGAAATCCATCTGAAGGACCCTGCCCTCGTCGTCACTGACTTTATGGCCCGTACCATATACCACATTATCGGGCAGGATCTTCGTGAATACGGCCACGCCGCTGTAACCCTTTTTCTGCGCGGAGAACCAGTAGTCATGAAACCCCAGGTCGGTAAATGCCTTATGATTGACATTGTCTTTCAGGGCCTTTGTCTCCTGTATACAAATGATATCGGCGGGATCTGTCTGGAGCCATTCGATGAGGCCTTTATTCATGGCAGCGCGGATCCCGTTAACATTATAACTGACAATACGAAGTGATGACATAGGGATGTTTGTATTATATTTGAGTCAGTGCCTTTGAGTGGCTTTGCAATATTATGGAAAATTTAGAAAGGATCATCCCCGCCAAAGATTCAGTATTCCTGGAAGGGCCCAAAAGCCGCGGCTATGAGCTTAACTTTGCCTGGAAAGTGTTCCGGGAATTTATTAAAGGATTCCGGACCCTTCACTTCGTGGGCCCCTGTATTACGGTATTCGGATCGGCCCGTTTTACAGAAGATCACCCCCATTACCAGTCTGCACGGGAATTCGGCAGGCAGATCGCGGGCATGGGCTTTACCACACTGACAGGTGGCGGCCCGGGGGCCATGGAAGCCGCTAACCGGGGAGCTTTTGAACAGGGAGGAGCTTCCGTCGGCTGCAATATCAAATTACCTTTTGAACAAAAGCCCAACCCCTATGTACAGACCTCGATCACCTTCGAACATTTTTTTGTGCGTAAGGTCGTCATGGTAAAATATTCTTATGCATTTGTCATCATGCCGGGAGGATTTGGGACGATGGATGAATTCTTTGAGACGCTGACCCTGATACAAACAAAGACACTTGTACAATTTCCCATCGTACTCTTTGGCAAGGAGTATTACAAGGAATTATGGGACTATATGGAATATATGGGACAACAAGGCACGATTGCAAAGCAAGACCTCTCTCTTGTTTTATTAACAGACAGCATAACGGAAGCCATGCAGCATATCGGGAATTTTATACAAAAGAACTACCGGACCAAACCGCGCAAACGGAAGTGGTGGCTGCTGGAGAGGGCCGCGCCTATTTCTTCTTAACCGTCGGCATCGTGAACCCCAGGCTGAGTATCATCTCATAAGTGCCAAAAGCCTGCCGGACCTTGCCTTCATAGGCTTTCAGGCCGGAATACCGGGCATAGTCTATTTTATTGGCGTATTCCAGGTATACATATTTGAAGAAAGTTGCGCGGAGGGCGCCCTCCAATCCCGTATTCCATCCCCCCACTTGGAAACCGGCATCATTTTTCTTTCCGAAAAAGCTGTTATCTACGTGCGGGATGACGGGACCTACTCCGAACTTGCCAAAGAAATCCACTTTTACTTTTTCATCATAGGTCTTGAGCAGGTGCCAGCGTCGGGTGACATTGAAGAGCAGGAAGTTTGCCCCATTGTTCAGGTAATACCAGAACCCGTTGGCTTCATTGAAAGCTACCGTGCTGTCCACGGGATGGCCGTTCAGCGTCCCTTTGATATGGGCGTTCTGATCAGCAAAAATGAATTTCGTATGATCGAAATTGATCTCGAAACCCCATCCTTTCTCTTCATCCAGGATGAAGCCCAGCCGGTAATTATATTGAGGAATACTCAGCGCCTTGTTGAATAACCCCTCGTTCCAACCAGGATGGTCATGACCCTTGATACCCTCGAAAGTATAGTTGTTTCCCAGAGAAGGCTGAGAGACATGGACATTGCTATGGGTGTACCACTCCCCATTATACCCCCATGAAATATAAACTTCTTTAATAAGTGGCTTTTTTTTCTTTTGTGCAAAGCTAAAGAAGGGTAGAATGGCCGCAAGGAACAGGGCCGGTAAACGAAGGTCGATCTTGGATTGTCTCATAATTGCCACATTGCAGCCGCAAAGCTAGGGAAAAGTATTATCTTACTAACCTCTTAACAAATCATTTTTATGGAACCCTCCACCGAACAACCCAAAGAAGAAACCATCTTTAACGAGGCTGATTTTTCCATGGAAGGCTATGACAAGCATATCAGAAATGCAAGGATCCTGCTTTTCGTGATTGCAGGCCTGATCCTGCTGGTTTTATTTACCCTGATGCCCATTGATGAACCCGCAAAATGGATCAGCGCAGGTATCATCCTTTTATTTGCCGGCGCGTTCGTAGCCCTTGGACTCTGGACCAGGAAAAAACCCTACACCGCGATCCTGACCGCCCTGATCTTTTTTGTTTCCTTACAGGTGCTCAGTGGGATCTTACAGCCTGCCTCTATCTTGCAGGGCTGGATCTTTAAGATCGTGATCATTGTAATGCTGATCCTCGGACTTCGAAATGGCAAGGAAGCGCAGGACATGATGAATACATTTGGAAAGGATAAATAGCCATCAGGCATCATATTCCAATATGGGCCTTAGCCATCGTTCAATTTCTTCTACCGGCATTTTCTTACGGGCGGTATAGTCTTCCACCTGGTCCTTTTCAATTTTTCCTACTCCGAAATATTTGCTTTCCGGGTGGGCAAAATACCAGCCACTTACGGAAGAGGCCGGGTACATGGCCAGCGACTCCGTCAAAATAATACCGGTATGCCGGCTGGCATCCAGCAGATTGAACAGCTTGCGTTTTTCCGTATGATCAGGACAGGCAGGATAGCCGGGAGCCGGGCGGATACCCATGTATTCCTCCTGGATAAGCTGTTCGTTGGTAAGATGCTCTTCAGCAACATAACCCCACAACTCTTTGCGTACCTTCTCATGCAGCAATTCTGTAAACGCCTCTGCCAGCCTGTCTGCCAACGCCTGTAAAATAATCTTATTATAATCGTCATAGGCGGCTTCAAAACGTTTGATGTGAGGCTCGATGCCTTCGATCGTAACAGCAAAAGCGCCTATATGATCCGTTACCTTCGAACGGGCTCCGGTCCCATTACTACCGGCAGCAGGAGCCGCGGGTTTTATAAAATCCGCCAGGGAGATATTGGGTTGACCGGGCGCCTTCTTTATCTGCTGACGAAGGAATTCGAGCTGTACGGGGCCTTCGGGAGCTTCCACTACTACGGTGTCCTTGCCATCCGAACCTGCCGGCCAGAATCCGATCACCCCCCGGGCCTTTAGCCATTTTTCGGCTACGATCTGTTTGAGCAGGGCCCGGGCATCATTGTATAATTTGGTGGCTTCAGCACCTACTTTTTCATCTTTCAGGATCTGCGGGAACTTTCCATGTAATTCCCAGGCGATAAAGAAGGGACCCCAGTCGATATAAGGTACGATTTCTCCCAGGTCATATCCGTCAAAGGCTTTGGTGCCTATAAAGGTAGGGGTGACCGGTTTAAAATTCTCCCAGTCTATTTTTACTTTATTTTGCTGCGCTGCCGCAAAAGGCAGGTATTGTTTTGCCGATTTTTTATTGCCAAAATCTTCTTTCAGCTTGCGGTATTCTTCTCCGATGGATTGGAGAAAGCCAGGCTTTTGCTCCTTGCTCAGGAGGGCGCCCGCCACCGTTACACTGCGGGAGGCATCCAGTACATGAACGACGCCCTTATCAAATTCCGGGGCGATCTTCACCGCCGTATGCATGCGGGAAGTGGTGGCCCCCCCGATCAGCAGGGGCAGATCGATACCCTGCCTTTTCATTTCCCGGGCGACATGCACCATCTCATCCAGGGAGGGTGTGATCAGGCCGCTTAGCCCGATGATGGCCACATTTTCTTTCTTCGCAGTATCCAGGATCTTATCAGCGGGCACCATGACGCCCAGGTCGATGATATCATAGCCATTACAACCCAATACCACCCCGACGATATTTTTCCCGATGTCATGCACATCCCCCTTCACGGTGGCCAGCAATATTTTAGCAGCCCCCGCGCCTTCTTCATTTTTCGTGCCGGCACTCAGATGGGCGAGACGGCGCTGCTCTTTTTCCGCTTCAATATAAGGGGTGAGTACCGCTACTGATTTTTTCATTACACGGGCGCTCTTCACCACCTGTGGAAGAAACATCTTGCCGCTGCCGAACAGATCGCCGACAACGTTCATGCCATCCATGAGAGGGCCTTCGATGACATCCAGGGGTTTGGGATACTTCTGCCGGGCCTCTTCCGTATCTCCGTCGATATAGTCTGTGATGCCATTTATAAGGGCATGTTTCAACCTTTCTTCCACTGAATTCCTTCTCCAGGCCTCGTCCTTTACTTCGGCTTTCCCCTTTGCCTTCACCGTCTCGGCAAATGCAAGCAGCTTATCCGTTCCTTCAGGGTCCCGGTTGAGGATCACATCCTCGCATAACTTCCGGAAACCTGGCTCGATCTCATCGTAAACGACCAATTGCCCTGCATTCACGATACCCATATCCATGCCGGCTTTGATAGCATAGTACAGGAATACGCTGTGCATGGCCTCGCGGACCGTATCATTGCCCCGGAAAGAGAAGGACATATTGCTGACGCCACCACTGATCCGGGTCAGGGGCATTTTTTGTTTGATCTCTTTTATGGCTTCGATGAAGTCCACCGCATAATTATTATGCTCTTCGATACCGGTGGCTATCGCAAATATGTTGGGGTCGAAAATAATATCCTGGGGATCATAACCGACGGTCTCCGTCAGGATCTTATAGGCCCTTTCACTAATGTCTACTTTCTTCCGGAGGGTATCTGCCTGTCCATTTTCGTCGAAGGCCATTACGATCACGGCAGCTCCATAGCTTTTGCAGATGATAGCCTGCTCGATGAATTTCTCTTCACCTTCTTTCAGGGAGATGGAGTTGACGATACATTTACCCTGCACGCATTTCAGACCCGCCTCGATAATAGAGAATTTCGAAGAGTCGATCATGATGGGGATCTTTGCGATGTCCGGCTCGGCCTGAAGAAGGTTCAGGAAGGTCTGCATCGCTTTTTCCCCATCCAGCAGGGCGTCGTCCATGTTGACATCCAATACCTGCGCGCCGTTCTCCACCTGCTGACGGGCTACACTGAGGGCTTCCTCGTACTTGTTTTCCCGGATAAGCCGGGCGAATTTTTTCGATCCCGTTACATTGGTGCGTTCCCCGACGTTGACGAAGTTCATTTCCGGCCGGATGATCAACGGTTCGAGCCCGGCCAACCGTAAAAATGGTTTTATCGTAGTGCTTGCTGACATTTTATTTTATTAGGTAGCTCTTTTTGGTTAAACCAGTTCTTCAAAAAGACGCTGGAGGCGTCCTGTCCGAAGGACCGACATTAGATCACATTTTCTACTACAGGCAACGACCTCGGTACAATGGTCGCAACATGCTCCGCAATATGCCGGATATGATCAGGGGTAGTGCCGCAGCATCCTCCCACAATGTTCACCCAGCCGTTAGCAGCCCATTCTTCGATGAAATGAGCGGTCTGTTCGGGTTGTTCGTCATATTCTCCCATGGCATTCGGCAGGCCGGCATTGGGATAGGCGGAGGTATAACAGGCAGAGATCTGGCTCAGTTCCTCGATATGCGAACGCATTTCAGCGGCCCCCAGGGCGCAATTTAAGCCGATACTCAGCGGCCGGGCATGCATAACGGAGACATAAAAGGCTTCCAGTGTCTGCCCGCTGAGCGTCCGCCCACTGGCATCTGTAATAGTCCCGCTGATCAGGATGGGCAGCTCTTTTTTCCCGCTAACCCTGAAATATTTCTTGATGGCGAAGATGGCTGCTTTGGCATTGAGGGTGTCGAAGATGGTCTCGATCAACAGCAGGTCGACGCCGCCTTCCACCAGGGCCTGTACCTGTTCATAATAAGCTGATGATACTTCGTCAAAGCTCACCGCCCTGAACCCCGGATTGTTCACATCCGGGGAGAGGGAGAGGGTCTTGCTCATCGGGCCGATGGCGCCGGCTACGAAACGGGGTTTGTCCGGATTGCGGGCAGTATAGTCTCCCGCAGCTTTTTTAGCCAGCCTGGCAGCGGCCACATTGATCTCGAAGGCCAGCTCTTCCATATGATAGTCTGCCATGCTGATCCGCTGGGAATTGAAGGTGTTGGTCTCGATAATATCCGCGCCCGCTTCCAGGTATTCCCGGTGAATGCCTTCGATGACTTCAGGCCTGGTCAGACATAACAGGTCATTATTCCCTTTGACATCGATGGGCCAGTCGGCAAACCGCTGTCCGCGATAATCTTTTTCTTCCAGCTTATGCCGCTGGATCATGGTGCCCATCGCCCCATCAATGATGAGTATGCGTTCTTTCAGGCAGTCTTGTATCGTCTTCATGTTACCCCCTTCTCCAACAGGAGAATTTAGATTTATAAATGACATTAAACGCAGCGGGAGAGAATAAATTTTCTGAAGATATAATAACGAGGGAAATAACCGATAGGAGTGACAGAAGGAAGATTATTTCAAACGTTTATTAGTTCAGTTTTTATTTCCATCCCCGAACCGGGCAGAACCCGGTCGTGCTGGCCGGTACAGGCTGAACAATAAACAAATCCGTCTGTATCCGGAATGCAAAGATACATAAAAATATCAGATTGACAATCCTCGTTGCCGCCCCGGGCCGGTATGTACCTATCCGCCCGTCCGATAGCTTTCTACCGGGAGGCGGTTGGTTATAGACCGGGCCAGGGTCATCTCGTCGGCATACTCCAGCTCACCGCCAAAGGCGATGCCCCGGGCAATGGTAGTTACTTTAACCCCGGTACCCTGTAGTTTCTTTTGAATATAGTAGATGGTGGTGTCGCCCTGGATGGTTGGATTAAGGGCAAAAATAAGCTCCTGCGTGTGCTCCTTCCGGACCCGGTTGACCAGGGCTTCGATATTCAACTGGTCGGGACCGATCCCGTCCAGGGGAGAAATGCTTCCTCCCAGGACATGGTAGGCCCCGTTATACTGTTGCGTGCTCTCGATCGCGATGACTTCGCGGATACTCTCCACCACACAGATCAGCTCCTGTTTGCGCATGGAATTGGAGCAGATAGAGCAGATGTCGGCATCCGCTATATTATAACAGCGTTGACAGAACTTGATCTCCTGCCGCATCCTGATCAGGGCCTCTCCAAAGCCCTGTACATTGGACGCGTCCATCTTCAGCAGGTGTAGTACCAGCCTGAGGGCCGTCTTCTTCCCGATGCCCGGTAGCTTGGCAAACTCATTGACCGCGTTCTCTAGTAAAACAGAGGAGAATTGCATGGTGCAAAGATAACAATTCGGGGGCAGTTGGCAGCTATCCCCCCGGGGCTATAAGGTAATGTCCACCTCGTTGTCCCAGTTGGCTTTTACGTTGAATTTCTTCTTCACGGAGCCGATGGGCATGACCTTTTCAGGCTGCCGGTGTTTTCCGAAGAATTCCCCGGAATCCCATTTGCCGTTCTTATTGTCGTCGAACAGGAGCCGCAGCTCATATTCGCCGGGGGCGAACAGCTGGACCTTGAACTCTTTTCTATTGACAAAAGGGTAGGAGAACTTTACTACATCTCCCTGTATGAACTGCAGGACGGGATTTCGGGAAAGGTTCAGATTAGGGATCCGGATCCGCACTTCCCCATATTCTATGTCTTTTTTAGTCTGGAAGGAGATGGTGTCTATCTTCAGCAGCCTTCTCCCCGCCGAATCCTGGGCGAAATCCTTGGCGGCGATGAGATGGTATTTGGTATCCGTAGGCCAGTGATAGAGCAATAAGAAGGTTTTATTGGTGGAATCCCGGACGAAATGGTACTCTTTGGCAGGTATCGCGACAAACTTCTCATCGGTGAACCTTAATTTGGTGGTGTCGAAGACTTTAAGGGCGGTGGCAAACTGGAGACGAAAAGTGTCCAGCACATCGAAGGTCCCATTGTTGATATTGGTCTGGAATTGCAGCCTTTTATCTTTTTCTTTCTCCTTTGCCGACTGCTTGGGAGGGGCTGCTTTTGCTCCGCCCGTTGCGGTTTTAGAGGCGGGTTTGACATCGGCTGCTTCGGAATAGGCATAAAGGGTCACGGCGGGAGTATTCCGGCCGACGACAACGGGAGAGTCGGCAAAGGCAAAGAGCTGCCCCTTGGACAGGTATTTATGAGAGCCGCTCTCATCTTTCATGGCATACAGGGCGTAAGAGCCAGGCTGTACATACCGGAAGACAAACCGGCCGGTGCTGTCCACCCTGGCAATATAACGGGGACGGTCCTTAACGACAGCCGAGTCGTCAAACCGCAGGTGCAGCATGGCGACCAGGGTAGTATCAATTTTGCCCGTAGCGGCCAGGATAATGCTCCCGGCGAATTCCCCGGCATCGATACGGTCCCCGGTGGAAAAGACATAGGTAAAATTCTTCAGGACATTACCTTCATTGACATCGCGGATGGCCCTCCCGAAATTGAGGGAATAGGTGGTATTGGGCTCCAGCGTGTCCTTCAGTCTCACGGTGAGGGTACGAAGTTTGGCGTCCACGATGGGCTCTACCTTGGGGACGGGGGAAACGATAAGCTCAGTCCGTACGTCCTTGGGATCGATGTACTCATCAAAATTAAATACGATCTTATTGGTATTGAACTGTTTGGCGGAATCATGGGGGGTAACCGCTACCAGCCGGGGGGGGATGGTGTCCCTTGGTCCGCCCAGGGGCGGTACAATGTTGGCGCAGCCGGTATTGCTCAGTACACTGACGATAGCGAAGGAAAGGGTAATGATAAAAAACAGGCCGTACTTGATCTTCATAATTTCAACAAAAGTAGGGGGTTTAGCGTGATTGCTCCCGGATGATCTCCTAATTATCCCTTAAATCTGGCCGGGACAATGCCCGGCCATCATTCCTCCTCTTCTTCTATTTCATGCAGGGCGATGGCCAGGTTGTTAGTCTTTACAAAATTACACCAATGACAGTCTGCTTCACCGCAACCGGTATAGAATTCCCTGTTCTGTATCTTCTCCCAGGTGGTCGTGATCTGCTGAATGACCGTGGTAATATCTTCGGGAGTAATGAGGATCTTGACCTTCCTGTATTCCTTTTTTTTATCGGGCTCGACAAAGTCGAACTCGGTGCTGGCGACCTTCCAGTCCTTCTGCTCATAGTTGTCTACTAAGATCTTATAGAAGACAGCCTGCCGCCAGTAATCCCCTCCATTCGGGTCTTTGGCGCCGGGAGGGGCCAGTTTCTCCTTCGCTTTGTCCACGTCACCGGTCTTATAATCTACTACATTGACGTCTTTTCCATGGAATTCCAGCTTGTCCAGTTTGCCTTTGAGGGGGACCCCTCTTACGACCACATTCCGGATATTCCTTTCTACGGCGACGATCCGGCTCCATTGAGGCAGGTATTTATCATAGTAATTCCCCAACACCTCCAGGCCATATTCCATCCGCCGGGCAAAAGCCTCCTTGACAAAACTCTCCCGGTGACGATGCATATACCAGTTAAAATCCTGCAGCAGCTCCTCTTTCGAGGGGAATTGCTCATCGACATGGACCTTCATTTTTTCAAATAATCGTTGCAGGGCAAAATGTACGGCGCTGCCAAATTCGGTAGCTTCATTCTTCGGGGAGGGGATGCGGACAAGGTTCCTATAATAAAACTCCAACGGGCATTTGAGATAATTGTTCAGCGCCGTCACGTTCATCACGAATTTTTCCAGCATGCGGCTGATAAACCCTTCTTCGGCCGTTTCTATCTCCGGGGCGACAATATCACTGAAAGGCAGCGCCTCGAAGGCCGCCAGGGTTTCTTCCGGGATCGTTATTTTCTCGACAGGCAGCTGATGGTGGTCCAGTATTTCAGCGATGAAGACGGAGGGTTCCAGCTCTTTCCCGTCGGGCCGGTAACGGGCGTAGGAGATAGATAAATGCTGTTCTACCCGGGTGAGGGCCACATAGAAAAGGCGGCGTAATTCCTCTTCCTCCGTAGATTCAGACCGGGGAGTGGCGTCCTCTCCGGACCGGGAAGCAAACAAGGTATCCGGATATTTATAACCGCCGCCGGGTTTGCGTTTCTTTTCCCAGGTGGCCGCGTTACAGCCGGCGAAGAAGACGTATTCGAATTCCAGCCCTTTGGAACCATGGGCGGTAAGCAGGTTGACCGCCTTGTCACTGCCGGCGACTTTTACCAGCGGGAGATGAATACCATTGTCTTTCATGAGGTCTACCATCTGTACCAGTCTTTGCAGCCCCAGGTCCGGATCGCGGCGGGCCTCTTCTTTCACAAAATCGAACAGCGCGGTGAGTACCTGCATCAGCCAGATCTTGTCCGGGCTTTTCAGCACGGCGCCCAGGATACCCGTATCCCGGATACAATTTTCGAAAAGAGCCGGCAGGGTCACATTCGGCGCATCGCCGATCAACTTTTCCAGGATCCGGCTTGCCCGCTGAAGATTTTCCGGCAGGCCGCTGTCAAAAAGGTCCCGGGGAGGACGGTTTGCTTTTTCATAGAGCAATCGCCGGATGGAAGTACGCTGCTCGCCAAATTGCCGCTCCGCTACCTCCACGGATAACTTGGCGATCTCGATCGGAGGAATGGAAAAGAAATCGAAATGCAGGATCTCGAATAACATTTCATCCCCGCCATAGGGCGTGTCATGTTCGGCAGCCAGGTAGCGGAGAAGCAGAATGATCTTTTGTGCAAAAGGGACCTCGAATAAATTCAAGCTGCGTTTACTGTAGACTGGGATCTTTTTTAGCTGGAGGAAGAGAGCCAGTTCCTCCCCATATTTATTTTCCTTGTAGATAACGGCTATCCTTCCGGGAGCAACCCCGCCGAGGACCAGCTTTTCTACCTGCAGGGCAATATCCGTCATTTCCTGCCGGGGGCTTTCATATTCCAGGAGACGGGGCGGATACCTGAACTTGCTGATGACAGGATGGCTGGCTACCAGTTGTTTGGACAGCCCGGGCATTTGCCGGACCAGTCTTTCCTCATTTCTGCCGATCAGGGCCATGGAGATATCCAGGATAGGCTGGGTAGAACGATAGTTATGGGTGAGCACAACCGTGAGCAGGTCTTTCCGGTAGCTGTCGGCAAATTCGCGCATATTCTCCACATTGGCTCCCTGGAAGCGATAGATGCTCTGGTCATCATCGCCTACTACAAAGACATTCGGCTGGTCCCAATAGCTGATGAGCAGGCTGACCAGCCTGTTCTGGGTACCGCTGGTATCCTGGTATTCATCAACCAGGATATACTGATAGCGTTCCTGGTAGCCGGCCAGGAGCTGTTTGCTCTCCTCAAAAGCCCGGATCACCCAGTTGATCATGTCGTCAAAATCATAACGATTGTGCTGACGCATCAACTCCTGGAAAGGGACAAATTCATTCACGGCCGCCCGCAACTTGGCCATCTTCTCCGTCTCTTCTTCGATCTTGTCGGTGCGGAGATCTCCTTTCTTAAATTCTTTCGTGGCCCTCTTGGCGATATACTCCTCCCGGAAGGGAAGGTTGACGAGATACTCGTCAATTTTCCCGTTGATAAAGGCAGGGGTCCATCCTTCCCGCTTCATGGCCGAGAAAAGGTTTTGCAGGTTGCCCATCTCGAAATAGACATCTCCCCGGTATCTTTTAAGCGGATGGCTCTTCGGGAATTTATCGATCAGAAGTTTGAAGAACTGGATCCTCTCCAGCTCTGAAAGGGGATCGAGGGAGGTCTTTTCAAAAAGGGAAAGATTCTCCTGGATGATATCATTGCAAAAGGAGTGGAAGGTATGGATGTGGACCTTGTAAGCATCGGGGCCTATAAAGGACAACAGCCGGCGGCGCATGGCAATGGCCCCGGCATCCGTATAAGTGAGACAGAGAATGTTTTCGGGAAACACGTCCGTCTCCAGGAGTATTTTCCCGATCCGGGCGGCCAGGATCTGGGTTTTACCCGTTCCGGGTCCTGCGATCACCATGACGGGGCCTTCTGTGGTATCTACGGCCAATCGTTGCTGCTCATTCAATTTTCCGTATTCTTCACGGAAATGCTGCTGAAGTCTCTCCCGGTTAATGGACATACCATAAAGGTAAGGCACAGTCCGGGAATTGTTAACCCCCATGGATTTATAAGTACAAACACTTATTTTTCGCCCTGGATAAATCTCTATTTTGGAAAAAGAAGGGTATTAAATTGGAAAATGTCTTAATATGGGAATAAATTCGTCAATTCGACGTTAGAATTCTATCCTATATAAACGTATTGTATGAAAAACCATCATTCCTTTAAAGTCTTTATCGTCGAAGATGATGTTTGGTATGGCTCTATGCTCCAGCATTATCTCTCTCTTAACCCGGAATACGAGGTCAAACGATTCGAATCTCCCCGTGATTTTTTCGCTGCACTTCATGAAAACCCTGAGGTGGTGACCCTGGACTATTCATTGCCCGATTGCGATGGGGCTGAGGTCCTGAAGAAGATAAAAGAGCATAACCCCGATATACGGGTGATCGTTATCTCGGGCCAGGAAGATGTCGCTACAGCTATCAATTTATTAAAGAACGGGGCTTTTGATTATATCGTAAAGGATGACGACACCAAAGATCGGCTCTGGAACAGCATTCTGCACCTGCGGGAGATCAGCAATCTCAAACAGGAAGTGGAGACCCTGAAAAGCCAGGTAAGCCGCCGGTATGATTTCTCCCAGATGATCCTTGGCAAGAGCGAGTCCATCCAAAAGGTATTCTCTCTTATCGAGAAAGCAGCAAAGACCAACATCACCGTGTCTGTTACCGGGGAGACGGGGTCGGGAAAAGAAATGATCGCCAAAGCTATTCACTATAATTCTGAGCGTCATAAGCAGCCTTTCGTAGCGGTGAATGTGGCAGCCATCCCCAGGGAGCTGATCGAGAGCGAATTATTCGGACATGAGAAAGGCGCCTTTACGGGTGCGGTTACCCGTCGTATCGGGAAATTCGAAGAGGCGGATAAAGGGACGCTGTTCCTGGATGAGATCGGGGAACTGGATATCAATCTCCAGGCAAAACTGCTGCGGGTTTTACAGGAAAAGGAGATCACCCGTATCGGTGCGAATGGAGTGACAAAGATCGATGCGCGTATTGTAGTGGCTACACACAAGAATCTCCTGGAAGAGGTGAAGAATAAGACTTTCCGGGAGGACCTTTATTACAGGTTGATCGGCTTACCGATCTTTTTGCCGCCACTGCGGGAAAGGGGGAATGATATCCTGATCCTCAGCAAACATTTTATCGATGGTTTTTGTAAGGAGAACAAATTGGAGAAAAAGACACTCTCTCCGGAGGCGCAGCAAAAGCTGGTACAGTATCCATTCCCGGGTAATGTGCGTGAGTTGAAGTCGGTAGTAGAGCTGGCCGTGGTAATGGCGGACGAGGAGCTGATACAGGCGGAGCATATTACGCTGAACACTACCGCCAGCATTGCGGACCTCCTTAATAAAGAAATGACCCTTAAAGAATTCGAGATACAAATCCTGCAGCATTATCTGGACAAATATGAAAAGGACGTTTTGCTGGTAGCGAAGAAACTGGATGTGGGAAAGTCCACGCTCTATCGCATGATCCAGAACGGAGAATTGAAGATGAAGTAAACCCTATTTTTCCTAACCTAGTACCTCTGCATGAACTTGTCAGAAGAGTTGGCCCTTTTGAAGGAACAGCTGGAAGCTGAGAGAGCCGCCCGTAAGCAGGCTGAGGGGCAGCGCAAATTCTTTGAAGAGATCCTGGATAATATCCCGGCGGAGATCATTGTTGCAGACACGGAGTATCGTTACCTGTATGTGAATCCCAGCGCTGTCAAAGACTTGCACCTGAGGGAGTGGATGATCGGCAGGACCAGTGAGGAGTTTTGCCAGTATGCCGGTCGCTCGGAAAGTACATCAAAGGCCCGGCGGCAGGTGTTTGGAAAGGTATTACAGACAGGTCAGATGATAGAATGGGGAGAAGAAACCCAGGATGAGAACGGCGCCATTCAACATATCCTTCAGCAGGTGTATCCGGTGATGAATGAGAAAGGAGAGGTACAATGGGTGATCATCTACGCAGTGAGGATCACGGAGCGAAAAGAATTCGAACAACAGATCCGGCGCAGTGAAAAAAGATACCGGGACTTATTCAATTATAGCCAGGCCCTCATCTGTACGCATGATATGACGGGGCGGTTGCAGGCCATCAACCCGGAAGTTTCCCGGGTGTTGGGGTATACGGAAGAAGAGATGCTGGGACGGAAGATCCAGGATTTCATACCCCAGGAACATAAAGCGAAGTTTGAAAAAGAGTATATCAGCGCCATAAGGGATAATGCCAATGCGGTCAGCGGGGTATTCTGCGTCCTGAGCAAAAAGAAGGAGAAGATCTACCTGTTATACAAGAATTACCGGATGGAAGAAAGTGGGCTGGAGCCTTATGTGATAGGCTTTTCCCAGGATATTACGGACCGGATCAAGATGGAGAAGGAATTGCGTTTTGCCAAGGAAACGACGGATGAAGGAGCTAAGGCCAAGGAGTCTTTTCTGGCCCACATGAGCCATGAGATCCGCACTCCCATGAGTGGTATAATGGGGATCGCCAGCCTGCTGCGAAAGACAAAGCTGGACAATCAGCAACGGAACTATCTGCAATTAATACAGGAGGCGGCCAGTAGCCTCCTGGTCATCGTCAACGACATCCTGGACCTGGAAAAGATCATCGCCGGAAAATTACAGCTGGAAAAGATAGCTTTTAAGATCGTGGACAAAATAGCCACGACGATACAGTCGTTTATTTATAAGGCGGAAGAAAAAGAATTGGGTCTGGTTTTCCAGAATTCCATACCGGCTGACATGGTCGTGAAAGGAGATCCCTATCGTCTGAGCCAGGTATTAAATAATATCCTGAGTAATGCGTTAAAGTTTACGAATACGGGGCATATTACGATAGCCACGGCGATTTCCGAACGAAATGGGGACTGGGTGGTGGTAGAAGTGACGATCAGAGATACCGGTATCGGCATCAGTAAGGAAAGGATCCGGACTATTTTCGAGCCCTTTGAACAGGCAGATGCGGCGACCTCCCGTAAATATGGGGGGACGGGACTGGGATTGACCATCTGTAAAAATATGATCGAGATGCAGGATGGGGAATTGCTGGTCCAGAGTGAAGTGGGCAAAGGTTCTTCCTTTACCATTCGGATACCTTATCATTTAAGTATTGAAGCTATGCAGGAAAATGAAACAAACCAGGAGATCGACTATAAGAGCCTGGGACATAAGAAGGTGCTGGTGGCGGAAGATGTGGAACTCAATCAATATCTCGCCAGGCACATCCTGGAATCCTGGGACTTTGAAGTCGTCATCGCGGGAAATGGGAAGGAGGCGTTGGATGCCCTGAAACTGGAGTCCTTTGATTGTATCCTTATGGATGTGCAGATGCCTGAAATGGATGGCATCGAAGCCACGCAGCACATCCGGAAACTGCCCGATCCCGTGAAAGCAGGCATCCCTATCATAGCCTTGACGGCGAATGCCCTGAAGGGGGACAGCGAAAAATATATCGCAGCGGGGATGAATGACTATCTGGCCAAACCCTTTGACGAAGAAAGGCTGTTCCGGGTGATATCCAGGAACCTGGCCAAATACGCTCCTGTTGTAGGGTCTGGCGTAGCCAGCCCTGTATCTTCTGCCGGGACCCTGTCCCATCCGGCGGCTGTCACAGCATCTGACTTACCCTTACATAACAACCATACAACCATGTTGCAAGTGAATACCCCATTATATGATCTCTCCATGGTACAATCCGTATCGGGAGGAGACGAGGCCTTTATTAAAAAGATGGTAGCTCTTTTTATTGAGACGGTCCCGCAAAATGTAGAGGAATTGAGCAAGGCTACCCGGGAGGAGAATTGGGAGCAGGTGGGTAAGACCGCCCATAAATTGAAGTCCACCGTTGATTCCATGGGCATTAAGTCCATCCGCCAGGAGATCCGGACAGTAGAGGCCAATGCCAAACAGAAACAATCCCTACCGGAGATCCCGCTGCTGGTGGAAAAGATAGCCGCGGTCATCGACCTCTGTATCGGGCAATTGCGCGAAGAAATCATGAAATAGTCCGCAGGCTCTTTACAGGTAGATCGCCGGACAGTTGGGTTGCTGCTTTCTCCGGGCCGCCCATCTCCGGGTTGCCCTTTCTCCGGGTTGTCCATTCGCCGGGTTGCCCATTCTCCGGATTGCCCATTCGCCGGGTTGCCTATTCGCTGGCCCGCCCTTTCGCTGGTCCGCGCCCTTTCGCCCAAAGAACAGGCTCATCGCCCCGCCAGCCGCCGAAATCCAAATGGCCGGACCCTTCGTATATATGCCAGGACTCCCTGGATTAGCGGCCCAGCTTATTTCTTTTATTCCCAAATTAAAGGAGCAAATTCCCAAACAGAGAGTACTTCTACGCCGGAATCCAGGTATAAATACTGATAACCAGTTGATTAAAGGGTGGTTTTTTCTGGCACCATTTTCCGGGCTTATGGTCGCACTACTAGCTTTTTTATGGAATTTAATGAACAGCCCGTAATATTCGTGGTCGAGGATAATTTAATTTATCAAAACCTTATCGCTAAAGAACTTGAATCTATTAGCCATAATCTTCATTTCTATACGACAGGGGAGGCTTGCGTCAGCGAGCTGAATAAACAGCCAACTGTCATTGTATTGGACTATAATCTGGACGGCCAGATGAATGGCCTGGACACCCTTCAACAAGTCAGAGAAGTCAACCCTCAGGTTTATGTGATCCTTTTCTCCAGTCAGAAAGGATTGAATACTAAAGAGGTCTTCATGAAATATGGCAGTTTCGACTTCCTGGAAAAGAACAATAAGTCATTGCGTACCCTTCAAGAGATGGTAAGTGGTGTCCTTACCAGTGATAAATCCCTGGCCGTCAAGCGTCCATAAGAGACCTGGCCTCCAACCTTTCTTCCGAGCCGCCCGCCGGTCCTAGCCGGGAATACGGGAGATGTATTTTTCAATTTGTTTGATCTGGTCGATGATCTGGGGGGTGGTAGGCTTCAGCGCCTTGGCTTTCCGGAAGAAATCCTTCGCCGCCCGGAATTCCCGTTTGGTCATCATGATGGAGCAGAGCTGGAGAAAGGCTGCGGCCTGATTTTCCTTGTCGGGAAGTCCCTTGCGTATGGCCTGGCGGATATAACTTTCGGCCTGACGGATGTCGTTCTTTTGCATGGACAGCATCCCCATTTGCAACAGGCTGGCCCCTTCGGCCTCTTTCATGGGCATGCCCAGGTCCAGGCCTTTCTTCATATTCTTTTCAGCGCCGTCGAAGTCCTGTTTCATCATGGCTATATTGCCTTTCAGGGTAAAATAGACGGAGCGGATAGGCTTATACAGCAGGTTGGGGAATTTGACAGAGGCCAGCACCTTTTCGGCGGCTTCCAGGTTGCCGCTCTCCATGTGTTCCTGGATCAGGCGTAAGGGCCCGAAGAAGAAATAGCCAAAGAGGAGGATGAGGGCGACCAGGTAGGGCAGAAAGGCCGGCCAGAAACCTGAGTATATATTGGTGACGATGCCGATGACCAGCAGGCCAATGGCTATAGAGAGACGATATTTAATGACGAGGTTATAAAACTTCATAGTGCTGCTTTTTGTCCACGCCAAAGGGTTTTCGGCCGGGGCTACCTAAAATGGAGTGCAAAGATAGGGCTATGCCCTGAATTAACGGTGCAGATTTGTTCGGATGGCGGGGCTTAGCCAGGCCGGACCCGGCCACCGACTGGCTGGCTGACCCCGACCTAACCACCGGCCACGGCGAAGTCTAGGCCGGATTAGAAAGTATCGTCATTGATCTCGATCCAGTAGCCGTCAGGGTCCTGCAGGTAGACCTGCTTTACATTGTCAGGCCGTAGCTGGGGATTGGTGCTGTTTTGAGCCCAGTTGCCATATTTGACATGGGCCTGCTCCAGGTGCTTCAGGAATGGCTCCATGACAGGGACGCTAAAGGCCAGGTGTATATTGATGTCATGGGGGATCATCTCTTTGGCGCCGGAAACAACATGCAGCTGGCTGTGGTCGGCCACCTGGAACCAGACATGTTTACCATCATGAAAGGGTTCGGCTATTTTCTTCAGTCCCAGGACATTTTCGTAGAAGCTGGCGCTTTTTTCCAGGTCGACCACAAAAATGGTGGTATGGCTGAGATGGATTGCCTGCGAGCGGGCGGAAAGGGTTAACAGGATGGGAGCGGCCAGTATAAGGAGATAGCGGCGAAGTAAGGTGGATGAAGTCAATCGGTTCATATTGAATATTTTCAGCAACCAAAGTAGACAATTGCCAGCAGCTAAAAAACAGAAATACCCGATAGCATCCTTTTCCCGGCACAAATTATATTATTAGCCAGTATTTAATAGGGTAAAAATGCGGGAATGTACTATTTTTGCCGCCCAAAACTTTTGGTCCCGTAGTTCAATGGATAGAATAGAAGTTTCCTAAACTTTAGATACAGGTTCGATTCCTGTCGGGACCACACTTCACTCAAACCGCTGATACATAGCGGGTTTTTACATAGTCAATTTTCGCCCGATTTGTAAATAATTCGCTTACAATATTAAAATGGTCCGATTCTCGTTGGGTGCACCTGTAAGCTTCTCCAGGTGCACCGGGTGCTTGAATGACTCCATCTTATGCCAGATGCAATTATGCTTACTTTAAAAAGCCATCCAGATAATTTAATATTATTTTCGTCTGCATCATTAGGCTGACATGCCCCTGCGAAGGAACAATGGCCAAATGCGATTTTGGCATCGGCCCCATATCAGCAGATACAGCACCTCCCAATAGTTGATACGTTTTTATCAACTCAATTTTATCCAGGCCATCATTGTCACCTGAGATGAGCAATACTGGCGAAGTAATTTTCGCAATATTGGTGTCACCCATGTTGAATGGCATCCCGGCAAAAGCAATCATCTGTTCTAAAAACTTTGTCCATTTTGTTTTGTCAGGAGCTACCGCATCGTATGCCGCTTTCATAGGAGTATTCGTTAAAAATTCAGGCTTCAAACCTTTGAACGCATGGGTAACTTCGGGGCGCCAACCAGTACTTTTATAAGTAGAAGAAATGATCACTAATTTTGCTACCCGTTTAGGGCTTTGTATTGCCAACTGGTAAGCTACGGAGCCACCCATGCTATATCCTGCAACATCAGCACTGTCAACTTTTAAATGATTCATTACTCCTTCCACATCACTTGCCAGGGTAGCAAGGTCTAATTTTCGGTCTGAAAACGGGGTGTGCCCGTGTCCCTGCAATTCAATGGCAATTACTTTTCTTGTTTTTGACAATTCAGGTATTAATTGCCCCCAATTCATCTCAATGGTCATAAAAGCACCATGCAATAAAACGATAGGTTTGCCTTCACCATATACTTCGTAATAAACTTTAATACCATTGACAGGCACGTAGCCACTGTCGGCAGGTTTACTCTGCTGCCCGTTCGACTGAAATACTGTAAAAAAAAGCATAGCAATAATTAATACTGGTTTTGGGACATTGGATCCTTTTAGTATTCTTCTCATAAAACGGTTTTAAAATTATTTTGAATTTTATTGACAATACAAAAATAGAAGGTGTTTCAGGACTTTACGCTGTTTAAAAACGACAATATCAGGGGGGGATCGCGACATATTCTTGATTACTATCCATTTTAACTTAAGTTAAAATCTCTCAGCAAAGGATGGTCGAACTTTGACCAAACAAAAGAATAAAATCATGAAATCCTCCAATCGATCCGGCGCAGCTATTTCCTCCACAGCCATACACACGGCCGAATCCTTACGTACCCTTTATTTTGTACGCACCGCATTTTCAGTAACCTGGATAATTCTGCTTTCGGCTTTCGTCAAAACGAACAACGGCATCGCCAGGACCCTGTTTATCATCTATCCGGTCTGGGATGTGTTTGCCACCTGGCTGGATATTAAAGCCAACCCGCCGCACACATCGAAAATCCCACAATATGCCAACGTGGTCATCGGGATTCTTGCAGCCATCGGCGTAGCACTGGCGTTGCAAAAAGGAGTACCCGAAGCCCTTATGGTTTTTGGCGCGTGGGCGTTCATCGCCGGCCTTATCCAGCTGGTCCTCGGTTTACGCCGCCGGAAAGAGCTGGGTGGGCAATGGCCGATGATCATCAGCGGCGCCCAGTCCATGCTGGCGGGCATTTCCTTTATCCTGCTGGCACACTCCCCATCCATGGGCATCAATAGCCTCGCTGGCTATTCGGCGTTTGGCGCCTTTTACTTCCTGCTCTCCGCGATCCGATTGTCAAAAACAATAAAAGCAGCCAAATAGACAGTCGGAAACGGTTATCGTTGTATCCTTTTCCTGATCCGGCTCAAAGATGGATTGGTAATGCCCAGGTAGGAAGAAATATGATAGGCCGGGATGCGGTTGATTATATTGGGATGTTCCTCCAGTAGTTTTATATACCGTTGTTCATGGGTGAAAAACAAAAGTTCCTCGGTTCGCGTTTGAGAATAGCCAAAGAACAGCTCCGCCAACAACCGGCCGAATTTTGCCCAGTTCGGATGCGTTTCGTATAAGGTGTAAAGATCCCGATAGGTAATATAAACGATCTCAGAATCTTCCATCGCCTCAATGAAATAGTGACAGGCTATTCGGGTAACAAAACTTCGAAAAGAAACAAGGAATTGATTTTCGGAAAAGAAAAAGATGTTCGTCTCTTCATCTGTCTCTGGGTTACTGTAGTAGATTCGGAAAATCCCCTTCACCACCATGCCCAGATCGTTGCAAACCACATACTGCATATTGAAAAACTCGCCTTTTTTCAATTTGCGCAGTCGCCAAAAGGACCTGCCGGCAGCCAGATCTTTTTCGGTCAAGCCTGCAAAATTCGTCAGGTGGGCATCCAGGGTCTCATAATGTTCACTCATAGAGATTAAAGATAGGTAGATTGCCGGGTTCAACGTAAGCGAAAAGCTCTTCCGGGAATAAGGCTGATGTAGTGTGTGTCGCATCTGCATGCCAGATCTCCTTTGACGGAAGTAACGCAATCGTTATTTGGCAAAATTTTACTGTCTATCACGCTCTTAGCGAATGATAACAGGATAGACATTAAGACCTTGGCCCCGGCATCTATAAGACAATATAGCACCAGGTAATTTCTTTTTAATAAGCTTCAATTTCTATAAACTTCCATTTGGTCTTTTCGGTTGCCTTCACTAGTATGGTTCCGTTAGAGGTCAGCTCGATGTTCTCAAGCTCATAGAATCCCGATTTATAATCTGCAGGCACACTCAAACCTTCTATTTTAGCCTGTGCAGGAATACTGTTTCCATCTCCTTCTGCAATAACTTCCAGGACCTGAATGCTTTGCATAGGACAAAAATACATCACTGCTCCATTATGATTCATGTCCAGACGGACAGGAGACAAATTTGCTTTGACAGTTCCCCCGTGGGATATTTTTTCTTCCTTCATCCTGGTCTGCAGGACATCTGGCTGAGAAAATGAAGTAATAGTCACCGGTGAAGACTGGGATTGCAGGGATGGCTCATACACTTTTCCCCCACCGAAAACGTCGAAAGCCGCAAATATCTTTTTCATACAAAGTTTTTTGAATGGTGAATGAAAAGAAACATAAAACGAAAGGTCTCTTTATAAAGACATACAATTAATAGGCCTGGCTGCACTAAAAAAGCCAGGATTCGGTTTTTTTGTTTGCGATAAATTTTGTAAATTCTTTAAAAGAATTATGGCATCCTATAGACCCACAGCGATCTCTTTGGTTATGACAACTTTTACCCCGCTGAACGGGACTTCATGAGTGATATTTAGGCACCCGGTTACCTGCATATTAAAAAGAGCAGATCAAAGGAGGTAAAGGTCGGTTGGCTGCAGCCGGAGTGAACCCAATGGGTGTATTTTCTATAGCATAAATACCTTCATATTTCGTAAATTCACATACGAATGACAAAATATGAGAAAGTTATTCAAAACAGCCCAGCTGCTTTCTTTCATTCTACTCTTAACAGTCTCCTGCAAAATAAAAAACAAACCTGCGGATACAAACACCCTTAACCTCAAAAGGGGAGAGCTGGTTCTTTGCGGACCTCCTGAAAAACAATTCGGCACTGTTGCATTCGATGTCTCCTGCTCCGAAAATGTAGGGAAAGATTTCAATCTTGCCGTGGCCCTTCTGCATTCCTTTGAATATGATGAAGCGGAGAAAGTTTTTGCCAGGATCATAAGCGTAGACCCCGGATGCGCAATGGCGTATTGGGGAGTGGCAATGTGTAATTATCATCCCCTTTGGGCTCCCCCTACCCAGGCTGAACTTGAAAAAGGGGCAAAGGTGATAGCAATTGCAAGGTCTATAAAAGGCAAAACAGAGAGGGAGTCCGGCTATATTGACGCGATTGGAATGTATTATACAGATTGGAATAAGGTTGACGATCGTACCCGTCGTGTCAACGTTGAAAAGGCAATGGAAAGGATGTATAGAAAATATCCCCGGGATAAGGAAGCGGCAATATTTTACGCATTAGCCCTTGATGCCGCTGCCGATCCTGCCGATCAGTCCTTTGCGAAACAGCGAAAAGCCGGATCGATATTGAATACCTTATACCCGAACGAACCCGGTCACCCCGGCATCGTTCACTATATCATTCACACCTATGATTATCCCGGACTTGCAGAATTAGCCTTGCCTGCTGCAAGAAAATATGCTTCCATAGCCCCCGCATCGGCACATGCTCAGCATATGCCATCACATATATTTACCAGGCTGGGGCTTTGGGATGAATGTATAAAGTCAAATTTGGTTTCTACTTCTTCTGCAAAATGTTATGCCGAAAACGCAGACATGAAAGGTCATTGGGATGAAGAGCTTCACGGAATGGATTACCTGGTGTATGCTTATTTACAAAAAGGAGACAATAGCCGCGCTAAAGAACAAAGGGATTATCTGGGAAAGATTGAAGATGTTTACCCCCTAAACTTCAAGGTTGCCTATGCCTTTGCAGCTATTCCAGCCCGATATGTTTTGGAAAACAAAATATGGAATGAGGCTGCTAACCTTGAAACTCATCCCGTTGCCTTTCCCTGGGAAAAATTCCCCTGGCAAAAGGCTATTATTCATTTTACCCGTGCCCTCGGTGCTATACATACCGGCAATAGGGACTTGGCCAGATCAGAACAGGAAAAATTAAAAGTAATCTACGACACCCTTACGATAGAAAAAGACAACTATAAAGCACATCAGGTCGAGATCCAACTCAAGGCAGTGGAGGCATGGATGCTTCTTAAAGAAGGAAAAACCAATAAAGCATTGGAATGTATGAATGACGCGGCCGCTATGGAAGACGCAACGGAAAAAAGCCCTGTTACCCCGGGAGAGGTAATTCCCGCCCGGGAATTATTAGGTGATTTGTGCCTTCAAATGGGCAATTATACAGCGGCATTGGAAGCCTATCAGGAAGACTTGCAGAAACATCCCAATCGGTTTAATGGTCTGTATGGAGCAGGGCTGGCGGCAGAGAAATCCGGGGACAGAGAAAAAGCAAAGGTCTATTACAGGCAATTGCTGGATAGTAGTATCCCCAACTCCCCCCGCCCCGAACTGGCTCTTGCAAAAGCCTTTTTGAAAAAAAACTAGGGCTTATCCAGCACCCGTCTTAAAATAAGGATGGCCGTCTCCATCTGCGAAAATGAAAAGCCCGCAAACCCTAGGATCAAGCCATTCGCATGTTTACATTTAATACAGTATTGACTAATAGGTTGAAGGATCAGCCCCTCTTTCAAGGCTGCAAGAGCTATTTTTTCCGCATTTATACCTGGTGGCAGCCAGGCGAGCAGATGCATACCGGCTTCGACCGCAACGGGGGTGAGCTTGCTCTTTAAATGCCGGTTGATCAGGCCTGCCAGGTCGGCCGCACCTGGGAAATGAATCTTACCAATACTTCCCATAGAAAGAAAGAATAAATCCTTTCACTTTATCTTAACTCGCAACACCCAATCATCCGCCGTTACAAACAGCACATCTTTCGTTTCATTAAAGGCGCAATTGGAAGTGCGTTTGTTATATACCCTTATCAATCCCAGCAATTTCCCGGCAGGAGATAGGATATTGATCCCATCCGGTCCCGAGCTGAAAATGTTGCCGTGCTTGTCCACTTTGAAACCATCGGCGCCCTGTTTTATCGTTGCCTTTTCCTTCAGGACATTCGCATCCAGCAGTAATCCGCCACTCCGGATGCCGCCGCTGCTGTCGAGCTGGTAAGCATACCAGCCCGAACGCTTTTCATCACTGCTGCCGACATACAATACTTTCCCGTCCGGCGAAAGAGCGATGCCATTGGGTCGGGGAATGCTGTCGATCAACAAGGTAAGCTTGCCGTCAGCGGCGATCTTATAAACACCTTCAAATGGCAATTCCCGGGTGGGGTCTTCCGCTCCTTTGGGTAATCCGTAGATGGGGTCGGTAAAATAGATATTGTTCCTGCTGTCGGCCACCAGGTCATTGGGACTGTTGAATTTCTTCCCCTTATAGTTGGGCGCCAGCACGGTGAATTGGGGTTTGGGCGCATCGAGGGGGGCGTCCAACCGGACCACCTGCCGGTTGCCGGACTGGCAAAGCAGGAGTCTTCCATCTTTATCCAGCGCCAGGCCGTTGGACCCATTCTCCCCATCACGGAAAGCCGTGTCGGTATATCCCGAAGGCGTGAGATAGGCAACGGGTGTATCCTTACCATTCCAACGATAGATGGTATTCTCTTTAACGGCTGAAAAGAGCAGCATCTGTTTGGCAGGCACCCAGACAGGCCCTTCCGACCATTTGTAATGTTTGCCGATCACTTCGATGACGGCATTGCTGTCTATTATGCCGGCGGCGCCGGGGTCATAAATTTCTACCTTTCCAATAGCACTATCTTTCCCGGCGCCGGTAGCTGTCGAACTACCAGTATCCGGGGTATTACAACTGCCTATCGCCAAACAAGCTAAACAACAAATGAGTAATATATTTTTCATATAGCTAAGCTGTTAATAACTTCGAAATCTTCCCCGTTCGTAGGTTCATTGTCCGAATAAGTATGCTGACAAACCACTTAAAAAATGATGCCTTCGCATCGTTCTCCTTTTTTGGCAAGATCTTCCAAATTGGATTTTTTAAAGCAAGGAATTACCATCATTAGTATTCCGACACAAATTGATATGTAAGGTAAATAAGGGTCCATATACGAAAGGTAAGGACCTTTGTTAAAACATCAAAACCCTGAAACCCCGGTCCTTCATAGCTAACATCTTGCAAATCAATGTTTTTTGCTGATAAAAGGCTCTTCTTTTATTGAAAACAATAACTATCTTTGCGCAAATTTTTTTTCAAAATGAGTAACACAACGACTATTGCGGGGAACCTGACGGGAATAATTGCTGAAAACATAGCAAAGGCGCAAAAAGAAGAGATCTTTTTTCAGGAGATCTATGCGAACCCGGATCTTCAACCTGGCAAGAACGAGTTCCTTTTCTTTATCAAACCGGAGATCACCGTTCCCTCCGATACGATTAAACTAAGACCTGTCCTGGAGCTTGTCCAGGATAAGATCAATAAATTCGGTCTGAAAATACACAATATCAAAGTCCTCTCGGCTAAATACCTCGACAAATACAATGTCATAGCCCAGCATTATGGCGTCATCAATAAAATTGCCAGCAATGCAGTGAAAAATATGTCCGAGACGGCAAAGGATAAATTCAAGGAGATCTATGGCATTCCTGTCACAGAAGCAAAAGTGCTGGGCGGGATCGAGTTCTTACAACAATATCCTTCCTTTAATGCCCTGTCGCTCGACTTTCTCTGTCAAAATAAAAAAAGTGCGAAACTGGCAGGAGGCACTTATGTAATTGATGTGAAACTGGATACCGAGACGGTATATATCATCAATGGCTTCCATGCAAGACAATTATTACAGTTTACCGACAAAGGCAGAAGCATCGTCGTAATGACACTCTCCGGCGACTTATCGTGGAGCGATGCAAGGACTAATTTTATTGGAGCGACCTTCCCTGACAATGCCGCCGATGGCAGCATCCGGAAGGAACTGCTGAGACACAAAGAAGAGTTCGGCATCCCCGAAATTTCACAGGGCCTGAATGGCGTCCATCTTTCCGCTGGACCCGTAGAAGGATTGATCGAATTAAGAAGATACAATTCCGATTTTTCGGACAACTCCAAAATAAAAGAATACGCCGGTTTTTCCTTTGGAAAGAAACTAATAGCGGCCTTCGGTGGAAAATCCGAGACCATCGTTACCAACCCGGATGTCAATAACAACGGCAAAATGGTCTCTGTCTTCGATATTACCGAAGAGAAAGACTCCGACGAAGCAATAGAAATCCTCCGGAAGTACTTTTAGCTGACAGGGCAGAAAGATCGTAGTATTAAAAGGGACAAACCGTTTATGCAACGGTTTGTCCCTTTTATTTGTCAGGAATAAAAGTATTTGTCAGGAATAAAAACACCTACCATGAAACCCTTCCTTCTGCTGATCGGTATCAGCATCTCCATATTCATTGCCGGCAGCTGCAAAAAGAGCGGAGTCAACGATGCTCCCCCCCTTCCCGGCGCCTGGGAGTTACGTTACCAGCAAGGTGGTTATACGCTTAACACCCAGACAGGCAACTTTCCTCCAGGCAATGGACATATCTATAAATTTACAGAGACCACCTACAGCTACTACGCAGCCGGCCAACGCCTTGATAGCGGCCAGTACCGGATCACCAAAGACACGATCTCCCCCTTCCAGAAAAATATGGACAAACTAACCTTCACTAGTTCCAGCACCACCAGGAGTGTGTTTTTTGAGTTCTCCAATAACAACCTGGTTATTTATAATGGCATCATTGCCGCTGACGGGACCATTGCAACCTATTCAAAATTATAACCTATATTTGAGCAAAGATTTACTAATTAGTAAAAAGCTTGCTTCCCGCCGCTTGTCATACTGAAAAAGAGTTAGCCCGTCGTCTCATCGAAGGAGACCTGGCGGCTTTCAATGAAATTTATCAGAAATATTTTCACCCTGTTTATTGTAATGCCCTGAAGATCACCCGGGAGGTCCCCGTAGCGGAAGACGTGCTACAGGAAGTCTTTATCGCTCTTTGGGAAAAACGGCAAACCATCGATCCGGAAAAATCGCTGGCAGGCTGGCTCTTCATCCTCTGCTACCACAAGTCGATCAATATTCTCCGGAAGAAGCTGCGGGAATCCCTCGTCTATAAAGAATTACAACAGCCTGAAGACAGCTCCCGGGAAGAAGAGATAAAATATGTAGCCCAATGGAAGATACTGGAAAATGCGCTGTCCTGTCTTTCCCCGCAACGGAGAAGGGTTTTTGAGCTTTGCAAGCTTCAGGGCAAAACCTATGAAGAAGCCGCCATGGAACTCCGGATCTCCAAATACACTGTAAAAGAATATTTATCTGCCGCCATCGTCTCCATCAAAGAATATAGCCTCGATCATCCCCTGTCCTCCGTCGCCCTGATCCCCCTCATCTTCCTCTGTCAATAAGAAAAAAAATATTTATTCCACCCCCCCATTGATGGGGCAAGTTTGTATTTATTAAAACGCAAACTTGGAAAGTCCCCACGATAACAAAGAAAGGATCAGACTCCTATTAGAGAGCAGGCATTGGTCGGAAGATGATCGGCGCTGGCTGCTGGCCTACCTGGATGGCCGGGACCAGGAGGAGATGCGCCAGCTGATGGAAGCGGATTTCTTCTCCGACGCAGCGACCCCGCAAGCCCATCCCGAAGCAGAACGGCTGCTGGCCCTGATCCATGCGAAAATACAGCCGGAAAATAGGGCAACCCCTCTTTCCGTTTCGCCCGGGACCGACCTCAACCCCGACCCGCCCGACCCTCCGTCCGACCCTTCCCCGTCGACAACCCCTCTCTTCTTCCTCCATGGCTGGAGAAAATGGGCGGTGGCCGCCCTTGTCCTGTTGATAGCAGGCAAAACAATTTTATACTTTCTCCCCGCTAACCCGAAAACCAATAAACCCCTGGCATCCGGCACCAAGGTCCCAGCCGCCCATGACCTGCCTCCGGGCAGGAATACCGCCGTGCTCACCCTGGCGGATGGTCATACCATTACCCTCGACAGCGCCGCTAATGGAGGATTGGCACAGCAGGGGAATACGAAGGTGATAAAGCTGAACGGGCAGATAGCCTATACCAATACCGGCAGGAGCGGACCAGCCGGGGGCGCCTCCGCCGGCGATGTCATCTTGTTCAATACCATCTCGACGGCCAGAGGCAATCAATATCAACTCATCTTATCCGATGGCTCGAAAGTCTGGCTCAACGCAGCCTCTTCCCTGCGGTTCCCCACCTCTTTCAAAGGGAAAGAACGGAAAGTGGAAGTGACGGGCGAAGCCTATTTTGAAATCGCCAAAAACCCGGCTATGCCTTTCAAAGTAGCCGTCAACGGGGGAGAGATTGATGTGCTGGGGACCCATTTTAATGTCAATGCTTATAACGACGAATCCTCGGTAAAAACGACACTCCTGGAAGGCGCCGTGAAAATAAAAAAAGACAATGCCACACAAATGCTATCTCCCGGACAGCAGGCCCGTTTTACTTCCAAAGGAGAAATGTCCCTTTTCAAAAATGTGGATGTAGCCCAGGAGACAGCCTGGAAAGACGGGTTCTTCTGGTTTAATAATACGGATATCTATACGCTGATGCGGCAGGTGTCGAGGTGGTACAATGTAGAGGTGGAGTTTAAAGGGGGAATAACGGATGATGGGTTTACAGGGAAAGTGTCCCGGAATGTACCCTTGTCGAAACTATTAAACGTTCTTGAGCAATATGAAATACACTTTAAAGTAGAAGAAAAAAAGATTACAGTACTTCCATGACCTAAAAAAGCCAGTAGTGCGGCAACACTGCTGGCTGGTAATTTAGGTCATTTCTGCCTTTACCAGGCATTTACAAACAAGCGGGTAACTACTGCTTATTATTTAACCTAAACGTAACAAAGTTATGCATTTACGACTGCTTTCCAAAGCCCCTTCTTTTAGGAGGATGGGCTTCGTCAAAACCCTGCTGATTATGAAGCTCACAACGATTTTCCTGCTTGCCGCCTGCCTGCAGGTTGCCGCCAAAGAGGGGTACTCGCAAAAGATCACCCTGGCTAAAAACAACATTTCTTTAAAAGACGTTTTTAAAGAAATAGAAAAACAAAGCGACTACCAGTTCTTTTATAAAGAAAAACTGGTCAAACAAATCAGGAACATCAACATCAGGGTCACCAATGCCTCTATCGAAGAGGTGCTGGCCATCTGCTTAAATGATCAACCGTTGACCTGGTCACTGGTCGACCGCATCATTGTCATAAAGAAACAACTTCCCGTTATCAACAAACCGGAGGACATCGTTCAGTCGCCCCTTTTTGCAGAAATCAGCGGCCTCGTAGTTTCAGACAGCACCGGGCAACCGCTGGCAGGGGTTTCCGTAAAGCTGAAAGGAACCAGCGTGGGAGCCTATACAGATGCTAACGGTAATTTCTCCTTACAGGTGCCGGATGGTAAAGGCACCCTTGTCATCTCCTCCGTTGGATATGAACCGCAGGAAGTAAGAATCTCCAAAGCCACATCGATCCGGATCAGTCTGAAAGTGGCGGTCACCCGGCTGGCAGATGTGGTGATAACAGGCTATGCCACCCAGGAAAAAAGAAAGCTCACCAGCGCGGTGGTCACCGTATCGGGCGAAGAGCTCACCAAACGAGTCGCTACTGATCCGACTTCCCTGCTGCAGGGCCAACTGCCGGGATTATCGGTCGTTCAAAACTCGGCAGAACCCGGAAATGAAGATCTTCAATTACGCATCCGGGGGGTGGGGACATTTAGCGGCGCCGGCAACAATCCCCTCATTATCGTCGACGGGCTGCCAGGCAACCTGTCCGTCATAAACCCCAACGATATTGAATCCGTCACCGTGCTGAAGGATGCCGCTTCCGCAGCGATCTACGGTTCGAGAGGCGCCAATGGCGTCGTCGTTGTCAAGACTAAAAAAGGGAAAGGCGGTGTTTTCTCGCTTTCTTACAACTATAATGTCGGGCTTGCAACACCTACCAGGCTGCCTCACCTGATCACAAATTCCGCGGAATACATGGAACTGTCCAACGAGGCAGAGACCAACTCCGGCAACGCGCCGCTCTATACCCAGGCTGAGATCGATCTCTACAAAAATGCCACGGACCGTGTCAAATACCCTAATCACAACTGGTTGGATGACATGTTCAAAACAGTCACCGTTCAAAATCATTACCTCAGCCTCTCCGGAGGAAAAGAAGGCACCAATTATAGCCTGGGACTCGGTTACACCGACCAGCCGGGTACCATGCTGGGCTTTTCCTATAAGAAATATACGGTGGACTTGGGGCTTACTTCCCGGGTCAACAAAAGAGTGACCCTGGGCACGAATATTCAATTGCGTTATGCCAATCGTATATATCCATTTAACAACAGCACGGACCTGTATATCGCTGCCCTGGCGCAATCCCCTTTATATCCTGCCCAGGCAGCCGATGGCCGGTGGATCGCTAAAGCCTATAGCCAGGAACTGGGCAACAAGAATCCGGTGCTGACGGCCAAACTGGCCCCTACCAAAAATCCTGATTATTATGGACAGGGCAATGTCAGCCTGGATGTGGATATCCTTAAGGGCTTGAAATGGGAGAACAGGGCGGGCCTTAGTTTTGATGTCAACAAGAGCAAAAACCTCCGGCCGGTCATCCCCTTATACTATTACAGCGATCTCAGCTATGCCGGTGATTACAGCGGAGGCAGCAGCTCCGGCCTCTACGTGAACGAGAACGATGAGATCCATACCACTATTTACAGCCAGCTTAATTATAAAAGGGCCTTCGGGGCCCACAACCTGTCGATCCTGGGAGGGGCCCAGGAAGAAGTGGATAATTACACTCAACTGAATGCCTTCCGGACCGGTTATCCTACCAATGACCTTCCTGAGCTGGATGCAGGCTCCGCCAACGGTCAAACGAATGAAGGCACCTCTTCCGAATGGGCCATCCGTTCCCTGTACGGCAATGTCAACTATGATTTCGACGACAAATATCTTTTAGGGGCCAGTATTCGGTATGACGGCACCTCCCGTCTGCCGAAAGATACCCGCTGGGGCCTGTTCTATTCTTTTTCCGGTGCCTGGCGTCTTTCCAGGGAGGCTTTTCTGAAAGATGCCAGCTGGCTGAATGACCTTAAGATCCGCGGTTCCTGGGGTCAACTGGGCAATCAGAATATAGGAACCTATCCCTATCAGTCTATTTTGTCGCAGAACAATTACGCCTTCGCCGGCAATGTCAACACGGGCTTCACGGCCAATACGCTCGTAGACCCCAACCTCACCTGGGAGACGACCCGTGTGCTGGACTTTGGGGTTGACATGACTTCCCTCAACAATAAAGTAAGCTTTTCGGCCGATTGGTTTGACAAGTACACCTTCGATATCTTACGCGGGTCGCAGGTACCACTGTGGCTGGGATTGAATGCTCCTACCATTAATAACGGAGCGGTCAGGAACAAAGGATTTGAATTCAGCCTGAAATATCAGGACCACGTAGGGAAGAATTTTAATTTTTATGGGGTCGCCAACTTCCAGTTATACCGGAACAAACTGGAGTCCTTCGGCAGCCCGGAATACGGAGGCCCCGATGGCCAGACGATCATGGAGAACGGGCAACCGATCAACTCCTTCTATTTATATGTGAAGGATGGCATTTTTCAAAGCCAGGATGAGATTAATAAATCACCCGACCAGTCTTCTCTGGGCGGCGTCCCCCCTACTCCCGGTGATATAAAATACAAGGATGTGAATGGGGATGGCAAGGTGGATGTCAACGACCGCACCGTAGTGCCCGGCCAATATCCGAAGTTCGAATATTCGTATACGATGGGAGCCAGCTGGAAAGGTTTTGACGCCAGCATACAATTATATGGCTCAGAGGGCAACAAGATCTATTTATATAAATGGGGTACTGATCCTTTTGCACAAGGCGCGCCGCCTACAACCGACTGGCGGGGCAGATGGACGCCGGCCAACCCTTCCAGGACGATGCCTAAGATCTATATGGGCTATTATGGCTATCCTAAGATCACCGGCGTACAATCCACCTTCCATCTCTATGATGCCAGCTTCATGCGGATCAAGAACGTAATGATAGGCTATACTATACCGCCCCGGGTCATTAAGGGTATAAGATCCGTAAGGATCTACATCTCGGTAGATAATGCAGCGCTATTCACCCCGCTGAAGCAGGGCACCGATCCGGAAAGACTGGACATTAATAACAAACCTGACGCCTGGTATGGATTCGCCAACTACCCGCAGAACAGAACGTACACCTTCGGCGCTTCCATTCAATTCTAATTATTAAAAGCAAAAGAAATGCAAGCAACTACTAAATATATAGCCCATTGTTTTCTGGCAGGAATTATATTTATAGCATCCTGTAAAAAATTAGACATCAACCCTACAGACCACCTCTCTACCACTACTTTTTGGAAGACAAAGGGAGATGCCGATCTGGCATTGACCGGTCTGTATAATACCTTATATGCCAATTCGGGGGGAGTAGACCAGAATGCGCCCTACTGGTGGGATTGTTTTAGCGATAACGCGTATAGTCAACATAGTTTAGGTGGATCGCAAAATGCCCTGATCGGGGGCCTTACGCCCACCAGCGGCGCCTATCAGCTTCTTTATTACCAGAATGGTTATATTGCGATTGCCGCCGTTAATTCTTTTCTGGCCAATGTCGGCAAAGTGCTCTCCGGTGATACCTTGAATCAATATAAAGGCGAAGCCTTTTTTATACGGGGCTTTAATTATTTCTGGCTGGCTCAGTTATACGGCAATGTTCCCATTGTCACCGCCGACCCTTTTACCATCAGCTATCAGAGCAAAATGGCAAAATCCCCCCGGGCGGATGTATTGAAACAGGCGGAGAATGATCTTGATTCAGCCATTGCCTATCTGCCGGACTCAGCCTATAAGACAGGCCACGCGGTAAAAGCTTCGGCGAAAGGCTTCCAGATAAGACTCTACTTATTTGAACAAAGATTCGCCGAGGCAGCCGCTATGGCGAAGACCATCATTGACGGCAACCTGTTCTCCCTCAATCCGAATTATCCTTCAAATTTTTATAAACCCGATCAAAGTTCCAGCCATGAGATTATGTTTTCTGTACAATACCAGGCCCCTGCCGTACCGCATCCTTATTCTCTGAACGTATTGCTCATCGGTTCCGGATGGAAGGATGCACAGGGGACGCAGGATATGATCAACGAATATGAACCGGGCGATCCCCGCAAGACTATGACTTTTTTCTTCCCGGGCGATGGAACTGCACAGGGATGGCCCTTTCCCGGCACGGTAGGAACGCCAGGCGTTGATTACTGGGTGATCGGTTTTTATCCTACCAAAAAAGGGGTAGACCCGACAGTGACCAACCCGCAAGCGGGGATGTTGGACGATCAGGATTACGTACTACTCCGCTATGCCGATATAAAACTAATGTATGCCGAGGCGCAAAATGAAGCTGTGGGCCCAACTGACCCCAGCGTCAAACAGCAGATCGATGAGGTCCGCGCCAGGGTCAACATGCCCCCCCTGCCTGCCGGACTTTCGCAGGATGCTATGCGACAGAAGATCCGGCATGAAAGAAGGGTAGAGCTCGCCCTGGAAGGATTGAGATACTATGATCTGAGAAGATGGGGCATCGCCACCCAGAAATTGAACGGCTTCGTTCAAAATCCGACCACCCCTGCCGTAAAGACAGTATATAAAGATAACTATGAATACTGGCCCATACCACAAACGGAAATAGACCGTAACCAGCCGGTTTTGATCCAAAATGACGGGTACTAATGAAATAATTCCCCGGTTAATGAATTATTAAGCCTTTATTAATGTTATAACTGTTACTTGCAGGTAATCTTCGGATGCCTGCAAGTTTTTTTTCACTTATAACAGCACACGATGGCTCGCCACTCTCCCTTCTTTACCGTTGCTTTTTTATCCCTGTATCTTTTCGCCTGTCACTCATCTGAAAAACCGCCATACAGACCCGCCGCTATCGAAGCCAATCCTTCTTCCGCTTATTTGTCACCGGATGAAAGCATGAAGACTATCCATCTGCCGGAAGGGTATCACCTGGAGTTGGTGGCCAGCGAGCCGGTGATACAGGAGCCGGTAGCCATAACATGGGACGGCAACGGGAAAATGTATGTAGCGGAGATGCGCAGTTATATGCGGGACATCGAAGGGACGGGCCAGCACCTGCCCACCTGCCGGATCACCTTGCTGGAAGATACGGACAGGGATGGCAAAATGGATCGACATTCGGTCTTCCTCGACAGCCTGGTACTGCCCCGCATGCTATTGCCCCTGGACGACCGGTTGATCGTCAACGAGACCTATTCGTATAATATGTACAGTTATCGTGACACGAATGGCGACGGAGTAGCCGATGAAAAAATACAGGTCTATCATAATGATACTGCCGATAATGCCAACCTCGAGCATCAGAAAAGTGGGTTGGTATGGAATATAGATAATTATATATACGTCACTTCTAATCCCGTGCGTTACCGCTATGACCAGGGAGTACTGAAAGTGGATACCATGGCCGACCCGCCCGGAGGGCAATGGGGAATAGCAAATGATGACCTCGGCCGTCTGTTCTTTTCTTCGGCCGGCGGTGAAGTGCCTGCCCTGAATTTCCAGCAAAACCCTATCTATGGACAACTGAACCTCCCCGATCAGCGGGAGGCAGGTTTTGACTCCGTCTGGCCCGTCATCGCTACCCCGGATGTACAGGGCGGGAAAATGCGCCTTCGCCCCGACAGCACCTTGAATCATTTTACCGCCTCCTGCGGACAGACTATATTCCGCGGGGACCGTCTTCCCGCCAGCCTGCGGGGAGATCTTTTTATTTGTGAGCCGGTGGGACGTCTTATCCGACGGGCAAAAGTGATGGACCGGAAGGGACAAACTTTTGTCCGCAACGCATATGACCGGGCGGAATTCCTCACCTCCACGGATATGAATTTCCGGCCCGTCAACACGGCCACCGGCCCGGATGGCTGCCTGTATATCGTAGACATGTATCATGGCATCATCCAGGAGAGCAACTGGACACGCCCCGACAGCTATCTCCGCCCCCAGATCCTGCGCAAACAACTGGACAAGAACATAGGCCGGGGCCGGATCTATCGCTTGGTGCATGACGGGTATCAGCCTGGCCCGGCCCCTCACCTGTTGAATGCTACGGGGCCTGAACTGGTGACGGCACTGTCCCACCCAAATGGATGGTGGCGTGATAACGCACAAAAATTATTGATCATCCGCGGCGACCGGTCTGTCGTGCCGGCGCTGAAAGACCTGGCTTTAGGGAAGCCATCTTTTTGGGATCGGCTGCAATTCTGGAAAGACAAACCCACCGTCGTGGCCCGGGTGCAGGCACTTTGGACCCTCGAAGGCCTTCATGCGATCGATAAATCTATCTTACTGCAAGCCTGCCATGACGAAGAACCTGCCCTGCGAACGGCGGCCATCCGGATCAGCGAGACCTACCTGGCCACAGGGGATGGAGACTTGCTGTCTCAAATAGAATACCTGAAACAGGACACCAGCGCCGATGTGCGAATACAACTGGCCCTATCCTTGCGCTATAGCAAAGAAGATAAAGCCAAAAGGATTTTGAAAGAGCTGTTGGCCAATGCAGCTGATAATAAACTGGAGAAGACCGCCGCCACTAAAAGCCTGGAAGAGGGAGATGAATCCATGAAGGCGCTTAAGGAAAGTATCGCTAACCTGCCCTGGGCGGATAAAAGACTGGTCCTTCACGGGGCGGCTAATTTCCGGCAGCTTTGCTCCACCTGTCATGGCTCCGATGGAAAAGGCCTGTCCTCGCTGTTGGCTCCTCCCCTGGCCGGCTCACCCAGGGTCAACGGCAGCAAAGATGTACTGATCAGGATCCTGCTGAATGGATTGAAAGGCCCTGTCGACAATAAAAATTATCCGGATGTAATGCCAGCGCAAAATGCCAATAATGATGAATACATCGCCTCTGTGCTGAGCTATATCCGCAACAGCCTGGGCAATCATGCCGACGTCATCCAGCCGGGAGAGATAAAGAAGATCCGGAAGGAGACAGCAGACCGGCATGACTCCTGGACACTGAACGAGCTTGGACAATTAAAATAACGACCTCTTTATGAAACTTCATTTACCGGCATCTTTTCTCATCAGCGCCTGCCTGTTTTTCTCGACGGCCAATCATCTCGCAGCACAAGATCGCGCACCTTTTCCAGCTAATGAAACAACATCCTGGCATGAAGGATTTGACCGGTACGACTTCCTGATGGATTCAGCAACGCTGGCCATCGAGCCAATGAAAGCTCCTGATGGCGAGAAGTTCGGGGTAGGGGAGCCCGCAAAGGGCAAACGGCGTTGTATCCTCGTCGTTCCTAAAAAGGCAGCCCCCGGCAACCCCTGGTCCTGGCGTGGATGTTACTGGGATCACCAGCCGCAGACAGAGATTGAATTGCTGCGAAGAGGTTTTTGCATCGCCTATATTTCCGCCAGCGCCACGCTGAAGCCGGACCGGGAATGGGATGCCTGGTACGCTTTTCTTACGGAGCAACATGGACTATCCCCGAAGCCTGCCTTTGTAGGGATGAGCAGGGGCGGGGAATACGCTTATATCTGGGGTACTACCCATCCCGATAAAGTATCCTGTATCTATGCCGACAATCCGGGCATGAACCGGGAGACCCTGATGAAGCTGGGAGAGCTGGCCAGGAACGATGTGCCATTACTGCATGTTTGCGGCAGCATCGACCCGATCCTGGGCGACAATGCGCTGTTTATAGAAGAGCTCTATCGCCAGCTGGGTGGCCGGATATCCACGATGATCAAAGATGGTTATGCCCATCATCCCCATAGTCTGCCCGATCCCATACCTATCGCCGATTGGATCGAAAAAAACAGCACCCCGGCAACACACAACAACCCTCCCGCTTTTGCCGGCGCTACCTATAAGAAGACATACTATTACGGCGACCTGAACCAATATCGTTATTCAGAAGAAGAAAAGGCCTGGATCACCAGCCGCGGGGCCTGGTTCGTACCCTGTTATGCCCGCTATGCTTTCAATATTAAAGGAGTAGCGGGGACAGTGGCGGTGGTCGTACCGGAGAAAGAAGCGCCAGGCAGGCCCTGGGTCTTCCGGGCAGGTTATGGCGGCCGGGATGCGGAAATGGATCTGGCCCTTCTGAGCCGGGGATTTCATATTGTTACAGGCCCTGTATCCTTTAACTCGGACAGCTTACTGTTGAAAGATTGGAATGCAACCTGGCAGCTTCTGGTTGCCAATGGCTTTTCCTCCAAACCGGTTATGGAAGGCGCGGGTGGCGCTGCCGGTGAAGTAATGGGCTGGGCGATAGAGAATCCCGATAAAGTTTCGGGGATTTATATGGAGAACCCGATCCTGCACACCACGTTTTCGGCAAAACCCCTATTGGACAACCTGGCGCCTCTGATAAAAACAAATACACCGCTGTTGCTGGCCGGCGGCAGCCTGGACCCCGCCTGGAAAGACAATGGCCTTTTGCTGGAACAACGATACAAACAGCCCGGTGGTAAGGTGAAAGTTATTTTGCAGTCAGGCAAAGGACATTACCCGCTCGCACCGGAAGATCCTGAGCCCCTTGCAAAGCTTATCGCCGGTTGGACCTTTTAAAGCAGAAACAGGTTTGAACTTTTTAAAAATTACAAGAATTATGAATACCAATGTGAAAAAAACCGGGCCTTCGGGACCTAACCGCCGGGACGCCCTCAAATTGCTGGGAATGGGGTCTGCTGCCGGGTTATTCGGAATGCTGGGCGGTAGCACCGCACAAGCGGCTCCCCTGGATAAACCCTATGGCAATAAAGGCCTCCCCCCACTAAAGATCAAAAGCGTAAAAGCGATCGCAACGGCGCCGGAAGGAGCCAACCTCGTAGTAGTAAAAGTAGAGACCACCGAACCGGGGCTCTATGGGATCGGATGCGCTACGTTTACCCAACGGGCCGAAGTAGTGGTGACGGCTATCAATAATTATATGGGCGACTTCTGTATCGGAAGGGACGTGGACAATATAGAAGATATGTGGCAGGCCTTTTTTGTCAGCTCTTACTGGCGGAACGGCCCCGTCCTGAACAATGCCCTAAGTGGGCTGGATCAGGCCCTCTGGGATATAAAAGGGAAAAGAGCCAACATGCCTGTATACCAGCTACTGGGAGGTAAAGCCCGGTTTGCCGTAGATGCTTATGCACATGCGGACGGCAAGACCCCGGAAGAAGTAGCAGACAATGTTCAGAAGTATATGGATCAGGGATTCCGTTACATCCGTATCCAGCAGGGCGGTTATGGCTCTTTATACCTGGCGCAGCAGCCTGACTTCAAGGATGCGGGTTTTGGCAAGCCCACGGACGAATTTATGGACCCGGTCGCCTATGTGCATGCCGTGCCAAAGATGTTTAGGGAAGTGAGGCGACGTTGTGGGGAAGAGATCGATCTTCTGCATGACACGCATGAACGGATACAGCCGATAGATATGATCAACATGTGCAAAAGGCTGGAAGAGTTCAATCCTTATTTTATAGAAGATCCGGTCTCCCCGGAGAATATGGAGTGGTTCCAACAGCTCCGGGCCAGCACCACAGTGCCTTTTGCCATGGGCGAACTCTTTAATAATCCCAATGAATTCGTGGGAGCCATGTCGCATCACTATATGGATTATATCCGTTGTCATGTGTCCCAGATCGGCGGCATCACCCCCGCCATGAAGGTAGCCCGGTTGGGCGAATTTTTCAATGTTAAAACGGCATGGCATGGTCCCGGAGATGTGTCCCCGGTAGGCCATGCGGCGCATTGTCATATCGACCTGGCCATCTGGAATTTCGGGATACAGGAATCCGTATTCTTTTCCGACAAGCTCCGGGAAGTTTTCCCGGGCAGCCCCGAATTGAAAAAAGGATACCTGTATGTCAACGAAGCGCCGGGCCTGGGAGTAGACATCGACGAGAAGCTGGCGGCTAAATATCCTATCTCGAACAAGGCCGGAAAATGGACCCTTCGTAAAAGGGATGGTACTATTATACGACCTTGAGAAAAAAAATAACATGAAGAAGATCCTCTTTCTTGTATCCATCATATTGTCTTTCCGTACCATCGGCAAGGGACAGGAATTTCCACAGGCAGCAATCAACAACGGCCTTCTGTACGCCCACCTATATCTGCCGGACGCGGAAAAAGGATATTATCGCGGTACCCGTTTCGACTGGTCCGGCGTGATGCCTTCTTTGGAATACCAGGGACATAGCTACTGCGGACAGTGGTTTCCGAAATATGAACCTACGCTGAATGATGCGATCATGGGACCCGTGGAGTCCTTCACCCCCCTGGGTTATAAGGAGGCTGTTCCCGGCAGCAGCTTTGTGCAGATCGGGGTGGGCTCGCTGGCCAGAATAGACGGGTCGCCTTATTCTCCCTTTAAGTATTACCAGGTGTTGAACCCCGGCGCCTGGGAGGTGAAAAAATCTCCGGCAGCAATAGAATTCCGCCACCGGCTGACCGACACGGCTTATTCTTACGACTATACAAAAAAGGTGGCGTTGATCAAAGGCCGGCCGGAACTGGTCCTGACACATCATCTGAAAAATACCGGTACGCGGATGATCGAGACCGATGTATATGATCACAATTTTTTCCTGCCCGATAGCCTGACTACAGGACCTGGCTTCGTCCTGAAGTTTCCGTTCCCCCTGACGGCCGAAGAGACCCGGGGATTGGATGACCTGGCGGCTATCCGGGGGGATTCCATTGTCATCCTCCGGCAACTGAGGGGCAAAGAGTCCGTCTACGCTGTCCTCCATGGATATGGCGACCAGGCAGCCGACTATGACATCCGCGTGGAAAACCATATAACAGGGACCGGCATCCGTATCCGATCCGACAGGCCACTCTCCAGGTTGGTATACTGGGGCTCCGTCAAGGCCTTATGCCCCGAACCTTATATACATGTAAAAGTACAACCGGGCAACAGCTTCACCTGGACCCTCCGGTATGAATTCTATAGTTGTGCTATTTCAAATGGAAGATAATATTCAACAGTGCTTATGAAAATCGGTGAATTGCTGCTGACGGCCTGCCTCCTGACGGCAGGTCTTACCCTGCTGGAAAATTGTTCCGGCCCTCATGGAAAAAGAACAGATTGGCCTGCCTATGGAGGGAATAAAGAAGGCAACCGTTATTCTCCCCTGAACCAGATCAACCTCGCCAATGTGAAGGACCTGCAGGTGGCCTGGACCTACAACTCGAAGGACATGGCAACCGCCGCCGGCTCAAGACATAGACAGGACCATGAGATCCAATGCCAGCCCATCGTGGTGGACGGCATCCTGTATGGGACTAGTCCCACTCTCAAACTGTTCGCCCTGAAGGCCGCTACCGGTGAAGAGCTTTGGAAATTCGACCCTTTTAAAAACAGCAATCCCCGATACAATCAATGCAGGGGCATCGCTTATTGGGAGAATGGTAACGACAAACGCCTGTTCTATGCGGCAGGGACTAACCTTTATGCAATTAACGCACTTACCGGCCTGCCAATAAGCAGCTTTGGTGTAAATGGAAGTATCAGCCTGTATACCGGGCTCGAGATAAATCATGACGTGAAAAACCTGTATGTTACAAGCACCACCCCCGGCATCATTTACAAGAACACCCTCATCCTCGGATCCGCTGTGTCCGAATCCGGGGATGCGGCGCCGGGGTATGTGCGCGGCTTCGACGTGGTCACGGGCAAGATCCGCTGGACCTTTCATACAATCCCCCAACCAGGAGAATTCGGGTATGACACCTGGCCAAAAGATGCCTATAAGTGGGCGGGAGGGACCAACAACTGGGGTGGCCTGGCCCTGGATGAAAAAAGAGGGTTGGTCTATTTCGGTACCGGCTCCCCTTCTTCCGATTTCTATGGCGGCGACCGCGCAGGTCAAAATCTGTTTTCGGATTGCATACTGGCCCTGGACGCAGCCTCCGGCAAAATGAAATGGTATTACCAGACCATCCATCACGATCTGTGGGACCGGGATATCCCCTGTCCTCCTAACCTCGTCACCATCCGGCACGAAGGAAAGTCGATTGACGTGGTGGTACAGGTCACGAAAGATGGAAACACATATGTATTGGACCGGGATAACGGCCATTCTGTTTTCCCGGTAGAAGACCACCCCGTGCCGACAAAGGGCTTGCCGGGTGAGCAACCCTGGCCCGCGCAGAGATTCCCGTTAAAACCACTCCCGTTTTCCAAACAGCTGATCACCGACAGCGACATCACCGATCTCTCCCCGGAAGCCCACGCCTATGTCAAAAAGATTTTTCAGCAGAGCGATTATGGAGAAAAATTCCTGCCGCCCTCCACAAAAGGCACCCTCTTGGTGGGATACAGCGGAGGGGCTGAATGGGGTGGCAATGCCATCGACAGCAATGGCATTCTTTACCAGAATACGAATAATGCCCCCTGGCTACTCCGGATGATATCCATGGCCGACCGGCAGAAAGAGATAGCGGCTCTCTCCCGGGGCCAGGGATTGTACGTCGCTAACTGCTCCTCTTGTCATGGTGTGGACCGGAAAGGAAATGGCCTGGAGATCCCCGCTTTGCTGGGCATCGGCAGCCGTCTCAAAAAAGAAGACATCGCCCACATCGTCAGCACAGGGCAAAACAGGATGCCTTCTTTCCAGGTCCTCCCCGAAAAAGATCGCAACGCCATTATTGATTTCCTGATCAGCTGGGGACACGGCGGGGGCCGCATCGCCGCCGAACATAAAGATACCCGGGACACGGCCAGGGACAAAGACAGGAAGAAAGAACCCTTCCCCTATAACGCACCCTATATCAGCAAAATTTGGGAAAAGCTGGAGGACTCCAGCGGTTATCCCGGGATCAAGCCACCCTGGGGCACGCTAAATGCCATCGACCTGAATACCGGGGATTACCGGTGGACAGTCCCGCTGGGGGAATACCCGGAGCTGGCGAAAAAAGGAGTACCGGCCACCGGCACGGAAAGTTATGGCGGTCCATTGGCAACAGCCGGCGGCCTTGTCTTCATCGCAGGCACCCGGGATGAGAAGATCCGCGCTTTCGACAGCCGGACAGGAAAAATAGTCTGGGAATACCAACTGCCCGCAGGCGGTTTCGCCACCCCCATCACCTATGAAATTGACGGGAGACAATTCATCGTCATAGCAGCCGGTGGATCGAGAGGCCTAAAACCAGGAGGCTCCTACCTTGCCTTTGCGCTGCCCATCCGAAAATAATGCGATTAATTTTCCAATTAATAGATAATTAGCCCCTTGGTTAATGCTCTCCCGCTTTATTTGTATAATAATTAACTCACAAATCAATTGCTTGTGTATGAAAAAATTCCTCTTACTGCTATTTTCTGCCTGTAGCTTTTTATTAAATTATGCCCAGGATCAGGTGATAAAGGGTAAGGTGACAGATGAAGAAGGTAGGCCGCTGGCTGGGGCTACCGTCACCATCAAAAACACCACCACCAGCGCCACTACAGATGCGCAGGGAAATTTCCAGATCAATGCCGGCAACAGGATTAATCCTGTCATGGTCATTAGTTATGTTGGCTACGCCAATACAGAGATAAAAGCCGGCGGCGGGAGCCTTACCGTCAACCTCAGGCGGGATGCCCAGGCCCTTAACGATGTGATCGTGGTAGGGTATGGTACCCAACGCAAACGGGACATTACCGGGGCAACGGCGACGGTAAAGGCCGAAGAGATTGCCAAACGGCCCTTGGTTAGGGTTGAACAGGCGCTACAGGGTACTACCTCCGGCGTTGTCGTTCAATCCAACAGCGGCCAGCCCGGCCAGGGCCTCAGCGTCCGCATCCGGGGCGCCAACTCTATTACGGGCAGTAACGACCCCCTTTACGTCGTTGATGGATTCATCGGGGGTAATATCGAGGCCCTGAACATGAACGATATCGAATCCCTGGAGATCCTCAAGGACGCCTCCGCCACCGCCATCTATGGATCCCGGGGATCCAACGGCGTAGTCCTCATTACCACGAAAAAGGGTAAGGCAGGCAAGGCAAGGATTGACTTCGACCCCTGGTTCAGTAAGGCGATGATGCCCAAAAAACTGGATCTCATGAATGCCTACGAGTTTGCTACGGCCGCGAATGCCCAGGCGGTCGCCGCAGGAAATTCATCGCAGCCATTTTCAGCCGCGCAGTTGACTGCTTTTAAGACCAATCCCGGCACGGACTGGCAGGACGCGGTAACCCAGAAGCCCTGGATACAAAATTATGCCCTCAGCGTATCCGGTGGGTCGGATGCGGTGAGGTACCTCTTCTCCTTCAATCATCTTGATCAGCCCGGCCTGCTAATTAATACTTATTATAAGAAGACGACCATCCGGGCAAATGTGGATGTGAAAGTAAACGATCGACTGGGGTTGCAGTTCAACATTTACACCCTGATGCCGAATAGCCGGAACAACGGTTATGCGGGCGACATCACCGATCCGTTAGCGCAGGCTTATCAGTTTGATCCCACTTCACCGGTGCGCGATGCGGCCGGCAAATTCATCCTGAAATCCCCATACGGGTCCAACCAGGTGAATCCTGTGGCCCAGCTGACCAACGGTCTGGACGACAAGAGTAGTACGACGGTGATCGGTACCGGTGTACTGACGTATCGGATCCTCGATGGTCTTACTTTTACTTCTAATAACACGTATCAGACGGGATCCTCGTATGAACAGCTTTTATACGGCCCGGAAACTTCTCAGGGTGCCGTAGGCGGGGACTATGCCGGGGCCAATGCGTCCAAATCCCATTCCTGGCAGAACAGTAATTTCCTTACCTATAATAAAAAATTCGGCGATCACAACATTACACTGACGGCCCTGTATGAGCAGTCGGTCGGGGAATATACCAACGTCAACACAAAGTCCACCAACCTGTCCACCTATGGGCAGGGATATTATAACCTGGGCGTGGGTGCGGCACAGTCGATCACCTCCGGATATTCTGGCGACGCCTTACAGTCCTATATGGGCAGAGTCAATTACTCCTACATGGACAAATACCTGCTGACGGCCAGCATCCGTTCCGATGGTTCTTCCCACCTGACGAATAAATATGCCAGCTTCCCTTCCGTAGCATTGGGCTGGATCCTCAGCAAGGAAAAATTCATGGCAAGCACTTCGACATGGCTCTCCAACCTGAAGATACGCGCGGGTTACGGCGTAGCGGGTAACCAGGCCGTGCCGGCCTATGCTACTATCGCACAGATATCCAGCCCCAATGGCCCTTACGGCAATCAGGGATATTTCTACGACGGCCAGACCCTGTCTGTCGCCACTCCCCTGGGAAGCCCGGTAACAAAAACACTCAAGTGGGAGAACGACGCGACCACTGATGCCGGTATCGACGCCTCGTTTTTGAATGGCAGGATCACCTTTACCGTAGACGCTTACTATAAAAAGATCACTAATCTTTTATACGCTAAGCCCCTTCCAATCTGGGATGGCGGCGGCAGTTATGTAAATAATATTGGCAGCCTGGAAAATAAAGGTATCGAGTTCGCCCTGGGAGGTACTCCTGTTTCGAAAGGGGGGTTCCAGTGGACCACTAACCTGACAGTTTCTTTCAACCGGAACAAGCTGCTAAGCCTGGGCGGACTGGACAGCATCGTGGAGGGTAATATCGGCTCCGCGCAGAACTCCGAAGCTATCCTCGTTACAGGCAACCCCCTGGGCAATTTTTATGGGTACAAATATCTGGGTACCTGGAAGAACAAGGATGCCGGCGCCGCTGCCGCATTCAACCAGAAACCGGGTGATTCCAGGTATGTGGACGTCAACGGGGACAGTAAATTCACTACCGCCGACTTTATGGTCATCGGGAACGGCACCCCTAAATATTCTTTCGGCTGGATCAACGACTTCACCTATGGCAACTGGACGCTAAGTTTTATGATCCAGGGGACGCATGGCAACCAGATCTATTCCGGCACGATTCCTTATACTTTCGGCGGACTGGGTGATGCGAGAAACCCAACCAATAAGGAGATCCTCAACGTCTGGACATCTGCAAAAGAGACCGATATCCCCACCTTCGATCAAAGCAGCCAGAATTTCATCAACAGCAGCCGTTATGTATATGATGCCAGCTATATCAAGATGAAAAACCTTTCTATCGGCTATCGCCTGCCCAAGAACCTGACGAATATGGTAAAGATCAACGGCCTCGATATATATGTCAGCGCCCAGAACCTGTTTACTATTACCAGCTACCCCGGATATGACCCCGAAGTGACCAATGCGAATTTCGGTTCCCATCCGGCAGTTTCAGAAGGCCTGGAAACCGGCGTTGTGCCCAACCCCCGCACGTATACATTAGGGCTGAGGGCCAGTTTTTAACCCATCGCAACAATCATAGTTTAACATCATTGATTATTATAAACATCCAAAAAATGATCACAAAATATTTGATTCCATTTGCAATGTTCGGCCTGCTCGTGATGACAGGCTGCCAGAAGCTGAATGAGGATCCCAAGGCGACCATTGTGCCCGGGTCCTATTACAATACCACGGCTGACCTGGAAGCCGCCCTTGCAGGTGTCTATGAAGTGTATGCCTATGATGGGGTCTTGGGCTTCACCAACAGGATGACCACTTATTTCGGTGCAGATGACCTGACGACGGACCCGGGCCTGAACAAACAGGACATGCGTGAGTTCGATCGGCTCAGCGGCACCAGCCAGAATGGTGGCCTGGCCGTATACAATGTCTGGAAGGGTATTTACCAGGCTAACAACCTGCTGGCCAATTACCAGAATGCCAAAGATGCCCCCGATCTGGAGAAGACACAGGTGGCAGGCCAATGTTATTTTTTGCGGGGATGGGCCTATTATCTGCTCGTCAGGACTTTCGGTCCCATGCCGCTGATCCTGACACCTACCGACCCTAATGCCGGGCCTCCCCGGGATTCGGTGGGAGACATCTATACGTCCATTGTTTCCGACCTGAAAAAAGCCAAGGCGATGTTGCCCACGAACTGGCCTTCACAGCCCGGTAAGGCTACTTCCTGGGCCGCCAGGTCCATGCTGGCAGACGTCTACCTCACCATGGCCGGATGGCCCCTGAACAAAAACGAGTATTATGCCCAGGCCGCGGCAGAGGCTGACTCAGTGATCACAGGCGGTACGTTCAATCTCAGCACTCCTTATGATAAGGTATTCACCACCAACAATACACCCGAATCCATATTCGCCCTGCAATTCAGCGTCAGCGGCAACCTCCCCCAGCGTAGCTACGGTTCTTCCTGTGTACCCCTGGAAGAAACAGCCGTGAATGGGTCTGGCGGATGGGATGATTATTATCCCGAGATCAATTTCTATAAGAATGCGCCCAAATGCACCCGCTCGGACGCCACTTTCTATACGACCATCAAGCTGATACAGCCCGACAAAACGTATAAGCTGGTGAACTGGGATGATCCTGCCACCCGTGTACAGCATCCCTATTATAAGAAATTCAGGGCCGGGCTCAACGGAGACGGCGTTAACGAAACGGCTACCAGCATCCTGGCGATCAATCCCAGTACGAACAAGGCCCTGGACATCATTCGCTATCCTTTGGTGTTGTTGGATTATGCCGAGGCTTCCACCATGGCCACCGGCAATCCCTCTTCCGACGCCTACGCAGCCATTAACCAGGTACGTTCAAGGGCCGGCGAACCGCCGCTGGTCACCGGCCTCAGCGGAACAGCCTTCCGTGATTCCGTGGTGGTAGAAAGAGGATATGAATTTGCCGGGGAGTTTGGCATCCGCTGGTTCGACATCGTTCGACTGCAACTGCTGCCGAAGGTGATCGCAGCTCGCAGCCCAGCTGAAAATTCCATTCCGGTGGGCGTATCGGGCAATGCTGCCATTCTCCAGCAGCAGTACATAGCGCCGATACCTTTCGCCGAAATGATCACAAATCCCAAGTGGACACAGAACCCGGGATATTGATATGTTCTCACGATAGCATAACCATGCATTCCGCATGGTTATGCTATTTATGCTTCACAGGCCTGTGCTTTAAATTAGTGAAAATGAAAAAACATTTACTAAAATACCCTATCCTTCGTATACGGACCGGAGGCCCGTTGGCCGAAGGCCAGACATTAGCGCTTTGCCGGAGATGTGCTAATTTTCCGACAGCGCATCTCCGGCACATTTTTTTTGCCGGACTCCTATTATCGTTATTTACACCGGTGAAAAAGTTGACCGCAGGTGACTCCATCCCATCCAGGAGTTCCAATACTCAATACATTGACCCGACCATCGGCAATGTTGCCCAATTGCTGGAACCTACCCGCCCCACAACACATCTTCCCAACCAGGTTATACGTGTATACCCTATCAGAAAAGATTACCTGGATGACCAGATTTCCAGCTTTCCCCTGACAGCCGTTTCCCATCGGCTCGGAGAAGTTTTCTCCATCAAACCTTCCATTACGCCCATCCAAACCGACAGCTGGGATCAACGGATGACCTACGACCGAAACCTGGAGATCAACCGCCCCTGGTATTATTCCACTTACCTGATCAATGACGGCGCTACCGTCGAATTCACCCCCGGAAAAAAGACGGGGTACTACCGATTCTCCTTCCCCGGGGACAAAGAAAAAAACCTTTTGCTGAATGTCTATAATGAAGAAGGATCCTTCTGGCATTTTCTTTCCGGGAGTGAAGTGACAGGGATGGAGACCTGGCATGGGGATATAAAAATTTATGTCTACGGCCTCTTTAACAGGGCCGGCACCCCCGATCCGGCCGCCCTGTCCGGTAAAGCAGCCAAAACATATATCAGCTTCCCCCCTGGCCCCGGCCCCGTCGAATTGAAATACGGGATCAGCTTTGTCAGCGCCGAACAGGCAAAAAAGAATCTGGAGGAAGAGCTCAACCAAAAAGATTTTGCGGCCGTCAAAAAAATTGCGGAGAACACCTGGTCGCAGATCCTGTCCCAGATAAAAGTGGAAGGAGGCACCGTGGCGCAGAGACGCTCTTTTTATACAGCCTTGTACAGGTGCCACGAACGTATGGTGGACATCACGGAAGACGGTCAGTATTACAGCGGATATAATAAACAGATCCATAAAGATACCCGTCCTTTTTACGTGGATGACTGGTCCTGGGACACCTATCTGGCCCTGCATCCCCTGCGGATGATCCTCCATCCGGCACAGGAAGAAGACATGCTGCAGTCCTATGTGCGCATGTATGAGCAAAGCCGCTGGATGCCCACCTTCCCCGTCCTGTTTGGCGATTATGCCTGCATGAACGGATTTCATTCCTCCATTATATTCCTGGACGCTTATAGAAAAGGGCTCCGGAATTTCGATAAAGAGATGGCCTACCAGGGCATCCGGAAAAACGCCACCGATGCGACCCTGCTTCCCTGGCGTAACGGAGAGAAGACAGCGCTGGATGATTTTTATCACACCAATGGATATCTGCCCGCCCTCCATCCCGGCGAAAAAGAAACGGTGGAACAGGTGCATCCCTTCGAAAAAAGACAGGCCGTTGCCGTAACCCTGGGCGCCAGCTTCGACGACTGGGCCCTGGCTCAATTCGCAAAAGACCTGGGTAAGACGGATGATTTCAGGCTTTTTGAAAAAAGAGGGATGAATTATAAGAACCTTTGGAATGATCAGCGGGGCTTTTTCCTTCCTAAAGACGATAAGAACCAATGGATCGACATAGACCCCAAATTCGATGGGGGGCCCGGCGGCAGAGACTATTACGATGAAAATAACGGTTGGACCTATTTATGGCAGGTCCAGCAGGATATCCCGGGATTGATCGGGCTGATGGGCGGCAGGTCCATATTTGAAAAAAGGCTGGACCAGTTATTCCGGGAGGATCTGGGCAGGTCCAAATATGAGTTCTGGAATAAGTTCCCGGACGCAACGGGACTGGTAGGCCAGTATTCAATGGGCAACGAGCCGAGCTTCCATATTCCCTATTTATATAATTATACCGGCGCTCCGTGGAAAGCGCAAAATGCCGTGCGCCTGCTCCTGTCCCTTTGGTTTAAGGATAATGTTTTCGGCATACCCGGCGATGAAGACGGCGGAGGCATGTCTGCTTTCGTGATATTCTCTTCCCTGGGATTTTACCCCGTGACACCAGGCCTGCCTGTTTATACCATCGGTAGCCCCGTATTCAGTAAAGCCACTATTGCACTGGAGAATGGGAAACAATTCACCGTACTGGCAAAAAACTGTTCCGATGTAAATAAATACATTCAGCGCGCACGGTTTAACGGCAAGACGCTGAATACACCCTGGTTCACACACGAACAGCTGATAAAGGGAGGCACCCTGGAATTGGAGATGGGACCAAAGCCAAATAAAAATTGGGGAACGGGCGAACAAAAGGATAATGAATAGACAACGAGTGGAGCAAAGCCTTAAATTAGCAGAATGAAAAAGGCTCTATGGCTCTCTTATTTCTCGATCATCCTCCTTTTGACCATCGGTTGTAATCAGCGCTCAGGCAAACCACGTCTGCTGGTATTTACCAAAGCAGCCGGTTATCACCATGACTCGATCCCCATAGGAGTACCAACCCTCCTTAGTTTAGGGAACCAACATAATTTCGAGATAGATACGACCTCGGACATAGGTCGCTTCAGGGAAGACAGCTTGAAAAAATATTCAGCCGTCATATTTTTAAATACATCCGGCACCCTGCTGGACCACTTCCACCGGGCCGACTTCGAACGCTATATACAGGCCGGCGGAGGATACGTGGGCATTCACGCAACACCGGCCGCCAAATATGACTGGGGCTGGTATGGACGTCTCATTACCGGGACAGACAGCACCGGCCGCCATGAGTTTGATGGGGGCCGGGCCTGGTATACTCCATCGGGTGATACGGATGCCTCCTTTGCCGATTCGGCATGGGTAGGACAATTGCTGGGAGGCATCGAATATGCCATCGGGGATAATAAGAACCTGGATTATAGCAAAGCAACTTCCCTTCGCGCTCCCGAAGAAGACCGTTTTACCAAATCACCCGTGATGATGGGTGAATTCTTCGAACCTACAGAGATGACCATTCTTCCCAACCTGGACATCCTCGTGGCCCAACGGCGCGGAGAGATCATGTTGTATAAGAGTGCTACTAAAACAGTGAAACAGGTGGGATTCCTGGACGTCTACTGGAAGACGCAACATACGCCCGGCGTCAATGCGGAAGAAGGCCTGCTGGGCATACAAAAAGACCCTGATTTTAATACCAACCATTTTGTCTATATCTATTACAGCCCTTCAGATACTTCCGTCAATCGCCTCTCCCGGTTCACCTTCACCAATGACAGCATAGATAAAAAATCGGAGAAAATAATATTGCAGCTCTATTCACAACGTGAAATTTGCTGCCATACCGGCGGTTCTATCGCATTCGGACAAGACAATATGCTTTTTGTGTCCACCGGGGACAACTCCACTCCTTTTGACGAACCCAACACACCTTACCCCAGCCATGGCTACGCTCCCCTGGACGATCGTCCCGGCCACCTTCAATATGACTCACGCAGAGGGGCGGGCAATACCAATGATCTCCGGGGTAAGATCTTACGCATCAAATTGAAACCGGATGGAAGTTATGAGATCCCGGATGGCAACCTGTTCCCAAAAGGCGAACCGAAGACCCGTCCCGAAATATACGTTATGGGCGACCGCAATCCTTACCGGATTTCCGTTGACTGGAAGAATGGCTATCTCTACTGGGGTGAAGTAGGCCCGGATGCCAACCAGGATAGCCTGGATACCCGGGGACCCAGGGGATATGACGAAGTAAACCAGGCGAGGAAAGCAGGCTTCTTCGGATGGCCTTATTTCGTGGGAGATAATTATGCCTATCATATACATGATTATGCCACTAATGTCAATGGTGCCGCCTTCGATCCGGCCCATCCGGTCAATGACTCACGCAACAACACAGGCCTGAGGGACCTGCCTCCCGCGCAGCCTGCCTTTGTCTGGTACCCTTATGCGGAATCTCCCGATTTTCCACAGGTCGGCAGCGGTGGACGCTGCGCTATGGCCGGACCGGTATTCTATTCGGACCTCTATCCGAAGGAGACCAGGATGCCGGACTATTATAATGGTAAATTCTTTATGTATGATTTTACCCGCTGCTGGTTCAAAGCAGTGACCCTGCTGCCGAACGGCGATTTTGATAAGATGGAGCCTTTTATGGAACATACGAAGTTCAACTCACCCATCGACGTGGAGATGGGACCGGATGGAAAGCTCTACATCCTGGAATACGGCACCGGATGGTTTAGCAAAAATGCGGATGCGGGTATCTCACGCATTGACTTCAACAGCGGCAACCGCCCTCCAAAGATCAGCGATCTGACGATAGACAAGACCTCGGGAGACCTCCCGTTAAATATCAAGGTAACGGTGGATGCAAAAGATCCGGAGAACGACAAACTCCGGTATATATGGGACCTGGGCAATGGCGTCAAAAAAGAGACGGACGGACCTGTCCTGGAAACGACCCTTACTACAGCCGGCGACTACGCTATCTCAGTGGAAGTAAAAGACGACAAGAGCGAGCCGGCGATCAGCAGCAAAGTAAATGTATATGCAGGCAACGAAGCTCCCGTCGTAAGGATAGAGCTCAAAGGGAATAAAACATTTTATTTCCCGGGAACTCCCGTAGCTTACCAGGTCGATATCGAAGACAAGGACGATACTGCCAAAGTAAAGGACCTTAATGACCTGATCGTATCGGCTGATTATATGGAAGGGAGTGATAAGGCCGCTACGCCCCAGGGCCATCAGACACTGAGTGCGGCGACAATGGGAAAGAACCTGATGCTCTCCCTGGACTGCAAGACCTGTCACAAGGTCAATGAAAAATCGATAGGACCGTCTTTCCAGGATGTTGCCGACCGCTATCAGAAAGATCCCGATATGGTATCCTGGCTGGTTCAAAAGATCACCAAAGGTGGCAGCGGCAAATGGGGCGAAGTGGTCATGCCGGCGCATCCCGCTTTGAAGGAAGAAGATGTCCGGCAGATCATCGGATGGATCCAAACGCTGTCCGGAACGAATAAGACAATTAAATCCCTGCCGGCTTCCGGTACCGTGCATCCCACCCTTGACAAACCTGAAAAGGACAAAGGAATCCTTACGATCAGCGCTTCTTACACAGATAAAGGCGGCAATAATATCAAACCGCTGACGGGCAGCCATTCCGTCTCTCTTCGGAACGCTAAAATATTTTTGGGCCATCGAAAGGACCAGCAGGGGAATTATAGTACGGACAGCATCGACCTTTCGACCGTCCGCTCCGCTTCCCTGATGACTAACAACGCAAAAGGCCCGGTAGAAGCCGGTTCCTTCGAACTCCGCCTGGATAGCCCGGTAGGACAATTGATCGGGTCGTTCACGCTTAAAGGAGAAGAGAAAGAGAAGATCAGCACGTCCCTGGAACCCGCAAAAGACGGTAAATTGCATAAATTATTTATCGTCAGCCACCCCGGAAAGACAGGAGGCGAACAAATAACTTTATCTCTTTTGCAGCTTAATAATAAATAACGCATCGTCCCTTACATGGAAAAGTATATCCTGTCCCTGCTGTTGTCGTGGACCATTTATTCAGTACAAGCCCAGTCCGGCGGTAACCTATCCGGCGTCCTCACAGACCATCAGTCGGCTGCGGTTGATGGCGCAACCATTGTTTTGTTAAACACAAACTATTCTGCCGTCGCGAATAATAAAGGAGAATTCCGGATCTCCGCCATCCGGCCCGGCAGTTATACACTAGTTGTCACCGCCGCCGGTTTTGCCGCAGTCAATAAGGTCATTACCATAACAAGCCATCAGGACCTTACGCTGTCTATTCAACTGGCGGCATCCAACGCACAGCTGGATGCAGTGGTGGTTACGGCGCAAAAGAAACAGGAACTCCTGCAAGAGGTGCCTATCAGTGTTACAGCCATCACCTCCCGCCAGGTAAAGGATTATCGCCTGTGGAACAGCAAGGATATCACAGGCATCGTACCCGGTCTGTTTTCTTCCGACCCGGGGGATAACAGAAATGCGACAGGCATACGGGGTATTGCCACGACCTCTTACAACCCGGCCGTCGCCACCTATATAGACGGGGTCAACCAGTTCAGCCTGGATACCTATATCGCCCAATTGCTGGATGTCGAGCGTATCGAAGTACTGCGGGGACCACAGGGAACTTTATATGGACGCAATGCAATGGGCGGTGTTATCAATATCATCACGAAACAACCGACCAATACACTGAATGGTTTTGCGGAAGTGACCATTGGCAATTATGGCCAGCAGCGTTATACAGCGGGGTTCAGGACACCGCTGGTGAAGGATAAATTGTTTTTGGGAGTGGCAGGTGTATACGACCGGCGTGAGGGATATTACACCAATCAATTCACTCACCACTCCTACGATGACCAGCACAGTTTTACCGGGAACTATTATTTAAAATACCTGCCGTCAAAAGCCTGGGAATTGACGCTGAACGCAAAACATAATAACAACAGGAATCACGGCGCCTTCCCCCTGGTGACCACCGATCCTTTGAACAATCCTTTTGTGCTCAACCAGAATGCCGTCACGGAAATGATCGATAATACATTGAATGCTTCCTTATCAGTAAACTATAAAGGGCCCTCTTTTAATTTTAGCTCACAAACAGCTTATCAGCAAAACTACCGGTATTATACCCAGCCGATCGACGGCGATTTCTCTGACCTGGACGCCATTACAGTGATCAATAACTATGGCAAGGACTGGAATAACGTAAAGACCTGGACACAGGAGTTTAAATTCACGTCTCCCGCCAGTACAACCTCGCCTTTCACCTGGACAGCCGGCTCTTACCTCTTCTATAACAGCGTCCCCGTCAAACAGGCGACCCACTATGGAAAAGATGCGGGATTATTGGGATCACCCGATATTGATTTCTCCACTATCAACACGACAACGGGCAAAAACAAAGGCCTGGCTTTTTACGGACAGGTAACCTACGCCCTATCAAAAAAACTGCAGCTTACGGGCGGCATAAGATATGATTATGAACAACAGCAGGAGAACGTCCTGGGCGAGCTGCAGCCCGACGGACAGCCTTCCTTCGTGACAAGACCTGATACCAGCGGAAAAACTTCTTTTCATTCCTTCTCCCCCAAGGCGGCGATAAACTATACGTTCTCCCCTCATGAAATGTTATACGGAGTTTATAGCAGGGGTTTCCGGACAGGCGGCCTCACCCAACTTTCTTCGGATCCATCCCAGCCCCCCCTTTATGCATACAAGCCCGAGTATAGTAATAATTTTGAAGTGGGCTTGAAAAGCAGCCTTTTTGGCAACCTTGTCCAGCTGAACCTGGCAGCCTTCTATTCGACGATAAGAAATGCCCAGGTACCAACATTGATCCTTCCCGATGCCATTACCGTGACAAAAAATGCCGGCAAGCTGACCAGCAAAGGGTTTGAAGCCGAAATAGCAGCTACGCCTGTAAAAGGGCTGGAGCTGAATTACAGCTTTGGCTATACCCACGCCCTGTTTAGTGATCTAAAGCTTTCGCAAAATGGCAGCGTTGTTGATCTGTCCGGCCGCCACCAGGTATTTACGCCGGAGATCACCTCCATGCTGGCGGCACAGTATAGCTATCCGTTGAACCAACATATAAAATTAGTAGGCCGGGGAGAATGGCGATACCTGGGCAACACCTGGTTCGATCTGGCGAACACCATCAAACAGTCTCCTTATAGCCTATTCAACGCCAGCGCGGGAATAAGGACCCCGGATTTCAGCGTTATGTTCTGGGGTAGAAATGTAACGAACAAGAGATACATCGCCTATGCCTACGACTTCGGTGCAGCACATTTAGGCAACCCCGGTACCTATGGCGTAACGGTGGACGTTGGGTTTTGAATGATCACATAAGACGCATATGAAGGGGCAAACACATAGAGTTTGATATGCCGGATTTATAGTATTTTTACCAGGCTTATGTGGAGGTACATTCATAGCACCATAATTGCTTCATTTTTAACGTTTAGCGGGTTCGCCCAGTCTTACGGCCTGGCCTTCAGCAGCCATGAGGTTGTTCAGGAGAAAAGGACCTCCCTCGACCTTTCCCCGGATGACTCCCTTTGTTTCTCAAAAAGCTTCGAGCTCGGCTTCGATATCTCTTTCATCCCCGGCCGGGAGATCTATTTCGGCTACGTGGTCCGCATCATTGGGGGTAACCAGAACATTGACCTCATCTACAACCAACAATCCAGCTCCTTTAAGGTTATTATCGGAGAAAGCTTTTCCGGCATCGGCTTTACCATTGACAGTATCCGGCTGCACAAGGAGTGGAACCGGCTTATGATAAAATGCGACCTCGTCAACCACACGATGCGTTTTGGAGTAAATGGGAAGACCATCGGTACCAGCCCTATTCCCGCGACCGGCAACTGTTTCCGCTTCCTCTGGGGTGCCAACGACTTCCCAAAATTTAAGACCCGGGATATTCCCCCCATGAAGATCAGGGATATCAAACTGGATGAGAATGGGGTGTTGAAATATTCCTGGCCGCTGGACGAGGTAGCGGACGATAGCTGTTATGACAAAGTGAACCGACGCATCGCAAAGGTAAAGAACCCGGTATGGTTAAAACCCAAATACCAGAAATGGGACCTTGTCAGCTCCTTTACGGTCAATGGATATGCCGCTGTCACCTTTGACGCCAAACACGACCGTCTGTTTGTCACCGGATCCGATTCCCTGGGCCTCTGTTCTCTCCGGAATGAACAACATCCCCTCGACTGGATCCCCTGCCGCCATCAGGATTGGTTGCTGGGACATCAGGCCATCTACGACACGATCTCGGATAAACTATACGATCTCTTTATCGATCGTCAGAATATTACCGCTTTCGATTTCGGCCACCGCGCCTGGGATCAGGTAATGACCTATGCGCCGATAACGGAATTCTGGCATGCCAATAAGTTTATTTCCCCTGCCGACACTTCCCTGTACATCATCGGCGGTTATGGTCAGCTAAAGTACAAGAATTGGGTCCAGCGCTATCGTTTCAGCTCCCGGAAATGGGATACCCTCAAGACCGGAGGAGATTATTTCCCCCCCCGGTACCTGGCGGCTCTTGCCATGGACCCCACGGGAAGATCTGCTTATATCATCGGCGGCTATGGCAGCCAGACAGGTGACCAGATGCTGGACCCACGAAACTATTATGACCTTTACCGGTATGATTTAAAAAGCAGCGCTTTTTCAAAGATCTATTCATTAAAGACGCTCAATACGCCTTTTACATTTGCCAACAGTCTCGTCATCGGCCCGAAACCCGGCGCCTGGTATGGAATGATCTTCCCCAATGACAGCTATAATTCGAATCTTCAGCTGGTAGAAGGCAGCCTGAAGGATTCCTCCTATCTGCCTGTAGGTAATGCCATCCCTTATAGCTTTCACGACGTGCAGTCCTTTGCCGATCTTTATTATTCGCCGCTCAGCAACAAACTCATCGCCGTAACACTATTGTACTCCAAACCGGATACCCGGGAAAAAAATACGGAAGTCAGGATCTATTCATTGAATTTCCCCCCGGAAGCAGCAGGGGCCGACACCATCCTCCCAGGTACAAAAGAAGGGAACAATTATCTCTATATCTTCGCGGGCCTGATGCTCCTTGTCCTGGCAGGAGCCGTCGTTGTCATCCGGAGAAAGAAGGAATTGCCCAAACCACCGGTGATCCTCGATACAGATCAGGGCCCCGCCCTGCCCGCCCAAGGTGAATCCATTCCGGTCCATATTGAAAATCAGCACCACTCGGCCATCTATCTTTTCGGTCAGTTCCAGGTATTCGATAAAGAGGGAATGGATATCACCAGGCTTTTTACCCCCTTGTTAAAAGAATTGTTCCTGATCATTGTCCTCTATACGATCCGCAATGGAAGAGGCATCTCCTCGGAAGGGCTCAACGAGATCCTCTGGCATGACAAACCAGAGAAGGACGCAAAGAACAACCGCTCCGTCAACCTGGCCAAACTGAAAGCGATCCTGGAAAAAATAGGCAACGGCGTCATCAGCAAAGAGTCGGCTTACTGGCAGTTCGCAATCCCTGATGACGACATCTATGTGGACTATAAAAAATACGTTTCTTTATTACAGGGTGCATCCGATGCCGGCAGAGATTACATACGCCCGCTGGTAGACATCATAAAAAGAGGCGCATTTTTGTCACAGACAGAATACGACTGGCTGGATGATATAAAATCGGATATTTCCAACTCGGTACTGGATCTTTGTCTGGGATATATTAAAAATATAAATATATCAAAGGACCCTGAGTTTATCATAGAGATCACCAACTGCATTTTTTATTTCGACCAGGTAAATGAAGAAGCCCTTACCTATAAATGCAAAAGCCTTATTTTACTCAAACGCCATACATTAGCGAATAATACCTACCTGAAATTCTTAAAGGAATACAAGGATATCTACGGAACTGACCTGGGTAAGTCGTTCCAGGAAATAATTGCGTGAGCAGCACATTAATTAATGGATAATTAATAGGTTATTAACCGGCAGACCTTTTCTTGCAGATATATCAAAGATCAATTGCTTATATGAAAAACAGATTGCTATCCGGCGCCCTATTGCTTCCTCTCTTACTAGCCTTCACCTTTGTCAGCCCTCTTCCGGTCCCGCCCGCTTATAAAGACCCTAAATTGCCGGTGGAACAACGAGTGGCTGACCTGCTGGGGAGAATGACCCTGGAGGAAAAGATCAAACAGCTGGACATGTATTGGGGTAAGGAAGTGGCCAATATGGGAGGGCATGAAGCCAGCTCCTGGTCGGAAGAAAAAGTGGTCGCCAACCTGGGCTCCACGGGCATCGGTTCCATTCATGATTTTTATCCGCTCAGCTCCGAACTTTCCAACCGTATCCAGCGATATGCATTGGAGAAAACCCGTCTGGGCATCCCGGTTTTATTTATCGAGGAAGGGCTTCATGGCTACAGCGGCTTTGGCAGCACCTCGTTCCCCATCCCTCTTCAACTGGCCGGCGCCTGGGATACCACCCTTGTTCACGATATTGGCCGCGCCATCGCTACCGAGACTCGTGCGCACGGCATTGATATGATCCTGGGCCCTGTACTTTGTCTGCCCCGCGACCCCCGTTGGGGAAGGGTGGAAGAAACCTATGGAGAAGACCCCTACCTGGCGGCGCTGAATGGAGTGGCCATGGTAAAAGGCCTGCAGGGCAAAGGAGTAGACCACGAGGATGCAGTCATAGCAGAGCCCAAACATTTTGCCGTCCATGGCATCCCGGAGGCGGGTAGTAATACTTCACCGGTCAACATCGGGGAAAGAGAGGCCCGCTCATCTTTTTTGTACGTCTTTGAAAAAGCAGTGAAGGAAGGCGGCGCCTTATCCATGATGGCCGCTTACAGTGAGATCGACGGCATCCCTTGTGTGGATAATAAATGGCTGCTGACCGATGTCCTGCGAAAAGAATGGGGTTTTAAAGGGTTCGTACTCTCGGACCTGGGCGCCATAAAAATGACCGTCGAGAATCATGGTGTGGCTTCCGGTATTCCCGATGCCCTCGCCCAAACCATAAAGGCGGGATTGAACATGCAGTTCTACGATTTCCCCCATCCGGATTTCTTGCAGGCGATGAAAAAAAATATCGCGGACGGCTCCCTTTCCATACAACAGCTCAATAAGACCGTCGGAGATGTGTTGAGGGTAAAGTTTTTACTGGGACTGTTCGATCATCCCTATATCGACCCTTCCTTGAAGGCAAAGGTTTTTCATACGCCGGAAAACCAGGAATTGGCCCTGAGGGCGGCCAGAGAGAGCATCTGCCTGTTAAAAAATGACGGCGGCCTCCTGCCTCTGTCAAAAAATATCCGCACGCTGGCCGTCATCGGACCCCTGGCAACCAGCACCTACCTGGGCGGTTATTCCAATGAAGAAGGCAAGGCAATTTCTATTTTAGATGGCTTACGGCAAAGAGCCGGCAGTTCCCTCAATATTCAGTTTGAAAAAGGTTACTCCTCCGACAAACCAGCTCCGGCCGACAGTCACGGCGCAGCCGACAGTTCCGCGACTTGTCTTTCCAAAGCCGTAGAGCTCGTCAACAACTCCGATGCAGCCATCGTGGCGCTTGGGGAAGACAATAAGGTGGTCGGAGAAGGAAAAGATAGGGCAGACCTCGATCTGGACGATACACAACTACACCTGATAAAGGCTATCCGGGAGACAGGTAAACCCGTCATTGTCGTGCTGTGTAACGGCCGGCCCATCACCATCAATTGGGTGGCCGGCAATATGCCCGCCATCGTCGAGACCTGGTTCTCCGGGGAAAAAGGAGGGCTGGCTATCGCCGATGTGCTGCTGGGAAATACCAACCCCTCGGGTAAACTGCCCATGAGCTTTCCCCGTTCCGTAGGACAAATCCCTTATTACTATAATCACAAACCGACCTCCCGCCACAATTATGTGGATGAAGCCAATACCCCTTTATTCTCCTTTGGTCATGGTCTTAGTTATACTCATTTTGATTATTCCTCCATACAGGTTCAACCCGCCAGCATACCTGTCAACGGAACGGCGACGATCAGCGTCACCATAAAAAATACAGGCGACCGGGAAGGGACGGAAGTAATCCAACTATATCTCCGTGATGTACTGGGGAGTGTCACGACCCCCGAAAAGGCCTTAAAAGGTTTTGGCCGCATAACGCTAAAACCAGGCGCCAGCGGAGTGGTGAAGTTCAAAGTAGGACCAGAACATCTGTCACTCTGGAACAGGGAGATGAAAAGGGTCGTAGAGCCAGGTCTCTTTAAGATCATGGTAGGTAGCTCCTCGGATGACATCCGGCTGAAGGATAGCCTGGAAGTGGTAAGAAGGTAACAATAACGGGTTGTTTTATATAACTTAGTCTGATGAACAAGCCAGCGCCATATGATGACCGGCCACCCGCCGGGAAAAGCTCTAAAAGGAGGACGCGCCTGTTTACCCTGATCAGTATTTTAGTGCCTTTTCTCCTCTTGTTCCTGATGGAAGTGTTATTGAGAGTATTTCATTACGGCCATAACGAACGGCTGTTCATCGAATACCCGGCGGATAAGGACTTCCTGGTGTTAAATCCCGACGCCTCCAAAAAATATTTTGTCGACCAGTTAAATGCGACAACCGGCAACCTGGAGCCATTCCGGAAGAAAAAAGAAGCGGGCACCCTGCGGATCTTTGTTCTGGGCGAATCCACTACCATCGGATATCCCTATTTTCATAACGGATCCTTTCACCGATGGCTGTTATACCGCCTGATGCAGGAATATCCGGACAGGAATTTCGAGATCATCAATCTGTCCCTGACAGCGGTCAACTCCTATACAGTTGCAGGTTTTGCAAAGGAAGCTGTGGACTACGAGCCGGATGCCATCCTCATCTACACGGGACATAATGAATATTATGGGGCGTTGGGCGTAGGGTCAACCGACAGGATCGGAGGTAATACCACCATCATCAACATGGTATTGGCACTCCGGCAATTCCGGCTCACACAGCTGCTGACCAGCATCGTGGAAAAGGTCAGCGGTCTCTTTGGTAGCCACCGGGCCAACGCCGGCAAGACCCGTATGGAAGTAATGGCAGGCAACCAGCTGATCCCTTATGAGTCTCCCCTGTACAACAGGGGTATCGATCAGTTTCGGACAAATATGGAAGCCACCCTGCGCCTGCTGGAGAAACGAAAGATCCCCGTCTTTGTTAGCAACCTGGTATCCAATGAAAAAGACCTCCGCCCTTTTATCAGCATCTCCCCGGATAGTGCCCGATATCCCGGATTCGCAAACGACTATGCACTGGGATTGGCCTCCTGGCAACAAGGGGATTCGGCGACGGCTCAACGTTATTTTACAGCAGCCGAAAAGATCTATGGAAAACACGCAGCGTGTAATTATTATTTAGGCCGTCTGGCATACAGCAAAAATGATTACCCGTTGGCAAAAACCCTTTTTTCCAATGCGAAAGACCTGGATGCGCTGCGATTCAGGGCGCCGGACACGATCAACACCATCATCCAATCCTTATGTAATAAATATAAGAATGCCCACCTGGTGGATGCAAGAGCGGCTTTTATGGCAGGGTCACCCAACGGGATCCCGGGAGATGAATTGCTGCTGGAACATGTTCATCCCAACCTGGCGGGTTATGCTTTATTGTCGGAGACATTTTATCAGGCAATGAAACAAGAGGGGCTTTTTTCTTCTCCTCCCGAAAAAGAGATCAGCCTCCGGCAGCTGCAGCAGGAGATGCCCATCACAAAAATGGATTCGCTGACAGCCATGTATAAAATGGTTCAGCTGAAAAAAAACTGGCCTTTCCGCGACACCACCAATGCATCGCTTTCCCCGGTCGACTCACTCCATCAAAAAGCCACTCCGGATTCCAGGGAAGAGCGGCTGGCTTATGACCTAATGCTCAGGCAAACCAGCTGGCTGGATGCCATGGACAGCCTGTATAGCTATTATATCGCAGGACAGGACTGGGTTAACGCCAGAAAAGTGGTAGAAGGCCTCATCCTGGAACATCCCACCGAAGAAGCTTACTACGAAAAAGCCGCTAACCTGAGCGGAGTGCTAAAAGACGATGAAAATACCGCGTTTTACTTCAGGAAATCTTTTTCCATTGCTCCTGCCTTTGAGAAAGCCAGGAAAATTTTTGTACTTTATCTTCGGCTTGACAGACCCGCCAGTGCGATACCTTACCTCGATTATGCGATTCGTAACAATGTGGCGGGCATGAACCTGGCCCCCGTCAGACAGTTTGCCGGCGAGATCGTACAGCTGCAAAATGTCTCCGGAAAAGATACGGCCAACCTGCCTGTTCTTAACCAGATCGCCGATAAATATTTCAGGATGGGGCTTCGCGAGGAGGCATCCAAATACATCGAAAAGATCCTAAAGACCGATCCGGGCAATAAAGCGGCTTTGTCATTGCAGGACCGGGTTAAAAAAACATAGCGGGATGAAAAAATTGTTTACAGGTATTACAAAGCCGCAATCCATGGAATTTGGGCTCCTGGTCATCCTGGCCAGTTTGCTCCGGGCTTTGTTTACCTATGACCGGAATTGGGTGCTGGCTGCCTTTATCCTGACCTTGCTTACTATGATCCTGCCCGCTGTGTTTTATCCTTTTGCCACTGTCTGGTTCGCATTGTCCAGGATCCTGCAGGCGATCAGCACGAGGATCCTGATGGGAGTTGTGTTTTTTCTGATGGTGATCCCGGTGGGGCTGGTAAGAAAATGGATGGGAACAGATCCCTTAAAAATAAAGCAGTTTAAAAAAGACCGGGCATCGGTAATGACCAACAGGGATCATCTGTATTCAAAAAAGGATCTTGAAAATACCTTTTAATAATTGTTAACTTTAGATCTATGGAGTTTTTAAAAGAACTATGGCTCTTTTTAAGGACCCGGAAAAAATTCTGGCTGCTTCCTCTGATCATCCTTCTACTGTTGTTGGCGGTGCTCATCGTAGTGACCAGCGCCTCAGCCCTGGCGCCATTTATTTACACTATATTCTAACCGGATTGGCAACCACCATACTTGGCATCTCCGCTTTTTATCATGACAGTGCAGCTGCCCTGATCATCGATGGCCAGGTAGTGGCGGCTGCCCAGGAAGAACGCTTTACCCGGATAAAACAGGATGCGGCCTTTCCCATTAACGCCATCCGGTATGTACTGGAAGAGGCGGGTATCGGCCATGACGAACTTACAGCCATCGCCTTTTATGACAAACCTTTTCTGAAATTCGAACGCCTGCTGGAGACCTATCACAGCTTTGTTCCCCGGGGATTGAGCAGTTTTGCAAAAGCAATACCGCTTTGGATCAAGGACAAGCTCTTTATGAAGAAACTATTGCGCCAGCAGTGCCGGCAGCTGGGGATAAATGATAAAATACCGCTTTTCTTCCCCGAACACCATCTCTCCCATGCGGCTAGTGCCTATTATCCTTCTCCCTTCAATGAGGCTGCCATCCTTACCATCGACGGAGTGGGAGAGTGGGCAACGACAACTATCTGTCATGGACAGGCCAACGAAATAAAGATCCTGAAAGAATTGCGGTTCCCCCACTCCGTGGGACTTTTATATTCGGCTTTTACGTATTACCTGGGTTTTAAGGTCAACAGCGGAGAATATAAGCTGATGGGCCTGGCGCCTTATGGCAACCCTCATTCTCTGCAAACGGCCGGCTTCCGGCAAAAAATAACCGAAAAGCTGGTGGACCTGCGGGAAGACGGCTCCATCCTGCTGAATATGGACTATTTTAATTTTGCCACAGGATTGACAATGACCCATGATCAAAAATGGGAAGCCCTTTTCGGATTTGGGCCAAGGGCGCCGGAATCTGCCCTCAACCAGGCGCACATGGACCTGGCCCTGGCCATACAGGAAGTAACGGAGTCCATCGTTTTAGCGCTGGCGCGTACGGCCGGAGAGCTTACCCGGAGCAGCAACCTGGTTATTGCCGGCGGAGTAGGGTTGAACTGTGTAGCCAATAGTAAGATCGCACGTCTCTTTGAACAAATATGGATACAGCCGGCGGCCGGAGATGCCGGAGGGGCCCTGGGTGCAGCCTGTGCGGTATATCATATCGGGTATCAGCACGAGAGGAAGATCACCCCCGGCTTTGACGGTATGAAGGGGGCTTACCTGGGCCCTTCGGTGACGGATAAAGATATTGCCAGTGTTATCCGCCGGTATGAAGCAGCTTACGACTACTTCGAAAATTTTGAAGAGCTGACGGCGGTCGTCAGTCAAAAGATCGCGGAAGGAAAGATCATCGGCTGGTGTCAGGATAGGATGGAGTTTGGCCCCCGCGCCCTGGGTAACCGGAGTATTATAGGCGACCCGCGAAATCCCGACATGCAACGGATCCTCAACGGGAAAATAAAACTTCGCGAGGGATTCCGGCCTTTTGCACCCAGTGTCCTGGAGGAAGAGGCGGCTCTTTACTTCGACATGAATGCGCCCTCCCCTTATATGCTGTTTGTCGCTCCGGTAAAGGAGGTCTTCCGGAAGCCGGAACCCGCGAATTACCGGGAGCTGGATCTGTTCAACCGGCTCTATCATCTTCGTTCTGATATCCCCGCGGTGACACATGTGGATTATTCTGCCAGAGTACAAACGGTGAACAAAGAGACCAACCCAAAATTCTGGCAGTTGATCAATGATTTTAAAAAGATTACAGGTTGGGGGATGCTGCTCAATACTTCTTTTAATGTGCGAGGGGAACCCATCGTATGCACGCCGGAGCAGGCTTATCTGGGATTTATGCATACCGGGATGGACTGGCTGGTAATAGGGAACTATTTATTCGACCGGCAGCGACAAAAAAATCCTGTTGGGATGAACAACATCCCAACAGGATTTAGCCCTGATTAAGCCTCCAGGGTAGACTGTTTCTTCACCAATACCTGCTGCCCTAAATGGTACGCGACATGACTGGTGCGGGATAATAGTACGCTGAGCTTATTACGATGCGGCTCCTTTTGGAAGTCTTCGTCTGTCATAGCGTTGTGACGCTGAAACCACTGTTCGGGGGATTGTGTGCGGAATAATTCCGCCAGCCTGTTGTGTACTTCCGCCCAATACTGGCGAAGGTCTTTGATGGCCGGCATCTTTATCCCGGATTTGTCTGGTTGGGTTATAAAGGCCTCATCCAGCTCCGGATGGAGTCTTTCCCCCAATCCCAGCAGGGATATCATGGCATCGTCCACCGCGATGAGGTGTCCCAGCAAATAGATGCCTCTGTTGCCAGCGGGCGCGACTTCCTGGAGCAATTGTTCATCGGTGAGCGTTTCGAATAAATTACCGGCTCTTTTTACCTGCCCTTCCCAGGCGAGTAAGGCCATTTTTACGAATAGTTGTTGCGATTCCATAACAATAGTTAGTTTAAGCAAGCCCGGCGCCTGAATGGCAAACGCCAGGCTTGGTGGAGCTATTTACAAAGAAAAGCCATAATTGTTCACTGAGATATTCCCCGGGCAGACAGATCCTGGATAACAGGTTTGTCGGCAGAGGATTTCTCAAAGACAGCTGATATCAGGACTCCATTGGCAAAGCCGCCGCCGGAATAAGGATCGGAATACGTTGGCATGATTTCAACCTTGTTGCGGTAAAAGTAAAACAAGATGGTACAGGTAGTGTCTTTCTTTAAAGTATAATGAGTACAGCTGCCATCATAGGGTAGGGTATCCATAAAGGATCCTGACTCATAACCGGGATATCCCTTCGTAAGATAAAAACACAAGGCTATCCGTTCGCTGTCTAAAAGCTGTACTCTTATTTCTCCGGAATGACCTGTTATCCTGTTTTTCTTTATAGTGCCCATCAAAACATAGGTTCCTGTTGGATCGATAAACTCGGGGTGGAGATCAGCGGGAGAGAAGAGCCGGCTGAAATAAAGGGCTGATAAGATGAACAGACTTCGCATACATCGTTGATTTATCGAATTAAGAAAGAGGGGGTCTTTCTCATGTCTGTAGTCACTAGTAATATACCCAATAAAAAAAATATTTCAAAATAAAGTTGGCGGGATCTGCGGCTTTTTCATACACCTATCCAACATCTCCCTTATCGCCCCGGCAATCCGGTCCTTTTCATTAAAAGCAATCAGATGACCCCTGCCGGGAATCATCCTGATATCCAAAGAAGACGCATTGACCAGATGGGCTTTGGCAAAACCAGCATTGGAAGGCGATACGAGACCATCCTCCATTCCCTGGAGATAGATCACCGGAACATGAATGCGGGACCAAAGAGGCAGCATTTTTGTCAGCTCCTCCCGGTGATGTACTTTCTCGCGATTAGCGGACTTCAGCATCGGGGGAACCAGCCAATTGATCAGGGGATTCTCTACCAGGTAGGTGAACCAGAATATTCTCTCCAGTCCGGGCCCTAAAGGAGGAGCCAATAATACAAGACCATCTACCAGGTCCGGGTAATCCATAGCCAGGCGACTGGCAATAGGAGCGCCAAAAGAGACCCCGACGACAACGATAGGGTGATGAGCTTTGTGCAGGCTGTCCAGAACTAATTTCAGGATAGATGCCTGCGTGGCAATGTCCGGCAGCGGATCCCCCAACCCGGAATACCCATATCCCGGCCGGTCTACCGCATACAGACTGGCCCTGTCCAGGAGACTGCTGTCCGACAGATAACCTTTCCAGTAACTGAGCGAGCTGGGGGCGCCATGAATAAATAATACCGTAGCTTTTTGCTGATCGCCTACCTCCAGGTACCGGACCTGGCGTCCCCTGGATTGATAGTAACCGATATGTGGCTCCATCTTTCGGTCATGAAAGAATGATTTGAGCCCGCTATCATCCATTCTGAAGTTTACCACCCGACCTAAAACAAGATCAATAATAATCAGGAGAAGCAAAACAAGGATAAATACTCTCAGCGTGATCCGGCCAATTTTTGCGATCATACGCTAAAAATAGCACTTATTTCAATTGGTTAACCTGCCCGATGGTCGCCTCCCTTTCCCAATGTGTGGAACGATTTCAACAATTTCTGCATTAAGCCGGTTATAACCAGCCCGCTGCTCTTTTGACAGGCTGGCCCGATACTGGCGTTAGTAAGGATAAGTTCAACATGTAGTTATGAAAAAGATAATATTTATGGGGATGTTATATTCCCTGATTACCTCCTGTTCTACTCCCGGGCCCGTCACGGGACGACCGGATCCTAATGTCTCGACCAGTGGGACACTGGGATCGGTAAAAGCGACGAATGGCCAGTCGCCGGCCGTTTTGACGGCAAAGAATGCGCAGGATTCCGCCCGTAGGAAGAGGGATAGCACCAACTGAACAGGGCTATCATGCCCCTCCGAGCCGGTCGAGCTTTTCCCTTAACAGTTTCTTCTCCGCAAGAGAGGTAGTCAGCTCATACGCTTTTCCCAGATGCCGCCGGGCTTCCTCCGTATTGCCCACTTTTCCATAGAGATCCCCCAGGACAGCACTGAAAATATAATGATGTTTTAACAATTCCCCGATGCCGGGGATATCGAGGATGGTATCGATTGCCGTAGCTGCGTCCTGTAGCTGCGCCAGCAGGATAGCCCGGTTAAGCTGTACGATGGGAACAGGCTTTCGCTCCAGCAGGTAGTCATAGAGTCGTAACAGGGACTGCCAGTTGGTGGACTCGAAATCGGGCGCCAGACAATGCTCTGCTGCAATGGCCGACTCGATATGATAGACGGAAAGCTGGTCGCCGTCGGATGAACGGTTGAGATAATAATAACCCATTTGTATCAACTCCTGGTCCCATTTACTCCTGTCCTGATGTTGCAATAAAATGATGGTGTTGTCATCTCCCATCCTGCTGTTAAAACGGGATGCCTGGAAGCACATCAGGGACAGGAGGGCAAAAGTCGAAGGGACACCGCCTACGCGATGTTCTTCCAATAGCTTGCAGAGACGCATTGCCTCCGCACACAGATCATAGCGGATCAATTCGTCGGCTTTTACAGAATTATAGCCTTCATTAAATAGGAGATACAGCACCGTATAGACAGAGTCAAGCCGGTTCTGCAGGGACAGGCCAACGGGGATCTCGAAACGGATCGAGTGTTTTTTGATATATTCTTTCGCCCGGTACAATCGTTTTTGGATGGTGGTCTCATTGGATACCAGCGCCTTGGCAATCTCCTGTACGCCAAAGCCGGAAACGGTTTTAAGCGTAAGGGCCACCTGGTCCTCCGGGTTGAGGGCCGGATGACAGCAGGTAAAGATCATGCGCAGCTGACTGTCGGCAATCTCCGTATCCAGGAAGAACTGCTGGATCGTATTCTCCGTGTCGGACCGTAAACGCAAGGCCAGCTCCTCTGAAATGTCGGAGAATTTTTGCTGTCGGCGTATCAGGTCGATGGTTTGGTTGCGGGCTACCTGCATCAGCCACCCGGAAGGATTGTCGGGCACCTGGTGATATTTCCATACCTGCAGCGCTTTTAAAAAAGTCTCCTGCACCGTATCTTCCACCAGCTCCAGGTTATGGATGCCGAAGATACGCGTCAATACGGCGATCATCTTTCCCGCTTCATGACGGAAAAGATGATCGACCAGTTGGGGAAGTGATTTACCGGGCGCGGTACTCACGAGGGCATAGGTATTTTCATGACCTCCCGTATTTCAACAGAGCCCTCTGTATCAAAGTCGGGGAAGCCATAGGCAAGCTGGGTGGCTTCCTCCAGCGACTCGGCCTTGATGATGAAATATCCCCCCAGCAATTCCTTGCCTTCGGCAAAAGGGCCATCCGTAACCACGGGTTTTTTCCCCTGTATCAGTTTTCCTTCCTTTAAAAGAGGGTCTCCCCCTACATAACGGCCTTTGGCGCTCAGCTCACCGATCCACTCAAACCATTTTTGCATGGACGCCTGTGATTCTTCGGGTGTCAGGTTCAGATCTTCAGGCGTAGGTCCCCGGAAAATGAACATAAAATCTTTCATGATTGCTGTTTTAAATGATTAAAAATTGATTTTCGGACTATGACGAACAGAAGAAGACCGATCGGACAAAGAAGATGAAAATTTTTTTAAAAAAGAACTCCCGCCTCTTTACCGCCGTATGATATCATATATAGCTATCGGAGGATCAAAGGTTTGGTTGTTTTCCGGCCGGGCATAAATGTTCTTTATGATATCCAGTCCTTTTATCACTTTCCCGAATGCCGCATATCCCTGACCATCGGGGTTGTTGTCCCCGCCGTAATCAAATCCTGGCTGGTCGCCTATACAAATGAAGAATTCGCTGGTAGCTGTTCCCGGGGCCGTTCGTGCCAGGGAGATCACCCCATTCTTATGGAGGATATGGGTCTGTTGGGTAGTCTCATGGGGAATGCCGGGGAGAGAAACGGCTTTCCGGTAATGAGTTCTCCAGAGGCCTCCCTGTATCAGCTCAGACTTAGGGGCATCGGAGGATTGATTGTCATCGTTGAGTACCCGGTAGAAACTGCTGTTCTTGTAAAACCCGGAATCTACATAGGATAAAAAGGCGCCGGCTGTCCGTGGCGCCTGGCGGAGATACAGCTCAACCTCGATATCTCCTGCCTGGGTGCGGATAAGGATATGCGGAGTGGCAGGATCGGAAGAAGAACAACCGCCCAAAAGAGAGGCAAGAGCGAATGCCATAAGCCAAAAATAGTTCCTGCGCATAGATGACTTTGTAAGGCGCAAATTAACTAATATTGTTTATGCAATTTGATCTGCCATTCCTGCATCTTATTTTTATCGGTTTCCTTTCCCTTTTTCCGGCCGTTAACCCGGTAGGATCGGCCTTTATCGTCGATCCCCTCCTCAATGGCCTGAACCTCCAGGAAAGAAAAAAGGCGGCCAAAAAAGTAGCTCTTTACTGCCTTGCTATCTGCACGGTATCCGCCCTTATCGGAAGCTGGATCCTGAAGCTGTTTGGCATTTCCATCCCCATTGTCCAATTGGCAGGGGGCATCATGATCTGCCGGATGGGCTGGCAGCTCCTCACATCGGATGACGAGATCAAAGGCAAAAAAGAGACGGCTCAGCCTGACCGCAAGGCGGGGGATATCGATAATTTATTATTCTATCCCGTGGCATTCCCCATGACTACGGGAGCCGGCACGATCTCCGTGCTGCTCACCCTCAGCGCCCATGAAAATGAGGCCGGTCTGCTGGATCACGTCCTGAACCTGGGCGCTCTCTTTATCGCCATTGTGCTGATGTGCCTGCTGATCTATATCTGTTATGCCAATACGCCCCGCATCATTCACCGCCTTGGGCCCAGGGGCGAACAGATCGTCAACCGGCTGAGCGCCTTCCTCGTTTTTTGCATCGGCATGCAGATCGCCTCGGTCGGCATCCGCTCGCTGATAAAAGCGTAACCCGAAGGACCCGGCGGGCCAACGTTTGACCGCCGCCGGCCCACCCGATAGCATCCATCAGGTCCCGCTGGCTCACAGACATTCCTTAATCTCCCGGATCGTATCGTCAAAAGCCTTCATCTGCCGTACGCCCCTCTCCCAGGCCAGCCCCCGCTCGATCAGGTCGATCTCCCTGACAATGGTAGAACCCGGCAACCCTTCCTTCTTTCCTAAGATAAAAACCGTATCGGAGATAGCTACCGCCGTAGCAATATCATGCGAGACGATGATCAGCGTCTTTAATTCATCGGAGAGGGACACCTGTAAGAGCAGTTCCACCACTTTATCCAGTACACAAACATCAAGGCCTGAAAAAGGCTCGTCTAACAGCAAAAAATCAGAACCTTTCAGCAGTTGCTGGATAATACTCACCCGCTGCTGCTGACCCCCGGATAGTTGCCGCGGGTATTGATGCAGAGTGCCGGAGAGGTCGAATTGAGCCGTATAATGCCGGATAGCGTCCTCCTCTTTGCCGGCCAGTGCCTTATTCTGCCGGGCAGCCAGTAAGAGGGACTGCCTCACCGTTCTCCAGCCGAACTGGTAATAGTTTTGAAAGATAACTCCCATGTCCCCGGGAGCTACATCCCGCTCATGAAATACTTCAATCGATCCATCGGCGTTCTCGGTGGGCTTCCGCTCGCGGATGGTAATACTTCCCGAACCTGGCTTTTGTAATCCCGACAGGACACGGAATAGCTGCGTTTTCCCAATGCCGCTCCGACCAACGAGGGAGACAACCTGCCCTTGCTGAAACCCCGGCCGGATGATATCATGTATGGAGAAATTGATAGTACGCAGGATGCATTGATCCCCGTAAGAAAGGGAAAGGTCTTTGGCTTGCAAAAGGATCTCTCCTTTGGTATAGTTTTTCATGATCATAGTTTAGTATAAGGGAACAGCCAGTGCCGCAGCACCCCTAATAAATAGTCGAAACAAAGCCCGATCCCGAAAATGACCCCCTGCAGGGCCAACACGTTGGTCAGGTCATTGTACTTATTGTATTTGATCAGCAGGGCGCCGATGCCGCCTTCACTCATGCTCAACCCTTCCACCATGGTGATCATCATCCAGGCAATAGCGAAATTCTGTCGCACGATCTCGAATACCTGGTCGGCCTTTCCCACGATGATGACTTCATATAGCATCTGCCACCGGTTGTAACCCAGGGTCTGACAGAGCTCGAATTCCTGTTTGTTGATATGGAGGATCACCGAGAGAAATGAGGTGGTGAAGAAAGGCACGATGCCGAATATCAGCAGGGAAAGCTTTAACTGACTTCCATCCTTTGTCAATAAGGTGAAGACGAAGATCAGCCCGGTCAGGGTGAGATACCTGCATTTCACAATGAATTGTGCAACCGCATGGAAAAATGGGATAACCGACAGATAGGTAAACAACAGCGTCACCACCACGGAGTAGACCAGGGCCTGCAGGGTCAGCAGCAGGCTTACCAGCACATTATCCAGCAGCAAACGGGTGGTGAACAGGTGGCCGGCAGCAGAGAGGATCTTCAGCGGTTGCGGGATCAGCCCTCCTGAACAGGACTGCCATAACACCAGGGTCAATAGGATCTGCCCGAAAACCATCAGGGCAAAGGTCCGCCGGCTGATCTTTTCAAATGGTTTGAACATAGAAAGCCATTTAATAAGGAGGAAGGGTCACCTCCTCCTTATGGTTAAATAATCATTTACTCTCCCAATACGATCTCGACCCGGCGGTTACGACGGCGACCGGCTTCCGTGCCATTGTCCGCTACCGGTTTGGAAGAGCCGAAACCTTTAGCTTCGATCCTCCCTTGTGGAAGACCTTTCCGGACCAGGTAGCCCTGTACAGCGGCGGCCCGTTTCTCCGAAAGCGGAATGTTCACGGCGTCAGCGCCATTGTTGTCCGTATGGCCGTATATCCCCAGCTTAAGGCCTTCGGCTACGACAGCCGATTCGAAGATCTCGTCCAGCATCTTGTAAGAGGAAGACCTGATAGTAGCAGAGCCTGTCTCAAATTCAATGCTATAAGATTTGGAGGAGACGGACTCCGTTATCTGACTGGCATATTTTGTCTCAATGGCCTTTCCTTCCAGCAATTCGGGGTGATTGGAGATCACACTCAGCAAAAAGGATTTATCCACGGCTTTTTCATAAGGCATAAAGCTGGGCATGATGGAAGGATACATTTTCACCATGAGGTTACCGAACGTATTATATACGGCTTTGTACCGGTCTACCTTGTCATTACCCAACCCATAGGTATTGGCCATGTCCGGCAGGTTGAAGACAGCGGACCCGCCCAAATTCACTTTCACTCCACGGATATCCTTCTCTTCTACGCCATTGTAATACTTGAGCCAGTAACCGGCATTCTGTTCCTGGTAAACCTTTGCGCTGACTTCCGCGGCAAATTGTTTGGCTTCGCTGAAAGAGCGTACCTGGTCGCCGGCCTGGGCCAGGGCAATGATCATATTCTCAATATCCGTCCGATGGTCATAAGCCCATTTTTTTATAGCGATGGTCTGGTTTGGCATCTGGGACGCATACTGCCGGGTATTGGCAATCGTGGTCAGACCGCCTTTTTTAGTGGCTATGTTCACGTCTCCCGGTGTCCAGGTCGCTACGGCATCCACCCCGACCGTGGTATCACGGCCCGTAGTCTTTCCATTGGCAATGACCTTCCTTTGCTCGGTATAACCCGTGATGTACTTATTGGGCGCATCCAGGAAGTCGCTGGCGGCGATGAGGTTGATGGCGGCCGGATCATAAGTGGTCTCATCAGGATTCACTTTTATACCATTGTCACCGGCCCATTTCAGGAGTATGTTTACGTCTCCGTCGCGTAGTACGCCGGCAACGCATTTACCGATGGCGTTATGGGGATCCTGTTTCCAGGATTCAGGACCCATCACCTGATCTTCTCCGTAAGATTTACCGTGTGCGACCGGTATGATAATAGGCTGGTATTCTGCACCGAGGGGCTCCAGCTCTTTTGCCAGGGAGGTCATGAAGGCCGGCATCCCGTCCCCCATAAAGGTGATCAGCACCCCGGAAGTGTTCGGGTTGGTCTTATACTCCCCTGCGAATTTCACCAGGTCAGCCATTTGCTTGTTGCAGTCGTCCTGGCGGAGATAGTTGATGTCCAGGTGCGCCTTATCAAACAGGGAGCCTTTAGCGGTACGGACTCCACCATTCGCATACATACCGGAGAACTGGCTATTCCAGGCCATACGTTCCCAGGTGATCTGCGTACCCCCATTTACGGCGGGGGCATCGGCCGGCAGAGACAAGAGGACGGCATCGGTGCTCAGCGAAGCTTCAGGGGCATCGGGCAGGACTACCTTGCCCAGCTCAACGGCTTTCCCGGCCTCTTTCGGACGGGCCTGATACCATTTTACGCTCAGAATACCTGCCGTTACTACGGCAGCGATGATGAGCAATTTTCCGGCGGGTTTTACTTTGATTGACATATGTTTGGTTTTATTGGTTGTTAAAAAATGATTTTATCTTAATGCTTAATCCAGCAGCCCTTTATAGCGGTCAGGAGGTTTGACTCCTTTCAGCCTTCCCGTATCCTGGTTGTCCTTCAAGGCGGTATTGGCGTAATGGAAGTCTTTCCCCAGGTCGAACTGGTTGATCAGCTCTATTGCCTGCGCGGACTTCGCCTTATCTTCCAGCACTTTGTCATCCATGAAGCGGGAGGTGACATCGATAGCGGACTTGATATGCCCGATCTTTTCCCCGATGTTGACCTTTAAGATAGCGAGGGCCTTTTCCGCATCTTTGTTCAGCTCATCGTCACCCTTAAAGGCTTTCATGGCGCTGGTCACGGCCGACAGCCCGGTGGTGACGGAATAATACAGGTCTTTTTTGGCTTCAAGATCCAGTTTGGCATCTTCCAGCATTATACCGCTCTCCTCATAGGCGGCATCGGCAAAGCTGATCAGCTTGTTCAGGTCGCCTACAATAGGAGTGACATTATCGATATACTCACGGCAACGGATAACGTTGTTGGCGTACAGGTCGATCTGCCGGTTGTTACCTTTCTCCGCCTGCAGGATCTTTACTTTCCGGATATTTAACTCCAGCTCTTTTTCTTTGTCGCTCAGCTTTTCGGTCAGCTCGCTCTGCTTTCCTTTCAAACGGGCGGATTGCTTATAGAGGGTATTTCTATCCTGGTAGCCCTGATCGATCTTCGCCTGCAGGATATTGAAGGGGTTAAGCTCGATGGCCAGGCCAATGGAATAGTTGGCGATGAACTCCGAAAAATATTTCAGGGCCCGCCAGAATTTTTTATTGCTGACGATCATCAGCAGAAAGCCCATGACCACGCCGCCGATCACCAGGTTGATCAGGTTCCAGGTTACGGTGACCAGCCAGGGCAGCACATACGTGAGAAACCCATAGGTGAGCCCCGCCAGTAAGGACAGGCCGATAATTGCGGTGGCTATGTTCTTCGGTTCTTCCCACCACCCGGGAGTTTTTGTTTTTTGAATAAGAGTGCTCATGATCATTCGGTTTTAGTGTTAGTGTAAATAGTTTTTGATCTTTTCTATATCTGCCTGTATCCGGGCTGCCCTGCGGGCATTCTCCGCTGCATAACCTCCCGTGCTGGCTTCTATTTTTGCCTCGTTTTCTTTTATCTCTTTCTGCAGGGCTTCGATCTGATTTTGCAGATCAGTAATTTCCGCGGAGAGGGCCCGGATACGCTGGCTTTTTTCCTCCTCTTCCGCTTTTTTACTTTGCACTTTTTCCTGCATCGCCGTATCCGCTGTGGCATGGAATTGCCGGGCGTCTGCATCCAGGATGCGCAGGTATTCGTCCGCGGTGGACAATAGTTTCGCCTTATCCACCCCCTGGGCATATAACCCCGCGTAGGCCGCATAAAATCTCGATTGCTCGTCGGCGATAGCCTGCATAGCCTCGATCATTTTCGAGAACTCATAATAGTCCGGCCCCGGGATATTCGCTTCGCTGAACAGCTTGTCGAAATATTCCGCAAAACGGGGGTCTGCCTGGGGTGCCGGATCAGAAGCCCGGCGACTGCCCGGCTGGGTCTGCCCGCTGCCTATAAGCCCCGCCGACACCTTTACCGTCCCGGAATTGCTTTCCGGGCCTTCTTCTGTCGCTTTAGGGGGAGTAGGAGTCACCTCCAGAAAAGCGGACAGAATTTTTCTGCCTAGTCCTGCCATAGTTGTATATTTTAATGGTTAAGAATGCTGTTTTTTGAGGGCTCCGGGCATGGCACCGCCATTTGGCATGGGGCCAGCCATTGCCAGACAAAGTGCCTGTACGGAATACCGGTGGATTATTGGAGCAGCATGGAGCCCAGGATCAGGTTCTCCTGCATAATGGCGGGAACGGATATCTTCGTATGAGTGACCTTGTTAGGGCCATGTGCCAACTGGCGATAAAGGATCACCAGGATGACGGACAGCAAAATAGCTGTCACGCCTATTATTTTTTTCATTTCTGAAATGATTGAAAAATTACGGGTAATGGTCAATGTGAAAGTCAATAGATCCTTTACAGGAACCTTTTGCCGGAGGCTTTTAGAGATTGGAGATTTCCGGGGGTCTGATCTTGTCAAGAAGACGAGCAGACAAAAACTCCATATGTGTGTTCATTTTGGTGGGAGACTGGCTCCTGTTTGGTTTGATGAAGTAAAGATATATACAGATTGCCCCTCCCTGCTAGCAGATCCGGCATGGACGGTGCGTTTCGTTTAATATCGGTAAAGTATGTGTGATAGGCGGTAAAATAACGGTCTAAATGCTAATATGGGAGGATGGTCGGTGTCTTTTGACTTACGAGTGGTTGCGGGCCCGTATGAATGGCGGCAGGAAAAACCTATCGGTGTTAGATTGTTACGGCGTTGCAATTCGCCACTGGCGGACCACGGGTCCGCTGCCCGAAGGGCAATCATGAGATAAAAAAACCCCCGGTAAGAATACCGGGGATGTACTAATCAAAGTGTTTTAACCATTAAACCTTATCCTATGAAAAGACAAAGCTACGTCGGCAACAGGATGTTAACAGCAATCCTGCCCCTGATAATTAATATTTTAGGTTCAAACTTTAACAAACTCCGGTAATACTCTTAGGCGCCGATAGGTAGAATTTTTATTTCCTCTTCGGGGCCTGTTTTTTACTGGCCGCAGCCGCCTCCTGTGCCTGCTGCTGGGCAATCTCCTCCTGCTCGGAAAGGATAGAAGGCTCCGGAATGGCCATGTCCCCGAATACTTCCGGGAAAAGGTAGATGACGTTGGCGATCTTATTAAAGCTGAGATCGAAGATCTTCCAGGTCTCTCCTTCGTCTTTGGACTGACCTAAGAAATAAGTGACCTGGTGGAATTTCTTCTCTTCCTTGTGAAAGTACCGGGATACCCGCACCAGACATTGCCACTGGTCATTGGCAGTCATCAGGCTCAGGACTTTTAGCTGGGGGAGGTCTTCATTGGTAGTGCTTAGCGTACGCATGCGGGCCGTCCGGACATGGTCCAGGTAGCCGTCCCTCCCACCATAAAATTTAATAACCGGGAGAGGGGCCAGGTCTGCATACACAGACCAGTTCTCGTAACCATCTGTTTTGACAAGACTGTCTGCATAGAACAGGGCTTTTTCGCTGATTTTTGCGGAATCTGGTTGAGCGTAACTGGCGGAATAAATCAAAGAAGTTACGAATACGACCAGAATAGGTGTAAGGATCTTCATGAGGGTTGGATTTGGAGGCCAAGTTACTATAAAAAGCTTCAAGCTGCAAGCCCCCAAGCATCTCCACCTGAAACCCGGTCGGCCGCAGATAGTTATAAATAAATCTTAAATCTATAAGTTTCTGGCAATAAGCAGGTAATTTGAAGCCCATCCCCCGTCGCTTTTAACCCGTGAATGCCTTTTTTTTAGTATCTTGACGCGCTCATACAAACGTCTATGTCACAGAAAACTGATTTCACTTATTCAACCAAGCAGGAGCCCCATCGTCTGCGTACCCGACAGATCCTCCAGCAACACCCGGAAGTCCGGAAACTGATAGGAAAGAACAAATATACTTTTTTCGCCATATTGGGTCTCGTCGGCTTTCAGGTTGTTCTGTCATGGCTGGTAAGTCAACAGTCCTGGTGGATCGTGATAGGAGCAGCCTATCTGTTGGGCGCTTTTGCCGACCACTCTCTCTTTGTGATGATCCATGAATGCGCCCACCATCTCCTGTTCAAAAACCGGGCGGCCAATCGTCTGTCGGGGATCCTGGCTAATCTGCCACAGCTGTTTCCCAGCTCAGTATCCTTCGAACGGTATCATATTAAACATCACTCCTTCCAGGGAGTTCATGAGCTGGACGCGGATCTGCCCAATCGCTGGGAGGCCCGTCTTATCAATAACTATTTTATCGGAAAAGTGATCTGGCTTTTGTTCTATCCCGTATTCCAGGTCTTTCGTATCTCCCGCTTGCGGGAAATAAAACCCTTCGACAAATGGGTGGCCCTGAATTTTGTGGCAGAAGCCCTCTTTATTGCCGTCATCTGGATAGCTTTCGGTCCGAAAGCTATTGCATACCTCCTGCTTAGCTTTTTCTTTTCCGTAGGATTGCACCCGTTAGGAGCCCGTTGGATACAAGAGCATTATCTTACCCATGATGAAGAGCAGGAGACGTTTAGTTATTATGGAGTATTGAACGTCGTTGCCTTTAATGTGGGCTATCATAACGAACATCATGATTTCCCTTCCATTCCCTGGAACAAACTTCCCCTGATCAAAAAAACGGCCCCGGCTTATTATGATAGTTTATACTCTCACCGGTCCTGGACAAAATTGTTCTTCCGCTTCCTGTTCGATCGGGAAATATCTTTGTTCTCCCGTATCGTCCGCAACGAAAGGGGCAAAGTGAAGCTGACGGATGAGTCGAGACCGGATATGGATCTCATCGCCGCCGAACATGCCGGAAAAAAGAAGGGCGTAGTCGTTTAGGGATCAGATAAATACCCTCGTCCCTAAATTGAAATTTTCCCTGAATTCTTTGGGAGTACAGGTCTTTTTCTTCTTGAAGATCCTGTTGAAGTTGGAAATATTATTGAAGCCGCAATTGTAAGAGATCTCCGCAATAGAATGCGTCGTATCGATCAGCATCCTGGAAGCATGGCCCAGCCTTATTTCATTCAGGCTGTCGATAAATGTATTTCCCGTCCTTTTTTTAATGAACCGGCTGAAGGATACTTCCGTCATATTTACCAGCTTCGCGACCTCCCCCAGACTGATCGGCTTGTCATAATTGTTATTCATATATTCGAATGCCTTTTCGATGCGCCGGCTATTATAGGTGAAATGTTCATTGGTGAAAGAGACATCCGATAATGTTCGCATGTTCCGGGAGATCGACAGATCATGGAGGATAGACATTAATTCCAGTACGGAATCAAACCCATTCTTTTGATTGAGGGATAAAATCCGGGGCGCCAACGCAGCCGTTGTCTCCGCAGAAAAGAGGATACCTTTCTGCGACCTTTCCAGCATACTGCGTATAAAACTCAATTGATTCCTGCGAAGTAATTTATCGTCAAAGAGGTCTTTATGCCACTGGATGGTCACCTCGCGGATCTCTTCGCTTTTGCATTGGTGCGTAAACCAGGCATGATAAAGATTCGGACCTACCAGCACCAGCTCCAGCTCGTTGATGGATTCGATATGATCACCAACGATCCGTCGGGCCCCTTTTGCATTGATGATTAAATTTAATTCCAGCTCTTCATGGTAATGAAGCGGGAAGGTGAACTCTTTTTTTACACGGGAGAATATAGTAAAACAATCGTTCTGTGTAAGGGGAGTAATCTCCCTGATAATATTCGTACTCATATAGCAGCAATTTTAATGGTCTTATAAATGTACATTAAAAACAGTCAGATTATCATAAAAAGGAGATAAAAAAGTATAACCCTGTTGTTGGATAATCATCTTGATGTAAAGCATTGATATGGCCTAATTTATATTAAATATGTTAAAAAAAACCCACTCACGGAGTAGTTTAGAATCAAATTTAAGATAAAATATCACTAGTTTTTTAGCAAGCGGGAAACCTATATTGCCTTCAAATAATGACTTGCTATATGAGAAAAAAAGTATTCGTCAGAATACTCCTGTTACTGATCTATGCCCCCAGCTTCGGTCAGAACAGCGATCTCCCTGTTGACAAAGATGCCACCAAAGAAACAGTCAACCTTTACCGCCACCTGAAAAGGCTGGGGGATAAAGGTTTTCTTTTCGGGCACCAGGACGACCTGGCCTATGGGGTTAACTGGAAATATGTTCCCGGGCACAGTGATATAAAGGAAGTGACAGGGGAATATCCCGCACTGTATGGCTGGGAACTTGGACGTATCGAGCTGGATCATACCGTGAATATAGACAGCGTGCCTTTTGATAAAATGAAACAGTTCATCGGGGAAGGCTATGCACGCGGCGGTGTGATCACGATTAGCTGGCACCTGAATAATCCACTGACCGGTGGAACAGCCTGGCAGCCGGCGCCCGGCACGGTGGCTTCCATCCTGCCCGGAGGAGAAAAACATGCCCTCTACCGGAGCTGGCTGGACAAAGTGGCCGGCTTCCTGCAGGACCTGAAAGGCTCCCATGGAGAATATATTCCGGTAGTACTAAGGCTCTTCCATGAATTGAACGGGAGCTGGTTCTGGTGGGGGGGCAGGAATTGTACTCCGGAAGAATTGAAGCAGCTCTGGCATTTTACCATACAGTACCTGCGGGATGAAAAAAAAGTTCATCATCTCTTATATGCCTTTAATACCGATCGCTTCTCTTCAGAAGAGGCATACCTGGAAAGATATCCCGGCGACGAATGGGTGGATATTACCGGCTTTGATATCTATCAGGCCAACAATATCGCGAAGAGCGGCGACTTTCAGCAGGAGTTCGATAAAACCTTAACCCTGCTGGAAAAGATTGCGGGGACCCGCGGTAAGGTCCCCGCCCTGACAGAGTTCGGGTATAATGGCCTAACCGACAGTTCCTGGTGGACCCATATTTTCCTGCAAACCCTCCGCGGACATAAGATTGCTTATGTCATGGCATGGCGGAATGCGGGTTATAAGAAGGACGGCAGCCATGAATTTTATGTACCTTATAAGGGACAGGCTTTCTCGGATGATTTTAAGAAATTTTATAAGGATAGCCGAACACTATTCCAGCGGGATGCATGGAATGAAAAACTGTATTTTTAAGAATGAAATTGAAACTACCGGATTTAGCCATTATCGCAGCCTATCTCATCACCATGGTGGTGCTGGGCTGGTCCCTGCGAAAAAAAGCCAGCCTGAACAAGGAGAACTACCTGATGGGTGGAAAATCCCTGCCCTGGTATATGTTAGGCCTCAGCGACGCCTCGGATATGTTCGATATATCCGGCACGATGTGGATGGTAAGCCTCTGTTTTGTATATGGGATGAAAAGCATCTGGATACCCTGGCTCTGGCCCGTCTTCAACCAGGTCTTCATGATGATGTACCTCTCACGCTGGCTTCGGAGGTCCAATGCCACTACCGGTGCGGAATGGCTGGCCGGCCGCTTTGGCAAGTCCGGGCCCGGGGTACGCGCCTCCCATAATATAGTCGTAGCGTTCGCCCTGCTGAGCTGTCTGGGTTTCATGGCGTACGGATTTGTGGGGCTGGGTAAGTTCATGCAGATCTTTATTCCCTGGGACATGGTGCAACCCTTTATCCCTTTTCATGTTCCGGCCGCATATGTCCCGCATTTTTACGGCATCGTCTTTACCCTGTTCGCGATGTTCTATTCCATCCTGGGAGGCATGCATAGTATTGTGCTGGGAGATGTGATCAAATATGTCATCATGTCCGTGGCCTGTATCAGCATCGGGTTCATTGCCATGGTGAACCTGCGGGACCGGGTACACTCCCTGCCTGTACCGGAAGGCTGGCTCAATCCTTTTTTTGGCAAGCGGCTGGACCTCAACTGGCATGGCATCCTGGAAGATGCCAATAAAAAAATACAGGATGATGGATTTTCCCTGTTCAGCCTCTTCTTCATGATGATGTTATTCAAAGGCATCTTTGCCAGCCTGGCCGGGCCTGCCCCAAATTACGACATGCAGAAAGTACTGAGTACCCGCTCTCCGCAGGAAGCGAGTAAGATGAGTGGTTTTGTCTCCATCATTTTATTACCTATCCGTTATTCCATGGTCATCGGTTTGACGGTGCTGGCCTTACTCTATTATAACCAGATCCACGGAGACCTGCAGACAGGCAGCGGAACGGATTTTGAAAAAATACTGCCGGCGACGATCAATAATTTCCTGCCCGTAGGGCTCATGGGCCTGGTGCTGACGGGATTGCTGGGTGCGTTCATGGGTACCTTTTCCGGCACGCTGAATGCAGCGCAGGCTTACCTGGTGAATGATATCTACCTGAAATATGTAAACCCCGGGGCCTCCACCCGTAAGGTCATCTCGATGAATTACCTGGCAGGCCTGGTCGTCGTCTTCACCGGGGTGGTGCTGGGATTGTTTGTAAGAGATGTCAATACCATCCTGCAATGGATCGTTTCGGGTTTATATGGAGGGTACGTAGCGGCCAATACGCTGAAATGGCACTGGTGGCGGTTTAATGCCAGCGGGTTCTTTTGGGGTATGCTGGCCGGTATTGTCCCGGCTATTGCATTGGCTGTATTGAAGTCGTTCGGGGTATTGAAAGGATTGGACCTGTATTACTGGCCCCTGTTATTCCTGTTGTCGATGGCCGGCTCCGTCATCGGTTCTCTGCTTACACCCCCGACAGACGAGCAGACCCTGAAATCCTTTTATATGACGGTGCGCCCCTGGGGATTCTGGCAGCCCGTACATCAAAAGGTCCTGCTGGAAGACCCTTCCTTCCAGGGAAATAAGAATTTCCGGCGGAATATGTTCAACGTGGCGCTGGGCATCATCGGGCAGTTATGCCTGACCATCCTACCCATGTACCTGGTACTGTGGCTGAAACTACCACTGCTGATCACGGTAACTATATTATTGATAATTATACTGATCCTTAAAAAGACATGGTGGGATCGGCTGAATGAATATTGAATCATTTAAAATCTGTGACGATGAAGAATTTGTTTAGCAAAAGACTGACAAAGCTAACCGAGAAATACGGAGAACTGATCAGCAGACCCAATGAAACGAATGGTATCGGCAACGGGATCTTCGACCGGTACAAGTACCCCGTACTGACAGCAGAACATGCCCCCCTGTTCTGGCGTTATGACCTTAACGAACAATCGAACCCTTTCCTGATGGAACGATTTGGCATCAATGGAGTCTTTAATGCCGGGGCCATTAAATGGGAAGATAAGTACGTATTGATGGCCAGGGTGGAGGGCGCCGACCGCAAATCATTTTTTGCCATCGCCGAAAGCCCTAATGGCATCGACCAGTTCCGGTTCTGGGATTCCCCGGTCCATATGCCGGGCCCGGGCCTGGAAGAAACGAATGTCTATGATGTCCGGTTGACCCGGCATCAGGACGGCTGGGTCTATGGATTGTTCTGCACGGAAAAAAAAGATCCTTCCGCGCCGCCCACCGATCAATCGGCCGCCGTCGCACAATGCGGCATAGCCCGAACCCGGGATCTGGTCAACTGGGAAAGACTCGCTGACCTGCGCACACATTCCCCGCAGCAACGGAATGTCGTCCTTCATCCGGAGTATGTCGAAGGGAAATATGCATTTTATACCAGACCCCAGGACGGATTTATCAATACAGGCAGCGGCGGCGGCGTGGGCTTCGGCCTCTCGGATTCCATAACGAATGCAGTTATCGACGGAGAGGTCATCATCGATCCCAGAGTCTACCATACCATCAATGAGGCAAAAAATGGATTGGGACCTGCCCCTCTCCGGACGAGTCATGGCTGGCTGCACCTGGCGCATGGTGTAAGAAACACGGCTGCTGGTCTGCGTTATACACTCTACCTTTTCATGACCGATCTGCAGGATCTCACCAGGGTGATCTACAAACCAGGAGGTTATTTCATCGCTCCGGAGGGGGAAGAAAGAGTGGGCGATGTCTCCAATGTGGTGTTCTCCAACGGATGGATCGCCGATGAGGATGGGAAAGTTTTTATCTATTATGCCTCCTCCGATACCCGTATGCATGTAGCTACCTCTACCATCGACAAACTGGTTGATTACGTGATCAACACGCCGCGGGACGGACTGCATTCTGCGGCCTCTGTATCGACCCTGCAACAGATCATCGATAGCAATAAATTATATACAGCCGGGAGAAATAAATCTGGACATTTTGATGTAGGTTTGGCAGAAGAAAATTTTAAATAGTATGCGCCTCTTCTCACGATCTGCCGTTATCCTTATTTTGTTTACGGCCGTTACCTCCATGGTCTCCATTCAACCTAAAGTTACCAGGGTAGTATTCTTCGGAGATTCTATCACCCAGGCCGGGGCGAAGCCGGGAGGATTTATTGTAATGATGAAGGATGCACTGACACAAAAAGGCCTTGGGTCCCAATATGAACTGATCGGCGCCGGCATCGGGGGCAATAAGGTATATGACCTCTACTTACGCATGCAGGACGATGTGCTGTCCCAGAACCCGGACGTAGTGGTCGTCTGGGTCGGGGTAAATGACGTATGGCACAAACAGACCTATGGGACGGGAACAGACCCGGATAAATTCGAGAAGTTCTATACTGCCATCATCAATAAGTTACTGGATAAACATATTCGCGTCATCCTTTGCACCCCGGCTGTCATCGGTGAAAAAGCCGACTTTACCAATCAACAGGATGGCGACCTCAATGCTTATTCACAGATCGTACGCAACCTGGCCCAGAAATGGCATACCGGTCTGGTAGACCTCCGGGAGATCTTTCACAACTATGAGCAGAAGAATAACCCCGGGAATAAGGAGTCTGGCATACTCACACTGGACAGGGTACACCTGAATGAGGCAGGTAATCAACTGGTGGCGGAAAAAATGTTGGAAACCTTAACTAATGTAAAATGAAAACCATCATTATCACCGGAGCGGATGGCAACCTGGGGGTCGCCACCGTAAAAAAATTCCTGGACGAAGGATATAAAGTCATCGCGGTCAGCTTATTCGGGGATCACCTGGGTTTTGCAGCCGCTCATGAGAACTTTGAACTTAGACAGATAGACCTCTCCGATGAAGAGGCAACCACCGCCTTTGTGGAGGAACTGATCAGCCTGGAAGGCCGGATCGACGGGGCCTTGTTCCTGGCGGGAGGTTTTGCCATGGGAGACATAACGGCTACGGATGGAAAGGCGCTGAGAAAGATGATCTCCCTGAATTTTGAAACGGCTTATTTTATGGCCAGACCTTTATTCGGGCATATGCTGCAGAACGGTTATGGACGATTGGTATTCATCGGCGCCCGCCCTGCTATAAAACCAGAACAGGGTAAAGGGGTGCTGGCCTACTCTTTGAGCAAATCCTTACTCTTCCAACTGGCTGAGCTGCTAAATGCGGAGGCGAAAGGGAAGAATGTGGTTGCTTCCGTCGTGGTCCCCAGCACCATCGACACCCCGGTCAACCGGCAAAGCATGCCAGATGCGAATGTCGCCGCCTGGGTCAAACCGGAACAAATTGCAGGTATCCTGGAACTGATCTGCAGTGAAAAAGGAGACGCTATAAGAGAGCCCGTTTATAAATTATATAACAATAGTTAAAAAAAAGGCGCTGATTAGCTATAATCAGCGCCTTTGCCTGTTGGTGAACTTGGTTCATACTGTCAACACGCTGTTCCACCCGGTAACCCCATCTGGTTCGCGTAAAGGATTTTCAATGTCTTCCATCCACATCTTGTCGTCAATAAAGAATTTGTAATAATACTTGCCATGAGGCAACATGGGGATAGCAATTTTCCACCATCCGCCGTTCTTTTCCGGTAGCATCTTTAATTCATCCGGAGCCCAATGATTGAATGTACCGGCCAGAGAAATACGTGAGCAGGCGGAGGCATTCAGGTGGTGGACGTAAAATTCGATCGTTTTCTTACGCTTGTTGACATAAGGCGATTCATGAGATTTCATAGCAACCCCCTTTTTTATAGATTTTAAAATGGCTTTCAAGGGTACCTTCAAGTAGCAGGCAATCTACGGCAGTTAGGACGTTTAGGGGAGAGTCTACAAAATTTACGAATTTTTTCGGCATATTGCAGCGGGAATTCATATTTATTTGCTAAAACGGTTTAATGCCATTTTAATGGAGCATTGGAAAGGAAGAGGAGGCGATTGAATAAATTTAGGGTCTAAGATTTACTATATTATGGCAGAAACTAAGATTTTGTTGGTAGAAGATGAAAAGAAGATTGCAGAGACCTTGCGCAAAGGGCTGACAGAACAGCACTATGAGGTCGATGTGGCTTATGACGGAGGGGCCGGTAAAAAGCTATTCGATACCAATCCCTACGACCTTGCGATCCTGGATATTAACCTCCCTGTCATGAATGGCTATGAGCTGGCACGTCATATCCGCAGTTATAATGAGGAGATCCTGGTCATTATGTTGACGGCCATGAATACGACAGAGGATAAAATAGAAGGGTTCGAGGCGGGGGCAGATGATTACATTGTAAAACCTTTTGATTTCCAGGAGCTGCTGGTTCGCATCCGGGCCCTGCTTAAACGGCTTCATCATCAGCCGGGCGCCGGAACCAATATCCTGAAAGTGGGCGATCTGATCATGAACCTGGACAGTAAAGAAGTGACCCGGGAAGGAAGGACGATCCCCCTGACGGCTAAAGAATTCCAACTGCTGGAATATTTTATCCGGAATAAGAATAAAGTAGTATCCCGGATAGATATTGCGATGAATGTCTGGGATATTGATTTCGATACCAAGACGAATGTGATAGATGTGTATGTCAATTTTCTGCGCAAGAAAATTGAAAAAGATTTCTCTTCCAAGCTCATCTATACACAGGTGGGGATGGGTTACGTCTTAAAAGAAAACGTCTGACTTGAAGATACGGTATAAAATAATGCTGTTATTCACCCTGCTCGTAACAGCAATCATTTCCGTATTGACGTATTCCGTTTATTATTTTGCCCGCTTGGAAAGGAAGCAGGTGTTTGAGAAACGACTAAAGGCCAGGGCGAATTACAATACCCAGCTTTATGCCCTGATGGGCGACAGCGCCCTTACCCTGTTACGGAGGATGGATACTACGTCTACCGTAGGATTGCTCCAGTCCCGGAGTATCGTCATCTATTCCGACCAGGGAGAAGTATTATACAAATTCGATATGCCGGGCAGTCCCCTCCTGTCGATATCGGCCGATATGCTGCAGGAGATCAAGACGCGCGGGGAGAAATATTTTACGATAGACAACCGGGATGCGCTGGCCATCCGTCGGGTCACCTCCCGTAAATCTTTTATCGTGGTAGTGGCGGGACATGACGACGATGGCCTGGAAAGGGTGGCCAATCTGAACAAGATCCTTTTTTTCAGCCTGGTGGTGGGCGTATTTCTCACCGCCGTAGTCAGTTATCTTTTTACCGGCCAGCTCCTGAGGCCTGTGGCGCAGATCATCCGGGAAGTAAAAGACATCTCCTCCTATGACCTTTCGCACCGCATCCGGGCAGGCACCGGTCAGGATGAGCTGAGCCAGCTGGCCAATACTTTCAATGAGCTCCTGGGACGCCTCCAGGAATCTTTCGCCATCCAGCGACGGTTTATCTCGAACGCATCCCATGAACTCTCTACTCCGCTTACCTCCATTTCCAGCCAGGTGGAAGTGGCCTTGCAGAAAGAACGCAGCGCCCTGGAATACGAACAGGTACTGTCTTCTATCCGGGAAGACGTACAACAGATGACCCTTTTGACCAAGAGCCTGCTGGAGATCGCCAAGACGGGCTCACAGGGAGGTATCGAGCTGAACGAGGTCAGGGTGGACGAAGTCTTGCTTAGGGTTATGGCCGACGTAAAAAAACTCAATACCAATTATGGAGTGGAACTGAATTTCGGCGAGTTCCCGGAAGATGAAAAAGATTTTGTAGTCTTCGGAAACAGTGAGCTGCTCTATATCGCTATTAAAAATATTGTAGAGAATGGTTGTAAGTATTCCTCCGATAAAAGGACCGTGGTAGACCTTTCTTTTGCCAATCATAAAGTATATGTGCGGGTGGAGAATCAGGGAGATGTGATAGCAGCAGAGGAGATTCCCCAGATCTTTCAACCATTCTACCGGGGTTCCGGAACGGGCAATTCCAGGGGATTTGGGTTGGGGCTGGCCCTGGCGCAACGTATCATTGCTTTGCATAAAGGCACCATCCTCGTGCAATCGGATGCCAGCCGCGGTACGGTCTTTACCGTTCACCTGCCGGCTATAAAAATTTTCAACTAAAAGAGGATGTGTCACGAACGCCGCCGGTCTCCGAAGAGATGGGAATACCCGATAGTGACGACTCCGGCGCCTGTATTGTTTTTGCCATTGGCAGTACCTTTCTGGATATTGATAAATCCATAATTACCCCCGCCTTCTATGAAAATTTTGTCCTTTTTCCCCGGGCCAGGGGCAAACGAGAGACCCACCACGCCGTCGACGCCAACATTGGTGGAGTGCAGCTGACTTTTCAAGTCCTGTGTACTATCGAATGACTGGGGCCCGATAGGCAGCGCCTGCGTGGCGGATGCATCAAAGTACACGGTACTTTTGCCGCTAAGTACCTGTTTGGCAGAAAGAAGAAAGCCGACGTAGGGACCGGCTCCCGCATAGAGTCGCCAGGTAGAACCGGCGCCGAGATCCCATCCGAATTTAGCCAGGACAGGGATTAGCAGATAGTTTAGTTTCGCCTCACTTTTAAAATCGGCATATAAATACGTCGGGGGTGTTATCCCTTGTGACTGTAAATAGCCGGCAACGGGATCAGGAGTAGGAAAAGCCTGCATGCCGGTCTTTTTTCCACCCTGGGAAGAATATTCGGCTCTCGCCTCCAGGGAGAACAGCGTGGAAAAATGATACTCGCCGGATACCCCGAAGTCCGGCCCCAGCCGCGAATTGTAACCGGTATTGAGAGGATTGTTTTGAGAGCCCCCCGCCGAGAGGTTGGGAATGCTGATCCCACCTCTGGCGCCAATCTCCCATTGGGCTTTGACGGTCGCGATACAGGAAAAGAACAGGTAAAATGCCAGGACCGTTTTTAAGATAAGAACTCTTTTCATGCTCTTATTTTTAAAAATGAATAATGCATAAAGCTACTGATTATTCTATTTCGACCCGGCAGACGGCACGATGACCGCTTTTCTCGGCATAAGGAGCTTGGCGATCAGGCCCGTCCACCCTGTCTGGTGGGAGGCGCCCAACCCTCTTCCGGTATCCCCATGGAAATACTCATGGAAGAGCATATAATCCCTGAAATGAGGATCGAACTGCATCTTTTCACTGGGACCGAATATGGGTCGAAGACCTTTAGCATCCCGCAGAAATAGCTTTGACAGCCTTTTGGAGAGTTCGATGCTGATCTCGTTAAGGGTACAAAAGTTGCCCGAATTCGTCGGGTACTCTACTTTGAAGTCGTCGCCATAGTAGTGATGGAAACGTTGCAGGGATTCGATGAGCAGGAAATTCACGGGCATCCAGACAGGGCCCCTCCAGTTGGAGTTGCCGCCGAACAGGGGCACATCGGATTCGCCCGGTGTATATCGTACGCTCAATACCTGCCCGTCGACATGGAATTCATAAGGATGATTTTCATAAACCTTGGAAAGGGCCCGGATGCCATGATCACTGAGAAATTCCGTTTCGTCCAGCATGCGGTGCAGCATCCGTTTGATCCGATGACCCCGCAAAAGAGACAACAGGTGTTTTTCCTCCGAGCCTTTCTCATGCCAGCGGGAGACCAGCGCCGCCAGATCGGGGCGATGTTCCAATAACCAATTAAGCCGCTTGGCAAACTCGGGAAGGGATTGCAGGATCTCATCGTCGATGACTTCCACGGCGAAAAGGGGGATCAGTCCCACCATCGAGCGGATCTTCATCTTGACGCTGATATCCCCCGGAAGCCTGACGGTATCATAATAAAATTCATCTTCGTTATCCCAAAGACCATCGGTGCCCGACCCCATGCTGGCCATGGCCCCGGCAATATGAAGGAAATGTTCGAAGAACTTATTGGCCATGTCCTGGTAAATGGGATTGGTCATGGATAATTCCAGGGCGATGCGCATCAGGTTCAGCGAATAGGTGGCCATCCAGCTGGTGCCATCCGCCTGTTCCAGACGCCCTCCCTCCGGTAAACGGGTATGACTGCGGTCGAACAGCCCAATATTGTCCATGCCCAAAAAGCCGCCTTCAAAAATATTGTTTCCTTCAGCGTCTTTCCGGTTGACCCACCAGGTAAAATTGAGCAGGAGTTTGTGAAAGACGGTCTCCAGGAAGGCGACGTCACCTTTCCCGCCATTGTTGTGCTTCTCGATCTCATAGACCCGGTAGGCAGCCCACGCATGGACGGGAGGATTGGTATCGCTGAATGACCATTCATACGCAGGGAGCTGGCCATTCGGGTGCATATACCAGTCATGGGTAAGCAGCAGCAGCTGGTGTTTGGCGAAATCAGCATCTATCAGCGCGAAGGTAAAACAGTGAAAAGCCAGATCCCAGGCCGCATACCAGGGATATTCCCACTTATCCGGCATGGAGATGATATTGCTGTTGACCAGGTGGCGCCATTCCTTGTTCCTTCCTTTCAGCCGCTCCGGGGGGGGAGGAGGCTGGTGCGGATCTCCCTTCAACCATTGGTCAACGTTATAGTAATAGAGCTGTTTGCTCCACAGCATGCCGGCAAAGGCCTGCCTTTGTACCAGCTTTTCATCGGCATTGGTCATTTCCTCCTGGATGGCTGCATAAAACTCATCGGTCTCCCGTATCCGTGCCTGAAAGATCTCATCGAAATCCCTGAAAGGATTGATGTTGTTATGAGGCTCCAGTCGCAAACGGATGGTGGCGGACTGGCCTGCCGGGATCATCCTGTAATAATTCAGCGCAGCCTTGGTCCCCTGCTGGTAGTTTATAGCCTGCTCGTTGCCATGGATCAGGTATTCATGGATACCGTCTTTAAAATAGCCCTCCTTGTTGAATCCGTACAACCTTTTTGTATTGGTCTCATTTTCGCAGAAAAGATGCAGGTCCGTCTCTTCGCCATGCAGCGTGAACTCTCCCACCTCATTGTGCTCGATAGAAATATTTCCCTGATTGGAGGTCATCATGGCCGGCTTATAATCATTATACCCCCAGTTCCAGGTATTGCGGAACCATAGTGTGGGCAGTATATGGATGGGAGCTGCTTCCGGGCCCCGGTTAAACACCGTGATCCGGATCAGGATATCCTCCTTGTCCTCTTTTGCATATTCTATGAAGATGTCGAAATACTTGTCTTCGTTAAAAATACCCGTGTCCAGAAGTTCAAATTCAGGATCTGTTCGCGATCGCCGCCGGTTCTCCTCCACCAGCTGTAGGTAAGGGAATTCGGCTTGAGGATACTTATACAGCATCTTCATATAAGAATGCGTGGGAGAGGAGTCAAGATAATAGTACAGCTCTTTTACGTCTTCCCCATGATTGCCCTCATAACCGGTGAGACCGAACAATCGCTCTTTCAGAATAGGGTCTTTTTTATTCCAGCAACTGATGGCAAAACATAATAATTGCTTCTTGTCGGAAAAACCCCCGATGCCCTCCTCCCCCCAGCGCCAGGCCAAACTGCGGGCCATGTCATGGGTAGTATAGGTCCATGGTTCTCCGTTGGCGCTATAATCCTCCCTTACTGTTCCCCATTGTCGCTCGGAGAGATAAGGTCCCCATTTCTTCCAGTCTGTATTTTGGAGACGTTGTTTTTCGGTCATTTCGTTTTTTTTATTTCAGATAGCGGAGGAGGGTCACCCATTCGTGCTGAATCCGGGATATAAGGTCATACCACCATCGACAAAGAGAGTGATGCCGGTAACATAGTCAGAGTCGTCACTCGCCAGCCATACGGCAGCGGCGCCAATATCCTCGACTACACCTACCCGGTCATAAGGGATAAGCTCCAGCAATTTCTTTTCAGCGGCAGGAGTGTCCCAGGCCTGGTGATTGATGGGTGTTTTGATAGCCCCGGGGCCGATGCTGTTGACGCGGATCTTATAAGGGGCGAATTCCTGGGCGATACTCTTCATCAATTGCATGATGCCTCCTTTGCTGGCGGCATAATTTGCATGACCGGCCCAGGGGATGACTTCGTGTACGCTGCTCATACAGATGATCTTGCCGGCCGCCCTGGACTTTTCCGGTACAACCCCTCTACGCAGAAATTCCCGGATTGCTTCCCGGGCGCAGAGGAACTGACCGGTGAGATTGACGCCAATGACAAAATTCCATTGCTCCAGGCTCATGTCCTGAAAGGGAGAATCCCGTTGCAGCCCTGCATTGTTCACCAGGATGTCCACCGTTCCGAATTGAGCGATGACATCTGCAAACATCTTTTGGACTTCCGTTTCTTTACTGACATCACACTGATAGGTGATGCCCTCGCCGGCCTTGCTTTTGATCTCCTCCAACAGGGCCTCGGCCGCTGCCTGAGTGGCTGCTACAGGATGATTGACGACCACCGTGGCCCCTGCTGCTGCCAATGCTTTAGCGACACCAGCCCCGATGCCGGAACTGGCGCCGGTGACAATGGCGATCTGCCCTTGTAATTTCTTTTCCATGGTATATGATTCTCAAGTCAATATACCGATTATATCGGGGCGGCAGCTTTCCACCACTATTATTTTTTTGCAAAGACGCTGGAAGCGGCTTGTCCGAAGGACCGACATTAGCCCTATGCCGGAGATGCGCCATATTTTCCTAAAAGCGCATTTCCGGCATATAAATAATCGCCTATCCTGATACAGGCTTCCACCAGCAGGTCGAAGTCCGCCCGGGTACTGCGGTGATTGGTGATAGCAACCCGGATAGTATACTTCCCATTCAGCAGCGTGAACGAAGGGAGGGCGATACCTTCTTCATGAAGCCGGATCAACAGCTCTTTATTGAGGGCATCAAGCCCCGTCTCGTCGATAGTACCCGGATTATAACGATAGCAGACGATATTCAGCGAAACCTCCGCTAATAACTGCAAGCGGGCATGTCGTCTGACAAGTTCAGCCAGGTACGAAGCCTGCTCCAGGTTCTTGCGGACCTGCTGCCCGTACCGTTGTACTCCATGTTCTTTCAGCAGCATCCATACTTTCAGGGCCTTGAACCCACGGGATAACTCCATCCCGTAATGGGAGAAAGGATCCGGGCCGGCAGCCAGGCCCCGGTCATGCCTTGCCAGGTAGTTGACTTCCGTGCTAAAGGCTGCCCGGTGTGCGGCCGCATCCCTGACGAGCAGACAACCTACTTCATAGTTCATATACATCCATTTGTGGAAGTCGAAGCTAAGACTATCCGCTTCCTCAATCCCTTTCAGCGTCTCCGCAAACTCCGGTAACAGCTTCGGAATGGCGCCAAAGGCCCCATCGATGTGAAACCAAAGATGCTCTTCTTTTGCTATGCGCGCCAGCTCTGACAGGTCATCAGTGGCCCCGGTATTCACAGTGCCCGCATTTCCTATGATACAAAAGGGAAGGTACCCGGCTTTCCGGTCTTCCCGGATCATTTCCCGCAGAACAGCTGTTTGTACCCGGTAGTTCTCATCTACCGGAGCCTTCCGGAAATTATCACTCCCGATACCAATCACTTCCACACCCTTCGCCACACAATTATGCGTCTCGGAAGAGCCATAGACCTTCAGCTGTCCGGGTACGGATCGCAGCCCCTGTTGTTTGATGGACGTATGAAAATGATTCCTTGCCACGATAAGGGCCGTAATATTGGCGATCGAGGCGCCGCTGGTGAGGATGCCGCTGGCTGTCCGGGGAAAACCGAAGATGTCCTTGCTCCAGTCAATCACCTGCTGCTCTACATACATCGGGACATGGTCGCCGATGGCCAGGTTGGGATTCATGCCGCTGGCCAGCATGTCTGCCAGCATGCCGAATGGAGTACCTCCACCCTGCACCCAGGCCCAGAAACGGGGATGGATATTATTACAGTTATAAGGCAATACCTGGCGGGTAAAATCCTCGTACACCGAAGCGGCATCCTGCGGCTCCTGGGGCAGGGGCTGCCGTAGCTCCTGCAGGATTAGTTCCGGAGCTTTCTCCCAGGCCGGCCTCTCCCGGACAGTCTGCAGGTAATCCATCATATCTTCCACCATCCGGTGGCCCAGCCGGCGAAGCTCATCCCAGTCCCGCGGGTCCAGGCTCTGTTCATTGGCCGATGTTGGCAGGTTGCTTATTTCGGAACTATTCATGTTACAAATTTCAGGAAACCGATTTATAAAAAACAGATGCAGATTTAGTATTTTTGACTATATCAGATAAAAGCCGATATGGGAAAAAAGAAATTCAATGACCAGGATCACCTTTATATGCAGGTTGCCGATGGCCTGGAAAAGATGATAGGAGAGGAGATCCTGAAGATCGGGGACAAGCTGCCTTCGGTCAGGGTGCTGAGTGAAGAATATGGCATCAGCATGGGAACGGCCTTCCAGGCCTATTATCACCTGGAAGGGAAGGGGCTTATCGAGGCCCGGCCGAAATCTGGCTACTATGTACGGTTTAATTTGCGGAGGATGCCGGGCCTGCCCCGCATGGCTGAGGCCGGGGTGCAGGCCAGCGAAGTCAGCGTTCAGGAGATGATCTCCTCCGTCTTCAATCATATCTCTTCCAGTGACCTGATCAATTTTTCCATAGCAGCCCCACCGACCAGCCTGTTGCCGATGGCCAAGCTGAATAAGTCGCTGATGCATGCCATGCGGGCCTCTCCTCATCATGGGGTCCAATACGAACAGATAGAAGGCAACCGGGAATTACGCCGGCAGATCGTCAAACAGGCCTTCAACTGGGGGGGAAAGATCACGGAGGAGGAAGTGGTGATAACGGCCGGTTGCATGGAGGCGTTAGTAATGTGCCTGAAGGCAGTCACCCGCCCGGGAGATACCGTGGCCGTTGAAAATCCCACCTACTTCGGCATTTTTCAGGTGATAGAGCTCCTGGGCCTGAAAGTGCTGGAAATCCCTGCCGATCCCCTGACAGGAGTAAACCCCGGTCACCTGGCAGCGCTGATCGACCAATTCCCTGTTAAAGCCTGTGTATTCGTTCCTAACTTCAGCAACCCCCTTGGCAGCTGTATGCCCGATGAGACCAAACGGGCCCTGGTGGAACTGCTCACCCGGCGGCAGATCCCGCTGATCGAGGATGATATCTACGGCGAATTATACTTTGGACGTCACCGCCCGAAGACCTGTAAGACCTTTGATAAGGAAGGCTGGGTCCTGCAGTGCAGCTCCCTGTCCAAATCCCTGGCCCCCGGTTATCGGATAGGCTGGATCCTTCCCGGCCGGTTCACCGAACAGGTCATACGGATGAAGCTGATGCACACAGTGACAGGAACGACCATCACCCAACAGGCCATCGCGCATTTCCTGAGTATCGGCCGTTATGAATATCATTTAAAGAAATTGCGTAAGGCGCTGCATACGCAATGCCTGCGTTACCTGCAGGGGATTATGCAGTATTTTCCGGAAGACACCAAGGTCTCCAGACCCCAGGGTGGTTTCGTGCTCTGGGTCGAACTGGACAAAAAATTAAACGCCTATCGTCTCTACCAGGAGGCTTTGAAACACCAGATCTCGGTGGCCCCGGGACAACTGTTCTCCGCGGGAGGCCAGTTCGGGAATTGCCTGCGGATCAGTTACGCGCGTCCCTGGGATGAAGAAGTGGAGGAGGGGCTGAAGACCCTGGGGAAACTGATCAGGAAAATGATCTGAGGACTCCCGGCATCCGGAAGACCTCAGACCTTTATGAAAAGTTCAGGGTATGGGAGTACATCCGACTCCGGGTTTTGTCGAGAAAGAAAAGGGCGCGATCTTCAGGGAGACGAACTGGCTATCCCCTTCCGTGAGCCGCAGGAATTCATCAGCTTTGACATGGGTAAAGATCTGCGTCTTACCCGGGGCTCCCGGCCATTTTATTTCCAGGCTGTCGATCACGCTGGCTGCTCCTATGCCGATATGCTGGCGTAAGGGACTGGCTCCAAAACTTCCCCCGGAATTCACGTATTTATACACCTGTCTTTTCTTTCCATCTTCGGTAAAGGAAAGTCGTATCCTGGCGCCAATGGCCGCCTTGTTGCACCAGGTACCCAAAAGATCTACCGTAATCCAGTGGTTGGTAGTCTGACCCGGATTGACAAAGAGCAGATTCTGATAGGCATCTCCCGGGTAAGCACCACCCATATCGATGTAGATATCTTCGTCCCCGTCATTGTCGATATCCGCGAAGGCCACGCCATGGCCTTTTTGCAGGTTACCCACCCGGCCGGAAGCGGTGACATCCACGAATTTTTTACCGCCTTCGTTTTTAAAGAGTTTATTGGGAACCAGTGACTGATAGAGCGGATTGCCCGTGCCGAAATACATGTCCTGATACCCGTCATTGTCTATATCTCCAAAATTGCACCCCATCGCGAAAACTACTTTGTTTAACCCCATCTGTTGGCTGACATCCGTAAAAGTGCCGTCGTGGTTGTTCCGGAATAAGATTAACTGCCCGGATCTCCCGATGGTTCGATTCATCGCCTCGGCTGCTGCATAGACAGCCAACGAACCTTTTGACTCATAGTCGCATATCAGCAGATCGGACCACCCGTCATTATCATAGTCAAAGAACCAGGTGCCGAATGTACGCTCCCGATTCTGCTGTATGCCCGCCTCTGCCGCCATATCCGTGAAGTGGACCTGTCCGTTACGGATGCCGTCATTTCTCAACAGTCTTTTTACTCCGCTGAGAGAAGAAACGAAGATGTCCGGCCACCCGTCATTATTATAGTCTCCGGCGATGACTCCCTTTACAAAATCGATGACATTACAATTGGCTTTCACCGCCATTTCCGTAAAAGTGCCGTTCCTGTTATTGATATAGAGCTCGCAGGGGAAGATATTACGGCCCGAACTTTCTGCTCCTACAAATACATCCAGCCACCCGTCGTTATTGAAGTCTGCCCAGGTAGCCGTCTGAGTAGGACGAAGGTGCTGCAATAGCCCGCTGGCTTTTGTGACATCCGTAAAAGTGCCGTCTCCGTTATTCTTTAAAAGGGACACCGGCTCCCTGCCATAATTATCTCTCCAGGCGCCTCTCAGCACAAAGATATCTTTCAGCCCATCGTTATTGTAGTCGGTTTGCATGATATTCAGTCCCCCTGTAAGTTCTTTCAAACCGGAAGGCCCGGAGAGGTTAATGAAGGTGCCATTGCCGTTATTCTTGCAATAATGCATGCCTTCGGTGAGGCTCCAGCTGGAAGTGACGATATCCAGGTTGCCGTCATTGTCCATATCTTCCACCAGGCTGCCACCAGCCAGGTTATTGATATCCAATCCTGTGTTGACGGCCATCTCCGAGAAGGGCTTGATGGTAGAGGCGGTGTCGGCGTCCAGCCCTTTTAACAAGTAGGGAAGGGGCACCTCTCCGGGATATCCGCCTATCGTCATATAGGCAATATTGAGCAGCCATTTCGATTCCAGATCGAAAGGATCCTGTTGTAAAACGTTTTGGTACAGCTCAATGGCCCGGGCAGACCCCACCTTGTTCAAATGGACGCCATTCGCCCGAATTGGGAAGACACAGGATTCGGCGCTGTGATTATAAATACAGTTACTCCTTTCTCCTATCCTTAGATAGGAAAGAGCCATCATTTTCTGAATGAGCAACCGGATGGACGGATTGGCCTCCCTGGAAAGAAGGGCTTCCAGCAGGTCGGCCGCTTGCTGTTCTTTGCCAAGTTCCAGCAGATTGCCCGCTTTGTAAAAAATGGCCTGGCATCGTTGCTCATCACTATTGGACACCTGTAGCACAGAGTCATAATAGGCGACACCGGCGGCGGGATAAAAAGGATTCTGAACGACGGATTCGCTGACCTGGATAGTCTTTAACAGTTCACTCATCTCGGCGTTGGACGAGCAGGCGTTGTGACATGCCGACAGGGACATGTACAACGCTATAAGGGCGACCTGCGCCCATAAATTAGCATTCATGGAATTTTTTTTTGCTGCTGATAGAAGAGAAAATAATTTATCTATCAGCCGAGCTGTGGCGGCTTACCAGGAAAGGAAATAAAGCCACGTGTAAGATGGGGAAGGACAAGGAGGGAATATTGTTTTATAAGTCCGGCCGACTGGTTATCGATAGCCCACCGGATATTTTCTTCATATTCATTCAGGGGATTACTTTTTCCCGGGGAGGTACTGTTCCCTTTCTTCCCTGATGGAGCAACATCATTACCATGGCTGCTAAACTCAGTGGAAGCTTTTACCAGGGTCATCTTTTTGTAGTAAGGCAGACATAATAGAATTAATTGCCCGTCTTCTATTTTCCGCTTTACATATTTGTAGATAGTCCCATCTATGGTTATTTCACCATCCACCCTTTCGAATTCTTTCCAGGAAGGCTGGTAAGGAAGGGACAGTGGCACTTTAAAAGCAATGAGGTCCTTTTCGTCGTACGTTTCTTTATCCAGGTTGGCTTCAAAAGAAGATTGCTCCTTTTGCTGCAAATAGTAGAAATAACATCTGTATCCTATGAGATTGAAGAGGAATAAGGTGAGGAATAATATGGCAGCCAGCTTTTTCAAGGCAACTTAAAAATACGACTTTATTTCCTCCTTTTTTGAGTAAAAAAAGGGGCATTAATATGAATAAATATCCGTATATTAGTAGAGCTCTTTATTTCTTATTCAAAAAAAGGACGCCATATGAACCTCGTACAACGTGTGGAGCACTGGGGTGATACCCATCATCCTCAATGGCTCGATATCCTGCGCATTGCCCTGGGCATATTTCTTTGCTATAAAGGGGTTGAGTTCCTTACGAATATGGGTACCATGCTGGGACTGATGACCACCAAGATGTCATTCGGTTCTTTTACGGCCGTCCTGATGAGCAATTACATTTCCTTTGCCCACATCCTGGGGGGAATTCTGCTGATCCTGGGGGTACTGACCCGTTTTGCCTGTATCCTTCAGATACCCATCCTGATAGGCGCCATCTTTTTTATCAATGCCTCTCCGGACATGTACAGGCCTTTCTCTCAATTGTTACTGGCCATCCTCGTGCTGCTCTTGCTGATCTGTTTCCTCATCGTGGGCAACGGAAAACTTGCCTTTCTGAAGTTTAAGGATTAGCCGGTCTCCCGTCCACCCGCCATCGCACCTGTGGATTAGCCTTCCGCATAGATCTTTTCGATCGCATTCCGGTATTTCTCCGTAATGACCTTGCGTTTGAGGCTGAGCTTTGGCGTCATCTCACCAGTCTCGATACTCCATTCAGCCGGCAGCAGCTCGAATCTTTTGATCTGTTCCACATGGCTAAAGAATTTATTATAACTCTCCACAATCTCCTGGTATAGGGCGATGATTTTCGGATGAAGGATCAGCGCTTCATTGGCGCCATCCGGAATATTGTTCTGCCGGCACCAATCTCTCAGGTAGGGGAAAGCGGGGATGATAAGGGCCCCGACAAACTTCCTTTCCGGGCCTACGACCAGGATCTGCTCGACAAATGGGGACTCTTTTAATTTACTTTCTATCATCAGGGGCGCAACATACTTTCCGCCGCTGGTCTTGAACATTTCCTTTTTACGATCGGTGATCTTCAGATATTTCCCATCCATCAGGACGCCGATATCCCCTGTATGGAACCAGCCGCCCTCCAGAGCTTCTGCCGTGAGGTCAGGACGTTTATAGTAGCCGATCATCACGTTGGGTCCCTTACAGAGGATCTCTCCGTCTTCTGCAATTTTTACTTCCACACCCGGGATGATAGGCCCCACGGTACCGAACATACGATCCTCCACCTGCAGCCGGTTGACGCTGATCACGGGAGAAGTCTCCGTAAGCCCGTACCCTTCCAGGATAGGGATCCTGGCTGCCGTGAAAATGCGGATCAGCCTTACCTGGCAGGCAGCACCCCCACTGGCGACACAGGTAAGGTTATTACCCAGGGCTTCCCGCCATTTACTGAAAATGAGCTTATTCGCCAGGGATAGTTGTAGGTTGTACCAGGCCCCCAAGGGCTTGTTGATCTCATAACGGGCAGCCAGCCCATGCGCCCAGAAAAACAGCTTTTTCTTCACACCCGTCAGCTCGGCGCCCTTCTGCATGATACGGTCATAGACTTTTTCCAGCAGACGGGGGACGGTGACAAACATCTGGGGTTTTACCTCTTTCAGGTTCTCGCCGATCGTATCCATACTCTCAGCGTAATAGATTGAACTTCCGCTTAAAAGGTAGACATAGGTCAGCATCCGCTCATAGATATGGTTTAGCGGCAGAAAGCTGAGGGCCCGGATGGGTCCCCGGGGAAGACAGGGAATACAGGACACCACATTGCTGAGGATGTTCTTATGGGACAACATAACTCCTTTGGGCGTACCGGTAGTGCCGGAAGTATAAATGATGGTGGCCAGATCTTCATGTTGTATTTTTTCCCGGATAGCAGGCAGACGATCCAGGTCCGCAGAAGTAGCCGTAGCCAGCAGCTCCTTCCAATGGCGGGCATGGGCCACATGCTCGAAAGTATAGATCTCCTGCAGGCTGGGTATCCTGCTGCGGATGCTCAGCACTTTATGGAATAGCTCTTCATCGTTGACAAAGATCAGTTTGACCTGCGCCTCGTTCAGGATGAATTCCAGCTCGGCAACGGTGATGGTAGGATAGATGGGCGTGAGGATGGCGCCAACCTGTTGCACGGCAAGATCCACCATCACCCATTCCGGACGGTTTTTGGATACAATAGCGACCTTATCCATTCCTTCTTCCGTCCGGTCCCCTGCTGAAATACCCAGGCCTAACAGGGCGGCGCTGAGCTTATTCACGGTATCCGTCACTTCCGCCGTGCTATAGGTCTTCCATTTACCGTTCTCTTTTGCCGCCAGCAGATCCGGCAATACGGGTTTTCCCTGATGAATATGCAGGCAATCGAACAATCGCATTGGTTCGGTCATAGTTATTATTTAGGCAGTCCAAATTAAACAAAAAAAGGACAAATAAAAACCTAAACCGGCACCCCTCCGGTTAGCGGTTATTTGGAAGACGCCGTCTGGTAATACTGACCTTCCGGCAATTTAAAGATCCTGCCTTTCTGGAAGTTGGTAAAACGGTTATACTCATCGCTATGCGTATTGCTCCAGGCCTGAAAGGACGGCAGGTTTTCCGCGGCCCCGAAGATCCATTCATTATAGGCGTCGAACAACCCCTCCTTTAACAGCTGCCGCTGGTAATCGAACAGGCGGAAGGGGAAGGAAGACGGGTATTTTTCAAACCAGGACAGGATGAATTTGGTTCGCAGCACCGTCAGGGATTCCGCCGTGACCCCCTGGGCGACAGCAGGAGAAAGCTGACTAAGCAGGTTCAGATAGGCGACAGGAAAAGGGGATTTTATATTTTGATTCTTTAACAGATCTCCGTCAGCAAAAAGTTTTTTATAACCTTCCAGCAGCAGGTCCTTGATCTCGGCAGTTCGCCTGCTGTAGCTTTCCAGGTTGATAAAGATCTCCCCATAAAGGATACTCCATACTTTATCGTAGGTTAGAAAATAATGTTTGGCGGCATTATAATAATTAGAGGAGTAGTTGGGATCTATTTCGATCCCCTTTTCCCATTGTTTGATGGCGGAATAGTCTTGCCGGGCCCAGAGCATTTCGCCATATTCGTTATACAGCACCCCGCTTCGGGGAAACCGCTTGATGCCGGCTTTATACAGCTTCTCGCATTCCTTGGGGTCATCGATGGCCTTATAAAAAAGCCCTGCCATCTGATAACACTGCACATCGGCGTCGGACCGTTCCGTCAGGGAACGGGCAATGTTCAGACCCTTTGCATAGTCGCGCTGCAGATAATAGTTGAACGACAGGTCTTTTAACAATTCGATATTCTGGGGATCCTTTTGTACAGCCCCCGTCAATACCACGATGGCATTTGCATAGTCGCCCTGACGGGTAAACGTCTTGGCGGTCTCCTGCAGTGTTTTTGCATCGGGTTGTTGGGCGAGGGTAGTAAGGCTGGCAAAGACCAGTATGCAGGGTAATAGAAGGATCCTTTTCATGCTTTTTTGGTTTTTAAATAAGATGTGTTAGTAATCCGTCTCTCAGCTTAGGCTCGAACCAGGTGCTTTTAGGAGGCATGACCTGCCCGCTGTCGGCGATGTCGAACAACTGCTGGATGCTGACGGGATAAAGGCTGAAAGCAATTTTCATCTCGCCGCTATCCACTCTTTTTTCCAGCTCGCCCAGCCCGCGGATGCCACCCACGAAATCGATCCGTTTATCCGTCCGGGGATCTTTGATCCCCAGCAGCCGGTCAAGGACATTCTTCTGAAGGATGGTGACGTCCAGCACCCCGATGGGGTCCGTGGTAAAACTCCCTTCCTTCGCCACCAACTGATACCAGTTGCCCTGCAGGTACATGCCGAATTCATGCAGCTGACCGGGTAAAAAAGCCTTATCCACTTTGCCTGCCAGGAAATCTTTCTGCAGGTTGTCCAGGAATTCTTCCAGACTGGCGCCGTTGAGGTCCTTTACCAACCGGTTATAATCCAATATATGCAGCTCTGCGGAGGGAAACAGCGTGGTAAGAAAATAATTAGCCTGCCCGCTGGCGGATGGGCCCAGCTCCTTCCTCACCTTCGCAGCAGAGGCCGCCCGGTGATGACCGTCCGCGATATAGGTGAACGGAACTTTTTCAGCAAAAAAACGGGTTATTGCTTCGATGGTCTCCTTTTGGTCGATGGCCCAGACGGTATGCTGAATGCCGTCCTCTGCGGTAAAATCATACAGCGGATCATGGTCTTTTTTCCAGTTGCCGATCAGCTCATCGATGGCGGTTACGTTTTTATAAGCGAGGAAGACATTACCGGTTTGCGCACGGATCGTCTTCATATGATTGATCCGGTCTGTCTCTTTCTCGGGACGCGTGAGCTCATGTTTCTTAATGATATCCTTCTCATAATCGTCTACCGAGCTGCCACATACCAATCCCGTCTGGCTTCTGCCATTCATGATCAGCCGGTAGATATAATAACAGGGGGTATTTTCTTCCAGTAAAATACCCTTTTCTATAAAAGACTGCAGGTTCTCTTTTGCTTTATCATAGACTTCCTGAGAATGAATATCCACATTCAAAGGCAGGTCAATCTCCGCTTTGGTGATATGAAGGAAAGATTCCGGGTTGTCGGCGGCCTCTTCCCTGGCCTCATGACTGTTGAGTACATCATAAGGCCTGGAAGCTACCTGCCTGGCCAGTTGCGGAGCAGGCCGTAATGCCTGGAAGGGAACGATGGTTGCCATTTTATTAAGCTTTTTTATTTGCAAAATCTTTCAAAAGATCCGTCAGCGCCTGAACACTGCTCATCGGAAGGGCATTGTAAAGGGAAGCCCTGAAACCGCCTACCGTCCGGTAGCCTTTTATCCCAACCATCCCATTCTCCTTACAGACGGAAAGGAATTCTTTTTCCAGCTCCGGATTGTCCATAACCCAGACGACATTCATTTTACTGCGGTCTTCCTTTGCCACCGTTGGCCGGAAGAGGGGCAGACTGTCAAGCGTATCATACAACAGCGCGGCTTTCCGGTCATTGATCTTCTCCATGGCAGGAATACCACCTTGTTGTTTCAACCAGCGCAGCGTCAGCATACAAACATAGACGGCAAAAACTGGGGGCGTATTCAGCAGGCTGCCCGCTTCGATATGAAGACGATAGTCCATCATAGAAGGCAGCTTGCGGCTCACTTTACCCAATAAGTCTTTTTTTATAACAACCAGGTTGACCCCGGCCGCGCCTATATTCTTCTGCGCCCCCGCATAAATAAGATCATACCGGTTAAAGTCGATCACCCGGCTGAGAATATCACTGCTCATGTCCGCTACCAGAGGGATATCCGTATCCGGTAACGTGTGCATCTGCGTCCCCTCAACGGTATTGTTGCTGGTACAATGAAAATATTTGGCGCCGGAAGGAATGGTATAGCCCTTCGGAATATACGTATAGTTCTTGTCTTTGGAAGAGGCTACCACTTCTACATTGCCGAAAAGCCTGGCTTCCTTGATGGCTTTCGTGCCCCAGATACCACAGTCCAGATAAGCGGCCGTTTCTTTCTCATCCAGCAGGTTCATGGGCACCTGGAAGAATTGGGTGGAGGCGCCCCCATGCAGGAATAATATTTCATGTTCGGCATCGAGCTGCATCAACTCACGGGCGGTAGCCATGGCCTCATCCACCACCGCTTGGAACAAAGGGGTCCGGTGGCCGATCTCCAGGATGGAAAGTCCGGTGTCAGAAAAGTTCAGGATGGACTGACTGGCCTGTTCAAAGACTTCTTTTGGCAGAATGCTGGGACCGGAATTGAAATTGTGAACCACTTCGATTGATTTAAATAATTAAAGGAATATCATGGGCCGCAAAGATAAACCTCTTACCATTAACACCCCAGCTTAGCGGTAGGGAATCGATATCTTTTTTTCAGGAAGGCTCATCGATCTCCGCAACACCTCCTGAAATGGCAAATTTCATGGCATCGGTAGAACTGATGTCCGTGAGGACTCTCACCCTTTCCCTTTTCACGAAGTACAGATGGCCTGCAAAGGCATAGGACTGAGGAACATAAACAGCCACATACTCCTGTAGCCCGAATTCGTGCAGTTCCTCCTGTGTGATAAAACCTACTTGCCATACATCCGGGGCCTGGATGCTAACCAGCACAGCTTTGTCAAACTTTCGTTTGTTCCCCGCGAAGGCTTCGAAGAAGTCCTTTATAGTTGAGTAGATAAGCTTGATGCCGGGAGTTCTTTCCAGGAGCCGGTCTGCGAGGTCGACCAAACGGCTAACGATGAACGAAGGCGAAATATAACCTACGAACAGGGCGATGCCGATAAAGACGATAAAGCCAAGACCGGGTATCCGTTTGGGACTGCCATACTGATCCAGGCTGATCAGGTTGGGCATCAGGTTGTGTACCAGGTTCGGGAGAATGCCGTCAATCCAGGTAAAAAGAGCAAATACTGTCCAGATGGTGATGGAAATAGGAGCGAGAATGAGCAGACCCTGTAAGAAAAGCTGGAATAGTTTACGGGGTATTTTTCTAACCTTCATGTGCCGGCTATTTAAAGCACTAAAATAGTCATTATCAGGTAGCTCAGCCCATTATTTAATTGCAGGAACCGCCGGATGGACTAGTGGAATCCGGGTAAAAAACCTAAAAAATGCACTGGAAACTTTGGTTACGAAAAAAGTTTCCGTAGTTTTGACCCCGATTTATGGAAGTAAAAGAAAGAATATTACTAAAAGCCGCTGATCTCTATATGCGGTATGGCATCCGGTCTATCACGATGGATGAGATTGCCACACAGCTGGGTATTTCCAAAAAAACTATTTACCAGTTCTTTACAGATAAGGACGACATGGTAATGGCGGTCATCGACCAGGAAATACAGAAGAATGAGACGGATTGCCTTCAATTCCAGCATGATGCCGACAATGCCGTGCACCAGATCTTTTTAGCCCTGGAATCCCTGGAGGAAATGCTGAAATCTACCAACCCCCTCATGCTCTACGACCTGGAGAAACACCATCCCCGGGCATACAAGAAAGTAAAAGAGTATAAGTACCAGTTCCTCTATCAAATGACAGTGGATAACCTCCAATGGGGTATGAGAGAAGGAGTTTACAGGTCTGATATTCAAATAGATATAGTTGCTAAAAACCGTATTGAATCGGCCTTTCTCATCTTTAATCAGGACCTTTTCCCTCATAGCCGTTACAAGGTCTCCGAGGTGAATTATGAACTGGCTATGTTCTTCATGCACGGGGTTGTCACGGAAAAGGGTAAGGAACTGATCGGGAAATATACCATAGAACGAAATAAAAAACTATCTCATGAACAAAAGGTTTAAGCAATTGAGAAGGCTGATCCCCGGGCTGATGATCCTGGTAGCTTTGAATGCGACCGCTCAGCAAGGGGCGCCTGCCTCCCCGGGGCAGACTTCATCAGCGCCTGCTATCCACACCCTTTCGCTTAAGGAGGCCATCGATTATGCCGCTAAGAACAGCGTGTTCGTTAAAAATGCTTTGTTGGATCTTAAAATACAGGAGCAAAGCAATCGCGCCACCACCTCCCAGGCTTTGCCGCAGGTGACGGGCAGTATCGGATTTACGGATTATCTCCAGATCCCTACTACCCTGATACCAGGTGAATTTATACAGCAGCCCGGAACTTTTGTACCCCTGAAGTTCGGTACTCAGTACAATACCAACGGCGGGGTGACCTTAAAACAGGTACTGTTCGACGGACAGGTATTCGTCGGCCTGGCAGCCCGTCAGGCGTCGCTGGATTTTTATTCCAAGAAACAGGAGATCACCGAGCAGGTGCTGCGGGTCAATATCTACAAGGTCTATTATCAGCTCCTGCTAAGCCATACACAGGAAGACCAGGTCGATGCCAACATCGCCCGTCAAAAGGAACTGGTGCACAACTCTGAGGAGATGTTTAAGAATGGTTTTTCCGAGAAGCTGGACGTAGATAAGGCAAATGTGCAACTGGCTAACCTGGAGACCGATAAGATCAACCTGGATTTCAATATCGCCAATGGCTACCTGGGCTTAAAGACCTTATTGGGCATGCCCATCAGGGACTCCCTGATGCTGACGGACACCCTCACCTATGAGATGATCCGGGATGCGGCCCTGGGGGATGATTATAAATATGCAGACCGCCATGAATACCAACTGCTGGAAATCAACCGGAAGCTGAATGAATATGACGTGAAACGGTATAAGAGGATGTATATCCCTACAGCTTCCTTCACCGCCAACTATACGCAAAATCAGTATGCCAATGACTTCGACCTGGGTAAGAAGAACAGCTGGTTCCCTTCCTCCTACGTGGGGCTGAATATTAACGTTCCCATCTTTGACGGCTTTTATAAAGACGCAAACGTCAAACAGGCAAAGTTCAGACTGGAGCAGACCCAAAACAACATGGACTCTCTGAAGATCCGTATTGATAATGACGTGAAACAGGCACAACTACGGTTTACCGCGGCCCTGGCATCCCTGGATTATCAGAAGAAAAATATGGACCTGGCAGCCAGCGTGTATGATCAGACCCGTAAGAAATACGAACAGGGCCTGGGCTCCAATACGGAGATCACATCGGCTCTGACAGACCTGAAGTCGGCACAGGCAAATTATTTCAATGCCCTCTATAATGCAGTAATAGCCAAAGTGGATTATCAGAATGCCATCGGCAAATTATAAGTAAAAACTAACCGAACGGAAAATCTAAAAATCATTGACATGCATAAGATACTGACAATAGCCGTGATCAGCTCTTCCATCCTGCTGGCTTCCTGCGGAAACAGCTCCGTGAAAAAGGACGACTCGCTGGAAGGAAAGAAAGCCCAGCTTACCGCCCTTAAGGATCAGCAGGACAAGCTAGGCAAACAAATATCGACGCTGGAAACCGAGCTTAGTAAGTTGGATACCGCTTCCGCTGTCGCAGAAAAAGCAAAGCTGGTGACGCTCACACAGCTTGCCCCTACGGGCTTCACCCATTACATCGACCTGCAGGGTAATGTGGATGCGGAGAATACCTCTTATATCTCCCCCCGGGGATCCGGCGGCGTGGTAAGAGCGGTATATGTCAAACAGGGTGATGCCGTCCGGCAGGGACAGCTCCTGCTCAAGCTGGACGACGCTATCCAACGTCAGACACTGGTCAATGCCCAGACACAGCTTGCCTATGCGAAAGATATTTACCAGCGCCGGAAGAACCTCTGGGACCAGAAGATCGGCGCGGAGGTAGACCTGATCAACGCAAAGAACCAGGTCGACCAGACGGAGAGCCAGTTGAAGATCGCCCAGGAGCAACTGGATTTCACCAATGTAACGGCCGACATCAGCGGCGTGGTGGACTATCTTTCCATAAAAGTGGGCGAGTCTTTTACACCCGGCGCTGCACAAATACGCATCATCAATACCAGCAATCTGAAAGTCATCGTACAGGTGCCGGAAACATACCAGGAAAGGGTACGGGTCGGCACACCGGTGAAGATCGAATTCCCGGGACTTAATAATAAAGAGATCTCGGGTACGGTAAAGGTGGCCGGGAAGCTGATCAGCGCCAGCCGGTCGTTCCAGGTGGAGATCAGGATCCCCAACGACAAGGACATTCGTTCCAACCAACTGGCTGTCGTCAGGCTGCAGGACTATACGGCTAAAAATGTTATCACCGCTCCGGTCAATACCCTCCAGACGGATGAAAAAGGAAAATACGTGATGGTAGGGACGAATAACAAAGGGAAATGGTACGCCCATAAAAGGACCGTTACTATTGGCCAACCCTATGCCGATAAGATAGAAATCACATCGGGCCTGCAGACGGGCGACCAATTGATCACGGACGGTTTTCAAGGCTTATACGAAGGGCAGCTGATCACTACTCAATAGGAAGTAAGATAGGAAGGACATCGCTTAATCATTTCAAAACCAACGTATGAGTGCTTTAGAAAATCTTACCGATAAATTCAAACACTTCCGGCCCACCACCTGGAGTATTAAAAATAAGACAGCTATTTACCTGCTCATGCTGATCGTGAGCGGCTGGGGGGTGTTTCAGTTTGTCACGCTTCCTAAGGAACAATTCCCGGATATCGTGATACCCACCATCTATGTATCCACGATCTATACAGGCAACTCTCCCAAGGATATGGAGAACCTGGTCACCCGCCCCATTGAAAAACAGATCAAGAGTATTACGGGAGCAAAGATCAAAAAGTTCACCAGCACATCCCAGCAGGATTATTCAGCAATCGTAGTGGAATTTGAAACGGATGTACAAACGGATGTAGCTCTTCAAAAAGTAAAAGATGCCGTAGACAAGGCCAAGCAGGACCTGCCGACCGACCTCACCCAGGAGCCGACAGCCCTGGAGGTGAGTTTCTCTGATCAGCCGATCATGTACGTCAACATCAGCGGGGACTACGACCAACAACGGCTCAAGAAATTCGCAGATGATATGAAGGACAGGCTGGAAGAGCTTCCTCAGCTCAACCGGGTGGACATCGTAGGCGCGCCGGAGCGGGAATTCCAGATCAACGTGGATAACTACCTCATGCGGAGCTCGAATGTCACCTTTGACGATATTGACAATGCCGTTAAGGGCGAGAACCTCGACATCTCCGGAGGTTTGCTGGATGTAGGTAATATGAAGCGCAATCTACAGTTGAAAGGACAGTTCCACACAAAGGAAGATATCGCCCAGATCATTGTCCGAAGCCCGAATGGCGGGGGAGCAGTATATCTGAAAGACATCGCCACCATCAAGGATACGATCAGGGACCGGGAAAGTTATGCACGGTTGGACGGCAAGAATGTAGTCACCCTGAATATTATCAAACGTTCGGGAGAGAACCTGATCGAAACTTCCGATGATGTCAACAAGACCGTGAATGAAATGAAGAGCTCTTTACCCAAAGACCTGAATGTCGTTCTTACCGGAGATCTGAGCACCAAGACCCGGACCTCCTTCAATGACCTGGTCAATTCCATCGTCATCGGCTTTGTGCTGGTGCTGATCATCCTCATGTTCTTCATGGGAGTGGTGAATGCCTTCTTCGTCGCCCTGTCCGTACCGCTGAGTATGTTTGTTGCCTTTGTATTCCTGCCGGCGGCAGACATCATCATCGGCACCCACGTCACCCTTAACTTCATCGTACTATTCGCACTGTTATTCGGACTGGGTATCATCGTCGATGACGCCATCGTAGTGATCGAGAACACCCACCGTATCTTCACACAGGGCAAAGGGAAAATAGATACCTCACGGTCGGCCATGATGGCCGCTGGTGAGGTATTCATCCCGGTATTCGCCGGAACGCTGACCACGCTGGCGCCTTTCTTCCCGCTGTTATTCTGGCCAGGCATCATCGGTAAATTCATGGTCTATCTGCCAGCCATGCTGATCTTTACCTTAACGGCTTCCCTCATCGTGGCGTTTATCATGAACCCAGTCTTCGCAGTAGACTTTATGAACCACCCGGAAGAGGAAGGAACAAAATCAAAATCCGCCATCTTTAAGACACCAGGCTTCTGGATCGCCCTTATCCTGGGCATCCTCCTGGATCTGGGGAAACAGACCTTCCTGGGTAACCTGCTGATCTTCCTCGTTATCCTGGCTGTCCTGAATAAATTTGTATTCGACGGGCTGATCCACGGGTTCCAGAACAGGGTATTGCCCTGGATCATGGGCCACTATGAAAGCCTGCTGCGCTGGGCGCTGAAAGGCTGGCGGCCAGCGTGGCTCCTGTTCAGCACTTTCCTCCTGCTGATTTTTTCTTTCGTGTTCTTCGGGATAAGAAAGGTGCAGGTGGTCTTCTTCCCCAAGGGAGACCCCAACCAGGTCTATGTCTATCTGAAATTACCCGTGGGCACCAACGTCGATTATACGGATTCCGTGACAAAAGTGCTGGAGCAGCGGGTTTATAAAGTACTGGGTATGGAGAACGGTAAAAAGAACCCTGTCGTGGAAAGTGTGATCAGCAACGTGGCTATTGGGGCTGCCGATCCTACCAGCGGCGACCAGAGCACACATCCCGAACTGGGACGTATACAGGTATCTTTTGTTGAATTTGGAAAACGAAATGGAGTGGTCACCGCCCGTTATCTGGATTCCATCCGATCTGTCATGAAAGGAATTCCCGGCGCAGAGATCTCTGTCGATCAGGAACAGGGTGGTCCGCCTACCGATCCTCCTGTGAATATCGAAGTGGCCAGTGAAGATTTTGATGACCTGACCAAGACAGCTGTATCCCTGAAGAATTATCTCGACTCCATCCAGACCCCGGGTGTGGAGGAATTAAAAATGGATATTGACCTTACCAACCCGGAGATCACGTTGACGGTTGATCGTCAAAGAGCTATGATCGAAGGCGTTACTTCCGGGCAGATCGGCCAGCAGCTAAGAACTGCCTTATTCGGAAAAGAAGCTTCGAAGATCAAGGAAGGAAAAGACGAATACAAAATATATATAAGAAATCTCGTTTCCCAGCGAAAGAACCTGTCCGACCTGCTGAACATGAATATTACCTTCCGGGACATCGCTGGTGGCGGCGCTATAAAGAATGTGCCGATCAGTTCCCTGGTCAAATTCGATTATACCAGCACCCTGGGTAGCGTCAAGCGTAAAAACCAGAAAAGGGTGATCACGTTGAAATCAAATGTATTGAACGGGTATACTCCAACCGCCGTCAACCAGGTACTGGCTACACACATCGCGGATTTTAAAAAACGACCTGACGGCGTGACGATCAAACAGACAGGAGAGGGAGAGCAACAGGCCGAGACGGGCGCCTTCCTGCTGAAGGCCCTGGTGATCGCCCTGATGGCGATCCTGCTCATCCTGGTCTTACAGTTCAATTCTGTGAGTAAATCAGTGATCATCCTTACCGAGATCCTCTTCAGTGTCATCGGGGTTATCCTGGGGTTCGCCATTACCAAAATGGAAGTATCCGTGATCATGACAGGACTGGGTATCGTCGGACTGGCGGGTATCGTGGTGAAGAACGGGATCCTCGTGATAGAATTCACCGACGAATTGAGGGCGAGGGGAATGAAGACGCGGGAAGCCGCAATAGAAGCAGGAAAGACCCGTATTATCCCTGTATTGCTGACGGCTATGGCGGCCATCCTGGCCCTGATCCCCCTGGCCGTCGGGTTCAATATTAATTTCGTCACCTTATTCTCCGAACTCAACCCGCATATTTACTTCGGTGGGGATAATGCCGTCTTCTGGAAGCCGCTGTCCTGGACCATTATCTTCGGGCTGGCTTTTGCCTTCTTTATGACCCTGTTCATGGTGCCCAGTATGTACCTGATCGCAGAAAGACTAAAAAGACCGATGCGCCGCCACTTTGGTGGGAAATGGATATCGTTCCTGGGTATACCCCCCTTTACGATCCTCTTCATTATCCTGATGTTTATTACCATTTTCCTGCATAGGATAGAAATATCCAGAAGGAGGAGAAGGGCCAGGGGGCGTGTAGACGAGACTTGGATCCGGAGCTGGTTTTAACGATCAGCAAGGGATGCCCGCCGGACTTTTAGGTTGGATATATTATAATGGTAGGACCTGATAAATAGCCTGGATTTGATCCCCAAAGAGGTCGTCTCTTATTTCCCTTTGAGACGGCCTTTTTTTACCTTCACAAAAAAAAGATTTACTATGAGAAATAATCATGAAATAGACTACAAGATCTACGGGGAAGAACTCCAATTCGTAGAGGTAGAGCTGGATCCGGGAGAGACCGTCATCGGAGAACCGGGAGGTTTTATGATGATGGATGATGGGATAGAAATGCAGACCCTTTTCGGGGACGGCTCCGCGGCATCCCAAACGGGAGGCCTGCTGGGTAAGTTGATGAATGCCGGTAAAAGGGTATTGGTAGGGGAGAACCTGTTCATGACGGCTTTTACCAACACCGGTCAGGGAAAGAAGCGCGTAAGTTTTGCCGCGCCGTATACCGGCAAGATCATTCCCCTGGACCTGCAGCAATTGGGGGGTACGATCATTGCCCAGAAAGACGCTTTTCTCTGTGCAGCGAAAGGCGTCAGCGTCGGTATCGCCTTCCAGCGCAAGCTGGGGACCGGCATCTTCGGAGGAGAAGGGTTCATCATGGAGAAGCTGGATGGGGATGGACTGGCCTTCGTACATGCCGGAGGATATATCATGGAGAAAGAATTACAGCCGGGCGAGATCCTGAAAGTGGATACGGGATGTGTGGTAGCCTTTCAACCGTCGGTGGATTTTGATATTGAGTTTATCCGGGGTATCCGTAACTGGATGTTCGGGGGTGAAGGTTTGTTCTTTGCTGTACTGAGAGGACCAGGCAAAGTATGGCTGCAGTCACTGCCGATCAGCCGTTTGGCAAGCCGCATCATCCAATACAGCCCCCAGTTCGGCAGACGTCGGGAAGAGGGGAGTATCCTGGGAGGGCTGGGGAATCTGTTGGACGGAGATGGATTCTAAAAATAGGAATATAAAAAAAGTCCCGGCAACCGCCGGGACTTTTTTTATATAAGAAGATCAATAAATTATTTCCTGCTGGCAAACTTCGATAATAAACGAAGGATCTCCATATACAACCAAACGATGGTGACCAACAGCCCGAACGCACAATACCATTCCATGTATTTCGGTGCCCCCATGGTGGCGCCCTGTTCGATCATATCAAAATCGAGGATCAGGTTCATCGCAGCAATAGCGACGATCACCAGCGAGAAAAGGATCCCCATATTGCTGCCTTCATGGATAAAGGGCATATCGATCCCGAACATACGCAGCACCATGGCGATCAGGTAAAAGACCGCTACCCCTGCCGTTGCCGTGAAAACTATAGACCTAAATCGCTCAGTGGCCTTGATAATTCTGAAGTTGTAAAGCAGGTACATGGCAATGACAACGCCGAACGTAAGTCCCACCGCCTGCATGACGATACCCGGTGCTATTTTTTCAAAGGCATTGTTATAGATAGCGGAGATACCTCCTACGAAAACACCTTCCAATAAGCCATAAGCAGGCGCCAGATAAGGAGACCATTCTTTCTTGAAGATAATAGCAAAAGCGACGATGAGGCCGCCGATAGCTGCGCCGATCATCCAGGGCATGATATCTTTGCCACTATAAAAAGCCTTCCAGGTAAAGGAGGCGGATGCCATTACCATGAGGAACAAAAAGAAAAATTTGTTCAGGGCCCCTCTCTGCGTCATCGCATCTTCACCAGGGATAATAATCGTGTTCTGAAACATTTTTTCCTGTAGGGCAGGATTACCGGATTTAAAAATAGCCATAGTTTATAGAGTTTAAAGAAATAGCAAATTACTAATTGTCTGAATAAATAACAAGAGAGCCCCCAAGGGGTTGAGCCTCAGTAAAATTTTAACAAATTGCTACTGGTGCTTCCAGGCATAACGTACGGACGGCTCTTTTATCTGCGCCTGTTCCGATGCTGCGGCGGCTGTGGCTTCTTCGGTTCCTGGTTATCCCCCTTTTTCTCCCCGCCACCTCTGTTTTCTCCTCCGCCCCGATTTTCTCCTCCGCCCCGGTTGTTGCCGCCGCCTCGGTTGTCTCGGCCGCCCCGGTTCTCACCCCCTTTATTCTCTCCCCCTCCCCGGTTGTCCCGGCCATCTCTGTTATGGGGCTGGTGACCATGTCTTTTCTTTCGGTCCGCTTTTTCCAGGGTCTTCAAACTTATCTGACCGACCAGGTCCACAAAGCCGCTTTCCGTCTCCTTGGGTTTACCCGTACTGACTTCTACCGGCTCCAGGCTCTCCGGGATCACATTCTGGGCATTTAACTGCCGGATCTTCCTTACCCTTTCAATAGTAAGGGGATATTGTTTACTGCTATCCGGCAATACATACCATAGGAGATTTTTGAATATGTCTTTCTTGATGAGAATGGCGGTCCCTTTGGCGATCTGCAGCGTTTCTACGTTATCGGGGAAGTTCTGGAGGGCGTCCAGGTAGGTATCCAACTCATAATTCAGGCAGCATTTAAGCCGGCCGCACTGACCGCTGAGTTTGCTCTGGTTAATAGAGAGGTTCTGATAACGGGCAGCCGTCGTATTGACTGACTTGAAGTCGGTGAGCCAGGTGCTGCAGCATAATTCTCTTCCGCAACTGCCGATTCCCCCCACTTTGGCTGCTTCCTGCCTTGCCCCGATCTGCCGCATTTCCACCTTTAACCGGAATTCCCCGGCAAATATTTTGATCAGCTCCCGGAAATCCACCCGGTCATCCGCGATATAATAAAAGGTGGCCTTACGTCCATCGGCCTGGATCTCCACTTCGCTCATTTTCATATCCAGTTTCAACTGGCGGGCAATGGCCCGGGACCTCACCAGGGCCTCTTTTTCTCTCCCCTTATTCACCTGCATGATTTCCAGGTCCTTATCGGTAGCCCGGCGAAGGAGTTTTTTAATATCGGGGTTGTTCTCCTCTACGCCCTTTTTCTTCATTTGCAAACGGACGACCTCCCCGGTAATGGTCACCTCCCCCACGTCGAATCCGCTGACGCCTTCCACGCTGACCACATCGCCTTTCTCGAAAAGCTGGGTAGTGGCATTACGATAAAAATCCTTTCTGCTGCCGTTGTTAAAACTCACTTCCACGATCCGGCACCCGCTTTCGGGGTCGCTGAAGGGTAAGTTAGCCAGCCAGTCGTGTACGTTGAGCCGGTTACAACCTCCGCTGCTGCATCCGCCATTACTTTTACAGCCCGAAGGTTTCCCCCCTGTGGCCGTTCCACAATTACTACATCCCATATCCCCAATAAATTAATAGTTAGTAATAAATGGTAAAAAGAAGAAACAACGGCACAGGCAGAAGAACCCTACTGACTGCTGAGCATGCAAAGCCACTATGAGAGATATATTTATGCAAGATGACTCTGTTCGAACGGCCCAAAACTCTTTTCACACGTCTCCATTTACCCCAGATGGCCTGGTCCGGATACCTTCTTTTCACAGGCCCAAAAAAGGGCCATTGTCAAATATACTACGAAAGGACCATTATTCAGGCCGTAAACCGTGAAAAAAACGATCCAGCAGGGGATAGAGCAGCTTTTCATTCCCTTTCAGGGAGGATAGCTGGTCAAGGATGGCCGTCTCCGATTGGATATAGGGCGCAAGGGGCGCAGCCGAATGGGTATCCGCTGAAGCTGTCGGCATCCCGGCCGACGCCAGCTCATGCCCTTCATAAACCATCATCTCCCGGACCATGGCAGGGGTCAGCTCGGGATGAAACTGCAGGCCCAGTGCGGTCTCCCCCAGGAGAAAGCCCTGATTCGGGCAGGCAGCCGTAAAAGCCAGATGTATACTCCCCTCCGGCAGATCAAAGGTCTCTCCATGCCAGTGGAAAACCAGGGATTCGGTCGGCCATCCCCCCGCTGCATCCGCCCGCCCTTCGCTCCCCGGCTCCTCCTCGCCTCCCGGCTGACAGGAAAACCCCAGCCAGCTCCTGGCTGCTTTCGTCCAATGCAGGGGCCAGAAGCCAATCTCTTTTTGGGAATTAGGATAGACCTTGGCGCCCAACGCCTCAGCAACCAGCTGGGCCCCCAGACAAATACCCAGCACCTTTTTCTTTTCGCGGAGGGCGGCGGTTATCAATTCTTTTTCCTTTTTTAGCCAGGCCAACTCCCCTTCATCATGTATGCTCATGGGCCCTCCCATGATAACCAGCCCGTCAAATTCATGGATAGCCGGCAACGGATCATTTTGGAAAAGACCGGTAAAAGAAAGGACATCCCCCCGCTCTCCGATCCAGTTGGCGATAAGACCCGGGGTTTCAAAGGCGACATGCTGCAGGCAATGGTAACGCATGAGATCGGTTTTAATTTTCGGCGGCCGGCCGGCAACCCTTTAATTTACCACGGCGACCGTCCGGTCCGCTATAATATGGTATAATTTAATCGTCAGCGCGTGAAACAGCATTTTAGCATGGGCATTCCGCTCAATATAATAAGCCGCCCGGTCCAGCTCTTCAATAATGGCCTTTTGCTGACCGACATCGGCGATCTTATTCAGCCGGAGGGCGATATCTTTTTCATTATCCGGGATAGCCAGCTGAGCGGCATTCATATACCGCAGCCGGACCGCCTGTTCCAGTAAATGGTTGAAATAACGGAGGAACTGCTTCTGCCTCTCCCTCCCGGATTTGCTGATCTCGTCTATCCATTTGACCTGAGCGATAGGGCCGTTCTTCAGAATGGCATTCAGCCATTCCCGTAGTACGCTTTGCCAATCATCTTCCGCATGTCTTATCAGCTGCAGGGCCTCATGATAGTTGCCTTCACTGATAGCCGCCACCTGCCGGGCCTGTTCCGCCCCGACACCGGCACGCTCCACCAACGCCTTCTCTATATCCTGCGTTTCGGGGACAGGGATCCGGACCAGCTGCATCCTGGACAGGATAGTGGGCAGAATAAGGGATTCGTTTTCGGCCACCAATATAAATAAGGTGTTGGCGGGGGGCTCTTCGATCAGCTTCAGCAACTTATTCCCTTCATTGCCCAGGTATTCGGGCATCCACATGATGAGGATCTTATAGCCGCTTTCAAAACTCTTGAGGTTCAGTTTATGGATGATGTCATTACATTCATGGGCGGTAATATTCCCTTGTTTGTTCTCCGCCCCGATGAATTGCAGCCAGTCATAGGCATTGCCATAGGGAAACCGGCCAATGAACTCCCGCCATTCGGAGATATAATCTGTACTGACGGGTTTGTCACCAGCCTTTTTCGGTATGACGGGATAAGAGAAATGGATATCCGGGTGAATAAGCTGCCGGGTCCTTACACAGGAGGGACAGATCCCGCAGGCATCAGCCGGCTGGGGGGATTCACAGACGGTATATTGGGCAAATGCCAGCGCCAGGGGTAAGGCGCCACTGCCCTCATTGCCGAGAAAGAGCAGGGCATGGCTCAAACGATTGAACTGTACCAGCTCAACCAGACTTTGTTTGACAGCAGCCTGGCCGATGACATTGTTAAAAGACATAGCTACAAATATAAACAAAGAGGACGGCTCAGGTGGGAAATTTACCGGCCGTCCTCCTTATTTATAAGCTATGCGCTTAGTTTAGATATTTCGTGATCTGGTCGTCCATGGGCTTGACCTTGCTGGGGAAAACAGCAATCAGCTTCCCGTTCTCGTCTACCAGGAATTTAGTGAAATTCCATTTGATCACCGGATCTGCCACGCCGAGTTTTTTTGCTTCTTCGGTCAGGTATTTAAAAAGAGGGGCCGTATTGTCCCCGATCACATCCACCTTTTCGGCCATAGGGAAGGTCACCCCATAGTTCTTGGTACAGAACTCGCTGATCTCCTTATTCGTCCCCGGTTCCTGCTGGGCGAAATTGTTAGCCGGGAAACCGACGATCACCAGCTTGTCCTGATATTTCTCATATAATTTTTCCAGGTCGGCATATTGGGGCGTGAAGCCGCATTTGGAAGCCGTATTGACGATGAGTATTTTTTTGCCTTTGAATTTGGCAAGGTCGATGGTATTCCCATCCAGGCCCGGCACTTTGAAATCATGAACGCTCGTTATACCGGCGAAAAGAAGCGAAAGAAGCAGGACTCGTAACATAATTAATGATTTTGATTAAAGGTATTCAACTTAGAAAAATTACTACAAAGTTTGAACGCTAAAGTTTAGATTAGAGTCCGATTTGAATGATGAATGGTTTATGGGGCGGAGGAGTGGTTATTGCCGTTCGTAGCATCCCAGGTCGGGCAGGCCCACCGGCCGGATATTCCCGTCCAGGTCCCGGGTAAGGGCCGTAGGGATCCCCTTATCGATGGCCGGCGATCCCGCTTGCAGGTGAAAATCATAATATCTGCGGGAGGTGTTGACACTATCGAATAAGGGATCGCTGTTGGCGATCATATTAGCCACGCTGATGTCTGCCGGACTGTTTTTTATTTTCCATAGACAGTTGGAAAAATTCACGGTAAAGGGAGTGCTGCCTTGCCGGGATACCACCACCTCATCATCGACATTACCGTTATTCCCCCAGAAGATACAATTGACAAAATTAGCGGCGAGGTCAGAGCTTAGGGGGGTATTGCCCTGTACTATATAATTACTGACAGAAAGGACAGGGGAGACATGGGCGATAAGGTCATTGGAAAAACTGGCGGCCGTACAATGGGTAAACGCATAGTTGCCGCCATATCCCAACACAATATTCTTCCCGCAGTTACTGATCAGACAATTGGAGGCCTGTATGCTGCTCTGGGCTCCCAGGATGCCGGCGTCGTAGCTGTTATCGATGACACATTGGTTCAGCACGACCTTGGCAGCGCCGTTCAGGGAAGGGGCTTCCGCCACAATGCCCTGGTAGGCATTTTTTATCACGGCGAATTGCAGCGTATTATTGATGCTGGTCTCCCGGAAATAAATACCCGGCCAGCTGCCGGGATACTCACGGTAAGGCTCATCCAGCCGGTCTCCCTGGAAATATACTTTGGTGCTATCGTACTTGTCTCCGGATACCTGTAAGGTGCCGTCCACCAACAAAGGGGCATCGGCGTGGAAATAGACCCGGCAACCGGGAAGGATCGAGAGGGTGACATTCGTGTCCACCTGCAGGCCACCTACTATTACATAGGGCATGGAATTGTCCCAGCTTGTATTTGCCCGGATCGTCTGGTTGCGAAGGAAATGGGCATTCTGCCCCCAGGCCTGCAGTTGGATGTATTGTTGATTGCCGTTAAAAGAAACCTGTATACTATCCTGCACGATAAAGGGTAAGTTAGCAGCGCCCGGTTTGATGTTGACGGCCACGAACAGGTAAAGGCTGTCATTTGCTTCCAGCTCGAGGCCCTGCTGCTCCGGCCCGGGCAAACCGTCTATCGTGATGGCGAAATAAGAACCGGCCCCGCCCATTAGTTTCACATCAGACAAACGAAGCTTCTGATCGTTGTTATTGATGATCTTGACGGCTTCGGTGATGGACCCGGAAGAAGTAAAGACGGTATCGAAGAAGAGGGTGTCTGAAGAGAAACGAACGGTGGCATTCTTGCCGGTGATAAAAGCATCTTTCCGGCAGGCAAGTACGACCACAACGGTCAACGAAAGTATGAGCAATAATAGCTTGTTCATAGGATTCAAAAATAATCTTTAAAGATCAGAACAGGTACTGATAAACTTCCTCTACCCTTCCCACGGGCAGGATCTCGATCCCGAACTTCTGATTGTTTAACCCTTTCAGGTTGTATTTGGAAACAAAGATCTTTTCAAAACCCAGCTTTTCGGCCTCTGCTATCCGTTGGTCGATGCGGTGTACGGCGCGGATCTCCCCGCTTAATCCCACCTCTCCGGCAAAACAGACGTGGGAAGAAAGGGGCGTGTCTTCATAGGAGCTGAGCAGAGCGCATAATACGGCCAGGTCGATGGACGGGTCCTCTACCTTCAGACCACCGGCGATATTGAGGAAAACATCTTTTACACCAAAGTGAAAGCCTCCTCTTTTTTCCAATACGGCCAATAACAATTGCAGCCTGCGCAGATCGAAGCCGCTGACCGTCCTTTGAGGAGTTCCATATACCGACGGCGTCACCAGCGCCTGTACTTCTATCAGTAAGGGTCGTAGTCCCTCTATCGTTGCTGCGATGGCTATGCCGCTCAGCTGATCTTCCTTCTGCGTGATCAGCAGCTCGCTGGGATTGCTGACGCCCCGCATGCCCTGCTCGGTCATTTCATAAATGCCCAGCTCAGCCGTGCTGCCAAAACGATTTTTCAGCGTGCGGAGGATACGATAGGCATAGTGCTGATCTCCTTCAAACTGCAGGACCGTATCCACCATATGTTCCAGCATTTTGGGGCCGGCAATGCTTCCATCCTTGGTAATATGGCCTATCAGAAAGACAGGGGTGCCCGTCTCTTTGGCAAACCGCTGAAATTCAGCGGTACATTCCCGGATTTGCGAGACGCTGCCGGGAGAGGATTCGATATAGGGCGATTGCAGGGTTTGAATGGAATCGACGATGACCAGTTCGGGTTGCAGTTTTTTAATCTCCTGGAAAATGATCTGCGTGGAAGTCTCCGTTAATAAATAGAAATTTTCATTTTGAATATTCAGCCGATCAGCACGCATCTTGATCTGCTGCTCACTTTCCTCTCCACTTATATACAACGTCGTGTTATTTTTTAAGAGTAAGCCTGTTTGCAGAAATAACGTGCTTTTACCGATACCTGGTTCGCCTGCTACCAGCACGAGACCTCCCGCCACGATGCCCCCACCCAACACTCTGTTCAGCTCAGCGTCCGGACTTACGATTCTTTTTTCTTCCGCGCTGACCACTTCATTTAATGAGAGGGTCCGGATCTCTTTTTTATCGTTGGAGAATTTTTTCCATTCTGATTCTGTGAGCCGGTTATCTTTTGTAATGACTTCTTCCACGAAGGTGTTCCATTGTTCACAGGAAGGACACTTCCCTAACCATTTGGCGCTTTCGTATCCGCAATTGCTGCAAAAGAATGCAGTTTTTATTTTGGCGCTGATCTTACTCATGCGGTAAAGGTAATGATGCGGGGAGTAAATGATGCAGGAAGTACTAAAAAGTAAAAGGGCCAGCTAAATCGCCGGCCCCTTACTTACTAACCCATTAAATTCTTGCACTAAATTACAAATTAGCGCCACATAACAAAATAATT
>DATJJD010000258.1:0-14089 GCA_035492545.1 Puia sp.
AAGTGTTATGGCAAGTATCAATTTGATCGAAGCCTTCCAGGACTTCAAAGAAGCTGAAAATATCGACCGCCCTACCATGATGAAAGTGGTAGAAGATGTGTTCAAAACTTTGTTGCGTAAGAAGTACGGCAGCGATGAGAATTTTGACGTAATTGTGAACGCGGAAAAAGGTGACCTGGAAATTGTCCGCCGTCGCACCATCGTGGAAGATGGCAGTGTAAATGATCCGCTGGCGGAGATCGCCTACACGGACGCAACCAAGATCCAGCAGGATTATGAGGTTGGGGAAGAGTTGTATGAGGAAATCGAAATACTGGACTTCGGCCGTCGGGCGATCCTGGCCGCCAAACAGACCCTGGCAAGCCGTATCGGAGACCTGAAAAAGAATGTCCTGGTAAAAAAATATAACGAGCGGGTGGGAGAGATCGTGAGCGCAGAAGTGTATCAGGTATGGAAAAAAGAGATCCTCCTACTGGATGAAGAAGGCAGCGAGCTGATTTTGCCAAAATCGGAACAGATCCCCCAGGACTATTTCAAAAAAGGAGAGAATATCCGGGCTGTAGTAAAGAAAGTGGAGCTAAAGAATAACTCCCCGGTGATCATTTTGTCAAGGACCAGTCCTTTATTCCTCTCTAAACTGCTGGAAATCGAAGTGCCGGAGATCTTTGATGGTCTGATCGTAATAAAAAAGATTGTTCGGGAGCCCGGAGAGAGGGCTAAGGTGGCGGTGGAATCCTACGATGACCGTATTGACCCGGTAGGCGCCTGTGTGGGGATGAAAGGAAGCCGTATCCATGGCATCGTCCGCGAGCTTAAGAATGAGAACATCGACGTGATCAACTGGACCAATAATACCCAGCTCCTGATCCAACGTAGCCTGACGCCGTCTAAAATTACTAATATGGAGCTAGACAGCGAAAAGTCGCATGCGAATGTCTATCTTAAACCGGACCAGGTGTCCCTGGCCATCGGCCGGAAAGGGGTTAATATCAAGTTGGCCCAGGAATTGACGGGTTATACCATTGACGTATTCAGGGACAATGAGGGCGAACCCGAAGAGTTCGATATTGACCTGGAAGAATTCAGCGATGAGATCGAAACATGGGTCATCGATGAGCTGAAACGTATCGGTTGTGACACGGCCCGCAGCGTGCTGGATCTGACGGCTGATGAGCTGGAAAGAAGGACGGATCTGGAAAAAGGAACGATTGACGAAGTGAGAAGAGTGCTGAAGGAAGAATTTGAAAAAGGATAACCCTTACTTCCTAAGGGAGTGCGCAGGGTCTATCAATTTATTGATATATTTACAGACTATTTTTTTAATATTTTAAAAAGGGACGATCCTGATCCCTTCCTTAGGGATCCGGGAAAGGCATATATGGCAGAAGTAATAACACCACGTTTGATGGCTGCGGCTAAAGAATTCAACATCGGTAAAGATACCCTGGTGGATTTTTTGGTGAGCAAGGGATTTAGCAAGGACGATCTGAAACCTACGTCTAAGCTGACGGAGGATATGTATCGCTCTTTGCAGCAGGAGTTCCAGGGGGATAAAGTCGCCAAGATCAAGAGCGATCAGATCGATCTGCCCAAGGGAAGCCTGGAGGCTAAAAAGAAAAAGGAAGAAGAGACGGTGCTCTTTAAAAAAGAAGCCGTTAAAAAGCCTGCCAAGGAAGAAGCGCCTGTTGCCGCAGAAGAGCCCCCGGTTGTTGTACCTCCCCCTCCTCCTCCGGTCGTGGCCGTCGAAGAGAAACAGGAAGAGCCGGAGATCATAAAGATCGAAGCGCCAGAGCTGGAAGGACCTAAAATCATTGATAAGATCGACCTTTCTGCAATAGACTCTTCCACCCGCCCTAAAAAAGTGATCAAAAAGGCTACAGGCGAGAATGGGGTCGAATCGAAGGTTGGTCCGGAGGAACAACCTGAAGAAGCCCTGTTGCCGGAACCACCCAGGGAAAAAGAACTTCCCCGGGAAGAGATAAAAGTGCCGGTCGTAGAAGAACTCCCCAAGGAAGAGCCCGTTGTGGCGGAAAGCCGCCCGGAAGAGCGGATTCCCGAGCCGGAAAAGGAGATTCCCCAGGAATCCCCCGCAGCGGAAGATCATGAAACTCCGCCCGTAATAGAAAATATCAAGGCCGAGAAGCTGGAAGGGCCGAAGATCCTTGGAAAAATTGAGCTCCCCGTAAATAATGATACCCGTCCCAAGCCGCCTTCCGAAGAGAAGAGGAAGCGGAAAAGGATTCCCATCGAGAAGAAAGATAATGCAGGTGGTGGCAGCGGCGGCGGTGGCGGCGTGGGAAGACCCCACGGTGGTCCTGGCGGTGGCCCTCATCATGGTGGCGGCGGCGGCAATCAGCGGCCTCCGGGACAGAGTCGGATTCCCATTCAGCGGAATCCCCGCGGTGCAGGTGGCGGACCCGGCCAGGGCGGCGGTGGCAATCGCAGACCCGACCCCCGGAATACTCCACGGGAAGTAAAAGAGATCGACAAGAAAGAGATACAGGAAAAGATCCGGCAGACCCAGGCAAAGCTAGCCGGGTCCGGTGGCCGGGGAAAAAGCCTGAAAGCCAAATATCGCCGCGCCAAACGCGACGAAATGGCCGAACATACCGGCGGGGATGAAATAGCAGACAACAGGCTGCAGGTCACTGAATTCATCAGCGTCAGCGAACTGGCTAACCTGATGGATGTAAGTTATGCGGATGTGATCAGCAAATGTATGAGCCTGGGTATGATGGTGTCCATCAACCAGCGTCTGGAAGCCGATGTCATTGAACTGGTAGCCGGTGAATTTGGCTATACCGTTGAATTTATAGGGATAGACGATGCGGCGGAAATGGAAGAGGAGGAAGAAGAGGATGATCCGGATGAAATGCTGCCGCGCACGCCCGTGGTCACCATCATGGGTCACGTCGACCATGGTAAGACCTCTCTTCTGGACTATATCCGCAGCGCCAATGTGGTAGCCGGTGAGGCCGGAGGTATCACCCAGCACATCGGAGCTTACCAGGTAACAACAGCTACCGGGAAGAAAATCACCTTCCTGGATACGCCGGGTCACGAAGCCTTCACCGCCATGCGTGCCCGTGGCGCCAAAGCAGCCGACGTAGCGGTCATCGTGGTCGCCGCTGATGACGCTGTCATGCCGCAGACAAAAGAAGCTATCTCCCATGCCCAGGCTGCCGGCCTGCCCATGGTCTTTGCCATCAATAAAATAGACAGGGAGGGGGCCAACCCGGAAAAAATAAAGGAACAGTTGGCCGGGATGAATATCCTGGTAGAAGACTGGGGAGGAAAATTCCAATCACAGGAGATTTCCGCCAAGAAAGGGCTCAATGTGGACCTTTTATTGGAAAAAATAGGACTGGAAGCAGAACTGCTGGACCTGAAAGCCAATCCGGACCGCGAAGCTTCCGGCAGCGTCATCGAAGCCTCCCTGGACAAGGGACGTGGTTACGTGGCTACCGTACTGGTACAAAATGGTACCTTGAATAACGGAGACCTGGTAGTTTCCGGACAGTATTTCGGTCGTGTGAAAGCCATGTTCAACGAACGTAATAAACGGGTAGAGACCGCTCCGCCGACAACACCCGTACTGCTCCTGGGCCTCAACGGCGCTCCGCAAGCAGGGGAGAAGTTCAAGGTGTATCAGGATGAGAGCGAAGCGAAGGAAGTGGCGAACAAACGGGCCCAGATCCTCCGGGAACAAGGCATCCGGACCAAGAAACATATTACACTTGATGAGATCGGCCGACGCCTGGCCCTGGGTAATTTCAAGGAATTGAACCTGATTATTAAAGGGGACGTGGATGGATCGGTAGAAGCGTTGAGCGACTCCCTGCAGAAACTGTCTACGGAAGAGATCGCCGTTCGCGTGGTGCATAAAGCAGTAGGCGCTATCACCGAAAGTGATGTATTGCTGGCTACCGCTTCTGACGCTGTCATCGTCGGCTTTAACGTCCGGCCTTCCTCACAGGCTTCCCGTCTGGCTGAAAATGAAGGGGTGGAGATCAAGACCTACTCTATTATCTATAATGCCATCGAAGAAGTGAAGAGTGCCATGGAAGGGATGCTGGAACCGAAGATACAGGAGAAGGTGGTGGCGAATGTGGAAGTGCGGAATGTCTTCAAATTCGATAAAGCTACCGTGGCCGGGTGTTATGTCCTGGAAGGAAAGATCTTCCGGAATGCGAAGATCCGGTTAGTGCGGGATGGCATCGTGATCTACCCCATCGGGGAAGGCGCCTCCGCAGAGCTGGCCTCCCTCAAGCGGTTCAAGGATGACGTGAAAGAAGTAGCTTCCAGCATGGAATGCGGACTGACCATTAAGAATTTTAACGATCTCCGGGTGGGTGATATCGTAGAAGCCTACGAAGAAGAAGAAGTAAAACGGACACTCTAAACTTTTGTTAAATACCCCCTTATGGGGGTATTTTTTACTTTGATTTCGCCGGTATAAATCTATTTTTGACCTGGCAATATCCGGCAAAACAATTTTTTGTATGATTAAAAGAATCCTCCTCTTACCCGCTCTTTTTTTTGTCATGATCAGCGGCTTTGCCCAACAGGCAAAGGTGGTCGCTGATAAAATTGCCGGAATCCTGGGTGATAAGATCATTCTTAGATCAGAATTAACGACGGCGGTAGCCGATATACAACGAAATGGAGGCACTGCCACGGATGAATGTACCGTATTGGACAATATGCTGATCCAAAAGGCCCTGGTATTGCAATCCGAAAGAGACTCCCTGCCGGTGAGCGACGATGAGGTCGATGCAGAACTGGACCAGAAGATCCGGTATTTTATAAACCTCTATGGCGGAAAAGATGCGCTGGAACAGATTGCCCAGCGGACGGTATACCAGCTCAAACAGGACATGCGGCCTAACATACGGGAGCAGCGCCAGGCCCAGGCCATGCGCAATAAGATCGTGGAAGACATCAAGATTACCCCCACGGAAGTAAAAGAATATTACGAGAAGATCCCTAAGGATAAACTTATATTCTACGAGTCGGAATTACAACTGAGCCAGATCGTACTCTATCCCAAAGCCAGCCGGGATATTGAAAAACTGGCCATGGACGAATTGAATGATTATAAAAGACAGGTAGAGGCCGGGACTAAAAAATTCGAAACACTCGCCCAGTTCTATTCAGATGACCCCGGCAGTAAAGACAAAGGAGGACAGATCGAATTAAACCGGAATGACAGTAAAATGTGGGACCCCGTCTTCTTTGCCACGGCCTTCCGCCTGAAAGAAGGTCAGGTATCTCCTGTTATTAAAAGTAAATACGGATATCATATCATCCAGATGGTGAGCCGCAACGGAGATGACGCTGTCGTAAGACATATTTTAAGAATCCCCCAGATCACGGCGCCGGAAATAAGTGAAGCTACCACCAAACTGGACTCCATCCGCAGTCAGCTGATGGCAAGCTCTATCGGTTTTGGCGAAGCCGTCGCCAAATACAGTGATGACGACGTCGCCAAATCCACCGCCGGACAGATCATGGGCCGGGATGGCTCTACCTTCCTGACCATCGATCAGCTGGATAAGGATATGGTGCTTTTATTAAAAAACGCCAACCTTAAGCCGGGAGAATATTCCAAACCGACCCCTTTTACAGACGAAAGAGGAAAGAAAGGGGTCCGTATCGTACTGCTGGTCTCCAAATCCGAACCGCATCGGGAGAATCTTAAAGATGACTACAACCGGGTGGCTCAGCGGGCATTGGATGAAAAGAAATCAGCGGCATTGGAAAAATGGTTCATCGCTAAAATTCCCACCTTTTATATCATGATCGACGGAGATTACAGGAATTGTGGTAATCTTAAAAAATGGGCTAACAACTCAGCAACAGCCGGTAATTAACTTAGGTATTAACCCTTAGTTGTACCGAAATAGTGTTCTAATCCGTCACGCATACCTGCTTCTTTAGTAATTTGATACCGTACTTTTACGAAATAAGTACCATGTCTGGAATAATCTGACAATATTCAAATAGTATGCTAAGTAGTGCCCCCAAATCCGTGCCTACGAGAGAGCAGTTTATACAACCTTATTTTATTGAAATTGCCTCCAATGGGGCCATCAAGGCGACCTGTGCCCGATTTACCACCCTGCTGAAAAAAAGAAATATCTATCCCGTCCTGGAGAAGAACATACAGGAGATATTTGCCCAGCTGGGTAAACTAACCCCCGGATTTCCAGAACAATTTCAAGAAACGGCACTGCCTGGACTGATAGACCTGTCGATTAACGGACGGGGCGTGAAACCCTTCCTTATTCGATGGATAGCCACGCCGGTATACTCCCCTGAAGGAGAGACAGGAAACTGGCAGTTAAGCGGCATGAAAATTTACCCGGAATCTTCCAGGGCTGCAGGCTCCCGGGAGCCCTCCCGGCAGGCAGGCGATGAACTGCAGTACCAGGCCAGCCTTGTTAAATACGTTTCGGATATCATCGTCACCACAGATCTTCAGCACCAGGTCATCTATTGGAATAAGGCGGCAGAAAAATTTTATGGCATCCCTGCCGGACAGGCGATCGGTCAGCATTTCCCGGAAATGATCCGGTATGAGTACCCTTATACTACGGAGGAAAAGGTAAAAAAGGCCCTGCAGGAAGAGAGTTTTTGGGATGGAGAATGCATCTATGTTTCCGAAGACGGAAAAAAATCGTACCTTATTAGTTCTATTCGGCATATAAAGGACCCGGAAGATCGGGTCACGGGGATCATGGCCGTTAACAGGGATATAACGGAGAATAAGCTGGCGCAACAGGATAGGAAAAAAGCGGAGATGCAGCTGCGCCAGTATTCCGAACAAATGAAGAATATCCTGGAAAGTATAACGGATGGATTTTTTGTGCTGGACAAAGATTTTAAGGTTACTCTCTGGAACCACGAGGCCGAAAGGATCACCCGCCTTTCCTCTGCGGAAATGCTGGGACAGCCTATCTGGGAGAAATTACCGGATCTGGTGGATAAGAATACTTATCAATCCTTTCAAAAGGCCTTCTCAAAGAAAATGACGGTCACTCTGGAACAATACAATGCACGCTTCGATCGATGGCTGGAAATGAGCATATACCCCTCCGAACAGGGATTGTTTGCTTATTTCAAGGATGTGACCGTCCGGAAAAAACACGAGGTACTGCTGGCCCTGGAGAAAAAGGTACTGGAGATGAATTCCAGCAAAAAAGCCTCTTTACGGACGATCCTGAACTATTTTCTCAAAGGTATCCAAAAGATATTCCCGGGTATGTATTGCTGTGTGCTGACGCTGGACGATGAGAGACTATGCGTAAAACTTCTTTCAGCGCCCGGCTTGCCCGCCATTTATGCGCATGCTATCGACGGCCTGCTGATCGGCCCCATGGCGGGAAGCTGTGGGACGGCCATCTACCGGAAAGAGAAAGTAATCGTATCCGATATCGAAACAGATCCATTATGGCATAGTCATAAGGATCTTGCCCTGAGGTTCGGCCTGCGGGCCTGCTGGTCCTTCCCCATACTCGATGCTAAGGAAGATGTCCTGGCCGCTTTTGCCGTTTATTATACCACCTCAAAATCTCCTACCGCTGTTGAGCTGGATATCATTGAAAGGGCTGCTAACCTGGTAACCATCATCATCGAGAGCAAGAGTGCAGAAGAAGAACTAAGCATCAGCAACGAAAGATACACCCTGGCTACCAAAGCGACCAATGACGCTATCTGGGACCTGGACTTTCATACGGAATTGTATTTCTGGGGAGAAGGATTTTATCACCAGTTCGGCCATAAGCCGATTGCCAAGGTGCGGACGAGGAAATTCCGGGAGATGCATATCCATCCGGAGGATAGAGAGCGGGTCCTGAGAAATATGGAGAAGTTTATCCGGCGGAAAAAGAAAGATCTGTGGCTGGAAGAATACCGCTTTAAAAGATCCGATGGAAAATATGCCCTCGTGTCCGACCGGGGTTTCCTGGTCTTTGGGAAAGAAGGAAAGGCAATCCGGATGGTGGGCTCGATGCAGGATATTACCGGTAAGCGGGAGATGGAAAAAAGACTGCTGAAACAGGAGCTGAATAAACAAAAAATCATCGCCCAGGCCATAGTGGATGCCCAGGAAAAAGAAAGGGCGGAGATTGGGAAAGAACTGCATGACAACATCAACCAGATCCTTTCCACGACTAAACTATATCTGGAGCTGGCAAAAAATGATTCCAGGGAGAGACTGAGCCTGATCAGCCGCAGCGCTGAGAATATCCATGAGGCAATCCATGAGATCCGGAATATTTCCAGGTCCCTGGTACCCTCAAGTATCGGCGACCTCGGCCTGCAGGACTCTATCGCCGACCTGGTGGAAAGTATCCGTACCACCCGCGCTATCCATGTCGAATTCTATCCCGTGGGGAAGTTTGATGAGCGGATTAGCGACAAGGAAAAATTAATGCTGTTCCGCATCATCCAGGAACAGATTAATAATGTATTGAAGCATTCCGGCGCCAGGAATCTCATTATTGAACTGATCTTCGAAGAGTCGGAGAATAGGATCGAACTGAATATTACCGACGACGGAAAAGGATTTAATCTCGAAAAGGTAAAAAACAAAAAAGGGCTCGGTCTTTCCAATATCATGAGCAGAGCAGATCTCTTTGGAGGAAAGGTTACGATCATGTCCTCACCGGGCCGGGGATGCAAACTCAGAGTTCAAGTGCCTGTTATATAATCTTTAAAACAATCCTATATGAGCAAGATCAATATCTTAATTGCCGACGACCACAAACTGATCAGGGAGACCTGGAGTTATATTTTAAACAGTGACTCCCGGTTCCAGGTCATAGCCGAATGTGGAGATGCGCAGGAAGCGGTCGAACTGGCAAAAGCCAAACGCCCCCACGTAGTATTAATGGATATCAATATGACCCCCTTTTCAGGCCTTGAAGCTACCCAAAGGATCCGGAAAATCTCTCCAGGCTCTAAGGTCATCGGAGTCTCCATGCATTCCCAGCCGGCCTACGCCAAAAAAATGCTGCAAATGGGAGCCCGGGGTTATGTGACGAAGAATTCTTCCAAGGAAGAAATGATCAAGGCCATCCTGGAGGTCAATCATGGCAATAAATATATCTGCGACGAGATAAAAAATATCATTTCCGAACAATTGCTCGACGAAAAAGAGGATTCACCCAATATTAATGCCCTCACCGAAAGGGAGATGCAGATTATCAATTTTATCAAGGAAGGACTGTCTTCCAAGGAGATCGCCACCAGCCTGAATATTTCCCTGAAAACTGTGGAAGTACACCGGCATAATATTCTTAAAAAGTTGAAACTCAAGAACTCAGCATCCCTTGTGAACTTCATTAACACGAACGCAACCTATATTTAGGTTTTTAGTTATGAATTAATCGATAACTTTGCGGTTCATTTTTTTTCATGAGTGATGAAATAAAACATGAATGTGGTCTGGCATTCATCCGATTACGTAAGCCGTTCTCCTATTTTTTGCAGCAATACGGGACTGTTCTATACGGACTGAACAAACTGTACCTGCTGATGGAAAAGCAGCACAACCGGGGGCAGGACGGGGCAGGTGTGGCTACTGTAAAACTGAATACCGAGCCGGGTCATCCCTTCTTACATAGGATCCGAAGCAGTAATAATCAACCCATTGCAGATATTTTCTCCAAAATTCTGGGGGAAGTGAAGGAACTGGAGCAATACCAGCCTGATATCACCAAACATCCCGGCCTCATGAAGGGCCATATCACTTTCCTGGGGGAAGCCCTTTTGGGACATCTCCGCTATGGTACCCAGGGCCGGAACAATGCAGAATTTTGCCATCCCTTTATAAAAAGAAATACGATTCCCGCCAGGAACCTTGCCCTCGCCGGCAATTTTAACCTGGTCAATACCGATGAGCTGTTTGCCCTGATCGGGATAGATCCCGGGGAGTTTCAGAAACAAAGTGACCTGGCCGCCATGATGGAGGTCATCCATCATTTCCAGGTCCAGGCCGACGAAGTTTCTCCCGGCAACCTGGACGTAGTCAGTTTATTACGTAAAGCCGTATCCCTCTTCGACGGCGGATTTACGGTGGGAGGCCTGATGGGCAACGGAGACAGCTTTGTATTCCGGGACGCCAACGGGATAAGACCCGCCTATTATTATATCAATGACGATGTTGTGGTGGCGGCATCCGAACGATCTGCCATTCGTACGGTATTCAACGTGGGAGAAAATGAAGTGATGGAACTGATGCCCGGTAAAGGCCTGATCGTAAAAGCCGACGGGAATGTCTCCGTAGAACAGATCCTGGAGCCAAAGGAACGCAGGGCTTGCAGCTTTGAACGGATCTATTTTTCCAGGGGCAGCGACGAAAAAATTTACAGGGAAAGAATAGCCCTGGGATACAACCTGAGCGAACAGATCCTGAATGCAGTCAACCACGACCTGAAGAATACCATCCTTTCCTTTATCCCCAATACAGCAGAAGTAGCCTTTTATGGCCTGTGGAAGGGACTGGACGACTACCTGGAAAAAGTAAAGATCCAGCGTATCCTCTCCTGGGGTAAGGATATTACAGAAGACAAGCTGGTAGAAATGATCAGCCGGAAGATAAGAGTAGAGAAAGTTGCAATTAAAGATGTAAAAATGCGTACGTTCATTACGGAAGACGCCAGCCGTAATGAGATGGTACAGCACGTATACGATGTGACCTATGGTACGGTCCGGAAAGGAGTTGACAGCCTGGTAGTGATAGATGACTCCATCGTACGAGGCACTACCCTGAAGGAAAGCATCGTGCGGATGCTGGCCAGACTGGAACCCAAAAAGATCATTGTCGTATCCTCCGCCCCCCAGATCCGCTACCCGGATTGTTATGGGATCGATATGAGCAAATTGGGCGACTTTATCGCTTTTCGGGCAGCCGTAGAGTTGATGAAAGAAAGAGGTAAGGAAGCCTGTTTACATGAACTATACGATAAATGTAAGGAACTGCAGCGTACAGGCCAGCTGCATACGGAGAATGTGGTGAGAATGGTATACAAGCCTTTCACCACCCAGGAGATCTCAGATAAGATTGCCCAGTTGATAACACCGCCGGAGATCCAAACTCCCGTGGAAGTCATATACCAGACGATAGAATCCCTGCATCAGGCCTGCCCCACCAATACGGGAGACTGGTACTTTACCGGTAACTACCCCACGCCCGGAGGTAACCGGGTGGTTAATAAAGCCTTTATGAACTATATGGAAGGCAAGAACGTAAGGGGTTACTAGGAGGTCCGGGAAATTTAAAATTGAATGTATCAGCAAAAATCCTTAATATTATATAGCTGTTTTACTGTACAGACCCCCATCTCTTACTTTAAGGTTAAGCTCGAATTAGTAATGCATTAGTTATTTTCTCCTTTAGAAAAAACTCAGGCGTTATGAAGAAAGTCTCTATTATGATCGTAGATGATCATACGCTGATTCGGGAAACATGGAGCTTTTTATTGGGAAAGAATGAAAATTTTGATGTAGTGGCAGAATGCGGCGATGGCGAACGGGCTATCGAACTGGCCAGGGACAAAAGACCTGATGTAGTTCTGTTGGACATCAATATGGCTCCAATGAGCGGATTCGACGTATTAAAAATGATCCGGAAATACTCTCCCGGCTCAAAGATCATTGGCGTATCCATGCACTCTCAGCCGGCATATGCCAAAAAAATGCTCCGTCTGGGAGCCAAAGGATACGTGACCAAGAACTCTCCCCGCCAGGAAATGCTGGAAGCTATCGCGGAAGTAAGTAACAATCACATCTATATCTGCCAGGAAGTAAAGAATATCCTTTCCGACCAGATGCTCAATGGAGACCAGGTCAACCCGGATATTAACAATCTCTCCGACCGGGAAATGCAGATCGTACGGGCGCTGAAAGAAGGGCTTTCATCCAAAGAGATCGCCTCGGAATTGAATATCTCCTTAAAAACCGTAGAAGTACACCGGCATAATATCCTCAAAAAATTGAAATTGAAGAACACCGTCTCCCTTATCAATTTTATAAACTCACAAGCATTTGATATATAAGTAGTTATGGACGTATAAAAAACCGGTTTATTTTAGTAGATTTATGATCTATAGAGATATTCCGTATGAAAACCCTATTGCTAGTACGACACGCTAAAAGCAGCTGGGACAACGCTCAGCTCAACGATATGGATCGCCCATTGAACGACCGTGGCAAACGCGACGCCCCCGTCATGGCGCAAAGACTCATCGAAGCAAATATTAAAATAGAGCTGTTCGTATCCAGCCCGGCCCGGCGGGCAAGGACCACCGCAGAAATATTTATCAAAGAATTCGGAAGAAAAGGAACGGACATCCTTTTTGTTCCAGACTTGTATCATGCATCGCTGCAGACCTTTAAAGAAGTCGTCTCCGGCCTGGATGACAGATTTGGGTCTGCCGCTCTATTCTCCCATAATCCGGGTATTACCGCCTTTGTCAATACGCTTACTTCCGTCCGTCTGGACAACATGCCTACCTGCGGAATCTTTGCAGTCACCAGCCTGGCAGCAACCTGGAACGAATTTCTGACGGCCGGCACGACCTTCTGGTTCTTCGATTATCCTAAGAGAGAGTAGCAGATAAATGGGCGAGGGCTTCCAACAGATCAGCGACAGCTTTTTGCAGAAGATCCTGCCTGTCGGTGACTCCGCCGATTCCCACAAACGGGAAGTCCTTAGCCTGGGATAAAGCCCCGGATAAGGAAAAGGTGGCTTGCTCCCTGCATAACAGGACCCCTTTTCCGGAGAGGTAACTACCCAGGTATTCTTGCTCCGTCTGGCCCGGCGTCGGGACCAGGATTGCTTTTTTACCCAGCTTCAAAAGGTCCATGATCGTACTGTACCCGGCCCGGCACAGGACGATGCCTGCCCCCTCCATTACAACATTTAAGGCGCCGGCCGGAAGATGATGGTAGACCGTCAGACGGCCCCCCTGCCTACCTTCAGCGCCGGCCGGAATGGCCGTTCCTCCTTCACCGGACAACCCGGGAGAGGTTCGGGAACCCGGCAGCCCCCTGACCAGGATCGTACTGCCGGAATAGGACGACAACTGATCCAGGACCTTCTTCTCGAAAAGTGTCCTCTGTGGTTCAGGGCCGGACAAAAGAACAAGGAGATCGCAGGAGGAAGAGACGCCGGGACCGGCGGGTGATGACCGCTCCAACCTCGACAACAAACCGATATAACGGGTAGGAATAGATGGCAATTGACGGGGATGGGAAAGACCCCCGGCCAGGGCATCAGGCCCCTCCAGGTCTGGTATCCAACAACTGGAAAACCGCCTGATGGCCCGGTAATGCACCTTTTGCAGGAGGGTATCGGCAAAGGAGCCCAATGGGGTCCTGATCCTGAGTTGATGCGTGATAAAAACAGAACAGAGGCCAGGGGCGTAGAGGCCATATCGATTGTCAGAAATGACAGCATCCGGCTTTTCGGCGGCCAGAAATTGCCGCATCCAATCTTTTTCCCGCTTGATCCGGATCAATATTTTGGGAATCGAACCGACTATTTTCAACAGGGTAAAGGCACGGTTTTTGCCATATTTTATGTTATATCCGGGCAATTCCACAAAGGACAAAAAAGGAAATTCTTCTTCGAGGAGTGCTTTCTGGTCGCCGGAGGCTGCGACCCAGACCTCACATTTTTGGTTTAATAATTCTTTAATAATTGGAATACACCTCGTTGCATGTCCCAACCCCCAATCCAACGGCGCTAAGAGGATTTTGGGCGTTTTCTTAAGGGAATTGTTAATTTTTGTAAGAGTTGCCAAAGAGATATACTTTTTTCTTAACAAAATAGTTAAATTAGTAAGATTAATTTATGAAAAGTACAAAGCTGGTATTGATTCTGTTGGTAATATTTAGTAGCATTGTAATGACGAGCTGCAGTTCTGAGCGTGGGATCGGCGGCAGCAGTAAGAAATGTGGCTGTGGTATCAGCAAAGGTATGTCTGGTTATTAAAGCAGTTTGGTTATTAAAAGATCTGATTAGTAAAATCTAATAAAAAATGAAAACTTGTAACAGAGATTTGCTTGTTCTTGTGAAAGA
>DATJJD010000259.1:0-6687 GCA_035492545.1 Puia sp.
GCATTGTCATTCTTTTCAAAAAGGTGGTGGATGGAACAAGTATAGGTGTCATCGTCCCACTTCTGGGTTTTGCCAGCACAGAAAAAGCATTTGCCAATCATTTCCATGCGCCGCTCGGGGAACCATTTTGCCAGGCCCGGATCACCGCCTTCCTCGCGTTCTTTTCTCTCTGCTGCTAGTTCTGCCTTCTTTTTATCCGAGACCTTCTTAGGGCCTTCGTAGACCTTTTTGGGCTTGCCGGTGCGGGCGCGGGAGAGGGAGGCTAATATGTCAGGATTGTCGGTTGCCATTACTTGAAAACTTTTTTAACTCCATCATAATTGATGCCGTGCGGCTCCATGAACTGCCGGATAGTCTTAGGGTCCTCGCGCTTTTCAATCAGTAGCTTAGCGACATTCAAGGTATCGGCGGCATAGTTTTTCATATGCTCGGTGATGATGGCCAGCTTTTCTTCCGGCAGGTCCAGCTGATTGAGAAGGACAAGGCCCTTGGAAATAAGTGTTGTCATGCGTGAACCTCCTTCGGTTTGTAATATGATTGAAAACGAATTGTTTCCCTGTATTCCGGCGATATGATCAGGCCGTCGCCCTTGTCTGTGAGCCCCTCAGCACCGCCTTCGTCGAGTACCACTTCAGAGTCGACCGCCTTCGGCAATCGGAAGGCCACGCGGACCGGAAAGTTAGCCTTGGCATCGCCAGGAATGATCTCTGTAGACGGCCGCTGCGCGGCGCATACAATCCGTAAACCAGAGGACCGGCCCTTTTGCAGGAGCATAGCCAGATTTTCCGAAAGAGAGGCATCTGAGCCTGTGCATTGGCGGGCGTATTTTGTATTGCCGTTGGCATATTCCCCCACTTCCACCATCTCGTAGGTCTTGAGCGCCTGCGGTTTTCTGGCCCTGGCGATAGCGTCTGCGTACTCATCAAATACAATCAGGCATTTCTTATTGATCTTCTTAAACACCCGGTCGTTCATCTGCTTCACCAGTTTTGCCATGACCTCTTCGATCTGAAGGATGTCATTGAATACATCGATGCCTGGGCCTTCGAGGTGTCCGAATTCATATTTCGGGTCCAGGATGATAATATCTTCCACACCCGCTTCGATGGCGTATTCCAACAGCGCATCCAGGAAAACCGATTTACCCGATCCGGTGGCACCTCCTACCAGCATGTGGGGAGTGGATTGGTTGTCCAAATCCCACACGATCACATTGTCGTAGTTGTCCCTGCCCAAGGGTATTTTGAAACCTTGACGGTCGGATGGATTATATGCCAGGGTTCTTTTCTCTGCCTTGGAAACCTCTATACTGAGGTAGGATTTCCCTTCATGGACTTTCAAATCGCGCCCTATGCGAACCGAAGGAACGTCCAGGGCATTGGCAATGTCCATGCGGTACTTTTTGATAGAATCCACCTTCACGCCTGCCCCAATGGATAGTAGGAAGGTATTAGATGAGTATCCTTCGAAGGAATGGGCAACGTCCAGGTTTATGCCGAAGGAGCGCAGCACGTGGACAATTTTTTCTTTGGGTGTCATATTTAAAACAGAATAATCGTATTGAATAAATGAGGCGGCTTTCTCGCGGAACGCCTTGATCACCGACGGCGGGATCATTTCGACACTCGCATCCCTGGTTTTTTTGATCCGCTTGGCCACCAGTTCCTTTTTGCTTTCCTCGACATTGAAATCTTCTACGTCGCAGATTTGCACCCTTGTCCAGAAGTCCATCAGCTCCGCCATGTCCACATAGTTGTCATCCAGGTTGACCGTATATATATGGTCCGGGTCCTTGACGGCGGCAATCATTTGCCGGAGGTTGCCGTATAAAAGAAGCTCATAGAGTTTTCGAGTATTGGGGTCAAGATCCACCTTGATGGGTTTAACCTGGGCGGTCTTGTCGCTGTTCTGGGAGGACTTATTTTCCACGAACCAAACCTGATCCACGGGTGTTCCGGTTTTGGCCTCGTATGCCTTGGCATAGATAATGGCCTGGGGGCCAATAGCAAGAGCCGCCTCTTTAGCATCCGTGTAGGCCGTCTTGCTCTTATGATCTACCACGGCAATCTTTCCTTCCCTGGTTCTTACAACCATGTCAATAAGGCCATTACAGGGCAACGGAATATCCACTCCGTTAATAGTCAGCCATTCGCTGAAATAAAACTCCACAGCCAAGACCTCAGAAATATCATTTTCGTATACTTCTCTCTCGCTGTAGAAATTCAGAAGGAGCTTATTGGAGGTTTTGAGCGCGGTCTCCATAGCCTTTTCCATCGTGGGACTTGTCTTTCCCAGCTTCCACCGGTTGGCGGGTACTTGCTCGAGGTATTGAAAGGCTATCGCGTCGAGCTCCGGCAATTGGACATGAACGCCGTCCATTATCTGGGTGAAATATACCTGCAGGGCGGCATGATAGGCATTACCTGCAATACTCGTAGGGCCGGATTTACCGTAGATGCCGAAGATATAGGCCATTTCAAAGGCCAGCTGATTACGCGCAAAGGAGGCTACCTTGGAATAGCTCCAGGAACTTACCAGGAAGTTACTCAATAGGCTTTCCTGTTGTTCCGGTTCCAGGTCTCTGTATTGGTGGGGAGGGCGGTTGCTCATGGCATTTTTATTTCAGATTGAATGCCTTGTTTACCACCAGCCTGCTCGGCGTCTTTTTTGTCCGCCTTTTTCTTTTCCCTCATTTCATCCTTCTTGTCATTGATCTGATCTTCCTTGCCCTTGTTGGGGTAGAAAACCTCGTTTACTGTTGTGTCGCCGTCCTTGATGCCCTGCCAGATGCCAAAAAGGGTCTTTAATTGATCAGCTTTGATCTGAGTAATTTCGCGGAGTCCAAGCGCCTCTAAGATGGCCTTTTCGTCCACACCGTAAGATTTCATGAATTCGTCCACGGTCTTTTTGCGCTTCGCTATCAGATCGTTTTCGTTGGATATTTTGCCGATAATCTTTTCCTGACTGGCCTTATACCCGGCATCCACGAGGGGTTTAGGAATGACTGCAAAGACGGCATTGCGAAGGGCGATAGAAGATGCCGCGTTGCCGGTGACAGTGATCATATCTTCACTGAACCGAAGGCCTCCCTTGCCGGTGATCCGACGCTTTACTTCCACCCGGATGCCTACATTGTTTTCCAGGTCGATGCAGGTAGCCTGACCAGTCACATGCGTTTTGTCTATGTCGGCTATCTTGGCATCTATGCGAATATTGCCGTATTGCTGGGCCACTATGCGGGCTAGATGTACAGAAGGGCCATAGATAGTTTTCCCATCACGGGGGAGCGCATACCCGCATGATTTGGCCGTATCCTCATCCATGGAGGCGATGGCGACCACGTTATCCCGGACGCGGTGAATATTCCGGGGATACGCCTTTGCTGTGCTGATCTGTTTATCGATCAGCGCCCTATCCTGAGCCTCGACGACCGAAAGATCAACTGTATCGATTTTGATAGTTTCAACTGTTTCCATAAATTTGTTCTGTTTGATGTTATTTATTGATCTCCCCAGCCTCTCACCGCTGGGGTTTTCTTTTTAAATTAAATCCTCCTCCGGCACCGGCTTTACCACAATAGCCAACTCATGTACATACCCGCCGGAAGCCCACTGTTCCTTTTCCGCTGTCACGCGTAACTTATGTTTCAGGATCATCTTTTGGGCCCGCTTGAAATAAAAGTTCCAGCTATCGTATCCTTTGAACTTATATCGCAGCTCATCTTCCAAGGCAACGACATTTATCAGCGGAAACAGTTCCCGGAACTGCTCTATGGGTGATATGGTGGTGGGGGTGGGCATTAACTTTTTGTGATTTTTATTTTCTCAAGTATCTCATTGATCTGCTTGATATGGAATTGAATACCGCCCACGGTCTCATATACATTTTTAGCCCGGTCATGCGCAAGTACTTCAATGCGCTCCGCATGGTATTTCAATTGCTGTTTTTCTTCCTTTGTCATAATTCTAAAATTAAATGGCCCTCTTGCCGAGATCAGCCCGAGGGCTTTTCTTTAAATCCAATATCTATTACAAGTTCTGATCTGCGTGAATGGCCCCTCAGCTAAGAATAGGCAAGAGGCTTTCGTATCGTATTTGCTCAAAGCGTTCAAAAATCTTTTTAAAGGAGGCCGGTTGCTATCCCGGCCCCGCGCGTGGTAAAGCGGGCCTGCTAATTCAGCGTTGCTCATCTGTTGTTCTATTCTATTCGGGTCGGCCCTATTTGTGGAAGATGGAGGGGATGATCCTCCGCTTGCTGGCGATCCCGATTTTAAAATCACCAGCCGAACTGCCCTTATTCTAATCTCCCATGTTCCGGGGGTGTTTCCTTTCAAAATTTCAATTTGGTTATTAATTCCTTCCCCCGGTTGTTGGTATGCTATTTCATGGCCATACCTCCTTTCTGTTTGTGAAAAAATCAAAGAACTTAAAAATGGGCCGGGCAGTGTTCGCCCAGGAATTACTGCGTCATTAAACGTCCCCGGCCCTTGTGCATATCGCCTATAATAAATTTCCTCTTTAAAAGTCCCGGCAGCATCTCCGGGACTACTCCTAAACCCTAAAACCGTCTTTAATTCATTTTCTGGTTGACAACGATCTCGTCAGATGCCTCCAGCCCCCATTTAGTGACCACCAGAAACCCACCTTTAACCTGAGACAATACGATAGGGTCCTTTGGTACAAGGAAAAATCCTTGCTTCTTAGATTGTGCCATATCAAAGTCCTTTTCGGGAGCGCAGATTTTGAATTTATAGGAAGGCTTTTTGGCCGGCTCTACGTCCAGCTGGGGACGGGGCAAGCCTTCAAATCCGAAATTTGGCATGCATCGTGTCAAATCAATTGCGAAGGTGAAGTGATCAAAGAGGGATAATTCAATGTCGGATTCGTCCACCCGGAAGGACTCTATTTCCCGGACATTCTTTTCAGGTATATCGCCCTTATAGTCTTCTGATTGGCCGCACACCAAATTGTATTTCGCGCAAATCTTTTCGACCTGAGCGAGCGTGATAAACTTGTATCCGGGGTAACGGGCGGCATATTTCTCTGCCAATGCTGCAGATTCCACGATCTTCGCATCATTTTGAACAGCCGCAACCCCTTCCGATTTGCCGAAGCCCAATCCGCGTAATCTGTTAGCCATTGACAGGCCATTCGGACGCGCAAGTATATCCTTGGCTTCCCGAAGTAATTTCTCACTGGCAGTATCGAATTCCTGGTGTATTTCCCGGATCACCGACCGTGGCGCAATGGCTCTTTTTAATTGCTGTAGCATATAGAATATTTGTTTTGACGTTCCAAAAAAAATGGGCGACGGAGATCCAGGCCGCCGCCCGGGTTGCATGAATCAGGCCCTAACCTGAAATAGCTTTACCAATAAATATCTTCCCTTATCATTGGATCGAATGCCTCCATGGGGTTCCATCTCATTTGCCTTTTCTTGCCCTTAATAGCCAACATTATATTCTTCAGGAAAGTCCAAACAGAGAGAGCTACAAAAGCTCCGATCATGAGGATGTAGAATAAATAGCGCATATAGGTAGATTTTAGCTTGTTATACTCCGTGGTCGTGCCGTCTCTTCGCGGCTGCCCTGGCTTTCTGCGCATCTTCGTAAGCTACGAAGGCAACAGCGTGGGCTCCTAAACTCACTAGCACAGTGACGATGGTTCCAAAGACTACTTCCATAGGGTGAATATTATTTTGAAAATCGCACAGGTGATCACGATGCCAGCTACCGCTCCATAGGCCAGCGGTTCGGCGTAGCGGACCATATAGTCGATGATCTTTTTCATAAGGTAGCTTTTACGGCTTTCCAAATCCTCGCTTTCGCCACCGGGTCCAGCTTTTCCTCCGGCATATTCTCCGCCAAAGCCATTAGCATCTTATCTTCCTGGGTGAGGCGTTCGGATTCGTCTATATCAGAAATCAGAGCAAAAGCAGTGCTTTTAAACCCCCCATCATACTTGTCAATGCGATAAAGAGTGTGCCCCAAAAATTCTATCGTATTGGACACTTCGCATATTTCTGAAAAATATGGGTGAGGCTTCCCCTTCATGCCGGGCGAAGGATGCCAGTTATCTTTGATGCAAAGGACTTTAAACATGGCTCTTAATTTTAGCTTTAACCTCTTCAATCACCTGCCGGTAGGCTTCCGACTGGCTGCCGAAGAGAAGGATTCTGAAAAATGTTTTCATGACGGATAAATATTTGGGGTATGCTTTCTAGTTTATAAAATCGTCCTTGCTCGTTGTCTTTCCATTCTACCAATCCTTGCTTTCTTGCCTGCCGCAGCGTTTCTCCATCCCAGCCGGTGACCATGGTAATGAAACCTACCTTCACCCAATGCTCCTGCCGCTGCCATCCCATGATCTTATTCAGCTTATCGTCTATGCGGTTGAGGCGGCGTTCAGTTTCTTTGTCCATAGCCTTACTGGTTAAGACCGGTCCTATTCTCATCTGCGGTTAGCCTACTTAGGGAGGCGGCGCCTAGGAACGTTACCCGCATTTCTCCGTGTTCACGTCCCGCAGATCGACCGGTTTCGGCTATTAAAGCCTCGTCAGTTAACCTTTAATATTTGATGGGGCCGAATGGTCCATATCCCCATTTTTCAGGCACGTATTTACTGCGATTGCCATTAGACTGCTTAACCATGCGGTGAGCTATTTGCCTGTCTTTGTCGCTTTCGCGAA
>DATJJD010000260.1:0-7227 GCA_035492545.1 Puia sp.
GGTTCCCTGGATCAATGAACACTGGGGATGGCAGTGGGCATTCATCATTACCGGGTCTTTTGGTTTCATCTGGCTGATCTTCTGGTTCCGCATATATGAGGTGCCCGCAAATCATAAGAAGCTGTTGCCGGCAGAACGGGATTATATCAATAGCGACGCAGGAACGGTCATAACGGAAACCATTGCCGAAGGGCCAAAGATCTCCTGGGGCCGGCTGCTGGGTTTTCGCCAAACCTGGGCTTTTGCACTGGGTAAACTGCTGACAGACCCCATCTGGTGGTTCTATCTGTTCTGGCTGCCAGACTTCCTGGAAAGTCAATACGGCCTCAAAGGAACAGCTGTTTCCTTGCCCGTAGCAGCGGTCTATTCCATGTCCACTGTAGGCAGTGTCTGGGGAGGATGGCTGCCCATGAATTTAATCAATAAGGGCTGGCCTGTTTTCAAAGCCAGAAAGACGTCGATGTTGATCTATGCATTGCTGGTGCTGCCCATTGTTCTTGCACAGGCTGCCGGCAGTATCAATATGTGGATGGCAGTAGTGGTTATTGGCATTGCTGCGTCGGCACATCAGGCATGGAGTGCCAATATCTTTACGACAGTATCGGATATGTTTCCCAAACGAGCTACGGCATCCGTTACGGGGATTGGCGGAATGGCCGGTGCCCTTGGTGGTATCCTGCTTTCTGCAGTAGTGCAAAAAAACATGTTTGTATACTATCGTTCTATCCACAAAATAGAAGTGGCCTATTATATCATGTTTGCCGTTTGTGGCGGAGCTTACCTGCTGGCATGGCTGGTGATGCATTTCCTGGTCCCGAAGATGGAGCCGATAAAGGTGGATTGAGGTTTGTGGCGGCCTAATTATTTCTGACTGGAAGCCCTAACCGTCAGCTCGGTATTCAGCACCTTCGTCTCATACTTGGTAATGGGATGTTTGCTCTCGATGATCTGGATCAGCATCTCCATAGCCACCTGCCCCATCTCAAAAGCAGGCTGCCGGACGCTGGATAGGGGAGGATGAAAAATATCCGTCATCAGGGAATTGGTGAAACCCACAATGCCCATTTCTTCCGGCACTTTTATATTCCTTCTGGCCAATGCCGTCAGGCAGCCTGTAGAGAGCTTGTCGCTGGCGGCGACGATGGCATCCGGTCTTTTCTTAAGGCCCAGCAGGGTATCGATGGCCTGTTCCGTCTCACTGTAGATCAGCCCTCCATAATTGCAATATCTTACCAGGGACTCCTCGAAGGGAACCTGATGGTCGGCCAGTGCTGCTTTATAGCCGGCCAGCCTTTCCTTGGTAATAGACAGATGAGAGGCGATGGTGACATGCGCGATCCGTCGAAACCCGGACTGGATCAGGTGCTCCGTAGCCTGATAAGCACCGTTGAAATTATTGGCGATCACCTTATGGGTTGGCATCTCCTCGGTGATACGGTCGAAAAAGACAATGGGCAGCCCCTTGTCATGCAATTTCTTCAGATGCGTGAGATCGGTAGTCTCCGTTGACAATGACACCAACAGCCCATCCACCGACCGGGATGCCAGGTATTGCGTATTGGCTACTTCCCGTTCGTAAGACTCATGGCTCTGGGAAATGATGACATAATAGCCCTGTTTGTAGGCGACGGACTCGATACCGTTGATCACCTGGGAAAAAAAGTTATTGGCAATTTCACAGACGACGATGCCGATAGAGCGGCTCCGTTTCTCTTTCAGGCTGAGAGCGATGGGATTGGGCCGGTAATTGAGCTTTTCTGCGTATTCGATGACCAGTTTCTTCGTTTCTGCGCTGATCTCATAACTGCCCCTCAACGCCCTGGATACGGTAGAGGTGGAGAGCCCGAGGGCCTTGGCAATGTCTTTTATGGTGATGGCTTCAAACTTCATATGGAAGGGGCATTAAAATTAATCTTATTTTCGGTTAATCAAACAATAAACAGTCTAACATGCTTTCATACCCCGTCCGTATTGCGCTGATTGCCGCCTTAGGTGGATTCTTATTTGGTTTTGAGACAGCCGTCATCTCCGGCGCGGAAAAGATTATCGAAAAAATGTGGTCGCTCAGTTCCTTCTGGCAGGGGTTTACCGTCTCTTCCAGCCTCATCGGCACCGTATTGGGATCTCTTATAGCAGGCATCCCGGCTAAAAAATATGGTCGAAAGAAAGTATTGCTGACGATTGCCGCCCTGTATTTCTTTGCGGCGATTGGAACGGCTTCTATCTCTGCCTGGGGGCTGTTCGTTCTCTTTCGTTTTGTAGGAGGGATAGCCGTGGGCGCCTCTTCCGTGGTAGGACCCATGTATATTTCGGAGATTGCGCCTGCACACCTGCGTGGCCGCCTGGCTGGCTCTTTCCAGCTGAATATCGTGGGTGGTATCTTCATAGCCTATCTGACGAATTTTTTATTCGTAGGCCTGGGAGATAATGCCTGGCGCTGGATGCTGGGCATCATGGTCGTCCCGGCCGCCCTTTTCTGGATCCTTCTCCGCACGATACCGGAGAGCCCCCGCTGGCTGGTCCTGAATGGTCGTGACGGAGAGGCCATTCCCATTATGCAAAAGCTAAAAGAACAGAATGTACAGGCGGCGATACAGGCCATGAAAGATTCGGTAAAAGAGCATAAGGAGGCCCTCTTCCAGTCCAGATATGCTAAACCCATTCTCTACGCGATGTTGCTGGCTATGTTCAACCAGCTTTCAGGCATCAATGCCATCCTGTACTATGCCCCCCGTATCTTTGAAATGGCAGGCTTCAGCAAAGCAGATGCCTATCTGCAGCCTGTATATATCGGCGCCGCCAATCTTTTCTTTACCCTGCTGGCGATGACGATGATCGATAAGTTCGGTCGAAAAAAACTACTGCTGGTAGGCTCGGTAGGTATGATCCTATTCCTCGGCCTCACCGCTCATGCATTCAGCGGCACGGTCTCGGGCAATAGCAATGTGCTGATCTACCTGATCGGCTTCATCGCCTTCTTTGCCTTCTCCCAGGGCGCCGTCATCTGGGTATTTATTTCCGAGATCTTTCCCAATGCCGTCCGTTCGCAGGGAGGCTCGCTGGGCAGCTTCACCCATTGGATCATGGCCGCCATCATTTCCTGGACCTTCCCCGTCATCGTTGAAGGCAGCCCCAAAGGTGGTTTTTACTCTTTCATATTTTACAGTGTCATGATGCTGATCCAACTGATCTTTATCTGGAGGGTCTTGCCGGAGACCAAAGGCAAATCATTGGAACAGATCCAAAAAGATTTAGGCATCGCTTAATATATTATACAATTACACTATATGCTAAAGACAATTATTTACACGATGATGCTGGTTCCCCTGGTCAGCCAAACGGGCTTCGCCCAGTCCAACGATGAAAAAGCCGTCACCCAGGCCGTGGAGGCATTGCGTAAAGCCTTGATCGACCCTGATAACAACACGCTGAGTGGATTGGCGGCGGATGACCTTAGCTATGGCCATTCCAATGGAATGATCCAGGATAAGGCGGCTTTCATAGAAGCGCTCACCAGCGGCAAATCTGATTTTGTCACGATAGAGCTAACCGAACAAACCGTAAAGGTGGTGGGAAACACCGCCATCGTCCGGCACCATTTCTCCGCTACTACCAATGATGGGGGCAAACCTGGTGCGGTAAAGCTGTCGATCCTGCTGATATGGCAAAAACAAAAAGGACAGTGGAAACTGCTGGCCAGACAGGCGGTGAAGTTGCCATAGCTCAAACATAAACTTTCCCTATCATGTGTTATCGCGTCTTTGCAGGAGCTTGGCTCCTGTTGATGATGGGTGCCATCAGCCATGCCCAGTCGCCCACCCGTCCCAACATTATTTTTATCCTGGCCGACGACCTTGGTTATGGCGACCTGGGCTGCTATGGCCAGCAAAAGATAGAGACCCCTCATATCGACAAGTTGGCCAGACAGGGACTTCGCTTTACACAATTTTATGCCGGCACGGCGGTATGTGCGCCATCCCGGGCAAGCTTTATGACGGGGATGCATACCGGCCATACCCCTATCCGGGGCAATCGGGGTTTCGAACCCGAAGGACAATACCCTCTACCGGATTCTACCCGTACCATAGCCAGGGTCTTGCAGGACCATGGTTATATCACAGCGGACTTCGGCAAATGGGGGCTGGGCTATCCGGGATCATCGGGTGAACCGCTGAAACAGGGAATGTCGATCTTCTATGGGTACAACTGTCAGAGCCTGGCGCATAACTATTATCCCGATCACCTGTGGCAGAATGACCAGCGGGTGGAGCTGGCTGCCAATAAAACAGGAGATTCCATTTATTCCGCCGACCTCATCCATCAGAGAGCTTTACAGTTCCTGCAGGCGCCGAAACAACACCCCTTCTTTCTGTTTCTGTCTTACACCTTACCCCACGCGGCTCTCAGCGTACCGCATGATTCGGTATACGAATATTATGTCAGGAAGTTCAACGAACCCGCCCGGCAGCAAAGCCAGACCCGACAGTACGAACGGGCCGCTTTTGAGCCGTATCCCCATGCCGCCTATGCGGCCATGGTCGCAAGGTTGGACAAGTATGTGGGGGAGGTGGCCGGGGAGGTCGACCGGCAGGGGATAGCCGGAAATACCCTGATCCTTTTCAGCAGTGACAACGGCCCTCATCGGGAAGGCGGCAATGAGCCCGAATTTTTTGACAGCGACGGAATATTCCGGGGTATCAAAAGAGATCTTTATGAAGGCGGCATCCGGGTGCCCTTCATTGCCTCCTGGAAGGGGAAGATAAAAGAGGGCGCTACCAGTAATTTTGCCGGGGCCTTCTGGGATCTCTTCCCCACCTTCGAAGAGATGGCGGGTATCTCCGAAACGTCGGAAGCAACAGCCAGGGCAACCGGCAAGCCCGCTCTCGACGGCATTTCCATCTTACCGACCCTGCTGGGACAGAACAGTCAGCCGCAGCACGACTACTTATATTGGGAATTTCATGAGAATGATGGCCGCCAGGCCATACGCTGGAAACAGTGGAAAGGAGTCCGTTTGAATGTCAGCAAACAGCAGGATGCCCCCCTCGAGTTGTATGACCTGGATAAGGACCCTTCCGAAAAAAACAACCTGGCCACACAACATCCCGACCTTGTTAAAAAGATGTTGACGCTTATGCGCCAGGCACATACGCCCGATAAGAACTGGCCCCTTCTCTCCGATGAGGTAAAAACGGCCAGCCCCTGAAAATTTTTTTCAATCGTTTGTCCAATCCGGGAATCTTCATTTGTTGTACGGGTGATCAGATCTATTAACAAATTTAAAATCAAACAAAATGAAAGAATTCTTATTAGTCTTCCGCAGGGACTTTACAACAAAAGAACTGCAGCTGTCTCCCGAACAAATGCAGGCTATGATGAAACCCTGGCAGGACTGGATGGGCAGCCTGGCTGCACAGAACAAGCTGGTCAGCAACGGCAACCGGCTAAACAAAGAAGGAAAAGTGGTAAAACCCGGCAGCGTGGTTACCAATGGCCCCTATGTTGAGATCAAGGAAGCCATCGGAGGTTATATTATCGTGAGAGCTGCCGACCTTGACGAAGCGGCAGAATTGGCCAAAGGATGCCCTGTCCTGCAGATCGGCGGCAACGTAGAAGTGCGGCAACTGATACTCGAATGATAATGACAACAGGTAATGGAACAACAGGAACTCATACCGCATTTATTCAGGAATGAATACCGGAAGATCGTAGCGGTACTGGGTAAAGTTTTTGGCTTCGACTACATTGAAACAGCGGAAGATATAGCCAGCGATACTTTTTTGCTGGCAGCTGAGACCTGGGGACAAAAGGGCATCCCGGCTAATCCGGTGGCCTGGTTGTATACGGTGGCGAAAAATAAAGCCCTCAACCATCTGAAGCGGGATGCCCTTTTTACCAAAAAGATCACCCCGGCCATCAAACATCTTTCGCGGCAAACAGATCCGGAAGAACCCGGCATCGACCTTTCAGAAAAAAACATCAATGACAGCCAGCTGCAGATGATGTTTGCTATTTGTCATTCGTCCCTGTCGGTGGAGGCGCAGGTAGGTCTCTCCCTTCGGCTGCTTTGCGGTTTCGGCATCGATGAAATAGCCGATGCCTTTCTGACCAATAAGGAGACGATCAACAAACGTCTTTTCAGGGCAAAAGAAATCCTCAGGACCGAAAAAGTCGCCATCGAATTACCTGGCAGTTATGAGATAGGGCAGCGGCTGGAAGCCGTATTGACAACTTTATACCTGTTGTTTAATGAAGGCTATTATTCGACGGCCGTAAATTCGACGCTGCGCCAGGACCTTTGCGTGGAAGCGATGCGCCTGAATTACCTCCTCGTAGAGAACCCTTCCACCGACACACCATCGGCAAATGCCCTGCTGGCCCTTATGTGCTTTCACGCTTCCCGGTTTGAAGCCCGTACCGGACAGGATGGAGAGGCGATATTGTATGATGATCAGGATGAAAGCTTGTGGAACAGCGAACTGATAGAGAAAGGAGAATACTACCTCAACCGTTCAGCCACCGGTTCACAGCTTTCAAAATACCACCTGGAAGCCGCCATTGCTTACTGGCATACACATAAACAGGACACTCCGGAAAAATGGGAGAACATTTTGCAAGGCTATAACCGGCTATTGCAGATACAATACTCACCCATAGCAGCTCTGAACAGAACCTATGCGCTGGCCAAGGCCAACGGGATCCGCGAAGGCATTGCCGAGGCGGAGAAATTACAACTGACCGGCAATCATTTCTATTATACCCTGCTGGGGGAGTTGTATAAAAACCTTGACAGAGAGAAAGCCCGGGGATATCTTCTCCAGGCTCTTTCCCTGGCCAGGTCACCAACAGACAAGGGTACGATCCAATCGAAAATAGACCGGCTTTGACGCCTTCGGCTGTCCTTCGGTCAGGCCGGCAACCTCATAACAACTTGACAAGCTCATCGGTATTCGGAAGGATACCTTTCATTTCCCTGGGAACTTCTTTGGTCATTCGGTACGTTGCTACTCCCATCGCATTATCGATGGTCTTTACAGCAAATTCTACCACGGTATTGTTCTTTTCTTTGCAAAGGACAATGCCGATACTTGGGTTTTCATTAGGCAACTTTATCTTTTCATCCAGAACGTTCAAATAGAAGTTGAGCTGTCCGGCATATTCGGGCTTGAATTTCCCCCGTTTCAATTCAAAGGCGACGAGACATTGCAGGTGACGGTTGAAGAATAA